>CBFIDJ010000005.1:78193-188951 GCA_965661375.1 Oceanicoccus sp. | reverse complement strand
CCGTACATGCGGATAACTTTAATGGCGGTGCTAGTTATCAGCCAAGAACCTGGTTCGACAAATTACGTGAGTAATTTGGACCGCCGAAGGCGCCCGCGAGGGGCCAAATAAGCTGAAGCTTATTTGGAGTCTATCCTGATGGGCGTACCATATTTTTAAGCCCGGCCCTGTGCCGGGTTTATTGTTTGCGTTCCCTCTGATATTGAATACCCTTAGTCATCATTATCAGGTGGCGTGTTAGCAAGCCCTCTTAGGCACAGGACAGTCAGCTCTTTATGTTCCAACGCTTAATCTGCATTTCAACGTTACGTCAGATACTCAAACTGGCGCTGCCCATGATGGTCTCGCAGGGTACTTTCGCCGTGATGATTTTCACTGATCGGCTGTTTATGTCTGAGATCAGCTCGCTGCATATTGCTGCAGCTCTGGGAGGCGGTGTCGCCTCCTTCTCCACTATATGCCTGTTCAGTGGCATTATCGCCTATGGCAATGCCATGGTGGCACAGTATCTCGGCGCAGGTGCGAAGGAAAAGTGCTCACAGGTGCTGACCCAGGGCTTGCTGCTGGCCATCCTGTTTATCCCCATACTGGCGACACTCACTTACTTTGTCTGTGATGTTTTTGCCATGGTGGGGCATGAGCCAGACCAGGCAAAGCTGGAGCGGGAGTACTATCTAATCCTGATGGCAGGCACATTATTTTCCTTGGGTAAATCCTGCTTCGCCGCGTTTTTTGCCGGCATTGGTAGTACTCGCACTATTATGATTTGCGATGTGCTAGGCGTGTTAGTCAATATCCCGCTGAGTTATGTGTTGATTTTTGGCCTGTTCGGTTTGCCAGCCCTGGGTTTAAATGGCGCAGGTATTGGAACCATAACGGCGACGCTGCTTGCGATGTGTCTGTTCATCTTTTTTTACCTTCGGCCACGTATCCGGCAGCGATTCAGTGTCGATAAATCCCTGCAGTTTAATAGTGGTATTTTACGCCGTTACTTTCGTCTGGGTTTGCCCTCCGGTCTGGAAACTTTTCTGACCTTTGTCACTTTCAATATCTTTATCCTGTTGTTTCAATCCTACGGCGTTGTAGAGGGGGCATCCGTTGCGATTGTATTGAACTGGGATATTTTGAGCTTTATTCCCATGCTGGGAGTCAATATCGCCTTGATGTCGTCAATTGGACGTTTGGTTGGCTCCGGTGATTTGACGGAAGCCAACCGGGTGATTGCATCCGGCTTCTTACTGGGCTGGGGGTTTTCCGGCTTTCTGGGATTGTGTTTTATTCTGTTCCGAGTGCCTTTTGTCGAAGTATTTAGCACGCCAGACGCAGTTTTTCCGCAGGTGCGGGAATTGGCTAGCTTGATGATGGTGGGGCTGGCGACCTATGCCATGGCCGATGCCAGCGCCCTGGTTGCCGGTGGTGTACTGCGTGGAGCAGGGGACACGCGCTGGTTAATGACAGCGTCGATTACACTCCACTGGCTGATGTTGGTGGCGCAATATTTTATTATTCGTATATACAAGCTGGACCCGTTGGTAAGCTGGTGGGCCTTTGTGGCGATGATTATTATGCTGGCAGTGACGTTTAACTGTCGGTTGCTTGGTGGTCGCTGGCGTCACCCCGAGCGCTTGGCTGCGGTGATGGCCGAATAACTAATGGTTACGCTGAGTTTTACAAGGGCTATAGCAAGGATCAGTTTTACTACGTCAGAGTTTCACCAGACTAGACCTTTAACACTGCGGGATCATACAGAGTTCAGCAATATGTTCCGAGCTGCTTGGATTGCGATCCACTAACTCCTGATAAGAGCTTTTCAGGTTTGGGTTTGTTGGTTGAAGTTTTAAAGCACATAGTACGGCTTGTAGTGGAGCCTGCGGGCATTGCAATTCCATGAGGGTATAAGCCAGGTTGTTCCACTGCGCTGCCGAGGCGGGGCCGTTTCCCTTCAATAGCCAGTCTCGGGCTTTGACATAATCTTCTTTCTGGTAGGCGATATTAGCCAAACCCAGGCGGGCAAGATTATCCACTTCGGTATTTTCCGGCCATCGGCTGAGGGCTGTTATATAGGCCTGTTCTGCGGCTTCAGGGACGAATTGCTCGAGATCGGAGGTGGCCTGCAACCAGGGCAGAACCTCTGCGGTAGCTGGCAGGGTGTCGGGCGGAACAATGGCAATAGCCCACTGCCTGGCACGCATCCATGTATTCATAAAAGCTTGCAAACTGACTTGATGTCGTCGCGTTGTTCCCGAGCGTAGTAGCAGGGTTTGTTGTTCCAGATCGTAGCCGATCACAACTGCGTAATGCCACTGTGGAAACCAGGATAAGCCCAGATTCTGAAAAACCAGAACAGGGTTGTTAGCGTGGATCTCCTGAATCAAATTCTCCAGTTTGGGTGCAATTTGATAGGCGACCAAGCCTTGTTGACGGGCCTGAGCCACTAATTCAATACTTAAGCTGCCTTTTTTCGCGGGGATATAGAGTAGCGGTTCAAGCTGGGTCGGTTCAATGCGAAGGCTGCGGTAATTGAGGACGGTAGCCAGGGCGGCGGCACCACACTGGTATTCTGTTTGAGGAAAAAACGGAGTGTTGGCGATCTCGTGTTGACGTGGCAATTCAGAAAGCTGATGTATGGTCTGCCTGATGGTGTCGGTAGGAACAGTCGCACAACCGGTTAGCAGGAACGCGGATAACATTCCTGCTAAGGTTATTACAACGCGTCGATGGCAGGGCACTCGTCCGACGCCATCAATTACCTGTTAATGCATCTGACAAAAGCGAATACGTCAGTAGCACATAGCATATCCGTAATCATAAAGACGATGAATACCGTTAGTAGTACACCGAGAACACCCTGACCAGCCGGTAGCTCATTGATTTCCGTATTTAGCTGAGCAAGCTCTGAGGGGGTCATCGCTTCGATGCGTTGTTCCACCTGTAAAGGGTCAACCCCAAGACTGATAAGCTGATCCCGAATTTCATCTTTTTCGATAGCCTGCATTAGGCTTTCACGATCATATTGTGCTTGCTGTTGCTCAATGGCAGTAGATGTTGTGACTAGTGAAGCCTGAGCCGTTACAGCAAATATGCTGCTGAATATGAGTAACAATGACATCAGGCCTGCGGCTAGGGCTTTAGATGAACAGCGCATATGAACTCCATTTTTTGAGTTAATTGTCGATGAGTCAGGCTTATCCTTGTTGCTGTTTTAACGCGGAAATGTCTGACGCTACAGCATGCCACTCCCTATAACCCCCACTCCCTATAACTCTTAGCCTTAATAGCTGGCATAAAGTTTGTGGAGCAGGTTCGAGATGCAATTTGGAAGATACCATCAGCCTGTTTTGTATCTGACACTGGGGCGCAAAAAAAGTGCCGTTAGTTAATTAGTGGTGTCTGATCTTTAACTTAATGTAGTGCCATATTAAAGGCCCTTGGCACACTATTATCCATTAGCGGCTAAGCGAACGCCTGCCACCTCGGCTCGATTGACCGCACTGAGAATCGCGCAGAAACTCGCATCCACAATGTCATTACTCTGACCGACACCACAGCTGCGCTGGCCATCAATACTAAGTTGAATATAGCTCACAGCATCGGCCTGTTCGGTATCGCCCAATGTGTGTTCGCTGTATTCAATCAGCATAACATCACTGCCCAGCTGATTATTAAGTGCGCTGATAAAGGCATCCAGCACGCCCTGGCCGCTACCGCTGATGGTGGTTAGTCCATCGGCAGTGGTAAGATTGACAGTCAGTTGGTCCTGATCATTCTGCCGGCTCATCTGGTAGCCGTTTAATTGCAAGGGCTGACTAATATTCAGATACACATTTTTGAAGACCGAAAAAATCGCTGCAGAAGAAACTTCTCCTGCAGATTGTTCGGCTTCTTGCTGAATGTGCTGACTGAAATCTACTTGCAGCCAACGGGGTAGTTGCAAACCATAGTCTTTTTCTAACACATAGGCGATGCCACCTTTGCCGGACTGGCTGTTGATACGGATAACTTCCTGATAATCGCGGCCCAAATCGGCAGGGTTAATCGGCAGATAGGCGGCCTGCCATTTGTCGCCTTCGTTATAGAGGTCGAGACATTTTTTAATCGCATCCTGATGACTGCCGGAAAAAGCTGTGAAAACTAACTCACCCGCATAAGGGTGACGCGGATGTAGGGGAATCTGTGTGCAGCGGGTGACCACATCAATAATACGATCCATAGCGGCGAAGTTCAGTTGCGGATCCACACCCTGGCTATAAAGGTTCATGCCCATAGTAACCACATCCATATTACCGGTGCGCTCGCCATTGCCCAGCAAAGTACCTTCAACCCGGTCAGCGCCTGCCATGACGCCTAATTCTGCCGCAGCGACACTGCAACCGCGGTCGTTATGAGTATGTAGACTAATCAAGATTGCCTCGCGTCGGGCGATATGGTCACAAACCCATTCGATCTGGTCTGCGTAGATATTGGGTGTCGCCATCTCCACGGTAGAGGGCAAGTTGATAATAACCGGATTTTTAGCTGTCGGCTGCCAGACGGCGGTGACCGCGTCACAGACTTCGATCGCAAACTCCAGTTCGGTGCCGGTAAAACTTTCGGGCGAGTACTCAAACTGCCACTCCGTAGCGGGGTATTCGGCCGCATACTGATTGACCCACTCGGCACCGCGAATCGCAATCGCCTTGATCTGTTCACGGTCCATCTTGAACACCTGCTCACGCTGGACAGTGGAGGTAGAGTTATACAGATGTACGATGGCGCGTTTGGCGCCACACAGGGATTCAAAGCTACGCTTGATCAAATCCTCACGGGCCTGGGTTAATACCTGAATCGTGACATCATCGGGGACCAGGCCCTCATCAATGATTTTTCGAACGAAGTCGTAGTCAGTCTGCGAGGCGGCCGGAAACCCGACTTCTATCTGCTTGAAACCCACATCCACCAACAGTTGAAACAGCTCCATTTTCTGCGCCGGATTCATAGGTTCTACCAGAGCCTGGTTGCCATCCCTGAGATCTACGCTGCACCACTGTGGCGCTTGCTGAATAGTCTGGTCTGGCCAGCGACGGTCTGGTTTATGGATCGGTTTAAATGCCTGATATTTACTGTGGTTGAAGCCGTTCATGGTTGTTCTGCCTTTTAGCTGTGTATTTCCATTGTGCTGTATAAGTTTTTGACAATATCCACCAAGTGCCTATGGCTTGGGTAAAGCATTGTTCCCCTCTAGCTTGTGGCTAGACCAGCAGCTGTTATCACCCTTGTGAGGTGAAGATTGCAAGGTGGCGGGGAGCGGCCTTGATGTTGTAGTTACTTTATCGAGTTCAGGCTAGCGAATGGTTGCAAAGTCTGCCTTTATTTGAAGAATTTATGCATTTATTCGCTATTTAAACTTTAAATATTAGATAAACTCACTATGATTGTGCTTGGCATGCTATTGACACTTTTGGAGACAGCGCTGTGACAGTTAAACTGGATCGCATTGATAAACATATTTTGCAGCTGATGCAGCGCAATGGGCGGATCAGTAATTTGGAGCTGGCCGAGGCGGTTGGGCTTTCGCCTACGCCCTGTTCCCGACGGGTGAAACGGTTGGAGGAGTCAGGGATCATCGACAGCCATGTCACCCTGCTGAATACCAAGGCGCTGGGTTTGAATTTAATGGCCATGGTTAGCATTGCGATGGATCGCCATACCCCGGAACGTTTTGAAAGATTTGAGAGCCAAGTAGCCAAGTTCCCGGAGGTGATTGAATGCTATATTGTGACCGGACAATCGGCTGACTTCTTGTTGAAGGTAGTCGTCAAAGATATGCAGCACTACGAAAAATTTTTGTTGGGCCAGTTAACCTCGCTGGAAGGGGTAAGTGGTGTACATTCAAGTTTCGTATTACGTAAATTAGTGGATAAAACCGAGTTGCCGCTGGATTAATGAGATTGAGCAAGGGCCGCAGTCTGTCGTGATACCGAATGGCTAGGTGCTAGTATGGAGCTAAACCCACAGTAGTGGAGTGGATCAGCAGAGTGACTCGACTTCACGATGTTAAGACTTTTGAATATTTAGTAATAAATCAGTTGTAGGGTGGTTAGAGAATTTATGAGTGATGCGCCGTTTAGAACATACCGATTAGTGATTTCCTGTCCCGATCAGGTGGGGCTGGTCTATAGGGTTACTGGGTTTATCGCCGCTCATGGTGGCTCTTTGTTCGAAGCTAATAACCACACAGATCGCGAAAATGGTTGGTTTTTTATGCGTCTGGTGATCAGCGCCGACACACTCAGCTGCACGCTGGATGAGTTTAGGGAACAGTTCGCTGAGTTGGCTTCAGGGTTAAACATGAAGTGGTATATTCGCGACTCTGAGGAGAAGCAAAAAGTCGTATTACTGGCCAGTCATGCTTCACATTGTCTGGCTGATTTATTACATCGCTGGCACAGTGGTGAATTGGATTGCGATATTCCCTGCGTAATTTCCAACCATGAGAATCTTCGCAGTATGGTGGAGTGGCACGGCATTCCGTTCCATTATGTGCCCGTTGATAAGGCTGACAAAACGCAGGCCTTTGCCACAATGGAAGATATTATTGAACGGCATAATGCCGAAACGATTGTGCTGGCGCGTTATATGCAGATTGTACCACCCACGCTTTGCGAAAAGTTTGCCGGTAAGATGATCAATATTCACCACAGTTTTTTGCCGTCTTTTATCGGCGCCAACCCATACCAAAAGGCCTTTGAGCGCGGGGTTAAACTGATTGGGGCAACCAGCCATTATGTTACTCAGGAACTGGATGAGGGCCCGATTATCGAACAGGATGTGGTTCGCGTTGATCATGGTGATGATAAAGATGAATTGGTGCGATTGGGTAAAGATGTCGAACGCAGTGTGCTGGCCAGGGCACTGCGTTATCATTTGGCTGATAGAGTGATAGTGTTAGGCAATAAAACCGTCGTTTTCGCTTAGGGCTTAGTAACAATAAAGTGCCAAGTGATATTAAAGGGCTAGAAACCTAAAGAACCAGCATCGATAAGGAGTACTGAATTATGACAGCCGCTACTGCTGATATGTCTCCCTATGACCTTCGACAAAAAATCCGTCGCGGAGAGCATGCGGGCAATACTTCAGGCTATGCCAAGGGATTTGTGCAATGCAATCTGGTTATTTTACCCAGCAGCTGGGCCACTGAGTTTTTACAGTTTTGCCAGTTAAACCCCAGACCCTGCCCATTGGTGGGAATGTCAGCCAGTCCCGGTGAGTTTCTGTTGCCGGAATTGGGGCTGGATATTGATATTCGCTCAGACATATCGCGCTACCGAATTTTTACTAACGGCGTGATGAGTGAGGAGCTTAGCAATATTAGTCATTATTGGAATGGGGATTTGGTGACTTTCCTGCTGGGTTGCTCCTTTTCCTTTGAGGAAGCGCTGATTAGTGATGGGCTGGAGGTACGCAATATTACAGAGGGCGTCAATGTGCCGATGTATCGTACTAATATACCCTGTCGTCCGGCGGGGCACTTTAGTGGTAATAGTGTGGTCAGTATGCGGCCTTTTAAACCCGCAGATGCTATTCGCGCAATCCAGATCTGCACACGGTTTCCCTCTGTTCACGGTGCGCCGCTGCATTTTGGTGACCCCGACCAAATTGGCATCAGAGATATCAATCAGCCTGATTTTGGTGATGCCGTGGAAATCAAACCCGGTGAAGTACCGTTGTTCTGGGCTTGTGGTGTTACGCCTCAGGTCGCATTGGAGCATGCGCGACCACCTTTCTGTATAACCCACAGCCCCGGTTGTATGCTGGTAACTGATATTCCCAATAGTCGTTTGGCAATTATGTAAACTTGGGCTTTGCGCAAACTGGAATTGCCAAAACTGGTATTGCCCAAGAAGTGTGCAAATCTACTAATGTTTTTAAAACTTTCCTCTATTCAATAAACTGTCGGGCTTAAACGTGTCTAAACTAATAGTAAGTAATGAAAACTCTAGCAGTAAGGGCTGACAATAGTGTTAATGGATGCCGTGTCTGGTCAGCTTTATTTAGCCGCAAAATGTAACAGTCTAAAACAGGTTAAAAATGACTCTTTTAATCAACTGTGATCTGGGTGAGAGCTTTGGTGCCTGGTCGATGGGGCAGGACGAAGCGGTAATGCCTTTTATTGACCAGGCGAGTATTGCCTGTGGCTTTCATGCGGGTGACCCGTTGACGATTCGGCGCACTTTACAGCTGGCAAAAAAGCATCAAGTGTCGGTAGGTGCCCACACCGCCTATCCCGATTTGGCAGGTTTTGGTCGCCGCTCCATGCAATGCAGTCCTGAGGAAATTATTGCGTTTATGATTTATCAGGTGGCCGCCTTGGATGGCATGGCGAAATCGGAGGGTTTGGAGCTTTCCTATGTAAAACCGCACGGGGCGCTCTATAACGACATGATGGCCAAGCCAGAGGTGCGTAAGGCAGTCATGCAGGCACTGGCGAGTTTTTACCGCCCATTGCCTTTGATGTTGCAGGCAACGTCTGATGCTGAGCTATACCAGCACGAGTCGGATACCTTTGGTTTAAAACTGTTGTTTGAAGCCTTTGCCGATCGCTGTTATGCCGATGATGGCTCCTTATTATCGCGAAGCTTGCCCGGTTCAGTTCACAGCAAAGAGAAAATGTTAGCGCAAGTCGATCAAATTAATCGAAAACAAACCATCACCACGATTTCAGGTAAGACCTTATTATTAAAGGCGGATACGCTCTGTGTTCACGGTGATAATATGGAGGCTGTTCAGGCTATTGCCGAAATTCGAGAGTTGGTCGATTGAGCTTATGGCTATTCAATACTCAAAGCAATTCCCCTGGCTTGGTCCCGCTGGCGATAGCGGCATTATAATTTATTTTTCCGAAGAGCCATCCCCAGAGGTGTTGTCGAAGATTCAGGCAACGGTTGAGTTATTGGAGAACTCACTGAGTGACTTTTTGATTGATATGGTGCCATCCTATGCCTCTCTATTAGTTTTCTATGATCCGCTCAAAATTACTTACTCTGAGTTGCATGATAAAATCCAGAGTTTACTAAAGAGTGATATTAATGGTGGCATAAATAGTGATAGGAATGCAGGGAATTTGGTGACGCTCCCCGTTTATTATTCGCAGGAATCTGGGCCAGATTTAGAGCGACTTGCCCAATATGCGAATCTATCTATCCAACAGTTGATTAACCTGCACCAGCAGCAAGATTACCGCGTTTATGCTATCGGCTTTGCGCCGGGCTTTGCTTACTTGGGCGAACTCGATCCAGCGATAGCTTGTCCACGGCTTGCCACGCCGCGAGCTAAAGTGCCTCGCGGAGCAGTTGCGATTGCTGATCGTCAAACTGCTGTGTATCCAGCCACATCGCCTGGAGGCTGGAACTTAATTGGTCTGTGTCCAGAACCTTTATTTACTCCTGGCAAAGAACCTCCCATGCCCTTTCAGGTGGGTGACACCGTAAAATTTGAGTCCATAAATCGGGAGCAGTTTCTGCAATTGGGTGGAGACTTAAGTGAAATGGCTGACCTTCAGTGAACAGCGTCCAATTGAGGTGCCAAAAAAGTGATAGGGCAGGTGGATTGGTAAAACTACCTATCCTCAACACAATGCGCAGTAAAACAGCATGACTAAAAACACTGATCAGGGTTTTAAAGTATTAAACGGCGGCATGCTGAGTTTATTGCAGGATGTCGGTCGCTATGGGTATCACCGAATGGGGTTGGCCGTGGGCGGCCCTATGGATCGGGATGCTTTTCTTTGGGCCAATTTTTTGTGTGGTAACAAAGCCAATTCGACGGCCATTGAAATTACCCTGGGTGGGCTGGTGCTGGAGGCTCAATTACCCTCAACCATTGCCGTGACTGGAGCCGATCAACCGTTAAGCATTAACGGTAAAACCTATGAAGCCTGGCAAAGCCACAACGTCAAAACAGGCGATATTATCGAGCTGGGTTTTTCCAAAAAAGCATTGCGCGCTTATCTGGCGGTGTCTGGTGGTTTTGATATTGACCCTGTGTTTTCCAGTAGTGCGACGGTGGTCAGGGAGGGTTTAGGTGGTTTAGTGGGTAATACCGGTGAGCAGGGAAGGCCGCTTGCCGAGGGAGACCTTTTGCCCTGTAGCGGTCAACAGCAATCACGCAGGTTAATAGTGCCTGTAAGGTTACGGCCAGATTATCAGACTGAGCAAGCTTTTAGAGTGATTGCCGGTTATCAACAAAAGCAATTTCATTGGCAGCAACAACGATTATTTTATAGCAGTGAGTATGAAGTATCAGGCCAGAGTGATCGTATGGGTTATCGCCTGAAGGGGCCGGCGGTTACTGCGCAGATAAGTGGGGTGCTTTCAGAGGGAACTTGCCTGGGTGCGATTCAATTTCCCGCCGATGGACAGCCAATTGTGCTAATGAGTGATCGGCAGTCAATCGGGGGCTATCCAAAAATAGGAGCCATGTTAACCCTGGATACCTATAGACTGGCGCAATTGATGCCCGGATTAAAACTCAGTTTTGAAGCGATTTCCTTACCTGTGGCTCAGGACCTGTTGCGAACGCATGCGCGCCAGATGAAGCCGGAAAGTTTAAATGCCTGTGCACTTTAACGCTTGGCTGACATACTGCGAACTGTATGAAAGAAACTGACCTGAAGCAAAAAAGGGAACAAATGCTCAGTCAGCAAATTGAAGATTTGTTGGTGGCGCGAAATTTGCGAGGCATGCAGTTTGTGCAGCAGCTTTTGTCCCCTGGCTATTACCTTCGTGCGGCAGAGTTAGTACTGCAGGCTTGCCAGAATAAAGCTGTCGTTCTGATTGGAACGGGATTTCCGATCCGGCATAGTTTTGAAACGGATGGACCACTGGGTGCCATGGTGCTGTATTCCGTTTTGGAAAAGCTGGGGGGCAAACCCATTATTGTCTGTGGTCAACCATTGGCGGCGAAACTGGGTCAGGACTTTCGGGTTAAGGCGATTTTGGTGGGTAATCTGGCGCAGGCAGAACAGGAAGCGCAAGAAATTTTATCTGAATTATCACCACAGTTGTTGATTAGTATTGAGCACCCCGGGCTATCCAGGCAGGGCTTATATTTTAATATGCGAGGAGAGGATATTAGCTCCCGCTGTACCAGTTTCGACTTTTTCCTGTTGAATGCCGATTGTCCCAGCATTGGGATTGGTGATGGTGGCAATGAAATAGGGATGGGTAATGTTGAGGCGGAGCTTGCATGCTTGAATATTATCCCCTCAACCACCTGTTGCAATGAGCTGCTGGTGGCAGATGTTTCGAACTGGGCGTCCTACGGCATAATGGCTTTGTTAGGCATCAAGTGTCAGCAGGATTTATTGGCCGACATTCAGGTCGAGGATTTACTTCGATACCTGTCAGAGCGTGGTGGGCTTGATGGAGTAACGGCGGAGCCCAGTTTGACGGAGGACAGCCTTGGTGCCAGTGTTGCGCAAAGTTTGATTGAGCAAATTCGTCAGTGTACGGGTTTTTTATAGGCAATTGACAGATTGTAAATTTGCAGATCCTAGAAACAGATAGTGGTTTTCAATAAAGTGACAAGTGATTTAACAGCTAGTTTTATTAGAGGCGATTTATGAGCATTGTTTATTTGAACGGTGATTATATGCCCATGGAGGACGCTAAAATTTCCCCAATGGATCGAGGTTTTCTGTTTGGCGATGGTATTTACGAGGTAATCCCTTCATATCATGGCCGATTGGTGGGATTTGGTCCTCATATGCAACGAATGCAAAATGGTTTGCAGGCCATTAATATCGAGCTTGATTATTCGTATGAGCAATGGCAAACCGTGGCAACCAATCTGATTATGAAAAATGGTTCAGGCAATTTGGGAATTTATTTTCATGTTAGCCGTGGAGCAGATACTAAAAGGGCTCATGCTTACCCGGTGGGCATTAAACCGACCGTTTTTGGGTTTGCCTTTGATATTCCCTCCGAGCCTGAAGCGGATAAAAGTAAGGTGAAAACCTACCGAGTCTCTACCTGTCCGGATTTACGCTGGAAGCGGTGCAATATTAAATCCACCGCGTTACTGGGCAACGTACTGCATTATCAACAGGGTCATGATGCCGGTCACGATGAGGCCATTTTATACAACGAGCGTAATGAAATGACCGAGGGTAGTGCAGTTAATACTTATATTGTAAAAAATGGTGTCGTGATTACTTCAGAGCTGGATAATCAGATACTACCGGGAATTACTCGGTTTATTCTGCTGGATATTCTGCGTAATCACAGCTCTATTCCGGTTGAAGAACGCACGGTATCAATGGATGAAGTGTTCGCCGCTGACGAGGTATGGCTTAGCAGTTCCAGTAAGGAAATTGCACCGGTTATAGAAATTGACGGTAAGCCAGTGGGTGATGGGCAGGTGGGTGATGTCTGGCAACAGGCTCAGGCCTTATTCACTCAATATAAATATGACTATTGAATGTTTAATTCTTTGAAAATCAGCGCGGATTTAACTTATGGCTCGGCCGGCTAAAGCGTTTATTGATCTTAATGCATTGCGGCACAATTATGCAGTAGCAAAATCGCTGTCGGCGGGCGGCCAGTGTCTGGCTGTTGTTAAGGCCAATGCCTATGGCCATGGCGCAGTAACTATCAGTCGTGCGCTGGAGCCTTCAGTGCCAGCTTTCGGTGTTGCCTGTACTGAGGAGGCTGACGAATTACGTAATGCGGGCATCAGTAAACCTATCTTGTTACTTGAAGGTGCTTTTACTGCAGATGAGTTAGCCCATGCGGCCAAGTCCAATTACTGGGTGATGGTCGACAATCAGAGTCAGATAAAGTCGGTGCTAGCAGCCAAGTTATCTGCCCCGGTTAAGGTTTGGTTGAAAATCGACTCGGGTATGCATCGTCTGGGTTTGGTTCAGGGGGAAATTTCAGCGGCCTATCAGCAACTGCTTGCCAGTCCAAATGTTCAGGATGATATTGTGCTTACGACCCATCTTGCCTGTGCGGATGAGTTGGAAAATACTATGACACCGCGGCAATTACATCGCTTCTCCCAGGAAATAGCTGGCCTCAATTATAGCAGTCGAAGTATTGCAAATTCCCCGGGTTTACTTGCCTGGCCAAATGCCAGGGTGGAGTGGAATCGACCCGGATATATGCTGTTTGGCAATTCACCCTTTGCAGAGCCGCAAATCAATGCAGATCAATTAAGGCCGGTCATGAATTTGAAGTCTGCAGTTATTGCGATCAGAGATGTACCGGCTGGCGACACTGTCGGTTACGGTGCAACCTGGGTGGCCGAGCGAAATTCGCGAATAGCAACTGTGACCATGGGCTATGGTGATGGTTATCCGCGTCATGCCCCTAACGGTACCCCTGTGTTGGTGAATGGTCAACGTGCCAAGCTGGCCGGTCGAGTCTCGATGGATATGATTACCGTCGATATAACAGATTTACAGCGGGTCAATGTGGGTGATGAAGTCGTACTCTGGGGCGAGAAACTACCCGTTAATGAGGTGGCACAATGGGCCGGTACCATCGGCTATGAATTACTGACGCGTATGCCTAGTCGTGTACCACGAATTTATCTTGAATAGCGTATTTTTATATCAGTTCGCTAAGCGCCAGATAAAAATGCTAGGGCATCATAAATCCAAACCAGCTATAGTGTTTCTTTTGTAGCGATGGTGATGAGCGGTGACAAATAAAATCAGCGCAAGCTGTTCAAAAAATGCAAAGCGATAATAGGTAGTCATGCTAAAATTCTACAAAAACCGGTCCTTACGTACGGTCTTTCTTGCGCTATTTGCGACGGCCTGTTTTGTTGGGTCTGCCATTTGGGTGTTTGATGTTGAGCCGCGTCTTATGCTGAGTTTCTTTCTGGCGAGTTTGCTCGGTCTTGGTGTCATTATTCTGGCTGCATTGGTTTTTACCGCTATTCGGATTTTACTGCGAAAATTTAAGTAGCCACCATTTTAAGTCATTAGCGGATTTTTCCTTCTGCTCTAATCTTCCAGTGTTATATCGACACTGAGTTCATTAGCGATCTCTTCCAACTGATCAGCCAAGTCCTGTTTATTAAGCGTCAGCGGTACATGGATCAATGCACTGGCTTCAAATAAGGGTTCTGCGGTCATTGGGGCGCTGGTGATTCGGCTTTCCATTTCACAGATGTTGATATTCAAGGCGGCCAGTGCTCTGGATAGTTCTCTGACAATACCTGGACGATCATTGCCCAACAGGCTTAACTGTTGCTCCTGACAGGCTTCCGTTTGCTGTCCCTCTCTGTCCGGGTGAATACTAAGTGTGAGTTCATCACTGGAGAGTGAATTCAGGGCTTTTTGTAGTGCATCCACCTGCTGGCTATTAACCTGTACTCTGGCGATGCCGGTAAAGTGCCCGGCCAGTTTACTCATATGGCTCTCCAGCCAATTGCCACCATTTTCAGTGACGGTATTGGATATTTTTTCAACGAGCCCCGGCCGGTCGGTTCCAATAAAGGTGAATACAATAATATTGCTCAAAATCACTCTCCTGTTTTTATCAAGGTCGCTTTATTATTCATATCGACGCGTTATGATTCATATCAAGTCATCAAATGAGTATAGTCTTCTCTGAGTATACCGAACATGGTGGAGGCTTATTCAATGAAAATTATTGTTGATTTCTGTGTCATCCCCTTAGGGGTTGGCGTATCGTTATCACCCTATATAGCAGAGTGCCAGAAGATCCTGGCGCGGCTTGGGTTAAAGCACGAGTTGCACGCCTACGGCACCAATATTGAAGGTGAGTGGGAGCCAGTGATGGATGCGATCAAGCGCTGTCACGTACGGCTCCACGAAATGGGCGCACCGCGTATTTCCACCAGCCTCAAGATTGGCAGCCGAATGGATACAGAGCAGAGTCTCGAAAGCAAAGTAAAGAGTGTGACCGAGAAGTTGAGCTGACACAAAGGCCTGATGCCCGATGGTACGTCGCGTTTTCCCATCAGGGAAAGCAATTACACCATTTTATGGGCATCTCGACCTTTTCGAAATATACCGTTATGCGGGCTACGTCGAACAATACCTAAAAGGCGAAATCAAGGTCGATGAAATGGTCACTCACACGATGGAGCTGGAGGAGATTAACAAGGCCTTTGAACTTATGCATTCTGGAGAAAGTATTCGGTCGGTCGTGATTTACTGATCGTTTTCTACCAAGCGGTAACCTATCGTAAAATAACCCTGAGCGTGGCCACTAAGTTTTTAGTGTCAAGTGGTTTCCTGCTTGGGGCTTTTAGTTTAATCTCCTTTTTGGTATTGATAAATTACCATAACAATAATACTTAGGGAGCAATTATGCGTTGGATAGCTTGTATAATCTTGTCATTTTTATCGATCACCAGTCTGGCGGTTGAAAAAATACCCATTGACTATTTTAGCCGTTTGCCCGGAGCCTACAGCGTTAGTTTATCACCGGATGGGAAAAACCTGGCCTATCTGTTGAATATGCAGGAGCACACGTTTCTGGTCACTGTGGATTTGGAAGGTGGAAAATCCTACGGAATTGTCAAAACTGACAATGAGAAATATAAAATTCGCTGGATTAAATGGGCTAATAATGAACACATCGTGTTTTCTGCACTTTTTCCTCATCGGCGCTATGGTACGGCCACTCAGGAAACCCGCCTGATGATAGCGGAAAAACATGGTTCATCGGCAGATTCACTAGTGAAACCCAGAACTCGAATTAAAGGGATTGGTGATCATCCTGCACAGTATCAAGATAATGTGATTAGCTGGTTACCCGATGACCCGGAACATATTCTGGTCAGTGTGGATTTTGATACGCCTATTCATGCCAGTGTTTTTAAAGTCAATCTCTATACTAAGGGACGGCAGCGTGTTCAGCGTTCATACAGTGACGTTATGTCCTGGAAAGCCGATCAGCAGGGACGGGTACGCATCGGCAATGCCTACGACGAAAAAAAAGGAATTAGCTACAGTCGAATCCTTGATATTGAAAAAGATAAGTGGCACACGCTATGGGAGCGGGAGGAGTTAGTTGACCCACCCTTTGAGCCATTAGGTTTTGGTCTTGACCCGCATCGTTTGTACTTACGATCGAGCGAGAGTGGAAGAGGCGCAATCTATACAATAGACACCCGTAATCTTCAACAGGCTCCCGAACTACTTGTCAGTGACCCTCGGTACGATATTCAGGGTTCATTGATTTACTCAGAGAAAACCGGGGAGGCCATTGGGGTATACCATGGTGAAGCTGAGGGTAGCCGTATCTATTGGGATCCCCAGTATCAGGCTTTGGAGGGAGGCATCAATAAGGCCCTACCCGATACGGATAATCATCTGGTCAGTTTTAGCCGTGATGAACAGCGCTATATTCTATTTACCACCAACGATACCATGCCGGGCACCTATTATATTGGTGACCGAGCCAGGAAGTCTCTCGACCCTATTCTCCATACTTACCCTCAATTAACCGCTGACATGTTGTCTGAAAAACAACGCATTGATATAAAAATGCGTGATGGTCTGACAATAGAGGCCTATTTATCTCTGCCTAATAGTCCTCGGAATGGGGAGAAATTACCCGCGATTATATTTCCACATGGCGGGCCTATCAGTAGGGATTATGGCGGGTTTGACTATTGGACTCAGTATTTTACTTCCAGAGGGATGGCGGTACTTCAGCCAAATTTCAGGGGTTCATCTGGTTACGGCCATGATTTTATGATGATGGCATTGAAAAACTACGGTTTGGGTATGCAAGACGATCTTGTCGATTCAACGCATTGGCTGATTGAGCAAGGCATCGCCGACCCCGATCGCATCTGTATTGTTGGGGCCAGTTATGGTGGTTATGCAGCTTTGACGGCATCATTCAAAACACCGGATTTGTATCGTTGCGCAGTAAGTTTTGCTGGTATTTCTGATCTAAGGGCTCAGCTCTTTCGATCGCGCCGATTCGTTCATAGGGTGGTTGCTGAAAAACAATATGGTGATGATACTGATCAGCTCAAGCAGAACTCGGTCTTATATAATGTAGACAGAGTGGGTGTGCCAGTACTTTTGATACACGGAGAGTTGGATAGAGTGGTGCCACCTTCCCAAAGCAGTAAACTGGCATCAAAATTGGAAGACGCGAACAAAAAGTATGAGTACCTTGAGCTCGAGAACGGATCTCATTTCCTGCTGAAACAGAGAAATCGAACAATGCTTTTTGAAGCCATGGATGACTTTTTGACCCAGTATTTAAGTTTAGATCAAACTATTGCACTAAAGAGGTAGGGAGTAATGCAAGCAATCTCAAAAAACAAAGTGGCTGGTGGCTGGCAAAAACGTTATCAGCATACCTCCCAGGTTTTAGGTTGCGAAATGAAGTTTTCCATCTACTTGCCCCCACAGGCCGACAATCAAAGCGTACCAGTGTTGTACTGGTTGTCGGGTTTAACCTGTACGGATGAAAACTTTGTGGCCAAGGCCGGTGCGCAACGATTTGCCGCTGAATATGGCGTGGCGATAGTGACACCGGATACCAGTCCGCGGGGCGAGCATGTCGCCGATGAAGAGGCTTGGGATTTAGGCCAGGGTGCGGGTTTTTATCTCAACGCTACTCAGGAACCCTGGGCAAAAAATTATCGAATGTATGATTATATTGTTGATGAACTCCCTATGTTGATTAATGGTTCGCAACCGGTAGATCCAAAACGCTGTGGCATATTTGGCCATTCGATGGGTGGTCACGGCGCATTGACTATTGCGTTAAAAAATCCTGACAAATACCAATCGGTTTCTGCTTTTTCGCCCATTTGTTCTCCAATGAATTGCGCCTGGGGAGAAAAAGCCTTTACAGCCTATCTGGGCGATGACCGTTCCTTTTGGAGTGAGTATGATGCCTGTGCTTTGATTACAAAAACTGAAAGGAAATTTTCCATATTGATTGATCAAGGTGCTGACGATGAATTTCTTGAGGCACAATTAAAGCCGGAACAATTGCAGCTTGCCTGTGCAAAGTACGATGTTCCGCTTACGCTGCGCATGAAAATGGGCTATGACCACAGTTACTTTTTTATTAGTAGTTTTATTGATGATCATATAAAACATCATGCTGAAATTCTTAAAGACTGATTTTCTCAGGAGGATTTCCTATGTCAGATTACGGGCCCGGTGAGCCACCGGCCGAGCCAATTGAAATTCCTCCTGGTCAATTATCTCCCGACGTTCTCCAGGCGGTGATAGAAGAGTTTATTACCCGAGAAGGGACGGATTACGGGATGGAAGAATATTCTCTGGAACAGAAGGTTATCGAAATTAAGAATCAATTGCATTCCGGTAAGGTATTTATTGCCTTCGACCCAATGACCGAAAGCTGTACGTTATTATTAAGAGAGTAAATTGAGTAGCCGCCGGTTGGTCTTAATGCTTCTAACGATAGTTGTAAGTGATGAAAGGGCGTAAATTGATGATACGTGTACGCAAAATGTATATTCGCATACACGGACAAAACTCTTGCCTTGGGGTGGTTGTTAAAGAGTAAAATATCGTTAATAATGAAGACACCTGTAATAAAAAGTGCTTCGATTAAGTAATAACTATAACTAATGATCTAAAGGTGCAGCATCATGGTCTATCCCCGTAAGAAAATCGTTTTAGCTCTCGCATTGGCACAATCAGCATTAACAGTGCCCATTGCTCATGCTCAGCTTGAAGAGGTAATTGTTACTGCCGAAAGGCGTGAAGCCTCTTTGCAAGAAACGGACATCGCCTTGACGGCTTTTGGCGAAACTACCCTCAAGGAAATGGGGATCAGTAACTTTCTCGATGTGTCGGGCTTCTCTCCCAATGTCATTATGCATGACATGCCAGGTAAAGCCGGGGCCGCAATTTCTATCCGTGGTTTCAAGAACGCTGAAACCATTGCTACCTTCGAGCCAAAAGTAGCGATATATCAGGATGGCGTGATTATCGCAAAAAATGCGGGTTCGTTAATGGATGTGTTGGACCTTGAGCGTGTCGAGGTGCTGCGTGGTCCACAAGGTACGCTGTATGGTCGAAATACCGTTGGCGGCGCTGTTAACCTGATCACCAAGAAGCCGAATGTTAATGAGTTTGCCGGTAGTGTCACGGCAACATTGGGTCAATATGGTCAGCAAGATATCAAAGGTAACGTTAACGTCCCTTTAATTGAAGGCAAACTCGCGCTTAAAGTCTCGGCTGCTTCTATGACCCATGACGGCTACTGGAAAAACAGGGTCAATGGCGAAAGGCTTGCAGATAAAGATCGTGAAGCTGCCATTCTGCAGCTGCAGTGGGAGCCGGCAGACAATGTGACAGTTCTCTACGCCTATGATTTTTCTGAAGTCGATGATGGCATGATGCCAATCCAGATCACTGATGTCACTCAAGCCCGAAGGGATGCTGCCCTGGCTGGTACAGGCATAGATCTCTTTGATGTGGTTGATGACGGTAGTTCCAAATATCGCAGCCTGGATATGACTGATGAGTTTATGAAGGCTGATGTAGATGGCCATAGCCTGACCGTTAATTGGGATGTCTCTGAGGCACTCTCTATTGTCTCTATTTCTTCTTTGCGGAATGTTGAGGTTTCCAACGCAGCGGATTCTGAAGGCAGCCCTGTCTTTATTCTGCACAATTTCTCAGGTGACGAAATAGAAACCTGGACCCAGGAATTTCGCTTTATCGGTAATGCCATGGATCAGCAATTGAATTATGTGGCTGGCGCGTTTTATATGGATGAGGACATCAAAGAAACCTATTCATTGCCTCAGATCGGCATTGGGGTGCCATGGAATATGGCTAAAGATTCTGGGCTGTATTTTTTGTCGGGGAATAGAGCTTCTGCTGTCAATAAGAACTGGGCGCTGTTTGGTGAGGCTACGTATAGCTTTACAGACCGGCTTGATCTGACAGTCGGCTTACGATACACCGAAGAAGAGAGGACACTCAACCGGGTCGACGAGGTGGGTGTAGTGGCTATGGGTACTACATTTATCGAACTGCCAGAAGCCAGTGGTACCTTTGATGATGTCTCCGGTATGGTCTCGCTTAGCTATGACTGGAGCGATGATGCCATGACCTACTTCAAAGTCTCCAAGGGCTATGCCAGTGGTGGATTTAACGCTCGAGCAGATAACCAGGCGCCCGAAGATTTTACAGCTGGTTATGACGAAGAAATCGTAATTACCTATGAGCTTGGCTGGAAAACCCAGTGGTTGGATAAGCGCCTGCAAGTTAACGGTGCTCTTTTCAGCAACGATTATCAGGATATTCAGGTTAACCAGCTGTCACCCAGTGGTAAAAATAATCTGGCCAATGCAGGTGACGCGACCATTAACGGTCTGGAGCTGGAAATCGTTGCCAGTATCACCGAGAACTTTGAAACCGGGCTCAACTATGGTTATCTGGATTCAGAGTACGATGATTATTTTGTTGGGCCTGCCGGAACGCCAAATGACCCTAGTGATGATCTAAATCTTGGTAATAGCCATTTCGCGCATGCACCAGAAAATACGGTTAGTGCCTATGCACGCTATGTGGTGCCTAACTATAAAGATCTGGGTGATCTGATTTTCCGTTTGGATTACCAGTATGTCGATGATCACTGGCTGCTAACCAAGGATGACGACCTTGGCCCATCGTCACTACCTTTGCTCGATAGAAATGACGCTAAAGCCTACGACACAGTTAATGCTCGGTTGACCTTGAGTAGTATTCAGGGGCCAGGTGGATCTATGATGAGTGTTTCTCTGTGGGGTAAAAACCTGACTGACGAAAGCTGGTATACCAGTGGTTTTGATCTTACCGATGGTTCGCTTGGATACGTTGGTAAGGCAGTATCGGTACCCAGAAGATACGGAGTTGATTTTACCGTTGAGTTTTAATGGTAAAACCTAGCTCGGCTTTCCAAAAACGCGTCTCTATTGGTAATGGAGACGCGTTTTTTTTGAAGGATTAAAAGCGTTTAAATCACAGCCTTTCATCAATGGCTTTTAGTACGTTAGCGTGCTTCTCTTTCCAGAAAACTCTGGGCGTACATCAGCCAATTCAGCAAGGTCTGGTGCACCGCAATCATTTCATCTTTGCTAAGCAGGCCATCATTTACACTGCTATCTACTGTCTCTGAAAGGGCAGTTACAATCTGGCTAACCGTTAAAACATCGAACTCAAGGGGTATCAGTTTATCCTGAGAGGCGTAATGGTGCTGTTGTCGCGCATCAGCCAGCAGGTTCTGACAATTAAGTGCCAGGCCGGGATGTTGCTCCCGAAGTAATTGAAAGGATAATTCAAGACAATCAAGACTGAAATAATTGGGCGCAATCGATAGCGGGTCTATCGGTTGCGATAGGCGGAATGCAAAGTCGCGATTATTCATCAGCTACCTCTAATAGGTTTTTTCTGACTGTTTTAACGATTGTGTTTCTCAATAATCATGCTGATCCTGCTCTTGGCTGCTTGATAATTTTACTGGCCGTAGCACAATAGGCGGCCTGTTTGAGAAAGAGCTAAATTATGGAAACGGATACGCTGGACACCGCCGGTTTATTTTGCCCGGAACCCGTCATGATGCTGCATAATAAAATTCGGGATGTTGCCTCGGGGGCTATCATTAAAGTGATTGCCACGGACCCTTCGACGCAAAGAGATATCCCCAAATTTTGCAGTTTTTTGGGCCATGAGCTGGTGGACCAAGAGCAGCTCGATGGCCAATTTCTATACTGGATAAAAAAATCCTGAATGCACTGAAGCGACCCGGAATTACTCGAACAGTAGGGCTATAGCTGCCAGAGCATCCGGATCTTCCGATTTCAATTGATTGGCAATTTGATGCTGAAAAAAGTAGCGGAAATTGCCATTCTCTTCCGCCGGATAAAGGCAGTCATCTCCGGGTAGAATGGGGGTAGTTTGTACTGCCTCTTCATCGATCAGCATCGCTTGTAGTCTGCCATCACCCATTAAGCGCCAGCTAATCACTTCTGTGATAATCAGACTACTATCGTCTTCCGCATTGAGCATGGCGTGGGTGCCGATAGCGTCGGGAATTTCCTGAACAATGGTATCAGATGTGATAGCGCTGCCTTCAAAATACTCCGCAGCCGTTTCCAGCTCCATAATCTTATGTGGCGGAGCGGCATAGAAGACTCGTTCACTGCTAATATCGTAATAACCTTCAAACCGTCCCAGATCCTGATCGACTAATTGATCGCAGGGAGTAATGCCGTTGAGCCAGGGGACCAGCGCAACCACTTCGCCATTTTCGCGAATACCCCAACACAATATTTTCATAGTGTAGAGTTTTTCGGAGAAGGTCTTGCTGGTGGAGTAGAGCATGCACAAACCATCGTACTCAGGGGAGAGGCGAATGATACGTTCACGTTCCAGAGTGGAGTATGTTTTGCCGCTGAAGAGATCAACAACGTTGCGGGAGTTATTCCGTGAGTTGTTGCGAGGATTGCTACCGGTGGTACCGCTACCGCCAAAGGCTGAGCTGCCCATGCCTACCTCCATCTGACCGAGATGAAAAGATGGCAATAAATCAACTTATGTGACCGTTGAATTATTGCGAATAAGACGTAATTTGCCAGCTTACGCATTTTTCATTGGTTCTGTATTCATTATAGCGACTCGAGTGCAGAGTGCTAGCATAGAATTTGATGGAACAAATACGCTGTAAAAATACGGTTTTGGGTATAGTTTTTGAGTTGTAGAGTTGCTAAGCTTCTAAGTTCACTCCAGCATAAATTCCTCGAATTTCCCCGAGTTTTTCTTGAAAGCTTACCGCTACGCCATCGATTACTATTTTGCCTACGGCAGTAATATGAATCCGGCCAGGATGCGCGCGCGCGGTATTCATTTTACCGCTGCAATTGCTGCACAACTCCCTGACTTTAAACTTTGTTTTAATAAGCGCGCCGCGGGTAAAGTGAATGTGGCTTATGCCAATATTGGCTATGCTCCAGGCGCCTGTGTCGAAGGCGTGATCTATCGCCTGGCTGTGCCGGAGGATATCACGATTATGGACCCCTTTGAGGGGAGTCCCTTTCGCTACAGTCGGGATGTTTACCCCTTGCGTACCGATGAAGGTGAAATCCCAGCCTGGGTTTATGTGGCTAATCCGGCCATGATTGCTGACGGGCTCTTACCAGAACGCAATTATATGCAGCATTTACTGGCTGGCAAAGCCTGGCACAGCACGGAGTATCAGGCCTGGTTATCGGCTCACCCCTGTCTTGAATCAGACACCTGTCTTGATGAGCTCGGCTTGAAAGGTTTGATCCACAATGTCTGAGCTTCAGGTGTATCTATCCGCTGACAGCGAATCACAAGTGCTTGAAGCCGTGGCACACAGGCCGAGGGATTTAATCAGCATTTTTAATGAGCTGTTTGCAGAGGCTGAAAACACGCGCTTAATTCGAGGAGGCAGCGAACCGGTTTATCTTCCGGCCAGTGAGGCATGTAGCTATCATCAGGTCGTGTTTGCCCATGGTTTTTTTTCCAGTGCATTGCATGAAATCGCACACTGGTGTCTTGCCGGCCAACAGCGCCGCTTGCTGGTAGATTATGGCTACTGGTATGCGGCGGATGGCCGATCAAGGGAACAACAGCGGGAATTTGAGCGGGTAGAGGTCAAGCCACAGGCGCTGGAATGGGTATTGTCGGAAGCCTGTGGCAAGGGTTTTCGGATCAGTGTAGATAATCTTAGCGGTGAATCCACTGATCCTGCCCCCTTTAAACGGGCGGTCTATCAGCAGGTGCTGACTTACTGCCGGCAGGGGTTGCCAGCAAGGGCTGAAACATTATTTCAGGCACTAAATAAATTCTATCAAACCGATGATTGCCTGCGCTCATCGCGATTTGACCCAAGTCAACTAGGATAGACTGTGTCACCGACTAACACTGTTTATCTGGTTGATGCCTCCATATATATTTTCCGGGCCTATTTCTCCATGCCCGACGAATGGTTTAGCCCTGAGGGAGACCCTGTTAACGCGCTCTGTGGTTACGTCCAGTTTGTGCTGAAATTTCTTAATAGCGCTAAGCCACAGCAACTCGCCATTGCCTATGACGAGAGCCTTGGAGACTGCTTTCGCAATGAGATTTATGCTAACTATAAAGCCAGTAGAGCCTTGCCCGATGAGGCACTGGCCTATCAACTTGCGGCCTGCAAAGCCTTTTCAGAAGTAATGGCAATTCCAACGCTGGCCAGTACGCGTTTTGAGGCGGACGATATTATTGCCAGTCTGGCAAATAGGGCGCAGCAGAACAGCCAACAGGTCGTCATTGTGAGTCGGGATAAAGATCTGGGACAACTGCTTCGCAATAGGGATTATCTGTGGGATTTTGCCGCCGACCGACAAGTTGATCGGAAGCAGTTTGTTGAAAACTTTGGTGTTTTGCCTGAGCAGATGGTCGATTATCTTGCGTTGGTGGGCGACAGTATTGACGATATTCCCGGAGTGCCGGGAATTGGTAAGAAGACGGCCGCGTTACTCCTGCAACAGTTTGGTTCCATAGAGCAGATGCTGGATAATCCCGAAGCGGTGTTGAACTGCGGTATTCGCGGGGCGAAATCGATTATTGTCAAATTAGTGGAGTATCGAAAGCAGATGGCTATGGCGCAACAACTGGCGCGTCTTGAAACTGATATGCAGGCGATTAAGCAACTTTCTCTGGACTGGCATCCACCCGGACAGGATCGGGTGCGTCAATTTTTAAGTGCCTTTGGTTTGGAAAATCGATTCCGGAACCAAATTAATCAATGTTACTGGTGGCAGAACTGATGTCTGCGACGCACCGACCTCCAAGACCACGACCCGCAACATCCCGACCCCACAGGTTTCGAATTGTTGCCGATGAAAATATTCCTTTTGTGGGCGAGCGTTTTTCTGCGCTGGGTGAGGTACAAACGGTTAATGGTCGAGACTTGCACAAGGCGCAATTACAGAATGCAGATATTTTACTGGTGCGCTCGGTCACCCAGGTTGATTCAGCCTTACTCGAAGGCACGCCGGTAAAGTTTGTTGGTTCCGCAACCATTGGTACCGATCATCTTGATATAGCCTATCTGGAACAAAATACTATTCAATGGACAGCGGCACCTGGCAGTAATGCAGATTCTGTTGCTGAGTATGTGTTCAGCGCCATCAGTCGTTTGGATGGATTGCTTGAAGCCTTACTGGCAGGGGCCATATTAGGCATTATTGGGATGGGTAATGTAGGCAGCCGTGTCTATCAGCGGCTATCAGCGCTGGGTATTCGCTGCTGTGCCTATGACCCATTAATCTCTCAGGATAGCTACCCGATTATGACGGATCTGCAGACGGTATTGTCCTCTGATGTAATCTGTCTGCATACACCGCTGACCACCTCTGGCGCTTACCCCACGTTAAACCTGTTAGATGAGCAGCGTTTGATGAGCCTTGAACCGGGCACCGTGATATTAAGTGCTGGTCGGGGCGCAGTTATCGATAATCAAGCCTTGCTACAGGTTTTGAGTGAGCGGGATGATCTTTGTGTGGTGCTGGACGTTTGGGATAATGAACCCGCCATTAATATTGAATTGATGAAGCGGGTCGATATCGCCACACCACATATTGCGGGTTACAGCTTTGATGGCAAACTGGCTGGTATGGAAATGCTGTATGCTGCCTGTTGTGGTTTTATCAGTGACTTTAATGCTCTCCATTCAGGCCTGGCTGAGCCTTCAAATGACAAGGCAACTCATCTTGCGGCCGGGGCGGAATTTGCCGGTGAGGTTTTACTGGAACAGCCCCGCGATACAGTATCGGCTCTGCGTAAGGCGATTCTGTCCTGTTATGATGTGGCACTGGATGATCAGGCAATGCGAGGTGCTTTGTTGCACGCGAATTCAGATCAGGAGCGTGCACAGGCCTTTGATATTCTAAGAAAAAATTATCCCATCAGACGTGAGTTTTCACGTTATACCCTCACGGTACAAGGTATGGATGAGCCGCTTAAAAACGCGCTGACAGCCCTCGGCTTTACGAACATCCAGACAGTCGATTAACAGGTATTTGTACTCATATGTTTAAACTGGGTTTAATCATTAATCCATTTGCTGGCATCGGTGGACCGTTAGCGTTTAAGGGCAGTGATGGTGAAGCGGTAGTGAGTTTGGCTCGCCAGCGTGGTGGTGAGCACCGTGCGGTATTCCGGGCGGTTCAAGCTCTGCAACGGGTTGTACCAATTAAAGATGGACTCAAGGTTTTCTGCTTTGCTGGAGATATGGGAGAGTCGGCAGCTGTTGAGTGTGGGCTTGAATATGAATTGGTAGGCCAACAGCAGGAAGCAATAAGCTGTGCTGAAGACACTCAACGTGCAGCGGGTCTATTAGCTGCTATGGCCGTGGATTTAGTCTTGTTTGTCGGCGGTGATGGTACCGCTCGCGATATCTACCAGGCAGTGGGTAGTGATTTTCCGGTATTAGGCGTACCGGCTGGGGTCAAAATGCATTCAGGCGTTTACGCCGTTTCCCCACAGGCTGCTGGAGAGATTTTGCTGCGATTACTGGATGGACGGTTGGTAGATATTAGTCATGCCGAAGTTCGGGATATTGATGAACAGGCCGTTAGAGAGGGGCGCGTTCGCTCAAATTTCTACGGCGAATTACTGGTGCCTCGACAGGGGCAGTTTTTGCAGCAGGTCAAATCCTCCGGCCGTGAAGTGGAAGAACTGGTGGTACAGGATATTGCTGCCGATATTGTTGAATCCATGGAGGATGATTGCCTGTATATTATCGGTCCTGGCACCACACCTCAAGGCATTATGGAAGAGCTTCATCTGGATAATACTTTGTTGGGTGTTGATGTAGTTTGTGCTGGGCAGTTGCTGGCAAATGATGTCGATGAGCACACTCTGCTATCGCTTTTATCTGAGCATCAGGGGCCAGCAAAAATTATTATTACTGTGATTGGTGGACAGGGGCATATTCTGGGAAGAGGAAATCAGCAATTAAGTCCGTCGGTTATTCATCGGGTAGGCATAGATAATATTCTCATTATTGCCACTAAAACCAAAATTACCGAATTGGCAGGCAGGCCCTTGCTGGTAGATAGCAATGATCCCGAGCTGGATCTGGCTCTGTCAGGCTACCGTCAGGTGATAACCGGTTACCATGATGCGATTATGTACCAGGTTGGACTGCAACCTGACGAGTAAGGCTTTTCTTATGCCCAAATCAAAAACATTAATCCATGAAAATTAACACAACGGGGAAACTCCCGATATGAAGCCTGTTTTAGAGTCTGTTCAGGCGTTTCCCTTTTCTGAAACTTCGCAAACCCAAATACCTCAAGATTCTATTCGGTTGTTTCACGGTCGTGGCCAGTGTTACCCCGGTTTGAATTTTATCAATGTGGACTGGTACCAGCCGGTACTGTTGATCACCCTGTATCAACAACCCGAATTAACAGTCTGGGATGGCTTTGTTGCAGAATTACAGCGGCTGCCAACTGAGGTGGTCTGTGTACTCGTTCAGCGGCGTTATCTGAGAGATGGGCCGATGGAGATACTGCGAGGGGAATTGCCCGAAGAGGTGTTTGCTTTGGAGCAGGACTTGAGGTTTTCACTATCCTTTGGTTACAAGCAAAATATTGGTTTTTTTCCGGATATGTTACCAGGGCGGCAATGGTTAAAGCAGAGAGCCGCGGGCAAGCGAGTATTGAATTTGTTTGCTTATACCTGTTCGCTGTCGGTGGCGGCAATCGCTGGCGATGCTCACAGTGTAGTAAATGTGGATATGAGTCGTGCAGCGCTGAATATCGGGCGCGACAATCATCGGTTAAATAATCAGGCCGAACGCTTAAAACGCGATATTCAGTTTTTGTCGCACGATATCTTTCGCTCCTGGAGGAAAATTATTAATAAGGGCCCTTACGATATTGTGTTGATTGATCCGCCTTCGCGACAGAAGGGCAGTTTTATTGCGGAGAAAGATTACCAGCGAGTCATTCGGCGTCTGTCTGAGTTGCTACCTAAAGGCGGCGATGTATTAGCTTGCTTAAATGCCCCTGAGTTGGATGCGGGCTTTCTGACGGGATTGTTTGCAGCTAACTGCCCGCCGGCCAGCCTGATCGAACGATTGAGCAATCGAATGGATTTTCCGGAAAGGGATGCGGAGAGGAGCCTTAAATTACTGCACTACCGTCTGAACTAAAACCGTACAACTTTCCCATAGCTCCTCAGTTTTTATAGTGTACCGCTAACGACCCTGATAAGACGTGCTGAGCAGGTGTCGGACACACTGGCTGATCATAATTGAAGAACCGCTTTTGAGCGCTTTTCGCAATTGGCTAATATTGGTTTTAGATTGCTCGATTACAGAGAGTGGGAGTGTGTCTTCTGTCAGGTTTTCCGGTTCTTCACTCTCCATAAAGGGATCGCCAAAATTGATACTGGAGCGAGAAGATAATAAGAGAAACCCCTTTTCGGTTAATACTGCCTGATCTAATGCTTCCTGCTTAATAGGCGCCTGGTAGTTTAGATAGCCCTGATCCCCCAGCCAAACTAATGTGCTGAAACCAGACAGGAAGCGGTTGCTGTGCAGTCCGAATTCATCGGGCTGATCGGCACCGCAGACATCTTCGACATAGAGTATGGTTTTGCGGGGGAAGAATTGATAAAGATGCAGGAGACTAATCGCCACATCTTTATAAAAGTCATCGATATGCAGGTCACTCATAGGCTTATTGATGGCTTAGCTTGTTTTCTAGATAATCTTCTCATGATCACTAAACGTTAGAGCCTGGACAGAAAGGCGCCAAAGCGTTCGATCGCGTGGGTCAGGTCATCGGCTCTGGGTAAAAAGACAATACGGACATGGTCGGGATCTGGCCAGTTAAACCCGGTACCCTGAACCAGTAAAATCTTTTCCTGCTGTAAAAAATCCAGTACCAGTCTTTGATCATCCTTGATCGAGAACTTGTCAACGTCCAGTTTAGGGAAGGCATAGATTGCGCCTTTAGGTTTAACGCAACTGACGCCAGGAATGTCATTCAACATACTGTAAACGATATCCCGCTGTTCCAGCAGACGCCCACCGGGCAGCACCAAATCATTGATGCTCTGGTAGCCGCCGAGACAGGTCTGGATCGCATGTTGGGCTGGCACATTTGCGCATAGACGCATGGAAGACATGATATTCAGGCCTTCTATATAGTCTTTAGCACGGTGTTTGGCTCCTGAGAGCACCATCCAGCCGCTGCGAAAACCAGCCAGACGGTAGGCTTTTGAGAGGCCGTTAAAGGTCACACAAAGCACGTTGTCGGCCAAAGTGCTCATCGGGGTATGGGTGGCACCGTCGTAAAGTATCTTGTCGTAAATCTCATCGGCCAGCACTACCAGGTTATGCTCTTCAGCAATTTCTACAATCTGTTTCAGTAGTGAGGTTGGATAAACGGCACCGGTCGGATTATTGGGGTTAATAATCACAATTGCCTTGCTGCGGTCCGTGATTTTGCTGCGAATATCCTCGATATCCGGATACCAGTCAGATTGCTCATCACAGAGGTAATGAATGGGCTTGCCACCGGAAAGCGACACTGAAGCAGTCCATAAAGGATAGTCCGGAGCCGGAATCAATACTTCATCGCCGTTGTTGAGCAGCGCCTGCATGGACATGGTGATCAGCTCACTGGCGCCATTACCCAGATAAATATCATCGATATCAACGGTTCGCAGACCACGCTGTTGGTAGTGTTGCATCACAGCCTTGCGTGCTGAATACAGGCCGTGTGACTCGCAATAGCCCTGGGCAGAGGGCAGTAGGCGGATTACATCCTGCAGAATCTCATCAGGGGCATCAAAACCAAAGGGGGCGGGGTTGCCGATATTCAGCTTGAGTATGCGGTAGCCTTCCTCTTCCAGGCGGTTAGCTTCAGCCAATACCGGGCCGCGGATATCGTAGCAGACATCGGCCAGTTTATTTGACTTGTAAAATTCTGGTTTATTCAAGATATTAACCTGTATCCTTATGAGCTGTTTTCAGCTTGTTTGAGGCAGCCGGTTCGAGTTAGTCTCAGCTACTTTTAAAAAGTTCGAATAGGCACAAATCTAAAAGCAAGCCATCTAGTGTAAGAAATAACCGGGGAGGGTGGCAATAACCCTATTCAATTTATTCGTGGTAGAGGTCTTAATAAGTCTAGTCGTGGGTTAAGATTGTAGACCTGCTAAGCAACATTCACAGGAGAATAACATGGATAAAGTCGTAAAAACGGATCAGCAATGGCGTGAAGCGTTAAATCCGGAGGAGTTTCAGATATGTCGTCAAAAGGGGACTGAGCGTGCCTTTTCCGGACAATACTGGGATACCAAAACGCCGGGCAGTTATCTGTGTAAATGTTGTGGGGAGGAGTTGTTCAGTTCCGATACCAAGTACGATTCAGGCTCTGGCTGGCCCAGCTTTTACCAACCGGTTGCCGATGAGGTCATTGACGAAGATCGCGATATCAGCCACGGCATGGTACGGGTAGAGGTGATGTGCAAGCGCTGTGGCTCGCATCTTGGCCATGTCTTTGAAGATGGGCCTGCACCCACGGGGCTGCGCTACTGTATCAATTCCGCCTCACTGGCTCTAAAGCCAAAGGATTAGCTTGCGTCTTCGAGTTGAATCATCAGCGCAAATCAATCACAAATAAGTGGATACGCGAATATAAGAGAGTACAAAGTGAAAGAGAAAGGATTCGATAGTTTTTATCAGCACGCCGTTGAGCGCTGTGGTGGCGAAGGTGAATTAGAGGCGCAATTACCCAAGCCCAAAACAGCACGGCAATTAACCAATAACAAAGATAGCTATTATCTCTCTGAAATGAGTCGGCGAATTTTTCGCGCAGGCTTAAAACACTCACTGGTCGATGCTAAATGGCCTGCTTTTGAACAGGCCTTTTTTGATTTCGATCCGCAAAGAGTAGCGATGATGAGTGGTGATGAAATGGATGCACTGATGGCGAACACGGCGTTGATTCGCCATTGGGGTAAATTAAAATCTGTTCCCGCCAACGCCGCGTTTTTACTTAATAAGATTGCTGAGCATGGCAGTGTAGGGCGGTGGTTGGCGGCCTGGCCAGTCGATAATATTGTAGGACTTTGGACTTTGTTAAAAATGCAGGGATCGCAGTTAGGCGGTAACTCCGGACCCTATTTTCTTCGTATGATTGGTAAAGATACTTTTATTCTCACTGATGATGTGGTGACAGGCTTAAAGGCACAGGGTGTTATTGATAAAAAACCTACCAGCCAGAAAGATCTGGCGATAACTCAGGCGGCGTTTAATAAATGGCATGAGCAAAGTGGGCGGCCTCTCTGTCAGATCAGCCGTATCCTGTCGATGACCGTTAATTATTGATACACGCACTATCGATAATAGTATTATTAATTCAGGAAGACTTTGAGATGAGACAGTTGTGTTAAGCGGTTTAGTTTTAATATCAATCTAACACTTTAACTATATCACCATCAGGGCTAATTTGAAGCAGGACCACTTCTCCCCGATGAGTGATTAACCGCGCCAGATAGCGGTTGTCATTCATTTTGTTCAGTGAAACTAAATTGGCGTTATACAGCCGCTCAGCTTTTTTGATCAACTGGCTGGTGACAGCTGTCTCACTTTTTAGCTCTGGCGATTGCTTAGAGCGCATGGTGGGAAGAGTATCTGGGCCCGTAAGCGGTGGGTCCGTTGTTAGTGTACGAGTGATCGATAAATCGGCGTTAGCAATCGAAATTGCCTGGCCCAGAAGTATGGTGAAGAGCACCATGCTGAAACAGGATTTATTGCTGTTGGAATTTTTTTTGGCGTCCAGCTGAGTCTTCATTGCCCTCTTTACTCGCTTAGCTTTAAAAACTTTATCGTCTACTGAAAAATTGGCTGATTGTCTTAAATTATAAATCCTGCCTTATTATTGGCTTTGCGGGTCATTAGTCACTAACTTCCACGACTAATTTTATGCACATTGAGCCAGCTTGTCCCAAGATTAATGTCAAATCACTGACTTCGTACCTGTATATCCATACAAAAAATCATAAGTCATTGAAATATAAAGGAAAAAAGATATGGTTAAAAATTAACCAATGAGTTAGGAGTAGCGGCCTAATGGGGGTTTCGAGAACATTTGATCAACTTATCCCCTAACTTATCCACAGATTTTGTGGATAAATTAACGGAAAGGTAACAGAAGCTTAATCAGATCTTCATAGTTTGGTGTTTAGCCCTGTTATGGAGCACGATTGCCTGATTCTGGTGACGCTACTAAGCGTTTGAGGTACTACCAAAAGGATAGGCCAGAATGGCAAAGCAGTTGACTTCAACAAGACCATAACAACAAAAACCACTGAAAAAAGCCACAACACCAAAGCATATCACAGCTGGCTTAATAGTTTATTCATCACAGCGGCCAATTCACTCAGGCTAATTGGCTTGGTCAGAAAATCATCCATACCAACCTGCTCAGCCCGAGCTTTGTAATCACTTCTGGCGTGAGCGCTGAGGGCAACAATCACACTTGGCCGGGTGTTGTTGTTCTCCTCCTTGATTCGAATCTGGTGACAGGCTTCATAACCATCCATTTCCGGCAGTTCACAATCCATCAGGATGAAATCATAGTGAGTCTGTTCAGCATGGCTAACGGCTTCCAATCCATTGGCCACAATATCGGGTTTGATATGGAGTTGTTTCAAGAGCCCTTTGATAACGAGTTGGTTTACCTGGTTGTCTTCCACTACAAGCACCTTCAGGCTTTGTGGGTCGAAGGAGAGATATTCCTGTTGCGCCTGGCCGCTGAGGGATTTTATCGGGGAAGTGATGGCTCGTAGAATCGCATCGTGTAGTAGGGCATTGGTGATGGGTTTTTCTAGCAGGATTTCGATATTATAGATATCCAGCTCGTTCTGTTTTTTTAAGTTGCGAGTAGCAGCCATCAAAATAAATGCGGGGGCGTTTTTACCCAGAGTTTGGATATGCTTAGCGATGCCAAGACTGTTACCATTCTCAATATAGTATTCAGCGAGCACGACATCAAAGGGCTCTGAGCTGATCAGTTGCTTGGCCTCGCGAACACTATTGCAACTGACGACCTCAAGCAACCAGCTACCCAGCAATCGACAAATGATGTCGGCGGAAACGGGATTGGGGTCAATTAACAGCAGCCGTTTGCCGGCAATTTTTGAGGATTTTTCTCGCAGCAGGGAAGCGTCAGGTTTTTTGTCCACTAGCAAGCGGGCGGTAAACCAAAAAGTGGAGCCTTTACCGGGCGTACTATCCACGCCGATTTTACCATCCATTAAATCTGCGAGTTGCTTGCTGATGGATAAGCCCAGGCCACTACCTCCATAGCGACCGAAGGTGCTATCATCGGCATGATGAAAAGGAGTGAACAGGCGTTGCTGTTCCTCATCGGTCAGTCCTATCCCGCTATCCTTCACTTCAAACTTCAATTCAATGGAATTAATCGCGGGCTTGTTGGTTGAGTTCACTGACAGCAAAATATTGCCGTGGTCAGTAAATTTAAAGGCGTTGCTAAGCAGATTGAGGATAATTTGCCTTAGCTTGGTGGCATCACCTTTTAACACGGGTGGAATACTGGGCTCAAGATCGGCGATAAAGTTCAGGTTCTTCTCCAGAGAACGCAGCGAGAAGGTTGAGATACAGTCATCGAGCAGGGTCTCAAGATTAAAACTGGCGACCTCTAATTCCATTTCCCCCGCTTCTATTTTGGCAAAGTCCTGTAGGTCATTTACGATACTCAACAGGGAGTGGCTGGCACGCTCAATATCGTTAAGAAAATGGGCTTGTGCATCGCTCAGCGTGGTAGATTTCATGGCTTCGGTGACATTGAGTACACTGTTCATCGGCGCACGCACTTCCTGGCTCATGGTTGATAGAAAGCTGCTTTTGGCCTGACTTTCCAGTTTGGCCTGACTGGCCTGGTGCTCAAGCTTGATACGTTGATCCCGCGACTTGAGCAATTCGCTATCTGTTTTAAGCTTTTCGTCTTTGACTTTGGCAATGGTGGCCGTGGCGATATTATTTTCCTTTTGCAGCTGCCTGATACGATCGGCAAGAGCAAGGGAAAAGAACACCAGCATCAGGGTAGTACCAATGGCTGGCAGGGATTCCGTCAGTGTATTGGTCGCTATTAGGCCCAAAGTAGACATCTGGCTGGCAATCAGCGAAAAGACCAGGATCATCACTGCGATCACATAAAAACCGGCGGAGATAACCCCGGCTCTTCTGACGGTGATACCTGCGATCAGCCCAAGAATAAGTACCAGACTTGAGGCTATCAGCACAATCAGGCAGGCGGTCATGCTATTGCTGACGATCATGATGATGGATGTGATGGCGACAATGGCGGTGAGGGCATAGAGAGCAGTTGATAGAGGTCGCGAATGTTGGCGCAATTTGAGATAGCTGATGGTGAATTGGGAAAACATCGCCAGATTAAGGATAAAGGCAAATGTATAGATCTCCAGCTTGGCCCAGTTTTCCTCTGGGGCGACATATTGATAGATATGGCCCTGATCGGCCGACATTAAGTAAAAGGCGGAGCTGATAAACAACACATAATACAGATAACTGTTTTCACGGCAGGCGAAATAGAGAAATAGGTTATAGAGCGCCATCACCACCAGAATGCCGTAGATCATACCGTAGAAAATCTGGTTTCTCTGGTCCTGGTCATAAAACACCGGCGGGTCCCAGAGGGTCACTCGGAAGTGGAAAAAAGGTTCACTGACAACTCGCCACACCAGGGTGGTCGTACTTTTGGCCGGCAGAGTGAGTCGATTAACGATGCTGCGATGGGGGACTGGCCGCTCTGCGAAGGGCTTATCCAGGCCCACGTTCTGGTAAAGCATTTCCAGTTGATTGTTCTGGTCAATTTTGTAGAGGCTGGCTTCCCGAATGGACGGGAAATCAGTGACCACAGTCAGGGTGACCGGTTTATCCTGATGATTTATTAGCTGCCCCTTAAACCAATATAGCCCCGGGGACATTATCAGGGCGTTTGACCGTTGATTGCCCGGCGTCCACTGCAGCTCACGGCTAGCCTGTGGGTCGAGAATCTGGCCGATTTGATAGGACTTTTCGGGATCGAAAAGGTATTCCAGTCGCTGATCAATAACCAGTTTCCCCATGCCTGACTCGATCACAATGTTCTCGGCATTCATGGGCAGGGCGAGTAGTAAGAGGCTTAATGGGAGCAGGGATAAAATTAATCGTCGCATCAGTAGGGCAATAACTCAGTTGTGGGTAGCACGCATAAACCGTCCATTGATATGAGTGTAGAGCATTACAGTGCTCGCCGGGGGCGTCTCCCCAGGATGGTGGCCGGTGTCATGTCTGGTGTTATGCCTATAGTTTAGCGTTTGATGCTGGCTTTACCTATCGATATTCATCGCTCACGGTATGATTCAAAATAGTTGCTGTTTATAATCCGTCACTTAGGGTCAACAGGCCACAGTCAATGAGATCGTTTTAACCGGGGATGTTAGATGAAACAAGCCTTTGTAAATATGCTTGGCATGCAGGACAAAATGAATCAGAAGGTTCATCCAGATTGGATCAGCCAGCGCTATGAGTGGTATCGCGCCATATGGATTGAGTGTGGCGAATTAATGGATCACTTTGGCTATAAATGGTGGAAAAAGCAGGCCGCCGATATGGAGCAGGTTACGCTTGAGGTGATCGACATCTGGCATTTTGGCATGAGTGCACTGTTTACCGAGGGTGAAACACTGGAGGATATTGCCGAGCTGATGGAGGGGCAGTTATTAGGGTATCACTACAGCGGTGTTAACACCCATGAGGCCACCGAAGCGCTGGCTCAGGATTGCCTCGCCACAAAAGGTTTCTCGGTGCCGCTTTTTTGGGATTTGATGAATGCAGTTGGTCTCAGCTTTGAAGAATTGTATCGACAGTATGTCGGCAAAAACGTGTTGAATTTTTTCCGTCAGGATAACGGCTACAAAGAAGGTAGCTATGTTAAACAATGGCAGGGGAGAGAGGATAACGAACATCTGGTTGAGGTTATGGCGGAGTTGGACAGCACTGCGGAAAACTTCAGCGATAGCGTTTACCGGGCGCTGTCCGAGCGCTACCAGCGTGTGTCACAGTCAGCCTGATGCAAGAGCAGAGTGCGCAAAAGCTGTCCACCAGCGCCTTGGCCAAGGTGCTGGAGATTCCTTCACAGCAGCTTTTTTCTACCTTCAAGGACTATGGCTGGATTAGAAAGTTGGAGTCGGGCTGGGCGCTAACAGGCAAGGGTGAATTTGAAGGCGGAGAATATGTCCATAGCAAACGCTACGGCCGATATATTGTCTGGCCGGAAGAGTTGGTTAGCCATCCCCTGTTACAGGCCATTGAAGACAATCGCCATACTTCTGCTTCCGCGCTGGGAAAATCCCATGGCCTCGGTGCCAGGGAGGTCAATCGCCTGCTGGCCGAGTTAGGTTGGATCAAACACGGCTTTCAGGGTTGGGAGTTAACAGCTCTGGGTGAATCAGAGGGCGGGGTTCAACTGGAGAATGAAAATAGTGGTACTTTTTATGTAGTCTGGCCACAGAATGTACAGGACAACAGGCTGTTGAAAAAACAGTTGCAGTATGCGGCTGAGGTCAATAATCAGATCGATTCGGAAAGCGATTTATTTGCCGGCGAAACGGAATTCCACAGCCTGGATGGGCATAACCATACAGATCGTGCCCTTCATAAAATCTGTCACTGGCTGTATATGGCGGGCATTGCTCATGCCTGCCAGCGCAACTTGCCGGTAGATGAGGAGATCTCTGCGGATTTCTATTTACCGGCCCATCAACTGTATATTGAATACTGGGGCGATGATGGCAGTCGCGGCAAACTGGCGCAGAGAATGAAGCGCAAAGAGCTGTACCAAAGCCTGCAGCTGGCAGTCATAGATCTGGATCGAGAGGATTTACTGCAACTGGATGAAGTGCTGACCCGGCAGCTACGCAAGCGAGGGATCAGGATTTACTAGTATTAACAGGCCCAGTGTTAGCAGAACCTTGCAGGAATAGACGCCTTGTACCTTCCACTGAAATACAAATATCTAATCACCCTGGTTGTGTTGTTGGCAGTGCTGACCGCTGGACTTTGGTTAGCGTTCCTTCCCAGACAGATTGTGTTCACCATCAGTAATCAAAGTGGTTTACCTGTTGAGCAGCTCCGGTTATTTGGCTCTGCCCTGAGTAATGATCTAATACTGGCCAATATCGCTGCAGGGCAGAGCTATAGCATTGAATTGTTGTTAAAACCTTCCGGGGAACTGCGCTATGAAGTGAGGCAGGGCTTAACCCGTGCTGATGCTTTGATTAGCAGCGATGTGGCAGCGCTGGAAGCCGACCAACAGCAATTGACAATCTACCCGCAGAACCGCTTTATTCTTAATCGCCCAGAACGGTAGACGGATAGCATTACAGTAATAATGCTTTTTGCCGGCAGACTATTCAGACGTTGATCAATTTTTCAATATGATCAACCAGCTCAAAATCTTTCACGCTGACACCATTGGCATCGTGGGTCGTAAGATAAATATCGATGGTTCGATACACATTCGCCCATTCCGGGTGATGATTGATTTTTTCAGCCACCATTGCAATCTGGGTCATAAAGCCAAAGGCATGAATAAAATCTTCAAATACCAGCCGGCGATAGAGTTTATTATCTTTGAGTTCCCAGCCTGGAAAGTTTTGCAGGCGTTGAAAAATGTGCTCCTGAGACAGTGCGGCGACTTTCTCCATAATATGAACCTCGCTCAACGTTTTTAGTTACGCCGTGATTTAATTGCCCAGTTTTTTAAGGGTCACACCGCATTCTATATGATCTGTATAGGGAAATTGATCAAAGATAGCCATTTTTTCGATATAGTGTGTTTTACAAATTGACTGTAAGTTTTTGTAGAGGGTATCGGGGTTACAGGAAATATACAGAATATGATCAAAGCGGCTTACCAGTTGTTCAGTGCCAGCATCCAGACCAGCGCGGGGTGGATCAACCAGTATGGTGGTGAAATCGTAGTCTTCCAATGGAATGTGGTTTAAACGCCGAAACGCTCTTTCGCCCGCCAGTGCACTGGAGAAGTCTTCACTCGACATGCGAACAACCTCTACATTGTCGATATTATTCAAGGCAAAATTATAGTGAGCTGATTTGACTGAGGTTTTCGAAATTTCTGTCGCCAATACGCGCTTGAAGTTTTGCGCTAGCACAACGGTGAAGTTACCGTTACCGCAGTAAAGTTCAACCAAGTCACCGCCATTGTCGCGGGAGTTTTGCAGCGCCCAGTTAAGCATTTTCTGGTTCACGCTGGCATTGGGTTGGGTAAAGCTGTTTTCCACCTGCTGGAACTGATAAGGCTTTTGTTCAACTGTTAAGCGCTCGGTCACAAAATCCTGCGTTAGTACATGTCGTTGTTTTTTGCTGCGGCCAATCAACTGAATACTGAGTTTATCTTGTAACTCTTTTGCCAGCTGCAGCCAGTCATCGTTGAGCGGTTTGTGATAAATCACTGTAACCAATGCTTCGCCACTGAGAGTAGTCAGAAATTCCACCTGAAAGAGTTTGTGACGCAGCAGAGGGTGCTTCTTAATTTCAGTCATCAACGCGTTCATGAGTTGGTTGATTAACTCTGAGCCGATGGGAAAGTGATCAATTCTAACCGGTGTTTTCGGTGCTTCGCGGTTAAACATTGCGTAGTAGCTGTCGTCACCCTCATGCCATATTTTGAATTCAGCCCGTACTCTGAAATGAAGCGGAGGAGAGTCGTAAATCTCCAGAGTTGGCGGGTTGAATTCTGCAAATTGTTGCTGAATACGCTCGGCTTTAGCTGCCAGTTGCTGTGAATAATGATCGGAGTTGACGTTGCTGAGTGGCATAGTATTTAGAGATAGTGGCTGTGGTGGTATACGGAAACTACGGCGAAGTGGTGCTTTAATCAGTAAACGACTGGCTAGATGCAGGCCTGTGCTAATGGGTGGGCATTATAGTGAATTTGTACGCTCAGCGCTGCTGCATTTTACTGAGAAACCGCTACACTGCTCGAAGTGCTTTTACGGACCTTTCATGGGAGTTCTGTGGCTGTCATCAGAGTCTGCCCTAGGAAAGAGGTTAAAGGTAGGGATCTTTAAGGGAAGGGTCTGCAAGGAAAGAATCAAGGCATTAACGGATTAATTGAACACATATAAGTAAGCGTGAATAGGTGAGTAGAGATTTATGAAAGTATTAGTAACTGGTGGCGCTGGCTATATAGGCAGCCATACCTGTATTGAGCTGTTGGCGGCTGGTTATGATGTGGTGGTAGTGGATAATCTCTCTAATAGCCATCCGGAAGCCCTACAGCGGGTAGAGGAAATTGCAGGGCGTAGCGTGGCGTTTTATCAGGTGGACATATGTGATAAAACGGCACTAACCAGTGTGTTTAATGGCAATGGTATTGAAGCAGTTATTCATTTTGCCGGCTTAAAATCGGTAGGTGAATCCGTCGCTAAACCGGGTTTGTATTATCACAATAATGTGAATGGCACGCTGGTGCTAACCGAGGTGATGGCCGAGCAGGGTGTGTTCAATCTGGTGTTCAGTTCCTCGGCCACGGTGTATGGCGATCCTGCAACCGTGCCGATTAATGAAAGCTTTCCATTATCTGCTACCAATCCCTATGGTCGCTCCAAGCTGATGATTGAAGAGATTCTCAGGGACTTAAATGTTTCCGATTCTCGCTGGAATGCTATGTTACTGCGCTATTTCAATCCGGTAGGTGCTCATAAAAGCGGCCGTATTGGTGAAGATCCCAATGGTATTCCCAATAACTTGATGCCCTATATCACGCAGGTCGCAGTCGGTAAATTGGATAAATTATCGGTATTCGGCAATGACTACCCGACAGTGGATGGCACCGGTGTGCGCGATTATATCCACGTTGTGGATTTGGCTCTCGGACATATTAAAGCCCTTGAAAAACTGGCCGAGAACCCCGGTGCAGTAGCCTATAACCTGGGAACAGGAACAGGTTATTCTGTGTTGCAGATGATCGCCGCCTTCGAGAAAGCTTCGGGTAAACCCGTGCCCTATCAAATTGTAGAACGCCGTCCAGGTGATGTCGCTAGTTGTTATGCCGCACCGGATTTTGCCGCAGAGCAGTTAAACTGGCGCGCGACTCGTGGTGTCGAGGAAATGGCAGAGGATAGCTGGCGCTGGCAAAGTCAGAATCCCAATGGGTATAAAGACTAACGTGCGCTGAAGCCTTGTTTTACCTTATGTTGTTGGGAGGAGATAGGGCAGTTATAGCCGGTCGCGATTGCGCAGATGCCAAAAATTGTTGGCCAGCTCCAGGGCGTCTTTCTGAGTTTTGGCTTTACCCAATAGTTTTAAGGCGATGGCTGCAGTGCCAATGATGGCTTGCTCTGCATAGTCGCCGTTATTATCCTGCAGACAGCTACCACGCCAGACCTGAATTAACTGTGAAATATCCAAATTTTCCGGCTGGGTTTGCCGGCCCTCCAGCAATTTTGGCCAGGTATCTTCTTCCAGTTGGCCTTTATTGACGATTTTAACCGTACAGGTCGCCTCCGGTTTGCGTTCAATTTCACCACCTTCGCCTTTAAATACCGCTGCATTTTGCTGTCCCAGACTAAGTGCTGCCTGTTGGTGGCTGTCAGCGTAGGCAGGGTGAAAAATGCTTTGCATGCTATAGGGTGCCGACAGAGGGTTTATTAGGCGAGAAAGTGTGTGGACCGGTGAACGCAGCCCAAGGTAGTTCCGGAAGTTAATTATTTCCATCAGTGGCGAGCATAGGTGCTGCAAGGGCATAAAGGCAAAGTTACTGGTCTCAAGTTGTTGCTCAACCTGTTGCCAGTTTTCGGCCACGGTAATACCCAGCTGTGGCAATACGTTTTCCGTATACAGTCGCCCGATCGTGTGACCGCTGCCGCCATGCATAAATATGCGGATATTATTCTCAGCCAGTAACTGACAGCTTAATAGGAACCAGGGCAGTTGGCGTTTTTTCCCTGCGTAGCTGGACCAGTCAAGATCAGCGGCAATGGGTACTTTCGGTTTTTGAATATGATCGCGAACAGCTCGCACGAAGCCAGTCAGCTCCTGATGGCTTTCCTCTTTAACCCGCAATAACATCAGAAAGGCGCCAAGTTGAATATCTTCTACTTCGCCTCTTAATACCATCCCCATGGCATCATAAGCTTCCAGCTCTTCCAGTGATCGACTGCCGGTTTTTCCCTTACCCAGAATGCGCACATATTGGGCGAAGGGGTGTTCGTGTTCTTTTAGAGTGGCGAGTTTATTGCGGTAACTTTGCGACATAGACAGGCTTCAATTTAATAAGGACTTGAAATGAAAGGTCGAGTTTAAAAGAGGAACTGATAGTAATTTACAGGCAATTATCAGGTTTGGGTAGCCCGGCAATTTTAGCGGCAATTTTAGCGGGGCTGCCCGGAAAAAGTTTAAGCAAGTAGATACTGTTACCCTTGTCTTTACCCAGCTCCTGAGTAATAAATTTAGTTAAAGGGCGCATAGCAGGTGAAAGCTCATAGCGTTGATAAAATAGGCGCAACACACGAATAATTTCCCAGTGTTCAGGTGTTAATTGAAGGTTTTCATTTTGTGCCAATTGCTCAGCAGTAATGTCATTCCAATCCGACAGATTTTTTAAAAAGCCTTCTTTATCCAGCTCCGGCATTGAGGGCGTAGAGGAGGGCTGCATGATCAAAACCAGCTTTGGATGGATTGATATTGTGTGACCAGATTAACAAAGCCAGAGTCATCCACCAATTCAACCTCTGGCATGACTCTGTCGATCAAGCCTCTTGCTTTCAAATCTGGAATTAAGGCGTAAAACTTTATCCGAGGGTGCTGTTCAATCTGTTGAGAAAAAACCGTGCCTTGTTGGCAGGCATAAACACCATCTTCAATTAATAAAATGCCTGACTCGTCCAGGCAAAAACGCAGGCACTCAATAAAACTATTATTGCTGAAGGGCGATTTATTAACGGTGTGTAGAATCATAGAGGGTTATCAGTGATCAGCGCTTACTATATATGAATAATTATATCGGCATCGGTCATCAGCTTAGCAATGCTCGACTCAGTTAAAAGCTCGCACTCGATGGCAAGATCAGATCTGTCCAAGTTGCGCTCGGTAAGAGCTTGTTGATCGGCAAAGATATCCTCAATACCATACAGAGAAAATGCCGATAGTATTTTTTCCAGGTTTTTTGCGGGTAGTTCGGCGCTATCCTGTTTATTGAGTAATTGCCACACACCGTCGCTGAGAAACAGCATGCTCAGCTGCTGATCAAATACGGCGCAGGCGAGGGCGATATCCAGTGTCTCTCGTGCGAGGGAGTTACCATAGGGCGCTTTTCGACAGATGAGCAGGATATGTTTAGTGGTTTCGGGTTTGGCCATGTTTAGCAATATTCGGTTTTAAAGTTCAGGGTCCGAAAGTGATTAATCGGTCAGATCCAAAACTGGCATCGACTAGCTGACCCAGGCCGGAAATTTCGAATCCAGTGTGCAGATTGGCTGCAGATTTCTCATAGCGTTTGGCTTCCTCTATATCCAGAATACCGCGTTTAAGTGCGCTGGACACGCAGACGACCAGATCAATATTGTGTTGAGCTGCCAGCTGCTGCCACTCTACTGGTAAATCAGTTTCGTCCTGTGGCGGTGTGGTCAGGCTATTGCCCGTTAAAACGGCATCATGATAGAGGAATACACGGTAAATCTGGTGTCCAGCCTGAAGCGCCGCTCGAGCAAAGCGTAGTGCAGTACCTCCGGATTGCGAGGACTGCGGAGCGCCAAGAAGAAGCAGGGAAAGTCGCATAATGACAGAAAGCTACGGTAAAGGGTTAAGGGTAGTTATAAAAAAACAAAGCCCCGACATAATCGAGGCTTGTATTGTTTGGGTTGGTACCCCAGTGTATGGACGGCTGGTTTAGTCGTCGCCCATCACTCCCAACAAATGCAGCAGGCTAGTGAACAGGTTGTAGATGTCCAGATAAAGCGCAACGGTTGCCATCAGGTAGTTGGTTTCACCACCGTGAATAATGCGGCTGGTATCGAACAGAATAAAACCTGACATCAGAAGCACAATTCCGGCGCTCAGAGCCAGTTGGGCGGCAGGCATATGGAAGCCCATAAAAGAGCCTACCATCAGGGCGAGTGCAACCAGCACCAATACCACCAGCCCCGTCATCAGGAAGCCACCCATAAAGCTAAAGTCTTTACGGGTTGTCAACACGTAACCAGATAAGGTAAAGAACACGAGTGCCGTTCCACCCAGTGCCTGCATGACAATTTCACCACCGTTGCTCAGGGCTAAGTAGTGATTAAGGGTGGGGCCAAGTGCTGCCCCCATCAATGCGGTAAATCCGAATACAACATAAACGCCTTTTTCGGTATTAGCAGTACGTGGTAATACAAACCATAATAAGCCGATAGCACCCAGCATCATGATTAATCCAGCACCACGACCAAGACCCATTGCCATTGAGACGCCAGCTGCTGCGGCGCTGACCAGTAGGGTCATCCCCAGCATCATATAGGTATTACGTAATACCTTGTTTGTGGCCAGTGCTGAATCGGCAGTGTTATTCTTGGATGCAAAAACAGGGTTCTCGCGCATTTCTATCTCCATAGTTAAGCAGTTGCTGCGTGTTTACTCAAAGTATCATAACTGTACGGGTTGTAAAAGCAAGGCTTATTGAACTGGCAAGCCATTGATTTTAAAGCCCTAAAACTCATACTTGCTAGGACCAAAAATGGGTTTGCCAGTTCCTCGCTGTTTGCCGATTATTTATCGCTCATTGCTGCGCTTAGCTGGTTTACTTTAGCGATTATCAGGTGGGGTTAAAGGGTTGTTCCCAGTGTCGGCCGTTTATAAATTGATCACAATAATAGCTAGGAAAACAATGGCTTAGTCGCTTTTAGTTGTGAAATAGAACTTGTCTCCAGCAATAGGCTATGTATAATTGCGGCCTGCTGGTGGGGTGGCTGAGTGGCCGAAAGCACTGGTCTTGAAAACCAGCGAGGTTAATCCCTCCCAGGGTTCGAATCCCTGCCCCACCGCCATATCCAAAAAAACGCCGGCCATTGCGCCGGCTTTTTTGTAGATTCGCTGTCGAAGGATCGGAGGCAAACTCGGGTTCGACAAACGCATCGCGTTTGGGCCACCGCAGGTGCCCCGAAGGGGGCAAAATATCCCCAAGGCTATTTTGAGCCTATCCCTGCCTGAAGACTTCATCGCAAGCAGGATGCTGTCATTCAAGTTTGAAGCGGCTCGAGTCTTTTCAATGGACATTCCCGCCACTTACCCACTGATTCCCATCACCTGTAACACATTTACCTAATCTGTCGTCACGTTTTTTAATACAACAACTAAGCTATAAACCCTGAAATACTGCCGGGGCTTTGCGTTGACAAAAAAATACCCGGTAAACCGGGTATTTAGGGTGGTCAGAACGCGTCCATTACGCCAATCGCTGCAGCCTGGGGTCGTTATGAGCCCTTGCTGGTTTTGTGCGACTTGAATCCGGGGTGGCGGGCGGAGCAACCTCGTCAAAATTCAGGTCCAGATAAGCCGTCAAAATCTCAATGTTGTCGATTGCTTTAGGTTGCAGTCGAGGGTCATTGGCCGCACGTCCCACTGGCTTTTGTGGCTGCGGGTTGGTTTTGGTAACCACTTCCGGCTTGACAGCGGCAATAGCAGGTGAGCTTGCGTGGACAGTTTCGACTTCTGCAGTCTGGGCTGCCACTATGTTCTCAGTACTGGTGCTCTCGACAGTCGCTGTGCTCACATCAGTGGTGCTTTCAGTATCTTCTTTGGCTGTCGCTTGAGAACTGGCTTTTTGCACTGGCTTTTCATCAGTCTTAACTACTTCAGTTTGACCCGCGGTAGCCAGAGTTTCTTCCTGTGAAGTTTGGGCAGGCGCATCGGTGCTACTGGTCGCTTGCATCTCAGGTGCTGGCTCTTGCGCAGAATTGCCGGTGTCTGCTGTCGGTTTGGTGTCAGCTTTATCTGCGCCGCTTTCAACTTCTGCAGACTGGGCCTTGGCAGGCTCTGTTGCCACTGGTGCTGACTGTTCATCAGGTTCAGGCTTCCGGCTATCGTCTGCTGAAGTGTCGGCCGGTTTTGGGTTTGCCTTCGGCTCGGTTTTTGTATCAGGCTCTTTGCCGTCAACGGATGTTGTCTCTTCGTTGCGGAGCTCCTCTTTGGGACCGCGGTTACGTCGCCGTTGCGCGCTACGGGGTTTGCGATTAGACGGACGTCGTTGCGGGCGGTCGTCGCTACTCGTTGATTTGTTGTCAGTGCTTTTGTCGACGTTGGTATCGACGTTGGTATCGACGTTAGTAGCGGTATTGCCATGCTCGATATTTTCATCACGCAATGACTGCTCATCGCGATTTTGATTGCGATTTTGCTTGCCACCGCGTTTGTTCTTGTTGCGATTTTTATTGCGGTTGCGGTTTTGCTGGCCATCACGATCACGATCACGGTTCGGATTTTTGCCGCTGTTTTTGTTGTCCGGTTTCTTATGGGGTTTGGCTTTGTTTTTGGACTGCTCTTGCTCAGACTCACCACCAGTAAAGAATCCAATGATTCTGGCTAGTAATCCAGATTCTTTTTGCTCAGGTGATTTGGGTGTAGGTTGTGCCTCCTGTGCGGGAGGCGCAATTGGCGCTGGAGCCTGTGGTGTGATGCTCTGTACGGCTGCCTGTTGCTGTGTCTGAGTGGGTGCAGTGGTGGCCGGTTGATCTTCATGCTGTTCGGTTTGAATTTTATAGCTCAGTTCAACTTGCTTGCCGACTTCGTCGTCCCGCAGGCGTTGGACTTCAAAATGTGGCGTTTGAAGTTGAGGAATCGGCACAATAACGACACGAACACCTGTGCGTTGTTCGATCTCATGGATGGCATCGCGCTTTTCGTTCAGTAGATATGAGGCGACTTTCACCGGCACCAATGCTCGAATTTCGGCACTGCGCTCTTTGCCAGCGGCTTCTTCAACCAGGCGCAGAATAGAGAGCGATAGTGATTTGGTATCACGAATAATGCCCTGTCCGGTACAGCGGGGGCAGACCTTGGCACTGGTTTCACCCAGTGACGGGCGCAGTCGTTGACGAGACATTTCCAGTAGACCAAAGCGTGAAATACGACCGACCTGAACGCGTGCTCTGTCGATGCTTAGAGCGTCACGCATACGATTTTCTACGGCGCGCTGGTTTTTAGCGGGGTTCATATCGATAAAGTCGATAACCACCAGTCCGCCCATATCCCTCAGGCGCAATTGCCGGGCAATCTCGTCAGCGGCTTCCAGGTTAGTTTGCAGCGCGGTCTCTTCGATATCACCACCTTTGGTGGCGCGTGCAGAGTTGATGTCGATAGCGACCATGGCTTCAGTGGGGTCGATAACAATAGACCCGCCGGAGGGCAGTTGGACTTCGCGCTGAAAGGCCGTTTCGATCTGGCTTTCGATCTGGTAGCGATTGAAAAGCGGTACATCATCCTGGTACAGACGAATGCGGTTTTGGTAAGACGGCATGATTTGAGTGGCGAAATTCATCGCATCGTTGAAGGCGTCCTCGTTGTCTATCAGCACCTGGTCGATATCGTCGCGCAGGTAGTCGCGAATAGCGCGGATAATGACGTTGCTGTCCTGAAGCAACAGGAAGGGCGCGTTTCGATCAGCGGCGGCGCTGGTGATAGCCTCCCATAATTGACTCAGGTAATTCAAATCCCGCTGTAGTTCTTCAGCGCTGCGACCCACGGCGGCGGTGCGAACAATGGTGCCCATACCGTTTGGGATAGTCATGCTACTGAGTGCTTCTTTTAGCTCAGAGCGGTCTTCGCCTTCAATACTACGGGAGATACCACCAGCACGGGGATTGTTCGGCATCAGTACCAAATAGCGGCCAGCCAGGCTGATAAAGGTTGTCAGGGCGGCACCTTTGTTGCCGCGCTCTTCCTTGTCGACTTGCACAATAACTTCGGTGCCTTCCTTGACGACATCTTTAATTTTAAAGCGACCCTGTACTTCAGAGGGCTTGCGATAGAAATATTCGCGGGCGATTTCTTTCAGGGGAAGAAAGCCGTGACGCTCAGCACCGAAGTCAACAAAGGCAGCTTCAAGGCTTGGCTCCACACGGGTTATTTTGCCTTTGTAGATATTGTCTTTTTTCTGAATTCGGGTTCTGTTTTCGATATCCAGGTCATAGAGGCGCTGGCCATCAACGAGGCCAACTCGCAGCTCTTCAGGTTGAGTTGCGTTGATTAACATTCTTTTCATGGGTGTTACAAATCCTAAATAAATGGCAGAGGATTTGTGAGGGCGTGAAAAAACGAGGTGTGGGGTATCAGGGTTTTGATTGGTGCAGGGCTTTAATAGCTGGCGCTGCGGGAACGAAGGTATATTAACGCTGGTAATTCGGTATTGTGCTTGCTGGTTTTAGTGCAGCAATAACCTATTATTCTCAGCTTTGGACATCTATAAGAGCTGTCAGGCAATGATGGGCTGGCAGGCTATATAAGTCCGGTAGAGCCCTGGAAATCAGAGCTTTCTGTAAATATATCGGCTATTCGCAAGGTGATATATTTACTGTTCATTAAAATACTTTCGTCGTTACCACTGAGGTTTTGATACGGCTTGCGTAGCATTGTCAATGGCTTGCCCAATCTTTCAATCATACTGGTGTCGCTATAAAATGTGGCTGGCATTGGTTTGTTTGCCTGGTAAATCCACATGCGTAAATCGCTCTATCGTACAGTCAAAATCATTATCAAGTTTGCTGCACCAGTATGCTGATACTTATATTCAAATCGTTTTAACGATGCCGTGACATAATCGTCTGCATGGTTAAGTCTTTCACTTACGTAATATCTATCGGTGTAAGTGAGCCTATAAATTATTTAGCGATCGATTAGCTTAATTAGCGGAACATTCTCTCGATCACTAGAGCAACATTTTGCGGGCGGTATTTCCTCGCGGCTCAACCGTTGTTTATTCTTTTCGTTTTGTTCTGGCTACCAAGGCCGATACAATGTCGCCCAAATTTCTCAGGCTTGAAGAATAAATCGGTGAGGCGGAAACCTGCCCCTGCGAAATGTTGCCGGAGTATAGCAGTAAATTCTAGGTGCATCAAACACTTAGCTGGGAGTATGAATGGTAGACCTCAATACTAGTAAAAAGGCCGAAAGCACTGCATCGGTCTCATTTTATGAAATTACCGATGCGCATGCCGGTCAGCGGATTGATAATTTCCTGTTAGGCTATTTAAAAGGGGTGCCGAAATCTCGTATATATAGAATTTTGCGTAAGGGTGAGGTGAGAGTTAACAAGGGCCGAATCAAGGCCGAGTACAAGCTCTGTGAAGGCGATGTGATACGGATTCCGCCCATTCGTGTAGCGGCTGAGGGGCCTAAAGTCCATGTATCTAAAGGTCTGGCGGGCGAGCTTGCCTCGGCTATTCTCTATGAGGATGACAGACTATTGGTCGTAAATAAGCCCTCCGGCCTAGCTGTTCATGGTGGTAGTGGTATTTCTTTGGGGTTAATCGAGGCTCTGCGATTGATGCGGCCGGAGGCTCGGTTTCTGGAGCTGGTACACCGTCTGGATCGGGATACCTCGGGTTGTGTGATGGTGGCCAAGAAGCGCAGTATGCTGCGTTTCCTGCACGAGCAGTTACGTATCGGCACTATTGATAAACGCTATCTGGCCTTAGTTGGCGGGCGCTGGCCAAATAAGCGAAAGGTTGTGAATGCGCCACTGTTGAAAAATATTCTGCAATCGGGGGAGCGTATGGTACATGTCAGTCCCGAGGGAAAGCGGTCTGTCACAGAGTTTGCCGTGGTTGAACGATATCCGCAGGCGACATTGGTTGAGGCTAAGCCGATTACGGGGCGTACTCACCAGATTCGGGTGCATGCTCAGTATGCAGGGCATCCTTTACTTGGGGATGATAAATACGGCCAGGCAGAGGTGGATAAGCTATTTAAGGGGAAGGGCCTGAAGCGTTTATTTCTGCATGCGGCGAGTTTAAGGGTTCCACTGCCGGAGTCGGATGAGGTGTTAGAGGTTAAGGCGGATTTAAGTGAGGATTTGCGGGTGTTATTGCAGCGGTTAGATAAAGAGCTAGAGGAAGAGTAGGGCGAATGCTGTATATATTTGATTGGGACGGAACCATCATTGATTCAACGGATAAGATTGTATGCTCCATGCATGCTGCCATCGCAGAGCTGGGTTTGCCGGAGAGAAGTTACCAGCAGGCTAAGAATATTATCGGTTTGGGATTGCCTGAGGCGGTCAGACAGCTTTATCCCGATATCGCAGAGGTTGACTCAAAGCAGCTTCGGGAAAGTTATTCGCGCCACTTTATTGCGGCGGATCAGGTGCCCTGCGGTTTCTATCCGGGGGTTACGGACGTGCTTGCTCAGCTAAAGTCGGCGGGGCATCAGTTGGCCGTTGCGACCGGTAAGAGTCGGCGCGGCCTGTCACGAGTGCTGGCTAATCTTGAAATGACAGAGTTTTTTGATACCAGTCGCTGTGCCGACGAGACTTCCTCCAAGCCGCACCCATTAATGTTGCATGAAATTCTTGAAGAGTTAAGCGTTGAGGTCGATGCGGCGGTGATGATAGGTGATACTGCTTACGATTTGGAGATGGCAGCCAATGCCGGTATGGCCAGTGTTGGTGTGAGCTACGGCGCGCACAGCCGGGAGATGCTGCTTGCGCACAAGCCGGTTAGTATTATCGATCGCTTTGATGAATTGTTGAAATATCCCTTCGTCAGCTGATTGGCTACTTACCGTTGAGGTGTTAGCTCAGGATATTGATGCCTTCATTGGAGAGCATATCAATAAGACGGATCAACGGCAGTCCCACCAGCGAATTAGGGTCTTCTCCCTCCATTCGGGTAAACAGGCTAATGCCCAGCCCCTCCATTTTGAAGCTGCCCGCGCAGTCGTAGGGCTGTTCGCGCTCCAGATAATTATCCACCTCAGTGGGTGTGAGCTGACGAAAGTGCACGGTAAAGGGTTCGACGCAGGTGTGGCATTGACCGGTGCGGCTGTTGAGTAAGGCAAGGCCGGTATAAAACACGACGGCCTTGCCACTACAGGACATTAGTTGTCGGTGGGCATTTTGATGGTTGCCAGGCTTGGTCAGGATACGTTCGCCCAGAGATGCAACCTGATCTGAACCAATAATCAATGCGTTGGGTTGAGCCCTGGCCACTGCCCTTGCTTTGTTTTTAGCTAGCCTGATCACCAGTTGCCTGGCGTCCTCACCAGGTAACGTTGCTTCATCTATCTCAGGGCTAACGGAGTTGAAGGGCAATCCCAGCCGGTTGAGGAGCTGCTGTCGGTAAGGGGAGCTGGAGGCGAGTATAATGGCTGGCATAGAGCGCTTCATAAGGCTGAAATGACAAAAAATAGCAGATTTGGCAGTAGAGTGTAGCCCTGAGGCTTCGAAATGGTTGATTTTGCTTAGAAAGTTATCATTTTCGGTTGATTTTCCTTTGACAGTAAGGGGCTACGTCCCTATGATTGCGCGCTTATGTTGAGCACCCCCCTGCCAAGCGAAATCGATATACGCAAACTGGTGGTAAAAGGAGCGGAAATCAGTGCCTTGGTGCCGGTTTCCTCACTACCCCGTATTGCCGATTTATTGGCGGGACAGGGCGGCAATATCGAGGTCAGGCTTCATTTTTATAAAGATGAAGGGCGCTTCCGCAGAGTTGACGGTCAATTGTCAGGCTCGGTGGAGGTTTTTTGTCAGCGTTGCCTTGAACCGATGTCCGTTCCCGTTGATGTCAGTTTTTCACTTGGGGTGGTGTGGTCAGAAGATGATGCGCAGCGCCTGCCGAAATCGCTTGAGCCTTTAATTGTTGGTGAAGAGCTAATTGATTTGGCCGATGTCGTCTCGGATGAATTAATACTGAGTTTGCCCTATGTGAATTATCACCCTGAGGCAGACTGCAAGCAGTCAGTTGGGTATTCCAGTGTCGATCCTGCAGCAGTGACAAATGCTACTGCTAAAGAGGAGAAGGAAAACCCGTTTAAAGTGTTGGAAAATTTAAAACTCGACAAATAAACCGGTGTGTCACCGATGTTTTTGCGAGTTGCCAGAGAAAGAGGAGTACAGGGCCATGGCCGTACAAAAGAGTAAAGTAACCCGTTCACGTCGTGGACAGCGTCGTTCGCATGATTCATTGACTGGCCCAGCTCTGTCAGTGGACCCTACCAGCGGTGAAACTCACCGTCGCCATCACGTCTCTGCCGATGGTTTCTACCGCGGCAAAAAAGTCGTTGCCTCTCAAGACGACGAGTAAGATCTTGTCAGGAGGTGGTTCTTTCCATCTCCTATCTATTCTATGGCTTCGCGTATTCGCATAGCTGTCGATTGTATGGGAGGGGATTTCGGTCTTGAAGTCTCCCTTCCAGCATCCCTAAAAGCCCTTTCCAAATTTTCTGATCTGGACATTACCCTGGTGGGTGATGAGACTAAACTCGTTTCGTTATTAGGCAAAAATCGGTCACGCTTTGAGATTGTGGCAGCAGCCGATATGGTTGCAATGTCCGATAAGCCTGCCCACGCCCTGCGCAAAAAAACCAATTCGTCCATGCGTATAGCTATTGATTTACTCGATCAGGGCAAAGTGGATGCAGTGGTTAGTGCAGGCAATACAGGCGCATTAATGGCGATAGGCTGCTATGTGCTGAAAACCTTGCCTGGTATTGATCGTCCCGCAATCTGCTCTGCGGTACCATCACTGAACGGCCACTGTTACTTGCTCGATCTGGGGGCCAATGTCGATAGCTGTGCAGAGCATTTGCATCAATTTGCCATTATGGGTTCGGCGCTGGCATCGGCGGTCGACAAGGTGGCGAAACCTCGTGTTGCGCTGTTGAATATCGGTGAAGAGGATATCAAGGGTAACGAGCAGGTAAAGCTGGCTGGCAAATTAATCGAGGCTGATCCACATTTGAACTATGTGGGCTTTACTGAGGGTGATGGTCTGTTTGATGGTCAGGCTGAGGTGATTGTAGCTGAGGGGTTTGTTGGTAATGTGGCAGTCAAGGTCTGCGAGGGGACAGCAGAGCATATTGCTCGTGTTGTGAGTCAACATTTCCAGCAAAGCTGGCTGACTAAATTGCAGGGGTTAATAGCGCGCCCGGTTCTGCAGCGTATCTATAGCATTTTGGATCCTCAGCTCTATAATGGCGCCAGTTTTTTGGGGCTGCAAGGTGTATTGGTCAAAAGTCATGGCAATAGTACGGTGGATGGCTTTGTCAATGCGATTGCTCGCGCTCGTACCGAAGTCAGAGGGGGGCTACTGGCGATGATTGATAAGAAATTATCGCAGCTGGACGATGAGCGTAGCTAGTTCGTCCTTGTTTGAAGTGGCATTTCAAAAATTATTATTTATTACATTCTAAAAAGGTTTATTCATGACAGAACAGACATTAGCCTTTGTATTTCCAGGTCAGGGTTCGCAGAAGGTTGGTATGTTGGCGGAAATGGCTGCTGCGCATAGTATTGTACAGGAAACCTTCTCTGAGGCCTCCGAAGCGCTAGGTTACGATATGTGGGATATGGTGCAGAATGGTGAGCAGGAGCAACTGAACCTGACCGAGCGGACCCAGCCGATGTTGCTTACTTCCAGTGTGGCACTGTGGCGGGTGTGGCAACAGCAATCGGATAAGCGGCCTGCCTTGATGGCGGGTCATAGCTTAGGTGAATTTTCGGCACTGGTCTGCGCGGGAGGTTTGGATTTTGTCGATGCTGTACAGCTGGTTCGCGATCGGGGCCAGTTTATGCAAACGGCAGTGCCAGTGGGGGAGGGAGCAATGGCTGCGGTCTTAGGCCTGGATGACGAGGTTATTATCGATATTTGCAAAAGCACTGGTGCGGAAGCGGTGAATTTTAATTCACCCGGACAGGTGGTGATTGCCGGTAAGGTGGCCGCAGTTGATGCTGCAGTTGAGCAGCTCAAGGCAGCGGGAGCCAAGCGAGCCATGCCGCTGCCCGTTAGCGCCCCTTTCCACACCTCATTGATGCGCCCTGCGGGCGATAGATTGGCTGAAAAAGTAGCAACTCTGGCTGTTAAAGCGCCGAATATTCCCGTTGTACATAATGTGCATGCCAAAACGGAAACAGACCCGCAGGCTATTAAGGATCTGTTAGTTAAACAGATTTATAGCCCGGTTAAATGGACTGGCTGTGTGCAGACTATGGTTGCCGCCGGAATTGCAACAACGCTGGAGTGCGGGCCGGGTAAAGTACTGAGCGGATTGAGCAAGCGGATTGATCGCTCTTTGAATAGCTTTAATATTGAAGACCCGGCGGGATTAGAAAAGGCACTTGCTGAGCTGTAATTAGAGCTATAAGTAGCGCTATAAGCCCAATTACTTTATGAATTAATGTTAGGAGAGCGTGTTATGACGGCAAAAGTTGCCCTGGTTACTGGAGCGAGCCGAGGAATTGGTAAAGCTATAGCTGAAAAATTAGGTGCCGATGGATTTACTGTGGTGGGGACGGCAACCTCTCAGTCTGGTGCGGACAATATCAGTGAGTATTTGTCGGCAGCGGATACCGCTGGCGAGGGTATGATGCTGAATGTTACCGATGCTGACTCCATTTCCTCTGTGATCAAGTCAATTACTGAGAAATTTGGTGCGCCCACGGTGCTTGTCAACAATGCTGGCATCACTCAGGACAATATCCTGATGCGGATGAAAGATGCTGAGTGGGATGATGTGATTGCAACTAATCTGAGTGCAATTTATCGTGTTTCCAAAGCCTGTGTTCGAGGAATGACCAAGGCTCGCTGGGGGCGGATTATCAATATCAGCTCGGTGGTTGGCTCCATGGGTAATATTGGTCAATCCAACTATGCTGCGACTAAGGCGGGAATCGAAGGTTTTTCACGCTCTTTAGCCAGAGAGTTAGGTTCGCGCAGCATTACAGTTAACTCAGTAGCTCCTGGTTTTATTGATACCGATATGACTAAGGAACTTGCAGAGGAGCATAAAGCGTTAATGTTGTCGCAAATTCCACTGGCCAGATTAGGTCAACCGGAAGAGATTGCCGCTGTCGTTGCCCTGTTGGCAAGCGATGCTGGAGCGTATATTACCGGCGAAACCATACATGTGAATGGTGGTATGTATATGGGCTAACCAATTGATTTTTAACAATAAAATCAATTAATCCCAGTTATTTTGTAAAACGCTGTTACAAGGCGGATAAAATCGAGTAAAATGCCCGCCGAAATCCATGCAGTAATAGATTAATAACTATAATTCGTAACGAATTTAGTTTTACGGTAAATTTCAGTTTCTTTCGTGAAGTTTTATTGTGGTTTCATGTAACTGCTGAATTTTATCTATACCCATTTATGAATCGTAAATAGAAATATTTCTCATAGCTTAAAACAGGAGTCGATAAAGACCATGAGCATTGAAGATCGCGTCAGAAAAATTGTCGCCGAGCAGTTAGGTGTTAAAGAAGAAGAAGTTCAAACCTCAGCTTCCTTTGTTGAAGATCTGGGTGCTGATTCACTCGACACTGTAGAGTTGGTAATGGCTTTGGAAGAAGAGTTTGAAACTGAAATTCCAGATGAAGAAGCCGAGCAAATTACAACTGTTCAGTTGGCTATCGACTACATCAACAAAAACCTGGCGTAATTGCCTGTCTGCTCCTGCAGATAAAATTCTTTAAAGCCGTTCTATTCAGGTAGAACGGCTTTTCTTTTTTGCGATATTGTTGTTTTATTAATAATAAAATTTGCCTTCTCGTGCTTGTGAGATTTCATAGAGGGAGACTCAAGTGTCAAAACGTAGGGTTGTCGTTACGGGTTTAGGGTTAGTTACACCGGTGGGTAACGATGTTGCCAGCAGCTGGGACAATATAAGCAATGGTGTAAGCGGTATTGGTCCCATTGAGCATTTTGATGCTTCCGCATACAGCACCCGCTTTAGTGGTGCCGTCAAGGATTTTGATGTTAGCCCTTATATTCCGGTTAAAGATGCACGCCGTATGGATTTGTTTATTCAATACGGTATGGCGGCAGCTTCGCAGGCGATAGAGGATGCCGGAATCGAAGTCAGTGAGTCTAATGCTTCCCGAATTGGAGTGGCGATAGGCGCGGGTATTGGCGGTGTGAGTTTTATTGAAAAAAATCACCAAATCCTGATGGAAAATGGTCCACGAAAAATTTCACCTTTTTTTGTGCCGGGGACAGTGATCAATATGGTTGCGGGCAATCTGTCAATCAAATACGGATTGCAGGGCCCCAACTTTGCCATAACCACCGCCTGTACAACGGGTACGCATAATATCGGTCACGCTGCGCGTACTATCGCCTATGGTGATGCAGAAGTTATGGTGGCCGGCGGTGCAGAAATGGCCTCAACCCCGTTGGGTATTGGTGGCTTTGCTGCGGCGAGAGCCCTGTCTACCCGTAATGATAATCCCAAGGCTGCAAGTCGCCCCTGGGATAAGGACCGGGATGGGTTTGTATTGTCGGACGGTGCTGGAATGTTAGTGCTCGAAGAGTATGAATATGCCAAAGCGCGTGGTGCCAATATCTATGCCGAATTGGTCGGCTTTGGTATGAGTGGCGATGCTTTTCATATGACATCCCCACCTGACGATGGGCGTGGGGCTGCATCGGCTATGCGCAATGCGATCAATGATGCGGGTATTAATCCCAGTCAGATTAATTATATTAATGCGCATGGTACCTCTACACCTGCAGGCGATATTGCTGAAAGCAAAGCCATTGTGTCAGTGCTTGGTGAAAGTGCTTCCAGCGTGGCGGTAAGCTCGACCAAATCCATGATTGGTCACTTGTTAGGTGCTGCCGGTGCGGTTGAGGCAGTATTTTCTGTTCTGGCGATCAGGGACCAGGTAGCACCCCCCACGATTAATCTTGATAATCCCGACGAAGGTTGCAATCTAAATTATGTCCCACATAGTGCACAGGAAATGACTATTGATTTTGCTTTGTCAAACTCCTTTGGCTTTGGCGGTACCAATGGCAGTTTATTATTTGCCAGGCTGTCCTAGTGTCTGCTAATACTATTTGAAATGACAATCACAAGTCTGGTTAACGGTAAAGCTGGCGATCAAATCAATATTTGGAATCGCGGGCTTGCCTATGGCGATGGTTTGTTTGAAACCATTGCTATAGTTAATCAGTTAGCGCCATTGCTTGAGCAGCACTTACAACGATTGCAGCAAGGTTGTCGGCGTCTCGAGATCAACTGCGACTGGTCAGCTTTACGCGATGAAATTGCGCTGCTTCTTAATCAAAAAAATACTCAGGCTTTTTCTGTTTTAAAAATCATTATCTGTCGAGAGCAGCTCGGCAGGGGTTATGCTTTCCAGAAGAATAGTCCTGGCCAGCGTATTTTAGCTTTATCCGCGGCGGCTGATTATACGATACACAAACAACAAGGCGTTCGGGTTCGAGTATGCCAACACCGCTTGCCAATCAACCCTGCACTGGCTGGTTTAAAACATCTTAACCGACTCGATAATGTGCTGGCGCGAGCTGAGTGGAATGATAAGACTGTGTTTGAGGGATTGATGCTAGATACTCAGGGCCGAATTGTCGAAGCGACAATGAGTAATCTGTTTATGGTCGGCGCAGGAAAGCTGATGACACCCAGCTTAAAACGCTGTGGTGTTCAGGGCATTATGCGAGATAGGATCATCGAACAATTTGCCGCAGACATCAGCGTACCGGTCACAGTAAAAGATCTTTTACTTTCGGATCTAATTGCCGCTGATGAGCTATTTATCTGTAATAGTGTGATTGGCTTATTGCCTGTAGTCGCTGTGGGTTGTCATTTAAAATCCATCGGGCCAGTGAGCACGAAGTTGCAGCAGCGAATTGACCAGGCGTTTATAAACCATGTTTATTAAGCCAAATGCCCAGTAAACCAGAGTCCATTAAACCAGTGTTCACTAGACCGATAAAAATATTAACTGCGCTGATAATTTCCGGCGTGTTGTTGCTTGTGATGGCCTGGCAGCAGTTAAACACCTATATGACAACCCCTCTGTTGATTCCCGCTGAAGGGGCTGAGTACACGCTGGCTCCAGGGCAGACGCTAAACAGTTTAATTTATCAGCTGTCTGCGGATGGCCTGTTACGAAAACCGGATTGGTTTAAAGTTTATGCACGACTTTCCGGTCGCGGTGAGGCGGTGAAAGCTGGTGACTACTGGTTGCCGCAGGGGCTGAACCCTTTACAATTGCTAACCAAGCTTGAGCAGGGCGATGTGCGCTATTACCAGATTACTCTGGTTGAGGGTTGGACGCTGCGACAGGTCCGTGATGCCATCAATACAGAAAGTAAGCTGCAACAGACAATTCAGGGCGATGGCCTGACGGCCGAGCAGCTTGATCTTTCCATCGAATACACATCTCTGGAAGGTTTATTATTTCCGGATACCTATCGTTTTCACCGCGCAACGACAGATGTGCAGTTGCTGCGTCAGGCCTATCAGCAAATGCAGCAGGTGTTACTGCAGGAGTGGGAGAATCGGGCTGAAGGGTTGCCTTATCAATCCGCCTATGAAGCGTTAATTATGGCTTCCTTGGTGGAAAAGGAAACGGGGGTGGCCAGTGAGCGGGCCGAGATTGCGGGGGTTTTTGTACGCCGACTGAAAAAGGGAATGCGTTTGCAAACTGACCCCAGCACAATCTATGGTTTGGGTACTACCTTTGATGGCAACTTGCGTACAGTGCATTTAAAGGATAGCGCCAACCTCTACAATACCTATCGGCATGGGGGGTTGCCGCCTACGCCGATTGCACTTGCGGGACGAGAAGCGATCCATGCAGCTTTGCATCCTGCTGATGGCGAAGCCTTGTATTTTGTAGCCAAGGGTGATGGCAGTCACTACTTTTCCAACACACTGGAAGAACACCAAAAAGCAGTAAAGAAATATCAGATCTATCAACGTAAGAAAAATTACTCTTCCAGCCCGCAGAAAAAGCAGTCGGGCTAGTTTTCAGCCGGTATCAAAGTAAGGGGTGCGTTTTTGTCTCAGCAACGCGGATTATTTATCACCATCGAGGGTGGCGAGGGTGTTGGTAAATCTACCAATATCGAATTTATTGCCAGCACCTTAAAACAGGCTGGCATTGCTTTTATCCTGACACGGGAGCCGGGTGGTACACCCTTGGCAGAGGAAATTCGGCAGCTGCTACTGTCCCCCCGCGATGAAAACGTGGCAGAGAATACCGAGTTGTTGTTGATGTTTGCTGCGCGGGCACAACATATTGCCGAGGTGATTGAGCCAGCCCTTGCACGAGGAGACTGGGTGATCTGTGATCGTTTTACCGATGCGACCTTTGCCTATCAGGGTGGTGGTCGCGGCGTGCCGATGCAGAAAATTGCAGATTTGGAGCAGTGGGTGCAAGGCGAATTGCGGCCGGACTATACACTGTTGTTTGATGCGCCCGTCGAAGTCGGGTTGCAACGGGCCGCTGATCGAGGTGAGCTCGATCGATTTGAGCAGGAGCAGCAGCTATTTTTCCGCGGTGTCAGGCAAGCTTATCTGGATCTGGCGTTAAAGCATGCAAACCGTTATCGAGTGATAGATGCTGCACAGCCGTTGGTGGAGGTGCAGTCAGCGTTGTCTGGCGTTCTGGCTGAGTTTTTAGCTGATGTGGACACTCGCCTATGAGTGATGCGAACAAACTGGCGGTTCGGCTTCCCTGGCAGTCGGAGCAGTGGCAGCGATTGCAGCAGTTACATCTGGAGGATAAGCTGCCCCATGCCATTATGCTGGCGGGACCTTCCGGAGTAGGCAAACAACGGTTTGCGCGTGCCTTTGCCCAGTATTTGATTTGTGAGCGTTCCGAGCAGGGTTTGGCCTGTGGAGAGTGCCGGCAGTGTGGTTTTATGCTGGCGGGCTCGCACCCGGATTTGCAGTGGTTAATGCCGGATGAGCCGGGCAAGCAGATTAAAATTGATCAGGTGAGGTCACTGGTTGAGAATCTGGGGCAGACCGCGCAGCAAGGTGGTTACAAGGTATCGGTGTTGGCTCCCGCGGAGGCTATGAACAGCAATGCGGCCAACGCCTTATTGAAGTGTCTGGAGGAACCCACTGCAAATACCTTATTGATTTTGATTTGCGATTCCTTAGGGCAAATATTGCCTACAATCCGATCTCGCTGTCAGTTGGTACGTTTTCCTGTGCCCCCCAGGCCTGAAGTGCAACAGTGGTTACAGAATCTGCTACCTGAGGGCATGGTGGCTGAAACGCTGCTGCTAGAGTCCGGCGGCCGACCACTGACAGCTTTAACCCTGCTGGAAAATGATGGTGTGGAGCGCTATCGGCAGCTGGGCCTGGATTATCAGGCCTTGCTATCCGGGCGCACTTCAGCCTTGGTTATTGCTGATAAATGGCTTGAGTATGACCTTCGTGAGGTTCTGGGATGGTTGGTGGATAAATTGACTGCTTTGATACGGATGCTAATGTCTACACATGATGATTCGAGTTCGGGGCATTTACAGGCTGCTGAGTGGAAGGAGTATCCTGAGTTGATACGGTGTGCCAGGGGCGCCTCCGTGAGAAATCTTTTTGAGCTTTTGGATAAGGTCACATCGCTTAAAAATAGTCTTGATCGAGGGACGAACCCCAATCGACAATTGGCGTTGGAGGATATTCTGCTGACCAGTTGCGAAAAATTTAAGGTCTAGTTGCTCCACTCAAATGGAGAAATTAGTCTATAGTGGCTATTCTTATAGGGAAGCTGTGCGTTACGCTTAGCAAAGCACGCAGGTTGTCACAATATGTTAGATAATTAGCAGGAGCCTGAAACAGGCATGAATACAGCTAGTGCGCCCCAGGGTGCAAGAAACGGGATTCTTTCCCTGACCATCAAGGATAAGGCAGTACTCTATGCCGCTTATATGCCTTTTCTGGTCAACGGTGGTTTGTTTATTCCCACCAATAAGCCCTACAAAATCAACGATGAAGTTTTCATGTTGCTCAACCTGATGGATGAGCCGGAGAAAATTCCAGTGGCTGGTCGTGTGGTGTGGGTTACGCCGCGAGGTGCGCAGGGGAATAGGGCCGCTGGAATCGGCGTACAGTTTAATGGGCAGGACGATACGGCCAATAACAAGATAGAAAACTATCTGGCGGGTTCGCTGGAGTCTGATCGGCCAACACATACTATGTAGGTTTTGTACCATAGCAGCCATCTAGCGGCCCGGTATTTACCGGGCCGCTCTCGTTTATAGGGCAATTGGGGCAGGTAGGCCAGAATGAGAGCCAGCAGAAAAAAGTAGTTAGCGTATTGAGTCATTTATGTTTGTAGATTCTCACTGTCATTTAGATCGTTTAGACCTCATGCCCTACGGTGGCGATTTGGGGGGCGCCATAGCTGCAGCTAAAGCGCAGGGCGTTGATCATATGCTCTGTATTGGTATTGATATGAATAATGCGCAGCGAGTGATGCAGATCGCCCGCGACTTCGAGGGTGTCAGTGCCTCGGTAGGCGTACATCCCATGGATATCAATGATGAGCTAGTGGATGTCCAGGCTCTGAGGGTCCTGGCTGAAGCTCCTGAGGTGGTCGCTATCGGTGAAACAGGGCTGGATTATTACTACAGTCGGGATTCCGCTGAATTACAGCAGGAAAGCTTTAAACGCCATCTGCAGTTGTCAGCTGAGCTGGAAAAGCCGGTCATCGTGCATACCCGTGATGCCCGAGAGGATACGCTACGCATTATTCGCCAGTATGGCAGGGCCGATGTGGGTGGTGTGCTGCATTGCTTTACCGAAAGCTGGGAGATGGCTTCACAGGCACTGGACCTGAATTATTATATTTCCTTTTCCGGTATTGTGACCTTCAAAAATGCCGAGGCGTTAAGGGAGGTGGCGCGGCAAGTGCCACTGGAGCGCATGTTGATCGAGACCGATTCGCCCTATCTGGCTCCAGTTCCTTATCGAGGCAAAAAAAATGAGCCTAAATATGTGGTGCAGGTAGCGGAATGCCTGGCTCGGCTGCGGGGGATGCCCGTCGAGCAACTTGCAGAAATAACCTCAAATAACTTTCATAACTTTTTGTTTAAAAAGGATTTATGAGTAGAGCCAGAAGTTGATGCTGTAGGGTTGTAAGTAGGTCTCAAACCTGTCGCAGTCAAAGTCACTTAACGTAAATTCTCCCTTTTGAAATTTGGGCTTTCTTCCGTTGATTAATAGCTTTTTGCTGCTTAGCTTGGCTGCGGTAAGCGTATATTGACGTTGCAGGTTGCTAAAGCCCGACTGCGTAATGCTAATGGGTTTGCCCGACAAGTTGATTAACAACAAGGTCCTTCCCCCCTGGGTGATATCGGTTGGCGTGCTGTGACAATAGCAGCGCAGCAGGTGATGCTGATTGTCTACTTCGAACACCTCAGTGCCCATCAGGGATTTCCATAGCCAACTAAGCCAGTAATCGGGGCGCGGTTTTAGGCTAAGCCGATCGATTAAACCGTATTCACCGCCGATGAGGCTTTGCCTGATCATCACGGATTGTCCTGACAGGGCGCCCAGCCCCAATTGATCGGCCCACCAGAAGCAAGAGGCAAATCGGTCTGACAGTCTTTCCTGACCACCACATTGGGCAGAGCCGGTTTCTCCAGTCCACAGTTCAGCATTGGGAAAGTAACGATCCCGGTAATTGCGCATCTGTAGAGCGTACTTATGGTAGTCATTGAGTGACTTGGGCTTGAGTAGATGCTTGAGGGTGGCAGCACGCGTTCTGATGGGGGTGCGGTCACTTTGAAAGGGATAGTAATGCCAGTCGACAATATCGATCGTGGTGGATTGTTGCTGGCAGCGGGCGAGAAAGCGGGGTGTGATATTGGAGAAGGGCTTAATTGTCTCACCAAGTCGTGGCCAGAAGGCGCTACCTGGGCCAATAACACGGGTAGTGGGTAGGTAGGATTTCACCAGTTTGCTAAAGGTGTCGTAATCCTGTGCAAGCATTTTCGCGCGCGGTTGTGAGCGCAGACCGTGGAAAGCCCAGTAGGCGTTTAATTCATTACCCAGCTCACAGACATCAATGTGATAGCCGTTTTGCCGGGTGTACTCCAATAGCGGGGCAATTTCCGTATCCTGCCAATCGCCGTGCTGTTTGCGGTTAAACAGCCCATACTTAATCGTGAAGGCGAGTTTTAGCTCGTGCCTGCGGATAAAGTGGTGCAACTGGTCCCAAATTTCACGCGTCAGGACGAGTGAGTCAGGGCTGGCTTGCGGGGCTTGAAAATAATGCAGTTTGTCGGCTTCCGAGCCGCCGACTCTCAAATACGCTGGCCCGAGTGCTCGCACCAGTCGATTAAGTTTTTTGGTTTTCAGGTTTAGTGGTGGTATGCGTAATACACCCAGACCGCGCCGTGATAATTTACTTCCTTCCCACCAATACCCACCGGCCAGCACTGAGATATCTATTGAATAAGAGAGGTAACGTGCGTCAATCGAGCTAACCGGCTTTGGGTTGATCAGATGAATCGATGCGTGCTGCTCACGTTGGAGGGTAGGGTGTCTGCTGGAAAAGTTTTGGCGGGTATAGAGGCGGGGATTGAAATGGTGCGACAGGCGGGTTTTAAAGTTATGAAAGCTGGAAGCTGTGTTGTCAGATAGTGTCTTAAACCAATGTGTCATTCCTGATGGTTACCATTTCAGCTCAAATATATCGGGCAACATAGCGGAGAATTGTGACAATATTGTTACCAGAGGTTGTTGCTGAATGTTGATGCGGAAGCGAGCTTAAGGTCGGAAAAAAAACCGGCACCCCGGGAAAGAGTGCCGGCAAAGACCATTAGGAGTGAAACAAATGAACATTAATTCCGGGCGGAATAAATCCCCACTTGTTTCTGTAGATGTCTTTTGGACATAGGGGATAAGACATCTACTTATTTAGTATCGTCAATGCATGGCGCTTTACCAGTAAAGAGTGGCTGCTTTTTAAACAATTTAGGAATAACCTGCGATAGGGTTATTGATTGTTCTGATTAGCGGGTTTGTTCTAACGGAAAAACACATATCTAAAATTGCAGGTCTTTAGATTTAGCTCACTTTGCTGGTGAGATTTTTTCGACTGACATGCCCTTTATGTGGCTGTTATGATTTTTGATTTTCTGGGCAGGCTGATTAGATCAAACTAATGAATACATTTTTTTATGGGATTATCGAAGGCTTTTACGGTCGCCAGTGGTCGTGGACGGTGCGCAAAGATTACGCGGCGTTTTTAAAGCAGTATGGTTTTGACTGTTATATTTATGCACCAAAAGGGGATGCTTTTTTACGAAGTCGCTGGCGAGAAACGCACTCGGCCGCTGAGTGGCAGGAGATTTTAAACCTGCGTGATCATTACCGTCAGCAGCAGGTTCGTTGGGGAATGGGGCTCTCGCCGCTGGGCCTTTCGGAGCAATATACCTTGCAGGACAGAGAGCGGTTAATGATTCGGGTGGAGCAATTAAACCAGCTGCAACCGGATATTCTGTGCATTCTATTTGATGATGTGCGGGGAGATATTCCGGGAATTGCTGAGCGGCAGTTGGCGATTACGGGTGACATCTTGAGTGTGTCCAATGCGGACCAGTTTATTGTTTGCCCTACCTATTATTCCTTTGATCCGGTGTTGGAACAGGTATTTGGTACGATGCCGCCAGGATATTTTGAATCCCTCGGACAGGGCCTGAGGGAGGATGTCGGCATATTCTGGACGGGAAACAAAGTAATCAGTGATAGTTATACTCAATCTGACTTGGGTGACATCGCCCGGCTCCTCCAGCGAAAACCCATTCTCTGGGATAACTACCCGGTCAATGATGGCAGGCTGACCAGCCAGTTCCTGAATATAAAGCCCTATACCGGGCGACCGTCGACTCTTTCTAATTGGGTTGGTGGTCACCTGGCCAACCCAATGAATCAGCCCGCCCTGTCACAGTTGGTTCTGCAGTCGCTGGCATTGCTTTACCGGCAGAAGAAGTGTTATCGGCCAGAGAATGCTATGCAGGTAGCTCTATTGAGTCTGGAGGACTCTGCGCTGGCTTCATTACTAAAGCAGGATGCCGAGCGTTTTCAGTATCAGGGCTTGGCAGAAATGAGTGAAGAGACGGTTGAGCAATCCTTGCAGGCTTACTCCCAATTTAATCATCCGGTAGCAGCAGAGGTGGTGGACTGGTTGCAGGGCGGCTATCGCTTTGATCCTGAGTGCTTAACAGGATAATCATCTTTCATCGCATTCGCTTATTGAACAGGGGTCGGCGTTGTGGCAAAATCACCGCCCTTGTTATCGTGGCTAGTCGCTCAAATCATATCGATAAACGATACTTTTCAGTGAGTTAGCAGACCTAGTTCATGTTGATTAAAAACTGAACGGGTGCCCATCCGAGGGTTTTAAGCAAAGCGGACGTGGTGAAATTGGTAGACACGCCAGATTTAGGTTCTGGTGCCGCAAGGTGTGAGAGTTCGAGTCTCTCCGTCCGCACCATTTATTTTTTCAGCATCTTTTAGACAGTATTGCTAGGCGCGATGCGCTTTTTGAATAGCACAGAGGAATGATATGCAGGTCTCAATACAAACAACATCGGGTTTAGAGCGCAAATTAACCATCGGTATCCCTGCAGCGCGCGTTGATAGTGAAGTAGAGGCCCGCCTCAAAAAAGCTGCTGGTACCGTGCGTCTGGATGGCTTTCGCCCCGGAAAAGTCCCCCTGAAAGTAATGAAGCAGCGTTTTGGTGCTGGCGTGCGTCAGGAAGTCATGCAGGAAGTTATGAACCAGAGTTTCTCGGAGGCTATCACTCAGGAAAACCTGAAGCCTGCTGGTATGCCCCAGATCGAACCAAAAAATATCGAGGCAGGTAGAGATTTGGAATATGTCGCTACCTTTGAAGTATTTCCGGAAATGGAATTGAAAGATTACAGTTCCATGTCTGTCGAAAAGCCGATTGCCGAAGTTCAGGCGGCCGATATCGACAATATGATCGAGACCCTGCGCAAGCAGCAGGCGCAGTGGGAAGTCGTTGAAAGAGCCGCTGTCGAAGGTGATCAGGTCAATATCGATTATGTTGGCACCAAAGAGGGTGAGGCTTTTGAAGGCGGTACCGCTGAAGGCTCCAATCTGGTGTTGGGCTCAAATACTATGATTCCAGGCTTTGAGGATGGCATTGTAGGTATGAAAGCGGGTGAAGAAAAAGTCCTTTCGCTGGAATTCCCTGAGAGCTATCACGCCGAAGATTTGAAGGGGGCACCGGTTGAGTTTACCGTCACTCTGAACAGTGTGTCTGAGCAAAAGTTGGCTGAGTTGAACGATGAATTTTTCGAAAAGTTTGGTGTCACTGAGGGGGGCGAAGAGAAGTTTCGCGCTGATGTGGCAGAGAACATGGAGCGCGAACTGAAAAACGCGACCAAGAGCAAGATTAAAAACCAGGTCATGGATGCGCTGGTTGAGATTCACAGTGATCTGCAAATACCACAGGCGCTGATCAAGCAGGAGATTGGCATGCTCAAGCGGCAAATGGTTCAGCAGTTCGGCGGCCAGGCTTCTTCGCTGGATGTTGATTCTCTGTTGCCGGACGATATGTTCACTGAACAGGCCGAAAAGCGTGTGCGCTTAGGTTTGGTGCTGAATGAATATATCAGCAAGGAAAGCCTGTCGGCTGATGCTGACAAGGTTAAAGAAACAATTGAAGGCTTTGCGGCTACCTATGAAGACCCTGAAGAGGTCGTCAACTATTACTACAGTAATCAGCAACAGCTGGAATCAGTACAGTCTATGGTGTTGGAAGATACTGTGGTCGAGAAATTGCTGGAGCAGGCTACTGTTACGGAAAAAGCCTGCAGCTATGAAGAGGTAATGGCGCCTGCTGCTTCTGAGCAGGAGTAAGCTTCCTTTCATTTCTTTTCAGGGGCTATACTAGTATTCGGTTGTATAGCCTCCTTTCACACTCTGTTGTGTCAGTTCTGTACCCGCTAAGACTTACCATAATAATCGGAAGAGTGAATTCAACATGTCCAGATTTAGTCCCAATGGTATAAATAACCAGGAGATAAACAATATTGGCTTGATCCCCATGGTGGTGGAGCAAACAGCCAAAGGAGAGCGCTCCTACGATATATATTCTCGCTTATTGAAAGAGCGAGTCATTTTTATGGTCGGTCCTGTTGAAGACAATATGGCCAATCTGATTGTGGCGCAGATGCTGTTTCTGGAGTCAGAAAATCCGGATAAAGATATTCACCTGTATATTAATTCACCGGGCGGCTCAGTGACTGCGGGTCTGTCGATTTATGACACTATGCAGTTTATCAAGCCTGATGTCAGTACAATGTGTATTGGTCAGGCTGCCAGTATGGGCGCTTTTTTGCTGGCGGGTGGTGCCAAGGGTAAGCGGTTTATGCTGCCAAATGCGCGCACTATGATCCATCAGCCCAGTGGTGGTGCTCAGGGACAGGCGACTGATATTGACATCCAGGCGCGGGAAATCCTGATTATACGTGAGCGTCTCAACCAGTTGATGGCCCAGCATACTGGCCAGGACTTTGAAACCATCGCCCGTGATACCGAGCGCGACAACTTCATGAATGCTCAGGCATCTAAGAATTACGGTTTGGTGGATGAAGTATTGGAACGCCGTGAAGTCTCTGAAAGTTGATTTGATACCTCATTAAAACCCTAGAATATCGGCTTCAGGGCTTGCAAAATCAGCTAAAAGACAGCATCTTTAGCATTGAGAACATGATAGAAATGTACCATACGGGGTATCGTATTAGATGAGTGACAATACTAAAGACAGTGGTGATGACGGCGGAAAGCTGCTCTATTGCTCCTTTTGCGGCAAGAGTCAGCATGAAGTTCGCAAGCTGATAGCAGGCCCATCGGTCTTTATATGTGATGAGTGTGTGGATCTTTGTAACGATATAATTCGCGAAGAGGTTCAGGAAAATGGCGGTGACAGTAATCAGGAAAAGCTGCCCACTCCCGTTGAAATAAAAGAAATTCTGGATCAGTACGTCATCGGTCAGCAACGCGCGAAGAAGGTGTTAGCTGTAGCGGTGTATAACCACTACAAACGCTTGCGTTATGGTGATCCCAAGAAGGATGACGTTGAGCTCGGGAAAAGCAATATTTTACTGGTAGGGCCAACCGGTAGTGGTAAAACACTGCTGGCAGAAACACTCGCCCGCCTGCTCGAAGTGCCTTTCACGATTGCCGATGCAACTACCTTGACTGAAGCCGGTTATGTCGGTGAAGATGTTGAGAATATCATTCAGAAACTGCTGCAAAAGTGCGATTACGACGTGGACAAGGCCCAGATGGGGATCGTCTACATTGATGAAATCGATAAAATCTCCCGCAAATCAGATAACCCTTCCATTACTCGGGATGTTTCGGGTGAGGGTGTTCAACAGGCTTTATTGAAATTAATCGAGGGTACGGTTGCCTCGGTCCCTCCGCAGGGTGGACGCAAGCATCCTCAGCAGGAGTTTCTGCAGGTTAATACTTCCAATATCCTGTTTATTTGTGGTGGTGCCTTTGCTGGCCTGGATAAGGTTATACGCGATCGCTCTGAGAAGGGTGGTATTGGCTTTAGCGCTGAAGTGAAAAGTAAAGACGCCAAGAAAAATGTCGGTGAGGTGTTGGCGGATTTGGAGCCTGAAGACCTGGTTCGCTATGGCCTTATTCCAGAGTTTGTTGGTCGCTTACCGGTTATAGCCACGCTGGAAGAGCTGGATGTCGACGCGCTGGTGAGTATTCTGACCGAACCCAGAAACTCCCTCACCAAACAGTACTCCAAGCTGTTTGAAATGGAGTCGGTTGAAGTTGATTTTCGAGAAGATGGCGTAAGAGCCATAGCTGAGAAAGCGATGGAGCGGAAAACCGGAGCGCGTGGTTTACGCTCAATACTTGAGTCAGTGTTGCTGGAAACTATGTACAAAATTCCCTCTGAAGACTCGGTCTCAAAGGTTGTCATCGATGAATCGGTAATAAAAGGTGAATCCGAGCCTCTATTGGTTTACAAGTCGCCAGAAAAAGAGAAGCTGAAGTCGGCAGCGCCGGAGGATTAAGTGAAGCTTTTACAGCGCACATCAAGAAGAGCCTAGTGCTTTTCACAGGATCAAAAAGGGCTTTAGTAGCCCTTTTTCTGTATAAGCATGAGCATATTCATAACGACCGAAAATAAAAATTAGGGACTTGTAATTTCTTGTTATAGCCCCATTATAGATGGGAAGGGGCGCAGTTTGGCTTTCACATAAGGAAGGCCTATTATGCACCAGTGACTTTTGTTTCTGGTGCTCTCTTGTTGGTTTTTATTAAAAAGCAATTGTTACTAGTCAATGTCCCGAACACATATTCGTCCTCCCCTCTGTTCGAATTGGGAACAGTGTCTACAAGGTGAACTTCATGGGTGACAACATAGAATTTATCGAACTACCACTCCTGCCACTTCGCGATGTTGTGGTCTACCCACATATGGTCATCCCTCTGTTTGTTGGTCGTGAGCGCTCAATTGAAGCGCTGGAAGAAGCGATGGCCAATGATAAACAAATACTGCTAGTCGCTCAGAAAAACGCGTCTATTGACGATCCGGGCGAAGAGGATATTTACCGTGTGGGTACCGTTTCCACAGTACTGCAGTTGTTAAAACTGCCTGATGGGACTGTAAAGGTGTTAGTGGAAGGTGGTTACCGCGCAAAATTAGAGGCGGTGAACGAAACTGAAACCTACTATACGGCAGTAACGGTCAAGGACGATTCACAGGATCTGGACGACAAAGAAGCTGATGCCTTAGTTCAGACAACCATGGGTCAGTTTGATAAATATGTCAATCTCAGTAAAAAAGTCCCATCGGAGGTTTTGAATTCTCTCACAGGTATTGATGAGCCTGGGCGTTTAGCCGATACCATTGCGGCACATATGGCGCTTGAGCTAGAGCAAAAGCAAGCCATATTGGAAATTTCAGATATCCATGATCGCATCGATCACCTTATGGGGTTGATGGAGGCTGAAATTGATTTGTTCCAGGTTGAAAAACGCATTCGCGGTCGCGTTAAAAAACAGATGGAAAAAAGTCAGCGCGAGTATTATCTGAATGAGCAAATGAAAGCCATTCAGAAAGAATTGGGCGATATGGATGAGGCGCCTAATGAGTTGGAAGATCTAGCGAATAAGATTAAAGAAAGTGGCATGAGTAAAGAGGCTTTAGATAAAGCCAATGCCGAATTAAATAAATTAAAAATGATGTCCCCGATGTCTGCCGAAGCTTCAGTGGTACGCAGCTACCTAGACTGGATGATCAGTGTGCCCTGGAAGAAACGTTCCAAGGTTAAGCATGACCTGAAGCGTGCAGAGCACATTTTGGAATCAGATCACTACGGACTGAAAGAGGTAAAAGAGAGAATTCTGGAATACCTCGCCGTACAAAAACGTGTTCGCAAAATCAAAGGACCTGTGCTTTGTCTGGTCGGGCCTCCTGGTGTTGGTAAAACCTCGTTGGGTGAATCGATTGCCCGGTCAACCAATCGCAAATTTGTACGTATGGCGCTGGGTGGTGTTCGCGACGAGGCTGAAATTCGTGGTCACCGCAGAACCTATATTGGCTCTTTGCCGGGCAAGATAGTACAGAAGCTGGCCAAGGTTGAAGTTAAAAACCCACTGTTTCTGCTCGATGAAATAGACAAAATGGGTATGGATCACCGTGGTGATCCCGCTTCAGCATTGCTTGAGGTACTGGATCCTGAGCAAAACAACAGCTTTAACGATCATTATCTGGAGGTGGATTACGACCTGTCGGATGTAATGTTTATCTGTACATCCAACTCGATGAATATTCCGGCACCCTTGCTGGACCGGATGGAAGTCATACGAATCCCTGGTTATACCGAGGACGAAAAGGTCAATATTGCTCAACGCTACCTCAAGCCCAAATCCATGAAGAACAGCGGATTAAAAGAAAAAGAGCTGGATATCACCGAGGATGCAATCAGGGACTTGGTACGATATTACACGCGTGAGGCGGGTGTACGTGGTCTGGAACGTGAGATCTCCAAGCTATGCCGTAAGGTGGTTAAAGAGTTCTCACTCGATGAAGCCAAGGCGCCAATGACAATCTGTGCCGAAAACCTTGAGCACTATAGCGGTGTTCGCAAATTTAACTATGGTAAAGCTGAAGAAGAAAACCAAATTGGGCAGGTTACAGGTTTAGCCTGGACTCAAGTTGGCGGCGAGCTGTTGACCATAGAGGCTGTATCAGTGGTCGGTAAAGGCCGGCAGGTTAAAACCGGTTCACTGGGTGATGTGATGCAGGAATCAATTCAAGCGGCGACTACCGTTGTGCGCAGCCGTTCTCAATTGCTCGGTATTCCAGCCAAGTATCTTGATGAGCATGATTTACACATCCATGTGCCGGAAGGTGCAACACCGAAAGATGGACCGAGTGCGGGTATTGGTATGTGTACAGCACTGGTTTCAGTCTTAACGGGCATTCCGGTTAATTCGGCGGTAGCTATGACGGGGGAGATTACCCTGCGCGGTCAGGTCTTGCCTATCGGCGGTTTAAAGGAAAAACTTTTAGCGGCGCATCGTGGTGGTATTAAAACGGTTATTATTCCCGATGAAAATACTCGAGACCTTAAGGAAATTCCGGATAACATTAAATCGGACCTGATTATTAAGCCGGTTAAATGGATTGATGAAGTTCTGGAGATTGCTTTAGAGCGTATGCCTAAACCTATTTCGGATGAGGAATTTTTAGGCAAGCAGGATGACAATTCGCCAGCAATAAAAGAAAAAGCGAAAAAGGGCGGAAAAAGTCGCATAAGTGCCCATTAAATAAGGGTTTCAGCTTGACCGGTATAGGCGCAGTTGGTATAAATTGCGTCCTGCGTTTAGCGGCGTCCGATTATCAAAAATCTTGAGCGAGCTAACTATTTAACGGCTTAGGTCCATCCGGACCTAATGCCAACTGTTCTATAAAGGGGATAAGTGTGAATAAATCTGAATTAATTGAAGCAATCGCGGCATCTGCTGATTTACCAAAAGCTGCAGCGGGTCGTGCATTGGACGCAATGGTTGAATCTATTACAAATGCATTAAAAGAAGACGATCAGGTTGTATTGGTTGGCTTTGGTACTTTCTCTGTTAAAGACCGTGCTGCCCGCACCGGCCGCAACCCACAAACTGGCGCAGAAATTCAAATTGCTGCGGCTAAAGTGCCTGGCTTCAAAGCGGGTAAAGCGCTTAAAGACGCGGTTAATTAATTCTCTGGCTGGTTATATTATTTTTCCTGCTTCATCTGGCGTTGCAGGGAAATTCAGGTAATCGGCCGAGCATTGCTATCATAGATATAAACTCTGTTAAAAGGCGCATCAATCGATGCGCTTTTTTGCTTTTGGAATACCCAGTCGGGGGCTTAAATGCTGCAAAACATTCGTGATAATACTCAAGGGTTAATTGCCAAGTTTATTATTGGCTTAATCATCATTCCGTTTGCTCTATTTGGTATCGATAGCTTAGTGGGTGGTAGTGGGCCGTCCAAGGTCGCAACTGTTGGCGATACTGAAATTACCATGGCTGAACTTGAACAGGCGATTAACCTTGAGCGCCGTCGTCTTATGAATGCGATGGGTGACAATCTGGACCCCTCCATGCTGGATGAAAAGCTGCTTCGCGCCCCTTCTCTGGAGCGGTTGATTCAGCAGAAGCTGTTACTGGAAACCGCGTCGGAAGCTGGTCTGGGTATAGATACAAACACGGTGGATCAAACCATCGTTCAGACAGAGCAGTTTCAGGTTGATGGTAAGTTTTCGCCGGATCGCTATAAAAATGTCTTGAGAACCAATGGCTATACCCCAGCCTATTTTAAACAGCTGTTGACCAATGACATGGTCATTCAACAGATGAACGCGGGCGTAGCCGGATCTAATTTTGTCACGCAGCAGGAGCTTGATCAGGTTGCAGCAATTGTTGGTCAAAAGCGAAGCTTCCGTTACCTCTTGCTACCAAAGGAGAAGGTCCTGTCCCAGGTGAGTATCAGTGATGAAGAGGTTCAGGATTATTATGACAGTAATCTGGATCAGTTTATGACTGAAGCGGTGGTAAAACTGGAGTACATTGAGGTTAAGCAGGAAGATTTCGTCGAGCCAATTTCTGAGGCTGAACTAAGACAAGCCTACGAGCTGGAACTCAAGGGTTTCAATGCAATTGAAGAGCGCAGAGCGGCCCACATCCTGATTTCTAATGAAGGCGAGAGGGATGACGAGGCTGCCGAACAACTGGCTAAGGAGATTGCCGCGAAGCTCAATGAAGGTGAGAAATTCACCGAGTTAGCTATGCAATACTCTGATGATCTCGGTTCCTCCAACAGCGGTGGTGACCTGGGTTTTACCACAGGCGATACTTTTCCCGCTGAGTTTGAAGAAGTCCTGTTTAGCCTCAATCAAGGTCAGGTCTCTGAGCCTGTGAAAACCGATGCTGGTTACCACCTGATCAAAGCCACTGAGATTAAAGCCGATGACAGACCCGCGTTTGAAGATCGTAAAGCGATTATCGAGCAGCGCCTGCAACTGGCCGCTGCGGAGGGTGAATTTGTCTCAATCATAGAAAGCCTGCGTGACCTGGTGTTTAACTCAGAAGGCTTATCAGGCCCGGCTAAAGAACTTGAACTTGAACTGTCCACCTCTGACTTTGTCGGTCGTCAGTCTGCAACGGGTGTGCTGGCTAAGTCTCAGGTTATCGGTGCTGCTTTCAGTTCGGATGTGCTGGAAGAGGGGAATAATAGTGAAGTAATTGAACTGTCTCCTGACCACTTTATTGTGGTGCATGTGCTGGATAGCAGAAAGCCCGAGCCCAAGCCGCTTAAAGCCGTGCAGGATCAAATTCTGGCCGCCCTCAACCAGCGTAAGGCTACCGAGCTTTCCCTGTCGATGGCCGAGGAACTGATCGCGGACCTGGCTTCTGGGAAGGCGATGGAGGATCTGGCCAGAGAGTCTGGTTATGAGTGGCAGGTGGAAATGAGTGTTTCGCGCAATTCAGCTAATGTCTCTCGGCAATTGCTGGCTGCGGTATTTGCTATGCCGGAGGTGGAACAGGGAGCCGTCTATCGCGAGGCAGTCGATTTAAACAGCGGCAATATTGCCATCGTGCAATTGGATGGTGTGGATGAGGGGCAGTGGCAGCAGCTGACCTCTAACGAGCAGCAAAGCCTCAGGCTGGAGTTGCTGCGAGTCGCAGAGAGTAGCAGTTTGAAAAATATGCTCGATTCCCTACGTACGCGGATGGATATAGAAGTCCTGTAATTATTTGGAGTACCCAGTGTTTAAAATTCTTACCTTAAATCAAATTTCTGTTAAAGGCCTGGAAAAACTGCCGCGCGAGAGCTACGAAATTGCCAGTGAGTTCAATCACCCTGATGCTTTACTGTTGCGCAGTCACAAGCTGAAAGCTGAAGATATTAAATCTTCAATTCTGGCTATTGCCCGAGCGGGTGCCGGTGTAAACAATATTCCGGTTAGTCAATGTACCGAACAGGGTATACCTGTTTTTAATACACCAGGGGCCAATGCCAATGCGGTAAAAGAACTGATCGTGTCAGCGCTGACGTTGGGCTCTCGCGGTATTCTGGAAGGGATTCAATATGTTTCAACGCTGGGTGAGATGACCGATGCGGCTGAAATGAGCAAGCTGCTAGAAAAGGAAAAGAAGCGTTTTAAGGGTAATGAGCTGGCGGGAAAAACACTGGGAGTAATTGGTCTGGGGGCAATCGGCTCAATGGTGGCGGATACTGCGCTGAGTCTCGGCATGAATGTGGCGGGCTATGATCCGGCACTGTCTGTAGATGCGGCATGGCGTTTATCCAGTGAAGTTTCCAAGGTTGATAATATTGCTTCCTTGATTGCCAAATCCGATTACATCACTCTGCACTTACCTGTGCTTGATTCAACCCGGGGCATGATTAACAAAGAGTTGTTATCAAACCTGAAGCCCGGCGCTATCCTGTTAAATTTCGCGCGGGAAGAAATTGTTGATACGACTGCCATTGTGGAAGCGTTAGAGTCCGGGCGGCTAGCGAAATATATTGCCGATTTTCCAACGCCTGACTTAATTGGTAAAAAGGGTGCTGTATTGATGCCGCATATAGGTGCAAGTACCGATGAGGCGGAGGAGAACTGTGCCGTAATGGCGGCTACTCAATTAAGAGATTTTCTTGAGAATGGCAATATCAAAAATTCGGTTAATTTTCCTGCATTGCACTTAGATCGCACTACCGGTTGTGAAGGTGTGCGTTTATCGGTCAGTAACCGTAATGTCCCGAAAATACTCGGCCATATTCTGTCTATTTTTGCCGATGAAAATATCAATGTCATCGATATGTTAAACAAGAGCCGCGAAGAAATTGCCTATAACCTGATTGATGTGGATACTCAGCCATCAGAGGCGGTAATAGAAAAAATGCGTGCTATAGATGGCGTCATTAATGTTCGTCTGATTGGCTGTTAACAGCATCACCGACAATAAAAAGGGCTCCTCAGGGAGTCCTTTTTTATTTCTGCTATAGTAAGTTCATCAGGTTTTTATCCTGCCCTTCCAAAGGAATAGAGTATGGCTTTGCGCTACAGTCACATGCTGGTATTTTTTCTGGTCAGTTTCCTGGTCGCCTGCCAGCCTTCCTATGTGGTGCAGACGAGCGGTGACCTGGTGAGAAAGGTGGGAGTCGTCAATCATTTCACCATCACCCGCTGGAATAACCATTTACTGCAACCCCAGAGCAGGATTGCGGTGGTCAGCGATGTCTTTGAGCGGGTCGACAGTGCCTCGTTGAGTCGCGTGGTGGCGCGTAATCTGGCCCCCTATTTTTTAAGCGTGGAGGGTGGTCTGGTTGAGGATTCTCTGACCACAGCCAACGCCATAGCTGCCAAAAAAGGACATAATTACCTCTTTTATCTGGAGCTGGGTGAGGCCAGATCAGTCATGCTGGACGAGGAGGATAGCGCCGATGAAGTCACCAGTTACAACCGGCTCACTCTTACCGTGACTATTCTGGATGCAGTCAGTGGTAAAGTGATTGATAAAGTCAGTCTGAGGGCGAAAAGCTCCTGGGTGCAGTTGCTGGGGGATGATATGCATGGCCTGCTGAAAAAGCCGGTTACCGTCATCGGCAAAAATCTTACGGGGGCTTAGATGACTGATCTTTCCAGCTTGGAAGCAAGTTTAAAGACACAACCTAAAAAGCCGCCCATCCATCTCTGGGATCCGAAATTGAGTGGTGATATCGATATCGTGATTAAGTCCAATGGTGATTGGGTACATGAGGGCGGGCTGATTAAAAGGTACGCGCTGGTTAAGTTGTTTGCTTCTATTTTGCGCCGAGAGCAGGATGACCATTATTACCTGGTCACGCCTGTGGAAAAGTGGCGTATTCAGGTTGAAGAGCATCCCTTATCAGTGATTGATGCAGAAATAGATAAAGCGGGCGCGACGGACCAATCGGTGACGTTGACCACGAATGTCGGAGACAGGCTGCTCGTTTCCACGCAATACCCACTAGCGCTTCCGGGCTCTGATCAGGCGCTTGAAGATGTTCCCTATGTCAAGCTGGAGCATGGTTTGACGGCGAAACTAAACAGGCCGGTTTTTTATCGACTGGCTGAGTTTTTTGAAGAAAGCGAAGGGGCTTTTTTCCTGCTTAGCGATGGCGACCGGTTTCAGGTTGGTTGAGTGGGGAATGACTTAGCCGGTTTGCCATAGGTGATGAAATGAAAGACATAAAAAAACGGGCACTCGGTGCCCGTTTTTTTATGAGTGCTAAGGCTGCTTACATATTAGGATAGTTTGGCCCGCCTAAACCTTCAGGGGTTACCCAGACGATATTTTGGGTAGGATCCTTGATGTCACAGGTTTTGCAGTGTACGCAGTTCTGTCCGTTGATCTGGAAGTGTTTCTCACCATCAGCATCCTCTACTACTTCATAAACGCCGGCAGGGCAGTAGCGCTGCGCAGGCTCATCGTAGATGGGCAGATTATGCTTAATAGGCAGCTCAGGGTCTTTCAGTGTCAGGTGACAGGGTTGATCTTCCTCGTGGTTGGTATTGGATAAAAACACGGAGGACAATTTGTCGAAGCTGATTTTGCCATCAGGTTTTGGATAGCTGATTTTTGGCATCTCGGCGGCAGGTTTTAGCGTCAGGTGGTCCGGTTTGGTGTCGCGCAGGGTGAAGGGCAGTTTGCCCTGAAAGATACCCTGATCAATAAAGGCCAGTGCTGCGCCGATCATGCCGCCAAACTTGTGCAATAACGGACCAAAGTTACGCCATTTTTGCAGTTCTTCGTTCAGCCAGGATTTGTTAAAGCGATCCGCATAATCGATCAGGTCTTTCTCGGCGTTCTCTGCTGAGAGGGCTGCGTGCAAGGTATCGCCAGCAATAATACCGGACTTCATCGCTGTATGGCTGCCTTTGATACGGGCAAAATTCAGGGTGCCGGCATCATCACCAATTAGCAGACCGCCGGGGAAGCTCATTTTGGGTCGAGACTGTGGTCCCCCCTTGATCAGCGCTCTAGCGCCGTAGGCAATACGGGTGCCCCCTTCCAGATAGTGTTTAATCTTCTCGTGATGCTTCCACTGCTGGAATTCATCAAAGGGCGATACGTGGGGGTTGTCATAGCTAAGTGGAACCACATAACCAATGGCGATCTGGTTGTTATCCGAGTGGTACAGGTAACTACCGGACGCAGTTCCTTTCGAGGCTGGCCAGCCGGTGGTATGTATGACCAGGCCGGGCTTGTGTTTGGCGGGATCGATTTCCCAGATTTCCTTAAAGCCGATGCCGTAATGCTGTGGGTCGCAGCCTTCGTCCAGCTTAAACTTTTCGATCAACTGCTTGCCCAAATGGCCACGACAGCCTTCGGCAAATACGGTGTACTTGGCGTGCAGCTCCATACCGGGCATATAGGAATCTTTATGGCTGCCATCGGCCGCAACGCCCATATCGCCGGTGGCGATACCCTTGACGCTACCGTCCTCATGAAAAAGTACTTCTGCAGCGGCAAAACCGGGGTAGACTTCAACGCCGAGTCCCTCGGCCTGCTCTGCCATCCAGCGGCAGATATTGCCCAGGCTGACCACATAATTGCCATCGTTGTGGAAGCCCGGGGCGAACATCAGCGGCACGTTGATGGCGCCGGACTCGTTGGTCATCAGCATGACTTCGTCTTTTGATACAGGAACGTTGAGAGGCGCGCCAAGCTCTTTCCAGTCAGGAAACAGCTCGGTGATGGCCTTGGGGTCCATAACCGCACCGGATAGAATATGCGCGCCCACTTCGGCGCCTTTTTCAACCACACAGACTGTAATGTCCTCGCTAAGTTGGCGAATACGGCATGCCGCGGCCAGGCCAGCAGGGCCAGCACCAACGATAACGACATCGAACTCCATAGATTCACGTTCCACAACCATCTTCCTCTTGCCAGTAAATTTCGTAACGCCAGGATCCGGGGCTATGTACTGCAGGCGCGTACAGCCGGTCGGCGGCGATAAAAGGGCGCTAAGTATATAAGTTCATTCACAAAAGTGCCAATTTGAAAGTGATAGTACAGCGGTATGGAGTCACTGGAGCAGGTTTGCTTGTCTCTGACTGAAATCAGCAGTTCAAAAGCAATGAAAAAGGCCCCGCATACCCTTCAATCAGGTCTTGGCCCTTGACCTGAGCAGCCTTTAGCGTCAACATACGCGCGTTTTTTTCGCGGCTAGCCTGCTCCTTTTTCAGGTCTCAAGCGGGTAGTAGCCAATTCCATGTACTTACAAACGGAGAATCTTATGAAGGTTCTTGTTGCTGTCAAACGCGTTCCTGATTACAACGTCAAGGTGCGTCCCAAGTCGGACGGTAGTGGCGCTGATTTGAATAACGTAAAAATGGCGATTAATCCTTTCTGTGAAATCGCGGTGGAAGAAGCTGTACGCTTGAAAGAAGCCGGCACTGCGACAGAGATCGTGGTGGTCTCAATGGGTGAGAAGCCCTGCCAGGAGCAAATTCGTACTGCGCTGGCCTTAGGTGCTGATCGCGGCATTCAGGTAGAAACCGACGTTAAATTACAACCTCTGGCCATAGCCAAGCTGTTAAAAGCCGTGGTTGATAAAGAGCAGCCCGATTTGATCATTCTGGGTAAGCAGTCCATTGATGGCGACAACAACCAGACTGGTCAAATGTTTGCCGCTTTGGCTGGTCTGCCTCAGGGTACCTTTGCCTCCGAAGTGGCTATTGCTGATGGTAAAGTTAATGTAACCCGTGAAATCGACGGAGGCCTACAAACCGTAGCACTTAATCTGCCCGCTGTTGTGACCACGGACCTTCGTTTGAACGAGCCACGTTATGCCTCACTGCCAAACATCATGAAGGCCAAGAAAAAGCCGCTGGATGTGATGACACCCGAAGAGCTGGGTGTTGATGTGGCTCCTCGTTTGACTTCAGTGAAAGTTGAGCCGCCTGCCGAGCGCGCTGCCGGTATTAAGGTTGAAACTGTTGCTGAGCTTGTTGATAAACTGAAAAACGAAGCGAAGGTGATCTAATGAGTATTTTAATTCTGGCCGAACACGATAACGCTTCCATCAAGGGTGCAACACTGAATACGGTTGCTGCTGCCAACGCTATCGGTGGCGATATTGCTGTACTGGTAGCGGGTGCTGAATGTGCCGCCGCCGCCGAAGCTGCCGCGAAAATTGCCGGTGTTTCCAAGGTGCTGGTTGCGGACAACGCAGCCTATGCTAATCAACTGGCTGAGAATGTGAGCCTGCTGGTTGCTGAGCTGGCCGCTGGCTATAGCCATGTACTGGCTCCAGCCACGACTAATGGTAAAAACATTCTGCCTCGCGTTGCTGCGCTGTTAGATGTGGCGCAAATCTCTGATATTACGGCAGTAGAAAGTGCTGATACATTCAAGCACCCAATCTACGCAGGTAACATGATTGAAACTGTACAGAGTGGCGATGCGATCAAGGTCATCACTGTACGTACCACCGGTTTTGATGCGGTAGCGGCTGAAGGTGGCTCCGCTGCGGTTGAAGCCGTTGATGCTGCGCATGATGCAGGCATTTCAAGCTTTGTTAGTGAAGAGGTTGCGGTAAGTGACCGTCCTGAACTGACTGCTGCCAGCGTGGTAATCTCCGGTGGTCGCGGTATGCAAAACGGTGAAAACTTTGCCCTTCTGGAATCAGTTGCTGATAAACTGGGCGCTGCGGTTGGAGCTTCCCGTGCAGCTGTTGATGCGGGCTTTGTACCTAACGATATGCAGGTTGGTCAAACCGGTAAAATCGTTGCGCCGGACCTGTATATCGCCGTTGGTATTTCTGGCGCGATTCAGCATTTGGCGGGTATGAAAGATAGTAAAGTCATCGTTGCTATCAATAAAGACGAAGATGCGCCTATCTTTCAGGTAGCTGACTACGGTTTGGTGGCTGATTTGTTTGATGCGGTTCCAGAGCTGAACGAAGCGCTGTAAACTGTTGGAAAAATACTAAAAAAACCGGCTTATGCCGGTTTTTTTATGTCTGGAATTTCATGAGCATCAACCTGGAAGTTACTCTCAATCTCGCCGCAATTTGTCTGACACGGCAATCGGCGTCATGCAGTTGAAGATGACGATATAGGATGAGATAACAAAGGTAATAATCGCGGTGGCCTGAATTAGATGCGATGCTTCTTTACCTATCAGTGTTGCTCCCGCAGCAATATAGGCAATTAGCAGGGAAAACTCGCTGATTTGACCCAGTCGAAAGCCAATATCCCAGGCCAGCGGTTTTTTCTCGCTAACATTTCTCAGCAAACCATAATAGATCACCGGTTTTAATACCAACATCAGGGCTGCAAGAATCAATGATGGAATAACAATGTCGCTAAGGACCGTCAAATCAAACCGGGCACCTAAGGAGAAGAAAAACAAGATTAAAAAGAAATCGCGCAGGGGTTTCAGGTTAACGGCGATATACTGGGATATAGGGCTGGTAGCCAGAGAGATACCAGCGATGAATGCCCCTATTTCTGCTGATAACCCAACCATGTGGGCTATTTCTGCAATGCCCAGGCACCAGCCAATCGCAAGCAGAAAAATATATTCGTGAAAACGATCAAATTTTTGGATCAACTTTAGCAGTACGTATTTAACAAAAAGTACGCAGCCTGCTGCAAGTAAGGGAAGTGCCAGTAGCGTTTTGCCTAGCAGGATTAAATCAAATTCGCCAAAAGTGCCGCTCAGTAATACGAGAATAACCAGCATGGCGATAACGTCTTGAATTAATAACAGCCCAATCATCAGCTCACCCATATGGCGGTGGTGAAGGACGGTTGTCGGCAACAACTTAATGCCAATAATGGTGCTGGAAAACATCATGGCAGCGCCGATAATGATGGACTCGGTGTTAGTAAAGCCAAACAGGTAGGCCACCGCATAACCAGTCAGGGCGAAGGCAATAGAGCTAACGATAGCTACCCAGGAGGCTTTTTTCAGCGTAGAAAGGAGAGCCTGTGGCTGCATATCCAGCCCCAGTAAAAATAGCAGAAAAATGATGCCGATCTCTGAAGCCTCTGAGAGAAACTCCAGATCAGTCACGTAGCCCATACCATAGGGGCCGATAATGGCACCTAGCACGATGTAGGCGATGAGTAGTGGTTGTCGAGTATAGAGCGCCAGCGAAGCCAGTACGGCCGCACCAGAGAAAATCAGGAAAAAAGCAGAGGTAATACTATTGGCTTCCATACGCGGTCTAACATCAGGTTATTTGTTGAAAGGATAATCGAAAACTGCGAACCATTATTGCGAGAAAAAAATAAAAAGGCCACTGAAGTAGTGGCCTTTATTGAGTTGCGGCTTGAGGGTAGTTAGCGTCTTCGAAATAAAGGGGTCGGCTGATCGATACCCGCCTGATAGCTTTCACTAAAGTCTTTCAGGCTGTTCAGGGCGGGTTCAAGCTCAAAACCATTCAGTTCAAAGGCATTGAAACCACAGCGCTGGAGATAATACAGTTGGTCGCGCATAAATTGGCCAATAGCCCGAATTTCTCCGGTATAACCGTGTTTTTCTCTGAGCTCTCTACCGTAGGAAAACCCACGACCATCAGCAAAAGCGGGAAAATTGATCGCTATCAACTGGAATTGTTGTAACTGATCTGCGATCAGGCTGGGTGATTCGTCGCTATCCAGCCAAATACCCAATTGCTCGCGTCCGGCCAGTTTCGATTTTTCGGACTGCCATAGTGTGAGTGGAACAATCACTGCTCCTTCAGGGATTGAGCTGCTATCTTTCTCAACCAGCTGCCAGTTATCATCAATGATAGCGGTGTCTTTTATAATTTTAGTTGGCATAGACTGTCTCCTTAAAGGGTTCCAGCCCAATACGCCGGTAAGTGTCCAGGAATGATTCTTCCTCGGTACGCTTGGCAACATAGGTATCGAGAATTTTTTCGATTACTCCCGGAACATCATCCTGAGAGAAGGAGGGGCCCAGTATTTTGCCCAGTGAAGCATCCTTCGCCTGATTGCCCCCAAGGCAGATCTGATAAAATTCCTGGCCTTTCTTATCAACTCCCAAAATACCGATGTGGCCGACATGGTGATGACCACAGGCGTTCATGCAGCCCGAGATATTGAGCTCAATGGGGCCGAGGTCGTAGACATAATCCATGTCGTCAAATTTGCGCTGGATGGCTTCGGCAATCGGAATCGATTTGGCATTGGCCAGTGCACAGTAGTCGCCGCCAGGGCAGCAAATCATATCGGTTAGATAGTTGATATTGGCGGTGGCCAAGTCGAGTGAGACCGCTTCTTTCCACAGGTCAAACAGCTGATCCTTTCGGACGTGAGCCAGAATCAGGTTTTGCTCGTGGCTGGTGCGAATCTCGCCAAAGGAATATGAGTCAGCCATATCGGCAACGGCTTCCATTTGTGAGTCAGTAATATCACCGGGCGCATACCCCGTAGCTTTTAACGACAGTGTGACGATAGCGTAGCCGGGAGCCTGATGGGCACTAACATTTCGCTTAAGCCAGTTGGCAAAGGCCAGGTTATCTGCTTTTTGAGCAGACAGAGTATTCTCAGCTTCGGCATCATCAACCAGATCATACTGCGGCGAGTGAAAGTAGGATTTGGCGCGCTCAAATTCTTCGTCGGTGAGGGTCAGGGCACCGTCCTTGATTACTGCCCACTCCGCTTCAACTTTTTCACGGAAGGCTTCAATGCCCAGCGCGCGAACCAGTATTTTGATGCGGGCTTTGTATTTGTTATCGCGACGGCCAAGTTGGTTGTATACCCGCAGGATCGCTTCGAGGTAGGTCAACAGGTGCTGGCGGGGTAGAAAGTCGATTATTTCGGTGCCAATCACCGGAGTGCGACCAAGGCCACCGCCGACCAGAATGCGGAATCCCGTTTCGCCCTGATCATTGTGTACCACCTCAATACCGATATCGTGCATGTGAATCGCTGCGCGATCGGCCTCAGAGGCACAGACCGCCATTTTAAATTTGCGTGGCAGAAAGGCGAATTCAGGATGGAAGGTGGACCACTGGCGAATAATTTCGCAGTAGGGGCGTGGGTCTTCCAACTCATCGGCGGCTGCACCGGCAAACTGGTCTGTGGTCGTGTTACGGATACAGTTACCGCTAGTCTGGATGGCGTGCATTTGCACTTCGGCCAGCTCCTGCAGAATATCGGGAACCTGCTCCAGCTCTGGCCAGTTGAGCTGCATATTCTGGCGGGTACTGATATGGCCATAACCCTTGTCGTAATGACGGCTGATATGGGCCAGTTTACGCATCTGGGTGCTGCTCAGGGTGCCGTAGGGAATGGCGATGCGCAGCATAGGGGCCAGACGCTGTATATACAGGCCGTTTTGCAGGCGCAGTGGCAGAAACTGCTCATCACTGATTTCGCCAGCCAGAAAACGGCTGGTCTGGTCGCGAAATTGTGTTACTCGTTCGTCAACAATTCGCTGGTCGTATTCGTCGTAAATATACATAGATTATCGAGCTGTGCGGCTTAAAAAGAGGGCGAAATAGTACAGTAATCGGACCAAAATTGCGAGTTAAGGTTTTGAAAAATAAACACTTTAGAAAGAACGGTTGGGATCAAGCTAATTCCCCAATTGTATATCAATAATCACCATAAAAGCCCCGATGAACAGCGTGTTATTCGACGTGGAGCCAGAATTAAGCTGCGAATGCTGCCAAATAGATTTAGCGCTTTAGGGCGATGCTGCTATAATCTGGAGCACTCATTTTTCACTAATTTACACAGGATTTAGTCGTATGTCAGAGCAGCAAGAATCAAAGTACAACGATGGATTAAATGACGCATGGGCAGCAACTGCCATGATTGCGCTAGTGGTGGGAACTGTCGTGTATTGGCTTTGTGGAATGCCGGGCTGAGCGACTGTTTTGAGCCACCTTGCTGGCAGCCGAAATCGCAACGCAAGCTATAATAAAAAGAGCGCTTCAGGCGCTCTTTTTTTGTCTGCGGTTTTTAGTGCTTGGGTTAAGTCTAGCTTAAGACAATTTGTACCACGGTAAACACAGAGAGCAGAAATATCAGTGTCATCACAATCCCGACAATAATAAACACGCGATGATTGCCGTGTTTAAAATCCCTCTCCTTGTTTTTACTGCTTTGCACGCCGAAAAAAGCGGCCAGAACACTGCCGACCACCTGTAGCAGGCTCGGAGCCTGCTGCTGGTTTTGCTCTTCGCTATTGTTGTCGGCTGTGTCTTCTTTTCTATCGGCTTTTGTGTCAGTGTGTTGGTTCATGCAGCACCTAATTATCGTAATCCAGCACTGGAGAAAGCCAGCGCTCAAGTTCGTTCAGCGGCATCTGTTTACGTTCAGCCAGGCTCTCCACCTGATCTCTGCCAATTTTGCCGGTAGCAAAGTAGGAGGATTCAGGGTGAGAAAAGTAAAAGCCGCTGACGGATGCCGCCGGCATCATCGCAAAGTGTTCGGTCAATTCTACGCCGATTTTATCTTCGGCGGTTAGTAGGCTAAACAATGTCGCCTTTTCTGTATGATCGGGGCAGGCGGGGTAGCCAGGCGCAGGGCGAATACCGGTATATTTCTCCTTGATCAATTCTTCATTGCTCAAGGATTCATCGCGAGCATAACCCCAAAATTCTGTGCGTACCTTGTGATGCAAATGTTCGGCAAAGGATTCCGCCAGTCGATCGGCAAGGGCTTTTACCATAATGGAATTATAGTCATCGCCCTTGGCTTCATACTCTTTAGCCAGTTGTTCAACGCCTAAGCCGGCGCTAACCACAAAGCCACCGATATAATCCTTCAGACCAGAATCTGCTGGCGCAACGTAGTCAGCAAGACTCAGGTTGGGTTTGCGATTGGGCTTTTTGGTTTGCTGGCGAATATGATGCAATGTAGTGAGAACTTCGGTTCGCGACTCATCGGTGTACAGTTCAATATCATCATCGCAAACCTGTGCTGCTGGCCAAAAACCAATAACTGCACGCGCCTCAATCAGTTTGTTATTGATCAGATGGGTCAGCATTTTTTGTGCATCGTTAAACAGATTGCGTGCGGCTTCGCCCACTTTTTCATCTTCCAGGATACGCGGATATTTTCCGGCCAAATCCCAGGAGATGAAAAACGGTGTCCAGTCGATGGTGTCCAGTAGCGAATTTAAATCATAGTTATCAAACACTCTCACACCCAGAAAAGCAGGTGTCGGTGGTTGATAGTTTTGCCAATCGATCCGGGGCTTATTGGCAGCAGCTTCTGAATAGCTCATTTTCTCGGCTTTTGGCCGACGATTAGCATTGCGCTCGCGCAGGGCAGCATATTCCTCACGCCTCTCACGGAGGTATTCATCGCGATGTTGTTTACTCATTAACGTGCTGGCAACTGATACACTGCGTGAGGCGTCGGGCACATAGACCGGGCCGGAGTTTTGATACTGTGGATCAATTTTCACCGCCGTATGTGCCTTGGAGGTGGTTGCTCCGCCAATCATTAGCGGTAAATCCATACCCTGACGCTGCATTTCCTTGGCGACATAGACCATTTCATCCAGCGATGGAGTGATCAAACCGCTAAGGCCAATAATATCGGCGTTTTCAGCTCTCGCCGCTTTTAATATGTCCTCACAGGCGACCATAACCCCGAGATCGACCACTTCAAAATTATTGCATTGCAGGACTACACCGACGATATTTTTACCTATATCGTGTACGTCGCCCTTCACGGTAGCCATAATAACTTTACCGTTGCTCCGAGCTTTGCCATCTTTTTCGGCTTCGATATAAGGTGTGAGGTAGGCTACCGACTGTTTCATTACGCGGGCACTTTTTACCACCTGGGGTAAAAACATTTTGCCTGCACCGAACAGGTCGCCAACCACATTCATACCGTCCATCAGTGGGCCTTCAATGACTTCAATTGGGCGGCTGGCGGCCGCTCGTGCCTCTTCGGTATCCTCAATGATAAAAGCGGTAATGCCCTTAACCAGAGCGTACTCGAGCCGTTTATTAACAGGCAGTTGCCGCCACTCCAGATTCTCCTCCTGTTTGGCTGTGCCTTCCTCGGCATACTTGCCGGCGATTTCCAGCATACGTTCAGTGCTGTCATCACGGCGGTTAAGAATCACATCTTCAACGTGGTCCCGTAATTCTTTTGGGATATCTTCATAAATTGCCAATTGGCCAGCATTAACAATACCCATTGATAGGCCGGCTTTGATCGCGTGATATAGAAACACGGCATGAATTGCTTCCCGCACCGGGTTGTTACCACGGAAAGAGAAGGAAACATTGCTCACGCCACCGGAAATTTTGGCGTAGGGCAATTCCCTGCGGATAAATTCACAGCTGCGAATAAAATCTTGTGCATAGTTATTGTGTTCGTCGATACCGGTGGCAACGGCAAAGATATTCGGGTCAAAAATAATATCCTGCGGAGGAAAGCCAACCTTATTGACTAGCACATCGTAAGAGCGTTTGCAGATTTCGTTTTTACGCGCTTCGGTATCGGCCTGACCCTCTTCATCGAAAGCCATCACGATAATAGCCGCACCGTAACGCATACAAAGTTTAGCCTTGGTGACGAAATCCGCCTCGCCTTCTTTCAGGCTGATAGAATTCACAATGGACTTGCCCTGAATGCATTTTAATCCCGCCTCGATAATCTCCCACTTGGAAGAATCGACCATAATAGGAACACGGGAAATATCGGGTTCAGAGGCAATCAGGTGTAAAAATCGCACCATAGCACCCTGCGAGTCGAGCATGCCCTCATCCATATTGATATCGATGATCTGGGCGCCGCTTTCAACCTGTTGCAGGGCCACTTCGAGGGCAGTGTCGTAGTCTTCTTCAAGGATCAAGCGTTTGAATTTTGCTGAGCCGGTAATATTTGTGCGTTCCCCTACATTGACGAAAAGGGAGCTGTCGTCAATCACAAAGGGTTCCAGGCCGCTAAGCCGGCAGGCCGGTTCGATTGCCGGGATTTCCCTGGGCGGATATTTAGCGACGGCATCGGCGATGGCTCGAATATGTTCCGGTGTGGTGCCGCAACAGCCGCCGACGATATTCAGAAAGCCACTGGCAGCAAATTCTTCCACGATGGTGGCCATTTCCTCTGGCGTTTCATCATATTCACCAAATTCATTGGGCAGCCCGGCATTGGGGTGGGCGCTGACACCGGTGTCGGCAATTTTGGACAACGTTTGCACGTAGGGTCGAAGTTCTTTTGCGCCCAGAGCGCAGTTAAGCCCTACAGTCAGAGGCTTGGCGTGAGCGATGGAGTACCAGAAGGCTTCCGTGGTTTGCCCTGACAGTGTACGCCCGCTGGCATCGGTAATGGTGCCGGAGAGCATAATGGGCAATTCAACGCCCAGTTTTTCGAAGACTCCCTGCACGGCAAAAATTGCTGCCTTGGCATTGAGGGTGTCGAATATCGTCTCGATTAGAATAATATCGGCGCCACCTTCGATGAGTCCTTCGGTGGCTTCGCTGTAATCCGTAACCAGTTGATCAAAGGTAATATTGCGAAACCCTGGGTCATTTACATCGGGAGAAATCGTCGCGGTGCGACTGGTAGGGCCTACCACGCCGGCAACGAAACGGGGTTTGTCGGGTGTTATGGCAGTCATGGCGTCAGCCGCCTGGCGAGCTACTCGGGCACCAGCGACGTTTAGCTCGCGAGCCAGTGCTTCCATTGCGTAGTCGCTTTGAGAAACCTGGGTGGCGTTGAAGGTATTGGTCTCAATAATATCGGCACCGGCTTCCAAGTAGGTTCGATGGATATCTTCGATGATAGTCGGCTGGGTAATACTGAGTAGGTCGTTATTACCCTTAATGTCCTTGTGGTAGTCCGCAAAGCGCTCACCGCGATAGTCTGCTTCTTCCAGCTTGTAAGTTTGGATCAGACTGCCCATGGCACCATCTAAAATCAGGATGCGTTTACTAATGGCGTCATTAAGGGCTTGGAGGCGGTCTTTTATTGAGGTCATATCTTCAACTTTTAAAGCAAAAACCCTTTAAAAATAAAGGGTTATTAAGTAAATAAAAAGAAAATCGTAATGTCTGTGCTTCAACAGTGCACAGCTAAAGCTGTATAATAATCGAATTACAAGCCGATTTGGCCTGGCGGCAGCGATGATCAATCAGCGAAGGTGAATTCTAAACTATATCGAAATATTTTGATATAGCTTTATCGTCTTGGTGAACTTGCTAGATTGCGCTAGCCTTGCCCCATAATCGGCACCCTATATTCATTAACTGGTTTTTCCAGTGTAGATAGAGCGTAACGGGACGTATACCTAATGTCAGAAGCCACGGCTGAAGCAAACACCGAAGTGAAAATTACTATAACCGAGTCTGCCCAGGGTTATCTGGCCGAGTTGCTGGCGGGCCAGGATGATGAGGTGCTCGGTATTCGTATATTTGTTAATAATCCTGGAACCCCTAAGGCAGAAACCTGCATTGCCTATTGTCGGGAAGCCGATTGTGTGGATGATGATGTGGTCTTGGATTACGGTGAGTTGACTGCCAGATTTGAACGCCGCAGTGTGCCTTTTCTGGAGGATGCCTATGTCGATTACTCCAAGGATCGAATGGGCGGGCAGCTCACCATTAAAGCGCCCAATGCGAAGATGCCAAAACTGACTGAAGATAGTCCCGTTGAAGACCGGATTAACTACGTTTTGTTTAACGATGTTAACCCTTCGCTGGCATCGCATGGTGGTGAAGTGTCTCTGGTTGAAGTGACTAAAGACAGTGTAGCTATTCTGAAATTTGGTGGCGGCTGCCAGGGCTGCGGCATGGTGGAAGCAACGCTGAAAGACGGTGTTGAAAAATCCCTGTTGGAGATGGTTCCCGAGCTTAAGGGTGTAAGGGATATGACTGACCATACCGATAAGTCACAGGCGTATTATTGAGGGCCTGACTTTTAAAGCCGAGAGGTTTTCAAATTTATCGGAAGGGGTGCTCAGGCACCCTTTTTTTATTCTTTTAATGGCCAAAATGAACAGGTTTTAATCCTTACGAAAAAAAAATGTAAAACCATTGACGAGGCCGTTAAAGGGGTTACAATCGATTTTAGCTTGAAAATACGGCTTGTTTTTATGTTCAACCACACGATGTTCCGCGGTAATTACTTCGTCCTGTTTTTCATAATCAACAACACTATTTCTCAGCTGGTCAGTCTTGTCCATGACGACCTTTTATCAGACTTGTCTGGTTGTTAAGGTTGCCTGGGGCTTTGACGAAAAACTTTAATATGTAAATAGGATTGTAAAATGTCTGATCAAACTACTGGCACCGTTAAGTGGTTCAACGAAAGCAAAGGTTTTGGATTTATTGAGCAGGAATCCGGTCCTGACGTATTTGTGCACTTTAGTGCAATCAATTCGTCTGGCTTCAAAACCTTGGCTGAAGGCCAGAAGGTAGAGTTCACTGTAACTCAGGGTCAAAAAGGCCCACAAGCTGAGAACGTAACGCCTTTATAAGCTGCTAATTTGGCTTGTTTCCGGGGTTTGTATAGATCTGAACGCAGCTTTTAAAACTACGTGGTTTTTATAACAACGTAGTTTTCATCACATAGTTCCTATATAGCTCCGGCTAGGTAGACTTGCCACTGTTGTGGCTTAGATACCTCAGCTCTTTTCATTGCTGTCAAGGGTACAAAACCGCGTTTGCCGCGGTTTTTTTGTACCTGCGATTTGTGCTTGTGAGGTTAACCGTTGTTTCTGGCCCGTCCAGGCAGGGTCTCTTTCAGTTTATCGCGCATGGATTTCAGGGTCTGCTCTGTGCTCTCCCAGCCAATACAGCCGTCAGTGACCGAAACGCCATAGGTCAACTTTGACAAATCTTCAGGGATAGATTGATTGCCCTCGTGGATATTGGATTCGATCATCAAACCGACAATAGAATTATTGCCAGCCATAATCTGATTGCTCACATCCTCAACCACTTTGGGTTGCAGCTCCGGCTTCTTGCTGGAATTGGCATGGGAACAATCGACCATAATATTGCTAGCGACACCGGCTTTAGTTAGTGCCTGTTCGGTCAGTTCAATATGTACGGAGTCATAGTTGGGGCCATTAGAGCCACCGCGAAGCACAACATGGGCATAGGTATTACCTTTGGTATGAATAATGGCAACCTGGCCCTCGCCGTTGATTCCTAGAAAACGATGCGGCTTGCTGGCAGATTGAATTGCATTCATGGCGACGGATAATCCCCCATCGGTCCCGTTTTTAAAGCCGACCGCAGAGGAAAGGCCGCTGGCCATTTCGCGGTGGGTTTGCGATTCTGTGGTGCGTGCGCCGATCGCTGACCAGGCAATACAGTCCTGCATATATTGTGGTGAGATCGGGTCCAGAGCTTCGGTCGAAGTGGGAAGCCCCATTTCTGCAATATCGAGTAGCAGTTGACGACCAATATGCAAACCTTCCTGAATTTTAAAGGTATCATTTAGATGTGGATCGTTAATTAAACCTTTCCAACCGACGGTAGTACGCGGCTTTTCAAAATAAACCCGCATAACAATATAAAGCGTGTCCTGAACTTCATCTGCCAGTTTTTTTAAGCGGCGAGCGTAGTCCAGAGCAGCGTCGACATCGTGGATAGAGCAAGGACCAACCACCACAAACAACCGGTGATCCTTTCCATCGAGAATATTGCGGATCACTTCGCGGCTGGTGCTGACTGTTTCCGCAGCTTGTTCCGACATGGGTTGCTCGGCTTTTAATTGTGCCGGAGTGATTAGAATCTCCTGTGATTCTACATTGAGGTTGTCTACTACATGGGTGCTCATTGTGTATCTATCGCTCGCAATTGGCCTGTCTGGACAGGCTCTGAAAAGTATATGTGCCTGCCAGGCAGGCAGAAGTTGGCGCATATTGTAACCAATATCTACCGACAGTGCAGGTTCAGTGTTAACTGCTATTACTTTGGCTGTGGCAAGGTTACAATCGCGCTTATTTGCTGGGTCTATACTTGTTTTCAGGATAAGTGCTTGTTTTCAGGGACTATGCTTGTTCCCAGTACAGCTACAGGTTCTAACACATAAGACCTAACTGCGATTTATAATAATCTTATGCCGCGATTGATTTCCTTTTTTGATGTCGAGCCCATTTTTAATGAACTGGCTAGTGGCCAGCTAATACTAACTGCCAATCAGCGGCTGGCAAGCCGCATACAGACAGCATTTGCCTCAGCCTGCCAGCACCGGGGAGCGAAAGTCGTCAGCACACCGCGTATCTATTCACTGTCGACATGGATGGACCTCTGCTGGCAACGAATGGTGCTTTGTGATGACCCATTAGCTCAGAACTATAAGCTTTTAAACAGTGCTCAGGAATTATTGCTTTGGGAGCAAATGGTTAGTGAATCCGATGTTGGAGCGGCTTTGCTTCGTCCTGTGGCAACTGCCCGTCAGGTGGCGGCAGCTTATCGCCTGTTGATTGAGTGGCAGCAGGATATCAGTGATGAGGCCTGTCGGGAGGTCTTGATCAGTGATGAAGATGCTGCAGTTTTACTACAGTGGATTGATCAATTTACTGCTTATTGCCAGCATAACAACTGGCTTGCTTCGGTTAAGTTGGCTGAAGTATTAATCACTGCTTTTAAAAATACATCACTCTCTACAGAGGGTACCATCCTGGGGATTGGTTTTGATTCCATTGCTCCGCTCTACAGTGCATTACTGAGTGCAGCTGGAGATTTTCAATTATACGAACCGAAAGCCAAGTCCGCTGAGGTTTGCGTGGTGCAATGTGATGACGCATCACGAGAGGTACAGGCCGCCGCTGTCTGGGCTAAAGGAGTATTGAAGAATGACCCCGATGCACGGGTGGGAATTGTTATTCCTGATCTGGCCCAACAACGCCAGCGGGTACAGCGAATATTTCAGGAAGTCTTTGAGCCGGGCTTCAATAGACCTGCTGGCAAGTCTAACGAGTTAGTTCAGCGTCGTAATCTGCCCTTCAACTTTTCGGCAGGTTATCCCTTGGTGGAGGCACCAGTGATTGCCGCCGCGCTTGATGCCTTACATCTAGCATTGCCGGTGTTAGAACTGGAGACTTTAGAGACTATTTGTCAGTCGCCGTTTTATTGTTTGGATGATGCCTTTGGCTATATTACTGTATTAGTAACCCTGCTCAGGACAGACCGAAGCTTTACCATAACCGGTGCCCGTTTTCGGCAACTTGCAGAAAAGGCATTGAATAAAGCTGTAAGTGAGACGACTGATTTAGCCACTAAGGCGAATGAAAATTCTCAGGAATGCTCTGAAGAACAGTTTTGTAAAGCCTTGCAGGATATTGCGACAATGTCTCGTCAGGCCAGTTTTAAACAAGCACAAAGTAGTGAGTATTGGCTTCAGAGGATTGTTGAACTGCTCCAGCTAATTGGCTGGCCGGGTAAGCGTCAGCTTGACAGTATCGAATACCAGCAGGTCAGTCAGTGGCAAAAAGTTTTAAAATTGTTTGCGATGCAAGATGCTGTCAGCATACCGATTAGCTTTACCCAGGCCATTTCACGATTAAAAAATTTACTGACCCAGCAGATCTTTCAACCGCAAACTGCTGATTCTGCACTTCAGATTTTGGGAACACTGGAGGCGGCGGGGCTGCAATTTTCACACCTGTGGTTGCAGTCGATGGCGGAGAAAAACTGGCCGGCACCTCCTTCACCCAATCCGCTATTGCCTGTGCATTTACAGCGACAACTTAATATGCCCCATGCAACCGCCGCTCGTGAATTGACCTTTTCACAAAATATTTCACAGCGTTTTATTCATAGCGCGAACAATCTGGTGGTGAGCTTTCCTGCGGTGATGGACGACAATCCTGCCGCGGTAAGTTCACTGTTTGCAGGCTTTCCACAGATCAAGTTAATAGATTTATTAAAGCGGCCGCTGGAACAGTTGTTACCTGTGGTAGAAATACGGAGGCGTCATCTCGAATCTGGCGTGCTGGAATCACTTTCACCCGGACAGGCTCCCGAGCTGGGAGTGGATGAAGTAGTGCGTGGTGGCTCAGCGCTGTTTGCCAGTCAGGCGGCTTGTCCCTTTAAAGCTTTTGCCCAGCACCGCTTGGGCTTAAAGGCACTGGACAAACCAGGTCAGGGCTTAAATGCAGCGGATCGTGGGTCGATTTTACACCGGGCTCTTGAGCTATTGTGGCAGAGAATAAAGTCCCAGGATGAATTGTTGGCGCTTGATCAGGCTGGTCGAGAATTAATTTGCCGAGACTCCAGTAATTATGCGTTGAATGAGTGGTCGCAAAAATCCCCGGTGGCATTGGGCTTACGCTTTCATGAACTAGAGGTAAAGCGGTTAACTACGTTGCTGCTAGCCTGGCTGGACATTGAAGAGCAGCGTACAAGTTTTACTGTGGTGAGTACCGAGGGCAGAACCCGTTTTCAATTCCAGCAGCTTGAGCTTGAAACGCGCATAGACCGGATTGATCGGCTCGGTGACGACAGTTTACTGGTTATTGATTACAAAACCTCAAATGTCAGTACCAATCGTTGGTGGGGGGATCGCCCCGATGAGCCACAGCTCCCCTTGTATCAGATGTTAGCGGAGCGCAAAGAGGAAAAAGTGTCCGGTATTGGCTTTGCCCAGTTGCGTGCCGATGGCTGCGAGCTAAAAGGCGTTGGTGATGAACATTCGCTGGAGCCAAAAGTACAGTGGCAAACTAAAACCAGTAGCGAGGCCGGCGTACAGGGTTGGGAGCAATTACAGCAGCACTGGAACAAAGTGCTAATGGCGCTGGCGCAGGATTTTATTTCCGGCAAGTCTGACGTAGATCCTAAGCGGCCGGCACAAACTTGCCAGTTCTGCCATTATTCATCGCTCTGTCGTATAGAGCATACCGACTTGCCGGAGAGTATAATTGAGGACGCTGATGAGCTTACCTATTGATCATCAGTCACGACTGGCGGCACTTGATCCGCAGCGTTCGATCTGTGTCACGGCACCTGCTGGCTCTGGTAAAACAGAATTATTAAGTCAGCGTGTTTTGAAATTGTTGTCCAGTGTTGATCAACCTGAAGAGATACTGGCGATCACTTTTACGCGTAAAGCGGCTGCAGAAATGCACCATCGCATTATTGCCGCGTTGCAATTTGCGCGCAGTCAGGAAAAACCTGCAGAGCCACATAAGTTATTGACCTGGCAGCTTGCGCATGAAGCGCTGGCTCGCGATGAACAGTGTGGTTGGCATTTGCTGGACAATACCAGCCGCCTGAAAATACAAACTATTGACAGCCTTTGTGCCAGCCTGACGCGTCAAATGCCGATACTGTCAAACTTTGGCGCTCAGCCCGCGATTACCGATCAAGCCCAAACACATTATCGCTCAGCGATTCACCAGCTCTTACAAAAACTGGAATCTGATACCGGCATTGCGAAAGACTTAGCGGTTCTGCTGGAACATGTTGATAACGACATGACAAGGTTGGAGCGATTGTTAATGTCGCTGCTGTCTCGCAGAGATCAATGGTTATCACATATCAGCCTGGGAGGAGAGCCGGAGCAGGCGCGAGAGGTTATTGAACGTACACTGAGACAGATTATTGTTGATGTATTAACGGCGCTTAAACAAACCTTGGCGGATTTTTCTGCCGAATTGCTGCCTCTGCTGGATTATGCCGGTTGTAATTGTCAGCATCAAAAACCGGATTCACTGATTGCGCGGCTTGCTGGGATTATTGAGTTGCCTGATGCCTCGCCTGAAGCGGTGCAGGACTGGTTGGCCATTGCGGATACCCTGTTGACCGCTAAGCATACTTTTCGCAAACGTGTTGATATTAAATCCGGTTTTCCCACGGAGACCATTGATGGTGATAAAGCTCTCGCCAAGCGCTTAAAAGCCGAGTTTGTAGAACTACTAGGATCAATAGAGCAGGCTGAGGAGCTACGGCAACATCTGCTCGAGCTTCGACATTTGCCCGCCCCGAAGTTACCAGCGAATCAATGGCGCGTTTTACAATCCTTGGCTTCACTATTACCGGCACTGGTTGCAGAGCTGATGGTGATTTTCCAATTGGAGGGGGAGGTAGATCATAGCCTTATTGCCATGTCTGCACTGCGTGCACTGGGGGATGGACTCACGCCCAGCGAGTTGGCCTTAAAGCTGGATTATCAATTAAGCCACATTTTAGTCGATGAGTTTCAGGATACGGCCAGCACACAGTTTCAGTTGCTGGAGCGTTTGGTGGAAGGTTGGGGTGAATACAATCAACAAAACCCTCAGCGACCTAACACTTTGTTTATTGTTGGCGACGGCATGCAGTCCATTTACAGTTTTCGGCAGGCCAATGTTGGTCTGTTTTTACAGGCCAGACACCGGGGTGTGAATGGCGTAGCGCTGGATGATTGCCCCTTGTCGGTCAACTTTCGGTCTGATCCTTTAGTGGTCGAATGGATTAATTCGACATTTATTAACGCTTTTCCTGCGCGGGACAACCCGGCTCGCGGTGCGGTACGTTTTGAGTCGGCTAACGCCTTTAATCAGGCTTTGAATAATGCCGAAGTTAAGCTCTTTGGCTTTACCGGTGACCAGGCCCGCTTGCAGGAGGCTGAGAAAGTTGTTGCGTTGACACAGCGAGCGTTGGACAGTGAGCCCGAGGGCAGTATCGCCATTCTGGTACGCAGTCGCGGTCACCTGGCCGATATTATTCCCGCTCTTCAGGCAGCAGGGATAGCCTGGCATGCCGCTGATATTGATCCCTTAGCCAGTTATGGTGCCATCAGGGACTTACTGAGCCTAACTCGGGCGCTGACGAATATCGCGGATCAGATTAGCTGGGCAGCACTGATGCGAACTCCCTGGATAGGTTTGGATAATCAGGATCTGTTTTATCTGCAGCGGGCTGCCGGCAAGGACGGATTAGCCAGTCTGTTTATCCACAACGAACTTCCCGCGCAATTGAGCAAAAAGGCCAAAGAAAGACTGAGCGCGGTCAGCCAGCTCTTTCGAACCGCGTTTCAACAGCGCCAACGCCAGACCGTTAGAAGCTGGGTGGAGGGCATTTGGTTGGCACTAGGCGGGGCAGCGGCACTTTCCTCCAGCGATGAATTTGCCATGGTGGATGATTATTTTAATCTATTGGAAAGTTATCAAAATGGCGAATTATTGCTTCATATGGATGACTTTGAAGAAGCTGTGCAGCGGCTTTATGCCAGGCCTGTAAATAGTGACTGCAAGCTCTCTATTATGACGATTCATAAGGCGAAAGGGTTGGAATTTGATTCGGTTATTCTTCCCTCGCTGTCACGCTCTCCGCGCAGCGATGACAAATCGTTATTGATGTGGCGTGAATACACCTCTGATCATAATCAGTTTCGAGGTCTGGTCATTAATACTCTTCCCGCTGCAGGTGAAAAGGGAGATTTAAGTTATGATCATTTACGGTTTGAACAGGGACAATCCAGCCAGTTGGAAAACACCCGCTTATTTTATGTCGCGGCAACCCGAGCAATAAAACGTTTGTATGTATTGTTGACAACAAATCTAGACCCTAAAACGGAAGAACCAAAACCACCGCCCGCTAACAGTTTAATTGCTTCTGCCTGGCAGGGATTGCAAGAGCAGGTCGAGTGGTGTCGCGAGGCATCCAGACCCGGACAGCAACAGTTTGATTTTGACGAACTACTCGCTGGAGAACATTACTGGCGCCTACCCTCGCATTGGCAACCGCCAGCCTGGAGTTTCAGCAATCCATTAGAGGAATTTTATATTAAGGGTGAATATGACGAGGATGAAGAGAATTTACCGGCGTGGAGTGAATCGACCATAGCGGCTGATATCGGTACAGCCTGTCACAGTCTGTTTGAGATTTTGATAGAGAAGGGGCTTAGCTTTTGGTCGGAAAAAACAGCTGACAATAAACAGCGCTGGTTGGAAAACCTGTTACAGCTTCAATCTGTAGCAGTTTCCGATAGGCCAATGGCGGTAGATCAGTTGATAAGCACAGTTGATCGGGTAATAGCCGATGATAGAGGTCAGTGGCTGCTTTCACCAAATCATCAGCTATCGAAAACGGAATTTTCGCTGTTATCCAGTTTTACAGTGGGAGTAAAAAAGAAAATTCTAGACCGGCTTATTATTGATGAAGAGGGCGACTTCTGGATCGTTGACTATAAAACCTCCTCGCCACTGGCTGGAGAGAGTAAAGCCGGTTTTATTGACAGAGAGCTGTCGCAATACCGAGTGCAGCTGATGGATTATCGCCTGCACCTGTCTGTATTTTTACGCTCAGAAGCATTTATCTCAACTGCACCAATCAGTCCTATTAAGGAAGGCCAGTCGCCGAGAATTAGAACAGCGCTGTATTTTACTCATTATCCTCATTTTGAAGAACTTGAGATTTAATGGCGATGGTTAGATTCCGTTCAGGCAAAGCGCATTCCAAAAACAAGGGGCTGCGAACTTTTAAACCCAGTAAAACACCTGTGCCCACTGGCACACATTCTCTGGAAATTACATCGCTGGCGGATGATGGCAGAGGCATAGGCAGGCTTGGCGATCATAAAAAACCTGTCTTTGTGCGAGCAGCCTTGCCAGGTGAAAAAGTAGATATCAGGTTTATAACCAGTCGTAATAAATATGCGGAAGCAGAATTGCTAGCGGTAAATCAGTCATCACCTGACCGTACAGCGCCTGAATGCCCTTTATATTTGTGCTGCGGTGGTTGTAGTCTGCAGCATTTGGCTTACGAGCAACAACTGGCCCACAAGCAACAACGCCTGGTTCAGTTGTTGGGCCGTTTAGATGCCGAGGCAAAGGTAGCTGGCCCGTTAACTTCGAAGCCCTATCATTACCGACACCGTGCCCGGCTGGCGGTTTCTGGTAAGGGCAAGAGGTTAGATATTGGTTTTCGACAGGCTGAATCTCACCAGATAGTGGCCGTGGATTATTGTCCTATTTTACAACCAGGGCTGAACACACTGTTGCAGTGGCTAAAACCCACTCTCCAGTCGTTGAGCAAGGCTGTTGATATAAATGAAATACTGATTAGTGAAGATGACAATCAGCGTCTTGGTTTGCTTTTAAAAACCAGGAAGATACTACCCCGCGGTGATATTGCTTTATTGGCAGATTTTGCTTCAGAACATCAGCTCTATATTGAACAGCAAGACAAAGTCGCTGAGCGTTGGCAGTCAGAGGCGGGGCAGTCAGATTTTAACTATAAATTAACGAATGATGATCAGGCGCTAAACTTTAACCTGACAGATTTTACTCAGGTTAACCCTGCCATCAACCGCCAGTTGATAACGCGTGCCCTCGATTGGCTGGAACTGAATCAATCCGACCATGTCGCTGACTTTTTTTGTGGCATCGGTAATTTTACGTTGCCGATAGCAATACAGGCCAGCTCTGTGATCGGTTTTGAACTCGCTCAGGAGATGGTTGAAAAGGCCCAGCTAAATGCCGAGATGAATACAGTTGATAATACGGCTTTCTATTGCCGTGACCTGATGTCTGAAGGCGTTACTGTGCAGCAGCGGTTTAATAAAGCACTGTTGGACCCACCTCGGGCGGGGGCTTATCAACTCTGTCGTTATCTGGCTACAGTGAAACCAGCGCGAATTGTTTATATATCCTGTAATCCACAAACCCTGGTTCGTGATGCTGAGCCGTTATTAGCTTCGGGTTATCGACTGGAGCAGTACGCACTTGCAGATATGTTTCCACAAACTCACCATAGTGAGGCAATAGCTTTATTTACTCTGCAAGGGTGAAAAAAAGCTGCTTGCTGGCTATGCTACAAAGATTGAATCCACTGATAAACTGTTGTTTCGGGAGAATTAAATGGCCGAAGATGAGAAAGATGATACCGCTCCAGCGGTAAATCCAGCTGAACTATTACCCAAAGTTGAAAAGCAGGCTGCAACTGCAAAAACCCTGATGGTTGTAGTATTGGCTATATCGGCAGTGATTATTTCCGTGATGGCTACGGGAATGACAGTGATGTTTATGCGAATTTCTGATCTGGTCGAGGCAACCCAGATCACCGAAGAGGACCCGATGGAGGAGCAATTTTTAGCCTTGGAACAGCAGTTGATGCTATTGGCTGATTTTCGAAAAAGTGAAATCAAAAAAATATCGGCCTATACCAAAGAGCTGGAGAAAATTGGTGCGGATTGTAGTTTGGAAAAAGCGGCTCCGTATCGGGACTTTCTGCTGAGCAGAGAAGAAGATTTTCAAACGCTACTTATGACGATTAAATCCGGCTCCTCTGATCTTGCAGGCATGAGCCAGGGGTCTAAAACCTGGTTGGATGCACATACCCTGACTTTGGATAATCTCAAGGATGCCAGTGTTCTGCGTAAAAATAAGCTTGAGCAAATGCTAAAAAAGGCCAAGTAGTCTGGAATTAAAGTAGAGAGTTGAATGAATTATGGCTAGAGATGAAGAAGAAAACCCTGACGCAAAACTCGCCCGAAAGAGCGAGATGGTGGCGAAAAAGGTTTCGAAACCATTTTGGGTCTCAGTGTTTATGTTACCGGTTGTGGTCATACTATTTGTAGTAGGGCTAATCTTATTGGTCAATGCAAATGAAAAGGCCAGCCATATTTTGGCGGAAAAGCCGGAAAATAAAGTGGACAGTTTTTCAAAAAAAATATCGGTTACCAAGGACAAGGCATCGCAGCAATACAATAAACACCTTGAAAAAATGGAAGATGAAAGTATTTTCACAGTTAATCAAAAATTTCGTTCGATGTATCAGATTTCTAAGGAGAGTGAAGCTGATTACGTGACTCTGGTCAATCAGTATCAAAAGCTAAGCTATGATATGGCCAGCCGGATTAACGGCTCTGGGGAGTGGTTTTACTATTTTGACCAAAAGGTGGCTAAATTACTGGCTCAGGCCAGAGAGCGAGAGAGCGAGATGGTGCAGTACTTTAAAGATGAGTAATACAGATGATTATTTTTTCTCCGCGCTGAGCAATACGAATTTATTATTGCTGGCAATGGTCTTGGTATTTCCAAATAACCGTTTTAATTTAACGTGATAATTAAGGTGTCGGTTTCCCACTACCCATAGATGTCCTCCTGGATTTAGACTTTGAAAACTTTGTCTGAACATTTTTAGCGCTATATGATCACCCACTGTATTTTGTTGATGGAAGGGCGGGTTACAGAGTATCAGGTCTACCGCTTTGGTTTCGCTGTTTTTTTCCCAGGCCTGCTCCAGGCAATCGCTCAACAGTAGACTCTGTTCCCAGTTGTTTGCCGGTTGTTGAATATTCAGTCGATAGTTCTCTGTTGCTGAGGCGATGGCCATATAGGATTCATCAATAAAATAGATCTTACTATTAGTTAGCTGGCGTTGTGCCATAATCCCCAGCAAGCCATTGCCACAGCCGAGGTCGATGATTCGTTTAGCAGTTGGCAGTTTGTCGAAATGTTCAAGGATAAATCGGGTACCAATATCGAGTTTCTTCTGTGAAAAGACGCTGGCGTGATTGCAGAGTTGTACGCTCAGTTCCGACTGAGAAAACTTGCTGGGATAGGGAGAGGTGGTTTTAACGGTTCCAGTACAGTCCGAAAAAAGCAAACGAGCTTTTTTAACGGCTAATGAGGCATTGGTAGGTCCGATATATTTTTCCAGTAATTCGCTATGGGAGGCTTGCATATATTTGACCATGCCAGCGGCAATAACTCGACTTCTGTTGTGCAGGTGTGCTGTCAGGGTGGCCAACTGATGCTCCAGTAAAGCCAGCGTTTTAGGTAATTTAATAAGAACGAGGTCGTAGTGGCCCGATGGTGACTCTGTACTGGGCAGAGGATTTGTCGAGTAAGGTAGCTGATTTTCAAGACGATTATATTCAGCAATACAATGCCCGAGATAGGAGTCGCCCCAGTTGTCAGGCTGGTAGTAGTTTAGGCTACAGGCCAGTGCGCCAAAATTATCGTTTATCAGTAAAATCCGTGGCTTATCCTGCAGGATATTCAGCTCATTGATATGGGCAAGTAGCAACTCATCCGCCGCGTCCCAGGCTCTCAGGTTTTGCGCATTACCCGTCGCTGGGGTTATCCCTGTTTGTCTTTGTAACGTCAGGCTATTTAGTGAATGCATCATTGTGATTACTGGATTCGAGAGGCGTATTGTTGTCGTCCAATGGTTAAAGGCGGGCTACTGATCCCAAAAATGACAGGCAACCCAGTGTTGGTTATTATTGTTTGAAATGTTTTCGAACACAGGGGCTTGTTGCTGACAGAGCGGCTGGGCTTTGGGGCAGCGGGTATGAAAACGGCAGCCACTAGGCGGCGAAATCGGGCTCGGCACATCACCACTTAAAATTGTTCGCTGTTTTTTAACGGACGGATCAGGTACCGGGATCGCATCGATTAGAGCCTGAGTATAGGGATGTCGAGGCTTGGAGTAAATTTCGGTAGATGTTGCGGTCTCAACGATCTCGCCGAGATACATAACGGCGACACGATCGGAGATATGTTTTACCACTGCCAGATCATGAGCGATAAACAGTAGCGCTATTCCCATCTCCCGCTGCAGCTCTAATAGCAGATTAATAATTTGCGATTGAATAGAAACATCCAGCGCAGACACGGCTTCGTCACAGACGATAAATTTGGGGTTTAAGGCAATTGCTCGGGCGATACCAATGCGCTGACGTTGTCCGCCGGAAAACTCGTGCGGAAACCGTGTAACAGCATCCGCGGATAGGCCTACGCGATTGAGCAGACTAGCGACTTTTTGCTGGCGTTGTTCTCTATCGCCGTAGTGATGAATGATTAAGGGCTCTTCCAGAATTTGCCCAATAGTATGGCGGCTGTTTAAGGATTCAAATGGATCCTGAAAGATGATCTGCATTTCCCGACGCAGTTGGCGCATTCGCTCCCGGTCGGCAGTCAGTATATCTTCGCCTTCAAACAATACCTGGCCACTGGTGGCAGGGAAGAGGCGCAGCAGTGTTTTCGCTACAGTACTTTTACCACAGCCAGATTCACCCACTAAGCCCAGGGTTTCCCCCGGGTTGATGTCGAAGGAAATATCATCAACCGCATGTACCTGCCCGGACTGGCGCAGCAACACCCCGGAACGTTTCGGAAAGTATTTTTTAAGTGATTTTACCGCCACCAGGGGCGTTGATTGGGCTGAGTTCATAGCGTGTGTCATGAGGCCTGCTGAATAGTTTGCCAGTGATAACAGGCCACTTTGTGATTGTTGCCAGTATCTTCGATCGCAGGGCTGCTTTGGTGACATTGATCGGTGTGGTGCGGACAGCGATTATTAAAGCGGCATCCGACGGGCATATTCGACAAGCTGGGGACTTGTCCTTCGATCGTATGCAAAAGGGTTTTGGGTTTTCCATCAAGGCGTGGAATAGAGGAAAGCAAACCCTGTGTATAGGGATGCAAGGGCGTGGCAAAGAGGTCGATGACGTTGGCAGCTTCTGCAATGCGCCCGGCGTACATCACCACTACATCGTCACAGAGCTCGGCAATAACGCCAAGGTCGTGGGTAATAAAAATAATCGCCATCCCTGTATCACGCTGAAGCGCCTGCATCAGCGCAAGAATCTGTGCCTGTATGGTGACGTCCAGTGCCGTCGTCGGCTCATCGGCGATCAAAATATCGGGTTCACAGGCCAGTGCCATAGCAATCATCACCCGCTGCCGCATGCCTCCAGACAACTGGTGCGGATAGACTTTCATTCGCTCTTCCGGGTCAGAAATCCCCACCTTTTTCAGCATGCCGGTAGCGCGTTGTAGTCGCTGTTGCTTATTGAGTTCAGGAAAATGCAGCTGATAAACTTCCAGCAATTGTTGCCCGATTCGTTGTACTGGATTTAGTGCGGTCATTGGATCCTGAAAAATCATCGCGATACGTTTCCCGCGAATGGAGCGCATGGCGCGCGCGGGCAGGGTAGCGATGTTGTTGCCGTCAAACAGGATTTCGCCGCTGTTGATAATGCCCGCAGGTTGGGGCAGCAGCCGCATAATAGCCAGTGCAGTGACGCTTTTACCGCAGCCGGACTCACCGACAATGCCAAGCGTCTTGCCGTGATCAACCGCAAAGTCAATTTTGTTCAGTACATTGACGCGTTGTTCGCCATTGTCAAAACTGACCGATAAGTCCTTAACCTGCAGCAGGGCCATGGTTATTCCTTATAGGTGGTATCGATAATGGTAACGGGCTCAAAGGATTTCCCCTCTTTCATGGCTTGGCGAGTTTTGCGTTTTTCTTCCACGTCAATCCAGAACGTCCCCCCGGAATTGACATACTGCGGATTATTAAAGGGGAAGAAAAGTGATTCGCTACGCTTGGTGCCATAGCCCTTTGGTAATTTCATCCAGCGCCAGTAGGCAGAGCGAACATAAGGCACTTTGTAGGTTGGTATATAAGCAGCCTGTTCGTGCACAATTTGCAAAATCTTTCTGGAAGCCTTTAATCGCTCCTTATGATCGGTAGAATTACGAAACACCATGATCAGCTCGTCCAGTTCGGGCAGCGCGGTATTGGTGAAGTTATTCGTTTGTGGTTTAAAGGCATTGTCGGAATGCAGTGACTCCCAGTATTGTGGATGGATACCTCCCCCCATACCGAGCCATGCGATTTGGTGTTTTTTCTCAAGCATAGATTTGAAGGCTGCCGAAGGATCGAGAAGTTTTAATTGCAATTCAATTCCTGCTTTCTTAGCTTCTTCCTTCAAAACCACCAACCTTTCAGTATCAGTGGGTTGGGCATAAAGAACGGTTGCTGATAAACGTTTGCCATCTCTTACTCGAATGCCATCGGGGCCACGTTTATTCCAGCCTGCCTTACTTAAGTATTCATCAGCTTTTTTCAGGTCAAAGGGATAGGCTGTTATATCCGGGTTGGAATATTCACCAAAACCATCGGCTTTTGAGTTAAGACGCTCGTAGTCACCTCGAAGCACGGTTTTTAACATCAGGTCGATGTTCATCGCGTGGGCAAAACCCAGGCGGGTATGGATATCCTGAAAAATCGGGTCGGCCTGATTTAATCTCAACCCATAGGACGGTTGTGGTGTTTGATTATAAAACCAAATTTTATGGATATAACCCTTGTCATAGAGTTCACCCGTGGCTTTATCATGCCAAAAATTTGGAAGCGTTAAGCCAAAGGCATCCAAATCGCCCTTCTCGAAATGCGTGTAGGCGATATTTACATCACGTATGACTTCAAGCACAATTTTATCGACATTGAAGCGGTTTTTATTGTAGCGGTCATCCTTCGCCCACCAGTTTTTTTTGCGTTCAAGCTCAATGTACTTGCCCTTGCGAATTTCTGTAATGATATAGGGGCCGGTATTGGGTTCTATTTTCCAGTTGTAGTTTCTGACCCAGTCTTTGTTGAGTTCGTGAAAATGTTTTGGTTTTGGCGGCATGCCGTAGTAGTAAAGCAAATCATTCGGGGGTTTTGGAGTACTACCGGTTATAGCGATAGTATGATCGTCATATTTTTTTACTTCGGTTATGCCATTGGTATACCAGTCGGTATACCAGGGAGCCACGATATGCTTTGAGCGCATAAATTCCAGGGTAAACAGGAAGTCGTCAGCTGTGACGGGCTTGCCATCGGACCAGCGTGCTCTTTGATCCAGTTTATAGTAAGTGGTGACACCATCCTTATCGAAGGCCCAGTGAGTAGCGATTTCAGGCATAGGGTTGAAAGTGACCGGGTGTAGGCCAGTTAAGCTCATTTGATTGCCGAGCAGGGCATCACGAATACCTGTGTTTGAGTCAGGTCCGACGGTTCTTAGAGTTAAAGGGAAACTCAACATAAAGGATCTCAGTGTGCCACCTTTGATAGCCTTGTTAGAGGCGTAAACCGGGTCGCTGTCATTAGTGACCCAGGTGAGTCCTTCGGGCAAGGTATTCGGCGCGCTGTGAACAGTCGCTGAAAAAAATACAGTAAAAAGTGACAGCAAAAATAATTTGGTAGCTTGCATGATCTTACTCATAAGTTGTGAATTTTTTGGGATCAAAGGCTTCGCGAATCGCTTCGCCAACAAAGGTAACCGCGACTAAGACAATTGTCATGGCAACTACTACTGAACTAACTATCCAGGGTGAATCAAGATGATTAATGCCCTGGCTCAGTAGTTCGCCCCAACTCGGTGTCGGAGGTGGTAGGCCAAACCCCAGATAATCCAGTGCGGTAAGCGAGGTAATACCTGAGGCGATGGAAAAAGGGATAAAAGTAATAATAATGGAAACGGTGTTGGGCAGAATATGCCGGAAAATAATTCGGCCGTTAGAGGCGCCGATGGCTTTAGCGGCCATCACATATTCGCGTGCGTTTTCCTTATAGGTGGCGGTACGCATATACCAGGTCATCGACATCCAGCCAAAGACCACCATGATGGTAACCAGTGTCCAGAACCCCGGTGTGATGATGGAAGCGATAATCATTACCACGTAAAGAAAAGGCACGTTAGACCAGATCTCGATTAAACGCTGAAATAATAAATCGAAAGTCCCCCCCCAAAAACCCATCAGGGAGCCAATGCTGACACCAATCAAATAATTAAAGACCAGCAGGATTAAGGCAAAGCCAATGGCCAGCCGAAAGCCATAGACCAGGCGGGCGGTAATATCGCGGCCGGTAGAGTCGGTGCCCAGATAATGGCTGTCTTCCAGTGACGGGGCGTAGGGTGGGTAGTCCAGCGATTTAAAATGGGTCTCGTAGGGGTTGTAGGGCACGATAGGCAGCAAAACCCAATTGTTCTGGCTCGGGGCTTCCGTTTGTTGCTGGACAAAGTGTTGTTTCAGTTCACGATAATTGGTTTCGTATTCGTAATCCAGGCCGAAGGTTTTACCCGGAATAATGGCGCCGTAGGTGGGGAAAAACAGTTCACCTTCATAGCTGACAATCAGAGCGCGATTATTAATAAAGAGCTCTGCCAGCAAGCTGAATAACACCAGTAAGATAAAGAGCATGGCCGACCAATAGCCACGCTTAATGGATTTAAAGCGCTGCCACTGTTTTAAGGTTACCGGGCTTAGCCTGATAAGAGTCATGTCGGGCTATCTCCAAAGGTGACCCGTGGATCGACTAGTGCGACACAGATATCGGAGAGTATATTGCCGAGCAAAAATAACACGGAGGAGATAACCAGGATCCCCATCACCACGGGGTAATCGCGTTCCACCAGAGACTCAAAGCCCAGCAGACCAAAACCATCGATATTGAATATGGTTTCAATCAAAAAAGAACCGGTCAGTACTACGGAGATATTATTGCCAAAGGAGGTGGCAATCGGAATCAGGCTATTGCGGAAGGCGTGGTTGATTACGGCACCGTTAAAGCTTTTACCCTTGGCAATAGCGGTGCGAATATAATCGGCTGACAGGTTTTCCATCAGCGAGTTTTTCATCATAAAGGTGGTGACGGCAAAGCTGCCCGCGAGGTAAGCCGTTAGGGGTAGCACCGCATGATGAAGTACGTCTTTAATTTGTTCCCAGGTAGTCAGGTCATCAAAGTCAGAGCTAACAAAACCGCCAAGTGGAAACCATTCCCAATGGGAAGCAAAGGCAGTGATCAGAGCAATACCGACGACATAACCGGGCAGGGCATAACCGATAAAGACAAAGGCGGAGGATGTGTTGTCGAATTTACCGCCGTGTTTGATGGCTTTGATAACACCGAGCGGAATACACACCGCGTAAGTAATGATCAGGGTGGCAATACCGTAAAAAATCGAAATCGGCAGGCGCTCCTTAATAATTTCCCATACCGGGTCGCTGTAACGAGTGGAGTTTCCCAGATCGAGCACGACGACTTTTTTCAGCCAAAGGACATAGCTCACCAAAACAGGTTTATCAAAACCATAGTAGGCTTTTAATTCGGCAAGTTGGCTTTCGGAAAGCGCGCTGCCCCCTATATTACCGTGCTGACTACTGGTGCTGCTCTCGGACATCATGGCAGCGGTCATCATTCGCTCAATCGGGCCGCCGGGTACCATGCGTGTGACGCAAAATACTAAAAGCGTTATACCGATGAAGGTGGGGATGGTCAGCAATAACCGTCTCAGGAAATAGCTATACATCTGTGAGGTAAACCATCCTTATTGTCTTTAATCAAAAAAACTGTCTGCAAGAGAAAAGTTTAGGAAAAACCAGTGGTTACGTTATCAAGAAGTTCTCCCCGATGGAAGACTTGGGTCTATAATGAGACTAACTAAAAAGTAATACACAAAAAGAAGTTAATATTCTATGAGCGAAGAACAGACGCACAGCACTGAATACTGGGTTAAACAGTTAAGCAATGTACAGCTACCGGTATTGTCCGGTGTTATTCAGGAGCTCAATGCCGTTACCCAGGCTGATGATAGTTCTGCCGCTCAGTTGTCAGAAATCATACTTAAAGACAGCTCACTTACCTCAAAAGTTCTCCGCATCGCCAATAGTGTGTATCACAAGCCGGGTTCAGACAATGCGATTACCACGATCAGTCGGGCAGTGGTGCAGTTAGGTTTTCATGGTATTAAGGCCATTTCCCTTTCGGTGATGATGGTTGACTCGCTACTCAAGCAGAACCCGAAGGAGCGTATGCTTGAATGGATGGCGCGTGGCTTTCACAGTGCAGTACAGGCAGAGAACCTGTTGAAAAAAGTCGGTGGTAATGAACAGGAAGAAGAGGTGTTTATCACCGCTTTGTTGCTGCATGTTGGAGAGATGGCGTTTTGGAGTAGTAAGTCGGCTGCGACCGAGAAACTTGACCAACAACTAGCGCAGGGGAGTAGCGGTAATGTCGAGCTGGAGCAGGAGCTACTCGGCAGTACGATGAAAGAGATTACCAAAGCACTAGCCGAAAAGTGGGGTTTGGGGCACCGCCTGCAGGAGGCACTGAATCCGGGCAGCCACCCCAGTCAGGCAACGGAAGCGGTGTTGCTGGGAGAGGAAATCAGCCTGGCAGCCGAAAAAGGCTGGGATTCGCAGGCGTTCAGGGATGTGCTGGTGAAGGCCTCGCTGTATTCCGGTATGGGGCTTGAAGATGTACGTAAGATGATTGAAGAGGGTGCCGATAAGGCGGCCAGTGTGGCACTCACCTATGGCGCCAATAAGATCTGCCACCTTATTCCCTCTACAACTCAGAAAGAGGTCAAGCCTGCAGAACCAAAACGACTCAGGGCCGATGCACAGTTACAGTTGGATATATTGCGCGAGATGGGCACCATGGTGGAGCAGATGGTGGACGTCAATACTCTGTTTCAGATTGCCATCGAAGGTATCCATCGCGGCATTGGCCTGGAGCGGGTTTGTCTGTGCCTGATTGACCCCAGAGTGACTAATATGCAGGCGAAGTATGTATTGGGTGACGATATTGACGAGTGGCGCAGCGACTTTAATTTTCCGATAAAAAGCGAGCAGGACAATTTGTTTGCCTACTGCCTGCACACCAGAAGTCAGGTCTGGTTACAGAAGCAGGGGAGTTCCCAGCATCATCACTTGATTAACAAGAAAATGGAACGCCTGCTGGATACCTCTAATAGCATGGTGGCCTCGGTCTATGCCGGTAAAAGGCCAATTGGCGTTATAGTGGCGGATAGGGGTAGGAAAAAGCCCGGCCGAATCGTTGCCGAACAGTTTGAAAGCTTTGAGCATTTTAGCCAACAAATTAGCATGTCGCTGTCGATGTTGGCGGAGAAGGCGCGGCAGAGAAAGCGTAAATAGGCCTCGAGTGAGAATACTGCGGCCCCAAACCTGAATGTGCCGGGTTTCCCAGCTTATTAATTCTGGGCGTTCATCACATCCACATACAGCGTTAACTGTTGTCCTGGTTGCAGGTAATTTTTCGGATTGACCGAATTCCAGCGCACAATATCATTCACGCTGACGTTGAAGCGCCCAGCGATTCGCGCCAGTGAATCGCCATTGCGGACACGATAACCCACTTTTCTGGTGATGCTATCCCGTTGTCCGGCCTGTAGGCTGAGAGCCGAGTTTTCAGTGTTTTTACTGACCCAGACACTGAGTTTGCGACCGGGCTGTAACACATCCTTGGGCGCCATACCGTTCCAGTGTGCCAGCTGGGCAACCCGGACCTTATAGCGGCGTGAAATCGTCCAGAGACTTTCCCCTTCAGTTACCTGATGATAAACCTGCTTGGTACCGGCACCGCCAGTGCGTTTGGCCTGAATGTTAGTGAGTCGCTGATTAGCGCTTAGCGCATAATGACTGCCATCCTTCGAGGCCGTGGGAATCATCAAGTTCTGACCGACGCGAATGATATTGCCTTTCAGATTGTTGACTTGTTGAATGGTAGTTACGCCGGTATTGAAGCGTTTCGCCAGAAGCAACAGAGAGTCGCCGTTGCTCACGGTGTAGCGTTCCCAATGCAGCCGTTTCTGTGGCGGCAGGCTGGCCAGACTCTCTTCAAACAGTGACTGCTGTTCAACGGGCACCAGCAATCGGTGTGGTCCCTTGGGCGAGGTTGCCCAACGGTTGAAGCCGGGGTTCAGCAGGTACAACTCCTGGATATCGATATCGGCCATCGCTGCAGCCTGCGCCAGGTCAATTTGTGATTGAACATCTACAGCGGCAAAGTAGGGCTGATTAGGTACTGGGTACAGGCTGAAATTATAACGTCTGGGGTTGTTGACCAGTTTAGCCAGCGCTAACAGTTTAGGCACATAGCTACGCGTTTCCCGGGGTAAATCCAGTGACCAGAAATCGGTGGGTTTACCCGCTCGCTTATTCTTGCGTATGGCCTTGTTGACGTTGCCTTGGCCGGAGTTGTAGGCGGCGAGCGCCAGCAACCAGTCGCCATCATAGTATTTATTCAATGTGCTCAGATAATTGATGGCGGCTTCTGTGGAGGCGACGACATCACGACGACCGTCATACCACCAATCCTGCCTGAGCAGATACATACGGCCAGTACCGGGAATAAATTGCCACATCCCTGAGGCTCGGCCATGGGAGTAGGCAAAGGGGTCGTAGGCGCTTTCCACAATGGGGAGAAGGGCTAATTCGAGGGGTAATTGACGGGCTTCAAGTTGTTCGGTGACGTGGTATATATAGCGCTGCGCTCGCTCGCTGACACGTTGCATATATTCGGGATGTTTAAAATACCAGTTAAACTCTGCTTCGAGTCGGTTATTGGCAACGGTCCAATGGGATTTTAGTTGGTAGCCAAGCCGAATACGCTGCCAAATAGTTTCTGGTTCAACCCCGATTGGCTCTGCGGTTTCCGGTGGCAGTTCGCTATGGAGGCAGGCATAGGGGTCGCCAAAATCGGTAAAGTAATTCCAGGGGTCCTGTTCGATCATCGCTGCAGCCATTTCAGCAGTGATCTCAACGGGGGAGAACGCCAATGACGAAACAGTATTATGTGAGGAGACGTCGGTATCGCTGATAGTTAATTGACAGCCTGATAGCAAAAAAACGCCAGCTATTACTTTAAGACTTTTATGTAACTTATTGAAAAATAAATACTTCATTATATTCTTTTGACAAAAAACACTCTGTATTTTAGGTGGGCGAGTCTGTCGGGTCAATGTTAAAAGTTATCCTTCCAGCTTCTGATGGCAGCAAATACCTGTTCTGCATCCTGGCAATCCAGCTGGTTGAAAGCGGCGGCACTGGCCTTGACGGAGGTGGTTCTGGCTCGCAGAAACGGGTTGGTTTGCAGTTCGGTGGCCAGTGTGGAGGGAACGGTTGGCAGGTTTTGCTCACGTTTGTTTTTGTCCTGCTGAAGACGGGCTTCTAGTTCACTGTTGTCGGGCTCGACGGCTTTGGCAAAGGCGAGGTTGCTCAGCGTATATTCATGGGCGCAATAGACGCGGGTTTCGGCGGGTAGCTGGCACAATTTATCCAGAGAATTAAGCATCATCGCCGGGCTACCTTCAAACAGTCTGCCGCAGCCACCGGCGAACAGGGTATCGCCACAAAACAGTATTGGCCCGACGGTGGTGACATTTTCGGCATAAAACGCAATATGGTCCAGGGTATGGCCTGGGACTTCCAAAACAGAAAAATCGAAGCCTAACAGACTGAATTGATTGCCTTCCTGCAGCCGCTGGGTAATCTGGGGAATGCTCGGGTTCTGCGGCCCATAAATTACGGCATTTGGGAAACGCTGCAGCAAGTCGTCAAGACCACCCACATGATCAAAGTGATGGTGGGTAATAAGGATAGCAGCGAGCTGTAGCTCCTTATCTGCAAGCCTGGCAAGTACTGGTGCGGCCTCGCCGGGATCGACCACCAGCGC
>CBFIDJ010000005.1:30945-78184 GCA_965661375.1 Oceanicoccus sp. | reverse complement strand
GATAGCAGCGAGCTGTAGCTCCTTATCAGCAAGCCTGGCAAGTACTGGAGCGGCCTCGCCGGGATCGACCACCAGCGCTTGTTTGGAGCTGTCGTCGAATAAACACCAGATATAGTTATCGTTAAAGGCGGGGATAGGTTCAATCTTTAACATGGCTACTCGTAGAACGGGTTGTTGATGAAATATTGGCTTGCCGTAATAAGCAAGCTTAACGTAGAACCCGGTTGCAAGGTTTGGTTCCTGAGTAATACCGGATAATAGTGGTCACTACAGTGTGCCTTAACTGTAGATTAATTGCTATTTTGGTTACCATGGGCACGGTGCGGAAGAGCTGTCGGCTCTACGCCAAGAATCTAATTTATAGTCCTAATGGCAGGGTGGTTCTCAGTGTCAGGCTTGATGAGTCGAAAGCGTCATCGTATACCCCTTGAACAGCTCTTTCCAGAGTTGGAGCAATGGTTCGATTCTGAGCGTGGGCAGCTTCTTTTAGCCCGTCAACAGGCGCTGGTGGATGAATTGGTCTCAAGTTGCTTTGGTTACCACCTGTTGCAGCTCAGCGTGGATTCACGGGTTGAGCTTTTCGACAACTCCAGGGTTCAGCACAAATTCACTTGTCACCCGACGGCAAACTCGAGCAGCGCCCTCTGTGAGTTTGAGCAGTTACCCTTTGCCAGTGAAAGTCTCGATGTGGTGCTGTTGCACCATGTACAGGAATATGTCTTAGACCCGTATCAACTATTGCGTGAGATTCAGCGGGTCACTATGCCCAACGGTCGTTTAATCATTATCGGCTTTAATCCCTGGTCACCGCTAGGTGTTTATAGTCATCTGGGCGGCCTATTGTCAGAGGCGATTTGGCAGAATCAATTGATTTCCCCGCGCAGAATGTGTGACTGGCTGGGCTTACTCGGGTTTCAGCCAGAGCCCTGTTATTTTGGTTATCATATGCCGCCATTGGTAGAGCGAAGTGACAAGCCGTGGCTGAGCAAAGCACTCAAGCGTTGCCCGACGGGTAATTTTTATATTTTGTCGGCCATTAAACAGGTATCAGGCATGACGCCAGTTCGACCAAAATGGAAACCTGCGAAAAGTTTCAGTGCTTTGGCACCGGTAAAACCGACTGCCAGTAGTAGAAAGATTCAACTTATTACGGGGAATGCAGAGAATAAGTCCCTGTCCTTATCGTCAGAATTAAAAGAGGATGTTGCTTGAAACAAATAGAAGTATTTACCGATGGTGCCTGTCGGGGTAATCCTGGGCCGGGTGGCTGGGGAGTGTTGCTACGCTATCAGGGAAAAGAAAAACAGCTGTATGGCGGTGAGCGGGAGACGACCAATAATCGCATGGAGCTGACGGCAGCCATTGAGGCCTTGGCAGCTTTATCCGAAACCTGTGAAGTGGACCTGACCACGGACTCGGAGTATGTCCGTAAGGGTATTACTGAATGGCTCCAAAATTGGAAAAAGCGCGGCTGGAAGACAGCGGCCAAAAAACCGGTGAAGAATGTAGATCTGTGGCAGCGACTTGATGAGCAGTCGGTTCGACACAACGTAAAGTGGCACTGGGTAAAGGGCCATAGTGGTCATCGTGAAAACGAAATCGCAGATCAGCTCGCTAATCGGGGCATTGATGAGCTTTAATTCTCGTAACAATAAAGCACTCAGGAGTAACAGGCGTTGAGACAGGTCGTACTGGATACCGAAACAACCGGGCTGGAGCCCTCACAGGGCCACCGAATTATTGAAATTGGTTGTGTGGAGCTGATAGGACGCAAGCTTACCGGGCGTCATTATCATCAGTATATCAACCCGGATCGTGAAGTGGATGCGGGGGCAATTGAAGTGCATGGGATTACCAACGAGTTCCTGACTGATAAGCCGCGCTTTCACCAGATTGTTCAGGAGTTCGTTGATTTTATTGATGGTGCGGAGTTGGTTATTCACAACGCGCCCTTTGATATAGGCTTTCTGGATCACGAATTTAATCTATTGGACAAAACCAGCCCCGGTAAAATCGCTGATTACTGTTCCGTGGTCGATACGCTGGTTATGGCTCGGCAAAAACACCCTGGCCAGCGCAATAGTCTGGATGCGCTGTGCCAGCGCTATGAGGTCGACAATTCACAGCGGGACTTACACGGCGCCTTACTCGACTCTGAAATTCTGGCTGACGTATACCTACTAATGACAGGCGGGCAAACCAATCTGTTATTGGCCGGGGAGGATAGTCAGGAGGGCAGCAATAATGTTGATACCAGTATCAGGCGGTTGGCGGCGGACAGACCCCCCTTAAAAATTGTGCGCGCCAATGAGATTGAACTACAGGCGCATGAAGAGCGATTAAAGGAAATTGATAAGGCCAGTGGGGAGAATAACCAGTGGCGTCAGTTGAGTTGACGCCACTGTCGAGATGTAAAAAAGCATTTCCATTTTTTGCTTTACAGCATTAGATAAACTGTCAGTAAGCCAACACCACCCATGCTAATAGTGTAAGGCAGAGCCATCAGTACCATCTTGCCATAGGACAGGCGAATGAGTGGGGCAAGGGCTGAGGTCAACAGGAACAGGAAGGCAGCCTGACCATTCGGCGTAGCAACACTGGGGATGTTCGTACCGGTATTGATGGCGATGGCCATAGTATCGAATTCTGCCCGCGTTATGGTGCCTGCATCCAGCGCAGCTTTGGCTTCATTGATATAAACCGTGGCCACAAACACGTTATCGCTGATCATCGATAGCACACCATTAGCCATAAAGAACATAGTGGGGCGTATTGCACTATCCATGGCCAGAACTGCATTGATTATCGGCGAGAACAGGTGTTGCTCATGGATCACCGCAACAACCGCAAAAAACACTACCAGTAAGGCGGTGAAGGGAAGTGCCTCTTCAAAGGCATGGCCTAGTTGATGCTCTTCGATAATACCGTTGAAGGCGGTCAGCAATACAATTACCGTCAGGCCGATAATACCCACGGCCGCGACATGGGTGGCGAGAGCAACGACCAAAAACACAGCAACGAGTGCCTGAATAACCAGCGCCGCTTTATCCTTAGGAGTGCGTTTGCTGTCCTCTTCGTTAGCAAACTCTTCCAGAACCGCTCGTACTCCTGCTGGCAGTTGCGCGCCATAGCTAAAGGTTCCGGTTATTTCCAGCAGTAAGCAGGTGATTAGACCAGTAGCCAATACCGGCATGGTGACAGGAGCCATATTCATGAAAAACGTGACAAAATCCCAGCCGGCTTTTTCAGCAATCAGCAGGTTTTGTGGCTCACCGACCAGTGTGCAAACCCCGCCCAATGCGGTACCAACGGCCCCGTGCATTAATAAACTCCGTAAAAAACTGCGGAATTGATCCAGGTCTTCCCGGTGATACTCGACCACATGGTCATCGTCAGTATGGTCATGAGGGTGGTGCAGTTTCTTGCCGGATGCGACCTTGTGGTAAACTGAATAAAAACCGGTGCCGACACTGATCAGCACCGCGGTAACCGTCAATGCATCGAGAAATGCACTCAACCCCGCAGCCACTAAGGAAAAGAGTAGGGATAGTATCTTCTTGGATTTAACTCCAAGTAGTATTTTGGTGAAGACAAACAGCAGCAGGTTCTTCATGAAATAAATACCCGCCACCATAAAAATCAATAGCAGGATAACTTCAAAATTACTCAGTGCTTCATGATAAACCGTTTCAGCAGGAGCCATCCCCAAGGCAATGGCTTCAATGGCTAATAAACCGCCAGGTTGCAATGGGTAACATTTAAGCGCCAATGCCAGGGTGAAAATAAACTCCAGAATGAGAATCCACCCGGTGACAAATGGGCCTGCTGTAAACAGCAGAATAGGATTGATTACCAAAAAAGCAATAATGGTTTGCTTATACCATAGCGGTGCTTGACCCAGAAAATTTGCGACCAGCGCCTGCGGCAGGGTTTGTACCATCGGGGTTTCCTTAGTTCATCTTGAATTTTAACAGCGACAAAGGTAGATAATTGTGTAGTCGCCAAAATATTTGTAGCTTTCTTTCCTTCGGAGACTTCATCCTGGACGGTTAATGCTAACCGTAGGTAATTGATATTACCTATTGAATATAATCGTTTTTTTTAATTTTGCAGGGTATTTTTAGATAAATCCCTGTTAAATGCGGTTTTTAGCGCCAGTTCACATCGCCATAATGGGTTGTGCTCAATGAGCCAAATGGCTTAGCGGAAAGAGCGAGCTGTAGGGAGTGGGATATTTGTCTTTAATAATGTGATGCAAGTATCTGTAAGTATTATTAAAAATAATCTCCCGCAGGAAAAATGGAGCTATACTCACTGGTGGCTTTCCCGGAACTATTGGCGATGCTGGCAGAACTAGCAGAATTTAAGGAGCTTTGTGTGACCCTCGAAGTAGGCATAAATCTCAACTCTCTTCGAATGATACAGGAAGAGTTGAGTAACACCATCAATCAGTCAGCGACTGAACTGGAAGCCTATGTGGCTGATCAGGCAAACACTGGTCACATTGATGCCTGTTATCAGGGGATTCGTCAGGTCGGCGGTATTTTCCGGCTGTTGGAATACCCCGGTTGTGCGTTATTGGCGGACGAAATGGCTGAGCTGGTCTCGGTGATTGCCGATGCTGAACAAAAAACCACTGATAGCATGATCAATGCCCTGACACATGGCTATTTTGTCCTGCCGAATTATATCGAGTACATCACGGTCCGGCAGAAAGAACTCCCCATTCTTATTATTCCCTACGTGAACGAGCTGCGAGTCAGCCGACGTGTCGAATTGTTACCCGAATCCTATTTCTATACCGGTAAAATTCCAATGCTCGGTATGAGTATGCAGGAAGCTAATCGCCCTACTGATGTGCGCTTATTGCTCGCCAGCGTAGCCCGATTACGACAGATGTTTCAAGTCGGGTTAGTCGGTGTGTTTAAAGACCCGATGAGCAGTGCGCATTATCTTTTTATGAGTCGGGCAGTGACCCGCTTTGTTAATTTGCTTGGCAGTCATCCTCAGGCGGAGATTTGGCAGCTGACTCAGTTGGTGTTAGAAGCTTTTGGCGCTGGTAAGCTGGAGATGACGCTGAACCGCAAGCGCACTTTGGGTGAAATTGAAAAATTGATGCGTCGAATTGGAAGTCAGGGAGAAGAGGGTCTAAGTCTGCAAGGGACGGAAAACCTGAAACGGGATTTGATGTTCCAATTAATGCTGACGAACTTTAACAGCTCGAAGATGGATGCTGTTAAATCCGCCTATGCACTACCTACGCTGGATCTCAGTGATGCTGATATTGCTGCCCAGCGGGCGGTGATGCATGGCCCCAGTTTTGAAACGCTGGAATCAGTGACCAAAGTGCTGGCCGAAGAGTTACGTAATGCCAAGGATATTCTGGAAATCGCTTCACAAAATAGCGGTATCGAAGGCGAAGATCTGGCATTGCTGAAGGAAATAGTTACCCGTGTTGCCGACACCCTGAGCATATTGAACCTGCAAGGGCCACAAAGCACCCTGACAGAGCTGCTGACGAACTTGAAAGGCTGGGAGCAGGCTCAGGGCGGTGCGAAACGTTCAGATTTTCTGGAAGCGGCCGATACTGTGTTGTATATCGAGAGCGCTTTGTCAGGCTTAGACCGGCGCGAACTGAGTGTCGATGATTTAAACCAGGCGACCCGCCTGACACGAAAGAAAATCATTGCCAATAGTCATATTGCTCAGGCCGAGCAGCTGGTTATTGAAGAGGCACAGGCCGGTATCTCTATGGCCAAACGGGCGATAACTTCCTATGTGGAGTCGAATTTTGATATCGCCCATATTGCCAATGTGGGCACGACACTAAAGACAGTACGTGGTGGCTTGCAGATGCTGAATTATAAGCGCGCAGCGGCGGTACTTAAAAGCTGTATTGATTTTGTAGCACACCATATTGCCGAGCGTTGTCCGGGTGATCAGCGGCAGTATTTGCTGGAGACGCTGGCGGATGCTCTAATTAGCCTGGAATACTATCTCACTGAGTTGGAAAGTAGCCGAAAAGTGAATGAAGACATATTGTTGGTTGCCGAAGAGAGTCTGGCCGCGCTTGGTTTTACTGTAGTGGTGGACGGTAGTGGCAGATCGGAAAATAAATCATGACCTACAGCGCACTTTCCCTGCTTCTCGTTGTAGTTGCCCTTCTGATTGTCCTTGGATCGGGGCGCTTATTGTTTAAAGGTCGATGGTTTCTGGGTTGGCTACGGGGAACATTTGGCTTCTTATTGGTTATCGTGTCGGCGCTATTGGCATTAGCTGCCTTTGATTTCTTTAGTTACAAACAGCTCACTAAGGAAGAAGTCGTTGCGAGTATCAGCTTTACCCGGATTGAGCCACAGCATTATCAGGTTTCACTGGTCGATGCAGCAGGTACCGAAAGTCGCTATGAATTAAAAGGTGATTTATGGCAGTTGGATGCGCGGGTGATTAAATGGAATGAGACGCTAGCTGCTCTGGGCTTAAAACCGGGATACCGGCTGGATCGCCTGAGTGGTCGTTATTTCTCTCTGGAAAAAGAGTATAACGAGCAACGTACGGTTTACGAGATCAAGAATTCAAAAAGTATAATTGATGTTTGGAAGTGGGCGCGCAGCTATAACCAACTGTTACCTATGATGGATGCCACCTATGGCAGCGCCACCTATTTACCCATGGCTGACGGCGCTCTTTTTTCGGTTAGTATGGCATCCAGCGGGCTTATCGCCAGGCCACTGAATGAGCGTGCTACAACGGCCGTGGGCGGCTGGGAATAACACCCTTGGCAGTAGCGAATAACTAAAAGCCCATGCTTGACTTCAACCGCCTCTGGCTACAACATCCCGCTCTTAAGTGAATATCCCGCTGAATCTTATTGGTTCTATGTGCTACTTGGTCGAATGTACCTCTATCAGGTCAAATTAGCTTGGCCTAATAATTTATTGGAGTTTAATTTGGAATTTCTAAGTAATTACGGCCTTTTTCTGGCCAAGTCGCTGACGATTGTCTTTGCGATCCTATTTGTGGTGATTGCCACTATTGCCGCCAGTGGTCGCTCCAGGAGAGAGCAGACCGGACATATCGAAGTCACCAAGCTAAATGAAAAATACGATGAGAGCGAAGATATCCTGAAAGATATCGTGCTGGATGAAGATGAGCGTAAACAGGAACAGAAAGCGCTTAAAAAACAACAAAAATTAGACAAACAGAAAAAGAAACAAAAGAAAAAAGCGAATGAGGATGAGGCTGCGGAGGATAAAAAACGCGTTTATGTTCTCAAGTTTGACGGTGATGTAAAAGCCTCTGAGGTAGCCAGTTTACGTGAGGAAATTACAGCTATTTTAACCATTGCTACCCCTAAGGATGAAGTGGTGCTATGCCTGGAAAGTCAGGGCGGCATGGTGCATACCTACGGATTAGCGGCTTCGCAATTAAGTCGTATTACACGGCAGGAAATCCCGCTGACCGTGATAGTAGATGCAGTAGCTGCCAGTGGCGGTTATATGATGGCCTGTATTGGTAATAAAATACTCGCCGCGCCCTTTGCTGTCATAGGTTCTATCGGGGTGGTCGCCCAACTGCCTAATTTCTACCGACTGCTTAAAAAGCACGATATAGACTTTGAACTATTTACGGCTGGAGAGCATAAGCGAACCGTGACCATGTTTGGGGAGAATACCGAAAAGGGTAAAGCGAAATTTGTCGAGGAGCTGGAAGATACCCATGAGTTATTCAAGTCCTTTGTTGCTGAGCATCGCCCGCAAGTTAATGTGTCAGAAGTTGCTACCGGTGAAGTTTGGTACGGGCAGCGAGCACTGGAAAATCATTTGATAGATGATATTCAAACCAGTGATGAATATCTTATGGCAAAACGTAAAGACGCTAATATTTTTCTGGTGAGTTATCAGGAGAAAAAAACCCTTCAGGAAAAACTGGGTTTTGCCGCAGAGCGTGTTACTGAATCAGTCATTAATAAACTGGCTCAGCGTTTTGGCAGCAAACCCTCGGTTTAAGCATCTCGCTATAGTCTCCGGGTTTACGCCAGACTGGGTTGCGTTTAAGGGCGAAATGATTTCCATAATTTACTTTGCTGTTACTCCGAAATCAGCTGATAGTTATAGATACCAAAAAAAGAATAACCTGCAGCTGCGGTTGATGATATATCCATTGGAGAGAATTAATGTCCGAACTTGGGTTCGATAACCGTGTCGCTGTTATTACAGGAGCGGGTAGGGGTCTTGGCCGCGTCTATGCCTTATTGTTAGCGTCAAAGGGGGCGAAAGTAGTCGTCAATGATCCCGGCGGTAGCCTTAAAGGGGGCGAGCTTGATATTGGACCGGCACAATCGGTTGTCGATGAAATTCAAGCTGTCGGTGGTGAGGCGGTTGCCAGTACCGAGTCCGTGGCTACAGCTGACGGTGGTAAAGCGATTATTGATATGGCAATGGATAATTACGGCAGAATCGATATCCTGATTCATAACGCCGGTAATGTTCGCCCTGGCTCGCTGAAAGAAATGAGCTATGAAGATTTCGACGCAGTGGTCGATGTGCATCTACGCGGTGCCTTTCACGTCGTACGTCCTGCTTTTCCCCTGATGTGTGATTCCGGTTATGGAAGAATTATTCTGACTTCTTCAATAGGCGGTTTGTATGGCAATCACGATGTAGTAAATTACGCTGTTTCGAAAGGGGGCATGATCGGCTTGAACAATGTTGCTGCATTGGAAGGCGCTCCCCATAACGTCAAATGTAATGTGATTGTTCCCGGAGCTGTGACAAGAATGGCCGACGGCATTGATATCTCTGCCTATCCGCCTATGGGTCCCGAGCTGGTAGCACCAATGGTTGGCTGGTTGGCCCATGAAAACTGTTCGATTACAGGTGAGATGTTGATCTCTATAGCGGGACGTATGGCGAAAGCCTATATCGCCGAGACCGAAGGTGTCTACCGGGGAGAATGGACGATTGATGATGTCGATCAGCAGATTGATAAAGTACGCGATACCAGCTCACCGTTGATCTTTCCGCCGGTGCCTTCCGCGCATGCCGAGCATATTCGTTATAGTTTTGAAATGGCGAATAAATGGCGAGGAGTGTCTTAAAATTAATAATTGTTCGATAATTAACCCGAGCAGGATTAATTATCGATTCATGAACAATTGGCTTGGGGGGTTAAACCGTCGCCCCACCATTCACTCCAAGCAACTGCGCAGTAATATAACCCGCTTCCTCCGAAGCAAAGAAAGAGCAGGTCGCTGCGATATCCTCTGGCTTTCCCACTTTAGGAATAGGGTAAGCCTGTGCCATTTTTTCAAGGCTAACCGGAAAATTGCCATTTGCCACGGCCCTGCGCGACATTGGTGTGTCGACCAGACAAGGGGCGATAGCATTCACCGTAATACCCTGACGACCCACTTCCTGCGCCAGTGAGCGTGTCATGGCGACAATGCCACCTTTCGTTGCGGCGTAATGAACCATTGTTGCCGCGCCGGTTTGTGCGCTGATGGATGCCAGGTTAATAATTCTTCCCCAGTTCTGGGCGCGCATATCGGGCAGAACTTCCTGTGTCACGATATAGGTTCCCTTTAAATTAATTTCCATTAGTCGATCCCAGTTCTGGTCGTCAATGTCTTCGAATAGAGTGAAGTTTTCGACGGCAGCGTTATTGACCAGCACATTGATCGGGCCAAAGTGAGAACGAATTTCAGCAGTGGACGTTTGTATTTGACTGCGATCTGCAATATTAGCGACAAGGGCAATTGCTTTGCCTCCCTCAGTTTTAATTTGGTCGGCCACGGATTGTGCGGCGTCGGCGTTAATGTCCAAAACGGCGACTGCCATGCCGTCACGGGCCAGCCGCAGACATGTTGCTTCGCCCATGCCTGAACCACCGCCCGTTACCAAAGCTACTTTTGAATGTAGAGCCATTCGAACTACCTCTCTCTGTTATTTTTATAAAGGCTTATTTTGTTACTACTATATCCGGAACTATAGTGAAAAACGATCTTATGTGGTGTTAAAAAACAGGCGCCATCAATAGGCGCCTGGAATTGGTATTGTAAACGAAGAGTTTTACTGTGACGGTTAAAGGCTGCTGGTATTAGCCTTTGAAAACAAACTGCCCTTCTGATATTAAAACCACCTTGCCCCCGATACGACATTTGGCTGTGTTATCGCCAGAGTAATCAAATTCACAGCGAATCACACTTTGTCTGCTGTCATAGCTGCCGCGGTCGATGGTAACGGTATGGGTGCCCTTGGAGGCATCACCACTGGAGCATAAATAAGCAATAAACTCCGGTATAACACTGCCGATGGGGGGGTATTCTTTGGGTTTAAAGTCGGGGTGCATTAATCGGCCATGAAATTCAGCCTGATCACTAATTGAACCGGGCGCGACCAGTAAAATATAACGGGCATAGATTTCTGATAGCAACGATGACCAGAGGTCAATATCCAGCCGGGCGGCAACCACATGCTCCGGTTTGGTCATTGGAACGACCAGTACCGGCGTATCTACATGCACCAGCCGAGGCTTATAGCGTGCGTAGGAGAGATGCTTTACATCGATTTTGAGGGCTTCGGCAATACTGGATAGTTCAGGAATATAACTGTCGATAGTGTAATCAAAGGTGCGAGAGAAAAGCGTTAACTGTTCCTCGGAGGGCTTGTTGTCAATATAAGTATTGACCGACAGTTTCCCGTCTACCAGATCATAGGCAAAGTAGCCGCCCTGAGAGTTACTAAAGCCCAGCTCGTGTGCGGTCTGTGCGGCAGCAAGGGTAGTATGAGCGCCAAATAACGTTCGCCCCCGGTCGTTGTAGACACTGAAAGGTGTAGCCTTATTGGATTGATCGACAAATACGGCTTCTGCCTGACTGAATTCAGACACAATCTGCTTTTTCAATTGTTCATCAATATCATTATCAGATAACACGACCGGAATAGGGGTGCCGGCAAAGGCCGACTCTGCAAAGACATCATAAATACGATACTGCACGCTCATAGTATTCTCCTGAGTGAGAGATTGTCATGGTTACTATCAGTTTAGTCCCTGGCAGATGATAGGGCTATATGTCTCTAATACAGTAATTTAATCGTTTTTTCAGGTAAAATGATCGATGAGTTACTTGTCTAATAGGTTGTTATTCATTCTGCGCGCATCAAATATATTTTTTATAAATCAGTTAATTTTATAAAACTGTTGAGGTGGAATGCGATTAAATTAAATGCTCCTGAATAGCTCGCCAATATCCAAAACGCTAATCGGTTTCGTCAAATATTGATTGAAGCCAGCTTTTACTGCCAGCTCGATTTGTTGTGGCAGGACGTCGGCACTTAACGCTACGATTTTGGTTTTTTTGAATGGCTTTTTATTTCGTAATTGTCGAACAACATCGATCCCGCTCATGCTCGGCAGATTAATATCGACAATAATCAGGTCAGGTTGGAGGCTTTCTGCAAGCAATAGACCTTTCTCCGCAGTGTCGCAACATTTAAATGTTAAGGATGGATATTTTTTTGCTGCTACAGCCAAAAACTCGCGATTATGATAATTGTCTTCGATATAGAGCACTGAGCCGACAGTATCCTTAGCTTGAGCGTTGCCGGGTGTGTGATAGAGCCTCTTCATTGACTCATTACTTTCTTGCAAGGCTTGCTGACTGGAGCCTTGAAGGAGTGCAATGCTAAAGCAGCTGCCGACACCAATCTCGCTTGATTCAATCTTTATCACACCGTCCATCTTTTCAACTAAGTGCTTGCATAAAGAAAGTCCGATACCAGTACCTTCAATCGCGTTTTTCTCGGCATAGGGTAAGCGGTTGAAGGGGTTAAAAAGCAGATTAATTTCTTCGGGTTCTATCCCGACACCGGAGTCCGTAATAAAAATTTTCAGTTCAGTATTATTGCATTCCTCTGCCCTTATCGAGATATTGCCATGCTGTCGGTTATACTTGATAGCATTGCTGAGCAAGTTGACCAATACTTGTTTAATGCGAAGCCGGTTAGCCTGCACATAGTAATCCACGTCGCCAATGTTTATCTCAATATCCTTGCTGCTAGCGAGGTTGTGTACGATGGCGAGGCTCTCCGTCACTACAGCGGCTAGCGATATGTGGCTTAATGGAATATTGAGTTTGTCATTGTCGAGGCTAACCACGTCCATAATGTCGTTGATTAGACTTAACAGGTGCTCACCGGCATCAAGTATGTGGGTCAACTGTGATTGCAGGTTGCTATTGGATTCAGGGATATCCAGTTTTAGCAATTGCGAGAAACCTAACACGGCATTTAAAGGGGTTCGAAGCTCGTGGCTCATGCGTGATAGAAAAACACTTTTAGCCTGGCTGGCTACCTCGGCTACTTCTTTAGCCTTGATAAGTTCATCCTGTGCACGGTGTATGTGCAAGTTTTTGACGCCCATTTCGCCAATCATCTCGGCCAGTTGCACGATAAATTCCATATTCCTTTTGATGTCAGTTTCGGTATAAACGGGCACACGCCTGATGGCCTCTAAGTAATCCGCTTCTTTAAAACCAACTTCTGTTGCCTGATTTCGGTAGTAATCCAGATCGGGTTGATGGAAAAAGAACTGACCGATAAACACATTGGCTATATGGTGACCGCTGATAATAACCGGCGTTGCGACATCAACTAAACCATTCTTGCAGTGATAGACATTGTATTGGCCGCCATCTTTGAGGTCGTTGGCTAGCGCAGTGTCACTTTCCAGGCAGCGTTTCCGTGTGATGTCATTTTGTCGGTGAAATTGGGTGCAAGAGTCTTTCCAGTTAGACTGAATCAGTACCTGCCCATCCAGGTCCAACAGGGCGGCGGCAAGATTACTGGTATTGGTATAGCTATGAAAGAGGAGGGTCAGTTTTTCGATGTCGAGCACATCTATCGCGCTGAATAGCGGTCGATCGGTAGAGATTATAGCTGTGCTTGTTTGCATGGTTCACCCGGTTCCCACTCTGACTTCCTGGCAACCTTAGGGCTGAACAGAACATGAATAAGTGGGCTATATCAGTCCGTTAATTGTTCGTTCTTACTTATCAGGTTAGGCTCAGATGGCGAGCTTCGCAAGCGGTTCTGCTGCGTAGAGGGAATAAAACTAACTGTTCAGAAGATAGGGCTGTTTCATCACTAAGCAGATCGGTTATACGGTTTATCCAGTATTATCCTTGGATGGGTGGCGCTGACTAAGAGGAATGGATAGAGCAGTGCTTAGAGTTCTTACGCCACTGTTGACGTTAACGTCAACGTCATATAGCATTTCAGGCACTTTCATACTGTACCTTAGGTCGATATGGCTGCTGAATACACAATCTCAGATCTGTCCTCAGAGTTCGATATTACTACTCGAACCATTCGTTTCTATGAAGAAAAGGGCTTGCTGAAGCCGTGCCGGCAGGGGAATTCCCGAATCTATAGCCCCACTGATCGCATCAAGTTAAAGCTCATTCTTCGTGGTAAGCGCCTTGGTTTTACGCTGGAGGAAAGCCGATCCATCATCGAAATGTATGAGCCGGGGAAGGCCAATACGGATCAGTTAGAGTCGCTGCTGGCGAAAATTCGTGAGAAGCAGTCGCATCTGGAACAACAGTTACACGACATCGATGTTATGTTGCTTGACCTGCGCGATTCCGAGGAAAAATGTCTGGAAGCGCTGGCTACAGTGAGTGAGTCTAATCAGGCGGGATAAAAAATCTGCTAGAAAATATTTAGAGACAATTGGTAGTTGCTTAAGGGGGAAAGGCGTTCTCTATTTTGTCATTCACACTCAGCGGGAATGGCCCACCTAAGCATGTTCCATTGCATATAGAGACCTATAACGGAAATCAATATGGCTATTATTAAATCTAAAGTGAATACCCGCAGTGAAGATTTCGCTGCCAATACTGCGCAGATGGTAGATCTCGTTGCTGACCTGCACGACAAGCTGGAAACCATCAAGCTTGGAGGCGGTGAAGCCTATCAGGAGCGCCACAAGTCACGCGGTAAACTACTACCTCGAGAACGTATTAATGCACTGCTGGACCCAGGCTCGCCATTTCTGGAGCTGTCACAATTGGCAGCCTATGAGGTCTACGGCGAAGATGTACCTGCCGCCGGTATTATCATAGGTATCGGTCGGGTTGAAGGGCAGGAGTGCATGATTGTTGCCAATGATGCCACAGTAAAGGGGGGTTCCTATTATCCACTCACGGTTAAGAAGCACATTCGCGCCCAGACCATTGCCGAACAAAACCATTTGCCTTGTATTTATTTGGTGGATTCAGGGGGCGCTAACCTGCCTCGTCAGGATGAGGTATTTCCCGATCGTGAGCATTTCGGCCGTATCTTTTTCAACCAGGCTAATATGTCGTCGCAGAATATTCCGCAGATTGCTTGTGTCATGGGTTCCTGTACAGCCGGTGGCGCTTATGTACCAGCGATGGCCGACGAGTCCATCATAGTTAAAGAGCAGGGAACCATTTTTTTGGCGGGACCGCCATTGGTGAAAGCGGCCACGGGTGAAGTGGTAAGCGCTGAAGATTTAGGGGGCGCCGATGTTCATTGTCGGACTTCAGGCGTTTCCGATCATTATGCGCAGAATGACAACCATGCGCTTCAATTAACCCGCCAATCTATTGCAAGGCTGAATCGTGTCAAGCCGATAGATATGGATATTAAAGAGCCCAGAGAACCGCTCTATGCCAAGGAGGAAATCTACGGTGTAGTGCCGAAGGACTCGCGCCAGCCCTACGATGTTAGAGAAGTGATTGCGCGCATTGTCGATGGCTCTGAATTTGACGAATTTAAAGCGCTCTATGGCACCACGCTGGTGACGGGTTTCGCTCGTTTATATGGTTATCCGGTTGGAATTGTGGCTAACAACGGGATTCTATTTGGTGAATCCGCACAAAAAGGTGCGCACTTTATCGAGTTGTGCGCACAGCGAAAAATTCCACTGATCTTTTTGCAGAACATTACTGGTTTTATGGTAGGTCAGCAGTATGAAGCGGGTGGTATCGCCAAGCATGGTGCCAAGATGGTTACTGCCGTTGCCTGCGCTAAAGTACCCAAGCTAACGGTTTTGATTGGTGGCTCTTTTGGGGCAGGTAATTACGGTATGTGTGGTCGTGCCTATGATCCCCGTTTTATGTTTATGTGGCCCAATGCCCGAATTTCGGTGATGGGTGGCGAGCAGGCAGCCGGCGTGATGGTGCAGATCAAGCGTGATCAGCTGGAGAAAAAAGGCGAGAGCCTGAGCGGTGCAGATGAAGCTGCAATGAAATCTCCGATTCTCGATACTTATGAGAAGCAGGGCCATCCCTATTACGCCTCGGCAAGGCTTTGGGACGATGGTGTTATCGACCCTGCCGAAACACGAATGACGCTGGGCCTGGCACTTTCGGCCTCCTTGAATAAACCTATTGAAGATACGCAGTTTGGCATCTTCAGAATGTAATTAGGGTAGGAAAATGACTGATAATACAATTCTGGTAACTATCGATGATCGCGGTGTTGCTACGGTCACCATGAACCGTCCCGATAAACACAATGCCTTTGATGATGGTGTGATTGCTGAACTGACGGCAGCCTTTCAACAACTGGCGAATAATAATGCGGTACGCGTGATGATTTTAGCGGCAGAGGGTAAAAGCTTTTCTGCCGGTGCTGACCTCGGTTGGATGCAACGCATGGCGACCTACAGCTATGAAGAAAACCTGCGAGATGCCAATGCGCTGGCAACCATGCTGAAAACATTGAATGATTTACCGTTTCCAACCATTGCACGTGTTCAGGGAGCTGCCTTTGGGGGCGCTGTTGGTTTGGTCAGTTGCTGTGATATGGCCGTTGCTGCACCACGCGCCAGTTTCAGTCTGAGCGAAGTCAAAATTGGTTTAATTCCGGCTACCATCAGCCCCTATGTGATGGCGGCCATCGGGCAGCGCGCTTGCCGTCGTTACTTCACAACCGCTGAACGTTTTGGTGCAGAAAAGGCTTTGCAATTAGGTCTGCTGTCTGAGTTAGTTGAGGCTGAAGTACTCGATGACAAAATTAATGAATTGATTGAGACCTTGTTGGCGAACAGTCCTGCGGCGATTAAAGCAGCCAAGCAATTGATACTGGACGTAGACAATCGTGAGGTGACCGATGAGTTAATCGGTGATACCAGTGAGCGTATTGCGCGTATTCGCGTGTCAGAGGAAGGGCAGGAGGGCTTAACCGCTTTTCTGGAAAAACGACCAGCCAGTTGGTTACAGGCTTAAGGGTTTTAACCAATAGGAGTTTCATACATGTTTAATAAAATCCTGATTGCCAACCGCGGCGAAATTGCCTGTCGGGTGATCAAAACTGCGCGTAAACTGGGAATCCTCACGGTTGCTGTTTATTCTGATGCGGACGCTAACGCCTTGCATGTAGCGATGGCTGATGAGGCGATCAATATCGGACCGGCACCTTCCCGTGAGTCCTATCTACTGGGTGATAAAGTGATTGAGGCTGCGAAACAAACCGGCGCTCAGGCGATTCACCCCGGTTATGGTTTTCTCAGTGAAAATTCAGCATTTTGTCGCGCCTGTAAAGAAAGCGATATTGTTTTTATCGGTCCGCCTATTGGCGCCATCGAAGCGATGGGGTCCAAATCTGCGGCCAAGCAAATTATGGAAGCAGCCAAAGTGCCGTTGGTACCAGGCTATCACGGTGACGACCAGGATCCGGAGATTCTGCGAAAATCCGCCAACGATATGGGCTATCCCGTGTTGTTAAAAGCTACCGCAGGTGGTGGTGGTAAAGGTATGCGTCAAGTGTGGTCAGCCAAGGAATTTGATGAGGCCTTAGCTGCAGCCAAACGTGAAGCCATGAACGGTTTTGGCGACGATAAGATGCTGGTGGAAAAATACCTGACAAAACCACGCCATGTCGAGATTCAGGTGTTCTGCGATCAGCAAGGGAATGCCGTTTATCTGGCAGAGCGCGACTGCTCGGTACAGCGTCGCCACCAAAAAGTCATTGAAGAGGCGCCCGCACCTGGTGTGGATGAAAAACTACGTCAGCAAATGGGTGAGGCTGCGATTCAAGCAGCCAGGGCAATTGATTACGAAGGGGCTGGTACCGTTGAGTTTCTGTTAGATGAAGATGGCTCCTTCTATTTTATGGAAATGAATACACGTCTCCAGGTTGAGCATCCGGTTACAGAGATGATCACTGGTCAGGATCTGGTGGAATGGCAGTTGCGCGTCGCCTATGGCGAAAACCTGCCACTGACCCAGGACCAAATCAACATTAATGGGCATGCTTTCGAGGCGAGAATATATGCGGAAGACCCGGCTAACGACTTTTTACCAGTAACCGGAACCTTATCCTTTCTTCAGCCTCCGGAAGAAAGTGCGAACGTGCGTGTCGATACGGGTGTTTTACAGGGCGATGAAGTCAGCGTGTTTTATGACCCGATGATTGCCAAGTTGATTGTTTGGGATGAAGATCGCGATAAAGCCTTACGCCGTTTAGGTAAAGCCTTAAGCGAATACCGTATTAGCGGTATGACTACCAATGTTGACTTTCTCTATAATCTTGCCAGTTGTGAACCCTTTAAACAGGCTGAGCTTGATACCGGCTTTATTGAAAAGCATCACGAAAAAATATTTCACGACAGCGAGGCCGATGTATCACAAGGTGTTGCCTTGGCTGCTTTATATCTGGTTTTGCGCCAGACGCAGAGCGCCATGTGTCGCGCTGCGGCGTCAGTCGATCCACATTCGCCCTGGAATAACAGCAATGCCTGGCGCCTGAACGAGGCCCATATCAATCCCTTCACTCTGGTGTTTTTTGATCAGGAATATCCTGTTAGTGTTGAACAGACTGGCGAAGGTAGTGCAGTGCGTTATCGCATAATTGTTGGTGACCACACTGTATGTGCTCAGGGTAAACTGGAAGGCAATGAGCTATATGCTGATATCGACGGTTATCGCTCACGAGTGGTTTTTGCGGAGCACGATGGTAGTTACAGCCTGTACACTCAAAACAGTGCGATGACCTTCCGTCAGGCTGATATTGATTATGGTGACGAGGACAGTGGTCTGGGTGATGCGGCACTTGCCGCGCCGATGAATGGCACTATTGTTAGTCTGTTAGTTGAAGCTGGCGCTGTTGTGGAGAAAGGCGACGCGCTGCTGGTGATGGAGGCCATGAAAATGGAGCATACCATTCGTGCGCCAGCCGATGGCACGGTGGTGGAATTCTTTTATGCGCCGGGTGATCTTGTCGATGGTGGTGCGGATCTATTGAACTTTGACGCAATTGAGGAGGCATAATGAATTTACCTAAATCGGTAAAATTAGTAGAAGTTGGTCCGCGTGATGGTCTGCAAAATGAACCGCAGGATGTACCTGCTATGGCTAAGATCCAGCTTATTGAGCTGCTGGCCGACGCAGGTCTCAAGCATATCGAATCAGCCAGTTTTGTATCGCCAAAATGGGTGCCGCAGATGGCGACCTCCTCTGAGGTCATGCATGGTATTAAACGTCAGCCGGGCGTGATCTATTCCGCGTTGACACCGAATATGAAAGGGCTGGAAGCTGCAATCGAAGCTGGTTGTGATGAGGTTGCGGTGTTTGGTGCCGCCTCCGAAAGTTTTACTCAAAAAAATATTAACTGCTCGATTGCGGAAAGTATTGAGCGCTTTATTCCGGTGCTGGAAGAGGCAAAAAAACACGACTTGAGAGTACGTACCTATGTTTCTACGGCTCTGGGCTGCCCCTATGAGGGTGAGGTGTCACCACAGGCGGTAGCCGATATGTCCAAGCGTTTGTGGGAGTTGGGATGCTATGAGATTGTGATTAGCGACACAATTGGTGTTGGCACTGCAGGGCAGGTAAAAGAAGTGATTGAGCTGGTTGCCAAAGATGTGCCACTGAGCGCGCTGGCCGGACATTTTCACGATACCTACGGGCAAGCGCTTACCAATATTTACGCAGCACTGGAAAGTGGTGTTAGTGTAATCGATAGTTCTGTGGCGGGTTTGGGTGGTTGTCCCTATGCGAAGGGCGCTTCGGGTAATGTAGCCACAGAGGATGTGTTATTTATGCTGAATGGCCTTGGTATAGAGACTGGCGTGGATATGGATAAGCTGTTGGAAGCTTCGCGTTATATCAGTGGATTTTTGCAGCGTAAGCCGGCTTCTAAGGTGGCTTGTGCACTTGGTTAGTTAAATAAAATATTTCACTCCGGCTGCGCAGTGTTCGCTTGGGTCTCCTTGGCTGATAGGTGGCTAGTGTACAATCATTGCTGTTCGGCTGGTGTGGGAGGCGTTGCAGGTTTGAAGGTTGAGAAATTATTCATTACCGCCTCCTTTTCACTCTCGTTCTCCCACTCTTTATTCTTTACCTGTTGCTGCAGGTTTTTCATAAAGTTATAGCGGCGCTGGGATATTTCTACGACGTGGGCTTCATCCTTTAAAATGGTGGGGTGAATAAAAACCATAAAATTAGTTTTGCTTTTAGTTTTCCCTGTGCTACTGAACAACTTCCCAATTAAGGGGAGATCGCCCAGAAAGGGGACTTTCTCCTGTACTTCGGTTTCTTCGTCACTGATCAGTCCGCCAAGTACCAGGGTCTGTCCATCTTTGATCAGGGCCTTGGTTAAAATCTCGCGCTTATTGGTGATAATGTCTGAAGCGACATCGACAGAGGGCGCTATGTTTTCGGTTTTTTGTTGAATCTCCAGTGTAATGGAGTCGCCCTCATTAATACGCGGCGTGACGATCAGGGAAATACCAATATCCTGCCGCTCGATAGTGGTAAATGGATCGGTGGTTGATGAAGCGGCACTGGTGACCTGTCCCGTTTTGAAGGGTACGTTCTGCCCCACCAATAATGAAGCCTGTTCGTTATCAATGGCGACAATGGTTGGGGTGGAAAGAATATTGGCATTCTGGGTAGCATTCAGTGCGCGGATCGCGGCCTGTAAATCGCCATTATCAAAATAGCCCAGGGTAAAGCCCTGGGCCGGCGAAAAACCTTCACTGTCGTTGAGGTTAGGGTTAACCAGTGTCAGGTCGCCGAGAGTATTAACGGCACCGATAACTTGTTTTTCAGGGTCTGTAATCCATGTGACACCGAGGTCATCGGCGATATTGCCGCTGACTTCAACCAGCAGTGCTTCAACCAAAACCTGCGCGCGACGAATATCCAGTTGAGAGATTACTTGTTTCATCGTGCTTAACATAGCGGGTGGTGCATTGATCACCAGGGCATTGGCGCTGGAACTGGCTTCAATACTTATGCTGCTACTGGTATCTTTATTGCCCGCCTGAATACTGCTTGAAAGGCTTTTCAGGATGGGGGCGATTTCCTCCGCATCCACATAGTGCAGGTAAACTACCTGGGTATTGCCCTGACCGTTTAAAGGAGTATCCAGCTGTTCGATAAGCGATTTGAATTGCTTGCGTTTAGCGGGATCACCGGCCAATAAAATACTGTTAGAGCGCTCGTCGGCTGAAATACTGAGGTCGGTAGTGGAGCGCCCGGCGGTCATCAATGCACTCAGGCTTTGCAGTACGCTTTGCGCGTCGGCATATTTCAGGCTGATTAATTCGATGGCGGTATCGCTGGCTACATCGAGTTGTTTGATCAGGCGACGGGCCGATTCAATGTTACGGGCGTGGTCAGCAATCACCAGTGCATTGGTGGCCGCATAGGGGGTTAAAACGGCTTCACGGCTCAACAGAGGGCGTAGGGTTTCCGACATTTCCACCGCGGGAACATTCTCAATCTTCAGCACGCTGACCACCATATCGCTATCCGGTTTGCGGGTGTTATTGTTGGCATAGGGCGGAGCATTATTGGAGGCGAGTGCAATTGGCAGAATTTTCAGGGCTTCAGGAGTTTCTACGGCAGCAAAGCCGTGTACCTGCAGTACCGACAAAAAGACCTGATAAGCTTCGTCAGGGCTTAATGGCTGGGGGGATAAAACCGTGACTTTACCCTGTACATCCCGGTGCACAACGATATTTTTCCCGGTGTTATCGGCAACCCATTGAATTAGCGAGCGGATATCCGCATCGCGCATATTCATGGTCAGTTCGTCGCTGAAGGCAATGGCGGAAAAGGTTGAAGAGAGTAGTAGCGAGATAATAAGGATTAAAGATGTCAGCCCTCGGGGCTTGGCTGGCAATCTCATTCGACTCGTTATCACTGACTGCATCTGTTTTATGATCATGCTGCTGTGGTTCCTGAATTTATTTTTTAGCCTTGGCCCGATTGCGGAGATCCTGCAGGCGTTGGCGAATGAGTTGCTGTCGCTGCTCGGGTGTTAGTGCTGCGCTTCCCAGTTCTTTTGCCGCCTGTTTGATTTCCTGAATACTCATATTGTCCTGTACCAGTGAGCGATCTTCGTCTGAGATACCGTAGGAGGATAGTGATCGGGAGTTTATCTGGGAACTGACCAGAGTATTGCTTGTACTATCATCGTTGTTTTCCGGAAAAAACAAGGTTTCCAGCTGGCCATTGCGTTCCAGTACGACTCGGTCTTTATACACTTCGTGTAGCGTCGCCTGGCCATAAACTTTACTGCCCGCTTTATAGGAGCGGGATTCGCCATCTGGCCCCTGAATAATGGCGCTGGCCAGTTTGGGGGTACTGGAGGTGAAGGCACCTCTTAATTGCAATTGCAGACGGGTAGTTGGTAGATTGGCCTGGTCAGCTGCGCCACTGACTGGGGGCAGCCCAAAGAGGTTGCGCTGGGCAATGTCATTGCCGTCGTAGCTGGTGTTTTTTTCGATAGTCTGGCTGGGGGCGGGCACATCGGGCGTAAATTGCAGCGTCTCAAATACGGACATTAAGGCTTTGGCGATGGCCAGACAGGCGATAATGGCGATTAGAATAGCGGCCACTCGGCTGGCCTGTGCCAATTCAATCTCCTGTAATTTTTGGTAGGCTCTGTTTAACACCATGGCTCCAACGGTCGACAATCGTTATCTAAGCTGCGAATTCACTAAATTATAGTCTACTAACAAGAACTTAGGCATGAAAGTTAGTGGAAATTACAAGGAATTCTATTATTCTTGATCAGAGGCCCAAATATTTCGGGATACATATGGATAGCAGCCAGGCTACAGTAAGAAATCTCCCCTTTAGTTTTGCTAAACGTTACGGCGTTTTTCTGCAATTTAGTGGCAATGAACCTCCGGTGTTATGTCACCAGCCTGCGCTTAAGCCCGCGGTATACGCCGAGGTACGTCGCTTCCTGCAGCGTCCATTTACCTGCCGCCAACTGGATCAAAGTGTTTTTGCTGAACAACTGTCCGCTGCCTATGAACGCGATTCCTCGGAAGCCATGCAAATGGTGGAAGATTTAGGGGACGAGATCGATTTGGCCAATTTGGCTAATGCCGTAAGGGAAACGGAAGATCTTATGGAGCAGGAGGGCGATGCGCCCATCATCCGCCTGATCAATGCAGTACTGTCTGAAGCGGTTAAGGAAAACGCCTCTGATATTCATATTGAAACCTTTGAAAAGCGGCTGGTGATTCGCTTTCGAGTCGATGGCGTGTTGCGTGAAGCGGTTGAACCCCGCCGAGAATTGGCACCATTACTGATCTCCAGAATCAAGGTTATGGCTAAGCTGGATATCGCAGAGCGCCGGATACCCCAGGACGGTCGTATCTCCTTAAAAATTGCTGGTAGAGAAATTGATGTGCGGGTATCGACCTTACCCTCTAACGATTCCGAGCGAGTGGTATTGCGGTTGCTGGAGAAAGAAGCAGGCAGGCTTAGCCTGCACGCCTTAGGTATGCCCCGGCTGCGTGATCAGCAGTTCAACCGTTTATTGCACCGGCCTCACGGCATTATTCTGGTTACAGGGCCGACTGGATCGGGGAAAACCACCACACTTTACGCCGGACTTTCCTCCATTAACAACAGCAGCCGTAATATACTCACCGTAGAGGACCCGATCGAATACAATCTTGAAGGTATTGGCCAAACTCAGGTTAATCCTAAGGCCGATATGACCTTTGCGCGCGGCTTGCGAGCCATGCTAAGGCAGGATCCGGATGTCGTGATGGTAGGCGAGATTCGCGATCTGGAAACTGCAGAGATCGCCGTGCAGGCCAGTTTGACTGGTCACCTGGTGTTATCCACGCTGCACACCAATAGCGCAGTGGGCGCCATAACCCGGCTCAAAGATATGGGGGTTGAACCTTTTTTGCTGGCGACCAGTTTAATTGGCGTACTGGCGCAACGGCTGGTACGTGTGCTATGTAAACACTGCAAGCAGGAACAGGCCCCGAGTATTTTAGAGAAGGAGTTTCTGGGAGAACTATTGGAGCCAGGCGATAAAATTTACGTGCCGGTGGGCTGTGAGCAATGCAACAATATTGGCTACAAAGGACGGACAGGTATCTATGAGTTGCTGATTGTCGATGAACAAATTCGGCAGATGATTCATAACCAGGTCTCTGAGGAAGAAATCATCAATGCCATGAGGATGAAAAGTATGTTGAGCATCCGTGCCGATGGTCGCGCCCGTATCCTGGAGGGAACAACTACGGTTGACGAAGTGCTGCGCGTAACACTGGAGGATTAATATGGCAGCGTTTGCCTACGTTGCCCTGGATAACTCCGGCCGGGAGCAAAAAGGGGTACTGGAAGCAGACAGTTCTCGCCAGGTTCGGCAGTTATTGCGTGATAAGGGGCTGACGCCATTAAAAGTCACCAGCGCTGCAGCCACCAGGCCCGACAAAGATCAAGCCACAGGCAAGCCCCGGCTTTTTAATCGTGGGCCCTCATTAAAGTCTGGGGAATTAGCCGTAATTACCCGCCAGTTGGCTACATTGGTACAGTCCTCGATGCCGTTGGAACAGGCTTTGACGGTGATTGCCAGGCAGTCAGAAACGCCCAAAATCCGCGGCATTGTGATGGCGGTTCATGCCAAAGTATTGGAAGGACACCCACTGGCTAATAGCATGGCGGATTATCCCAGAGCCTTCCCAACACTATATCGCGCGACGGTGTCTGCCGGTGAGCATTCAGGGCACCTGGATTTGGTATTGAACCGGCTAGCTGACTACACCGAAAGCAGTTATAAATCCTTGCAAAAGACCAAGTTGGCGTTGATCTATCCGGTTATCTTATTCGTTTTGTCGATAGCGATTGTGTCGGGGTTAATGGCCTTTGTGGTGCCTGATGTCGTTGAAGTCTTTGTGGGGCAGGGGCAGCAATTGCCAGCGCTCACGCAGGGTTTGATTTCGCTGAGTGATTTTATCGTCAATTACGGCCTGTTGCTTATTGTTGCCATAGTGATGGCAATCACCGGGTTTCAATATGCCCTGCAAAATAAAGCCTTTAAAATTCGCTGGCACCGCTTTTTGCTCGATATACCCTTAATTGGAAAATTTATTCGCGGCAGCACCACAGCACGCTATGCCAGTACACTCAGTATTCTAACCAGCAGTGGCGTACCGCTGGTAGACGCCATGGGGATTGCTGTAGAAGTGGTCGATAATCTTTTTTTGCAAAATGCTGTGGCCGAGGCAACCCAAAATGTTCGGGAAGGAGGCAGCCTGCATAAAGCTCTGGAGAAAAATGGCTATTTTCCACCCATGATGATTCATATGATTGCCAGTGGTGAGGTCAGTGGTGATCTGGATGCTATGCTGGAGCGGGTGGCGGATAATCAGCAGCGTGAACTGGACGATTTGGTGGCAACGATGATTGGTGTTTTTGAGCCGGCTATGTTGTTATTTATGGGGGTTGCCGTGTTAATCATTGTGGTAGCCATTCTGCAGCCGATATTTGATCTTAACCAACTGATTTGATCGCAGTAGAAACATCCTATATATCCGGTATTAGGGTCGGTATTGCGATTTAAAGGTGACAGCTCAATATTTCGGAAGCAAGTTAAAGCGACAAAGTAATAGCTAATGGGTGACACAAATGAAAAATAGTCAGACGGGTTTTACTCTGATAGAAATTATGGTGGTGGTCGTTATTATCAGTGTGCTGATAGGTCTAGTGGCGCCAAATATCCTGGGGCGTGTTGATGAGGCAAGAGTTACGGCTGCTCAAACCGATATAGCCACCATCGAACAAGCCTTGGAAATGTATAAGCTCGATAACCAAACTTACCCCACGACGGACCAGGGCTTGCAGGCCTTAATTGAAATGCCGAGTAGCACGCCGGTGCCGAAGAAATGGAATCCCGCAGGTTATCTCAAAAAAGGCAAATTGCCGGTGGATCCCTGGGGTGCGCCCTATAATTACATCAGTCCCGGCTCTACTGGCCCTTATGACCTCTATTCCTATGGTGCAGATGGTCGTGAAGGTGGTGAGGGCTACGATGCGGATATCGGGAATTGGTAATTCGCATTTATCTCAATGATGCTTAAGTCCATGGCCAATATCCCTTGCAGGCTAGTGAGGTATTGTAGCTCCGAAAGGCTTTATCAACCCAGTGCTGAACGTGGTTTTACCCTGATTGAAATTTTGTTGGTGCTGGTGGTTATGGCACTAATGGCTGGCCTTTTGGTTTCCTCTGTTAGTGATAATCCTGCACAACAATTAGATCGCGAAGCCAAACGATTTCAGTTAGTTATGGAGATGGCTGCCGATGAAGCTTTAACCCAGGGCCTTGAATTATCACTGCAATGGTTATCTTCGGTAGAAGACGGCGAGCAGGGTTATCATTTTTTGCAGTGGGATTATGAGAATAAAAAATGGTTGCCGAGAGAAGATGACCCCTACGGTTTTCACCCGGTTAGCGAGCTTATTTCCATCAAGCTTGAACTGAAGAATACAACAAAAGCATCAATCGGTTTATTTCAAAATAATGCTTCTTTGCAAGGCTCAGGTCAGCCTTCTCAATTATTAATTTTGTCCAGCGGTGAAATAACGCCCTTTACCCTAATCCTGATTCATGATCAGTTTCCCGAGCCAGTCGTCCTGTCCACGGATGGTATTAACGGAGTGGATCGGCAGTGATATTTCACTCTTTACTGGGCAAGCTGACACCCGTTAAACACCGATTTGCTGCAGGCTTTACGCTGTTGGAAGTTTTGATCGCGCTTGCCATTTTGGCTATTTCTGCTTCTGCTATTATTGGTCAGAGTGGCCAAAGTCTTTCCCAATTACAGCAGTTACAACTTAAATCCACTGCGATGATCGTGGCTGAAAATCAAATGAGCGCGCTTTATATTGCCGAGCAATGGCCCGGACTGGGCAGCATAAGCGATACCGTGACCATCGCCGATAGGCCCTGGTTTATAACAACCACGATTTCTGCCACTACCGATCCTTGGCTGCGCAAAGTCGAAATTGCCGTCAGGGAAGAGGAGGGCAGAGATGTGCCGGTGCTGGTGACGTTGACGAGTTACCGGGGGCGTTATTGATGAGTTACTTCCCGCTGATCTCTCAGCGTTCCCCGAGGCAACGCGCAAAGGGTTTGACCTTGCTTGAGGTGTTAATTGCACTGAGCATATTTTCCATGATTGGGCTGGCTTCTTATCAGGTGTTAACTAGTACGATAGCCAGTCAGCAGGTCGGCGATGACTATTCACAACAATTGGCCAGACAGCAAAAAGCCCTGATGATTATTGATCGGGATCTACAGCAGTTGGTTGCGCGGGATATTCGTGTAGCTGATCAGCAAAAAGCCTTTTTGCTGGTGAATGAGGATGAGTATCCGCTGGAGTTCACCCGGGGTGGCTGGAGAAACCCGCTCCAGCAATCTCGCAGTAGTTTACAGCGGGTGGCTTACGATGTGGGTCTACACCCTGGGGCAGAGAATATCGACAGCAAATATTATCAGAGCGAGGAACGTTATCTGCGCCGACACCTCTGGGCAGTTCTGGACCGTGAAGAGGGTGTCGAGCATCAGATACAGGTTCTTCTTGCCGGTGTCGAAGAGTTGACCGTTGCCGTCATCAGCGATGGCGGCAGGGCTCTATCCTGGCCCTCTGCGAATCAGGCTGCAGCTTCATCAAAACAGGGTCAACAAAAACAGCAACAAATCAGGGCTATTGAATTATCCATTAATTCGCCAGTCACAGGTGATGTGTTGCGGCTTTACCCGGTAGGATTGGGAAATGAGTGAGGCTGGTTTGCTTGGCATGAGACAAAGTCAGCGGGGCGTGGCTCTGATCAGTGTGTTGCTGGTTTTTGCGTTGGCAACGATTATTGCCGGGGATATCGCTTCACGAAATTATCGGGATATCAAACGAACAGCCAGTTGGCTTAACAATAAACAGGCCTATCACTTTGCCATGGCAGGAGAACAGTTTGCCCGGCAGATATTATATCGGGACTTTGTTGAGCAGGGTGACTCTGGGCAAGAGACCAATAGTTCTGATGGTTTTGATGATAATTGGGCGAATATTGATCAGGTTTTTGATATTGATGATGGCAAAATGACCATTGAGGTAAATGATCTGCAGTCACGCTTTAATCTGAATAACCTGATTAACTCACAGGGGACTATCAATAATGGCGCTCTGGCAGAATTTAGTCGGCTATTGGATACACTGGACCTGGCCCCGGATTACGCCGATCAGTTGGCCGATTGGCTTGACACCGATTCCAGCGCGCGGGTGCGGGGCGCTGAGGATGATGTTTACCTGGGGGCAGGTTATTTACCTGCCAACCATCTGTTGGTAGATAGGTCGGAGTTACGATTGCTCAGCGAAATGACCAATGACGACTATAATAAGTTGAAGGATGTGGTTGCGGCTTTACCGAAAAAGGTTGGTGGCTCAGTCATAGAGCGTAGCAAATACAATATCAATACGGCAGATGCTAAACTATTGCAGGCCTTAAGCCAGCAGGATACTTCAGCTGGGGGAAATCCTCTGAATGCAATCAAAGACCGACAGCAGCAGGGCGGATATGCCAGTGTGGCAGAGTGGCAGCGCAGTGGCCTACTGGACAAAATAACAGACTTAAAAAACCTGGATACCCGCAGCAATTTTTTCGAAGTGATTGTGACCGTACAGTATGCACAGCATACCAGTATTATTCGAAGCCACTACCATCGGAGTGGTGGAGATGGCAGCTTGAGTTTGCTAAAGCGCCAGCTTGGCAGCGAATAAACCCAGATTGAAGATCTAATGTTGATAGAACAAAACGAGTAGATAGAAAAGTGTTGGATGACGAGATGTTCGATAGCAAAATAAGTTGAGAACGGATAATGATTGGTAGCAAAAAACAATGAACGATCAACTGGTCATACGCATTTCCGACACTCAACTGCATGGTGATAGCGCTCTGGAGTGGGTGTTGTATGACGAAGCAGGCCATTTTGTCAGCAGTGGGACTGATGAGTTGCCAGAGATTAAGCATTCAGCACAAACCGCTTCGGAGGCTTTCTCCGTGTCACTGGTGGCACCCGCCACTGCTTGTTTAATTACCACCACACAAATCCCGTCTCGAAATAACAAGCAGGTGAGACAGGCTCTGCCCTTTATGGTCGAAGAACTTATCGCAGATGATATCGAGACTGTCCATATTGCGATACCCAGAAAGTTGCCTGTCGACAACCAGCGTGTGGATTGTGTGGTGGTTTCACATCGCTTGTTAATTGATTGGCTCGATCAGTTTCACAGCAATGACCTCTCGCCTGACCATCTCTATGTTGATGCACTATGTATCCCCTTTACAAACAATTCCATCTCGATTTTTGTTGACGATGACCAGTTACTGATTCGCAGTATGGATTACAGTGCCATAGCCATTCCCGCTATGGAATTTACCAATCTGTTTACTGGTTTTTTGGCACAGCACGAACATGCTAACGATCCATTGCTGCACCCGGGTATCAATTTGGTCTATTCCGGTGGTGACGAAAAGGGTAAATCTATCGTCGACCAATTATGGGAATACCTGTCCACTGAGTTTTCTGACTACGAGTGTAAAAAGACGCGCTATGAAGAAAGCCCAACGGCGATTCTAGCTGGTAATATAGTGCATGCTCATTCACCTTTGCTGAATGTATTACAGGGTGGCTATGCCGTGAGCAAAAAGTCCCAAACACCCTGGCAGCAATGGCGTATTGCCGCGTCCCTGGCAGGTGTCGGGTTGATCGCTTATCTGGCGCTGGCCCTGAGTAGTGGTTACTATTTTTCCTCTCAGGCGAAGCAGATGGATGCGACTGCGGTGAGTATTTACAAGCAGCTGTTTCCCAATGAGCGTCGCGTGGTCAGTCCGCAAAAGCAAATGCAAAATCATTTGCGTCTGGCCAATGTCTCCGCCAACGCCCATTTTTTGGAGTTGCTAGCAGAGACGTCGGTCCATATGGGGGGAGAGTCAGCAACTTTACAAGTAGAGCAATTAAGGTTCGACAGCGATAAAGGAGGATTGCAGTTTCAGGTTCAAAGCCCTTCAATTGAGCAATTGGATATACTGAAGCAGCAGTTGGCACAGGCAGGTATGGCGGTTGATATCAATTCCGCTATTGAGCAGGACAAACATGTGTTGGGGCGATTTGTGGTGAGGAATCTATAATGTTTGCTTTCCTGACAGATTCAGCGCTGGGGCAACAACTCAGTGACCGTTATTATCAATTAGAACCGCGCGATCAGTTGGCGTTAAAAATTCTGTCTGCCTTTCTGGGTATTATTCTTTTGTATAGCTTTGTAGTGCAACCGGCCAGAGAATATCAACTTGAAGCCGAACAGCATTATCGTCAAAGTCTTGAAGCTTTGAATTGGATTGAGGCTAATAAACCACTGGTTACCGTTGCCGCCAATCAACGAGCCAAGCGTGATCCGGGTCAATCACTACTCGGTATTGCCAATGCAACCTCTAAAAGTTATCGATTGAGTTTTAATCGGTACCAGCCAGTCGGAGAGAATGGTCTCAGCCTTTGGTTGAACAAGGTTGCGTTCAATGATGTCGTACTTTGGCTGGAGCGACTGGATAAACGTTACGGTATTAGTGTAAAAGAAATTGCCGTGGAGCGAGAGGCCAATAAGGGGTTGGTGAATGTTCGCCTGGTACTGCAGGGTTAACTATAGAATTAACTACAGGTTTAACTATAGAGTTAATACAGGGTTAATCCCGATCAAAATACTTCCTTGGTTTCAATGCTGTTGCCAGTTTGTCAGGTAAGCGGCGTAGAGTAGGTTAGAAGAAGCGATGTACCAGCAATATTTTGGATTAGCCGAAGCGCCTTTTTCAATTGCGCCAGACCCGCGTTATTTATATCTCAGTGAAAAGCATCGTGAGGCACTGGCACACTTGATCTATGGAGTTGGAGATCAAGGTGGTTTTGTTTTGCTTACTGGGGAAGTGGGCACGGGTAAAACCACAATTTGCAGGTGTTTGCTGCAACAGATACCAGATAACGCAGATATTGCCTTTATTGTTAACCCCAAACAAAGCATCAATCAATTATTACAGTCGGTGTGTAATGATTTATGCATTGATTATGAGCGCGGTGCGACCAGCAAGGAATTAATTGATCTTCTAAATCGCTATTTGCTGGCCGCTCATAGTAAAGGCCGCAACACAATCCTGATTATTGATGAGGCGCAAAACCTGTCAATTGATGTGTTAGAACAGCTTCGCCTGTTAACCAACCTGGAAACCAACGAAAAAAAATTACTGCAATTAGTCTTGCTGGGACAACCGGAACTGAATGATTTGCTGGCACGCCCGGAGTTACGCCAGTTAGGCCAGCGAGTTACGGCCCGTTACCATCTTGACCCGCTATCAAAACAGGAAGTGTTGGAATACGTACAGCACAGGCTCTCTGTGGCAGGTTGTCGATCTGAAGTATTTTCCATGTCGGCGGTAAAGCAAATACACCGTTTGAGCAAAGGTATTCCCAGGCTGATCAATCTGATCAGTGATCGTACTTTGTTGGGTGTTTATGCTAGCAGTAATGATCAGGCCACTGCCAAAATTGTTACCAATGCTGCCAGGGAAATCCTGCCACCTGAGGCGCAAGTATCACCGTGGCGTCCATTATGGCTCGCATTGTGTGCCGGCGTCATCATTCTGTTGGGTGCTGTATTCTGGAAACATTTTGTTGTTGAAGACTTGGCTGATAAAAGTCGTGAAGAGCCGGCATTAACAGAGAGCCTTTCTTCGATGAGAGGTGAAACCTGATGTCCTATATTTTGGATGCTCTCAAGAAATCAGACCAGGAGCGGCAGCAAAATGCTGGACCAAGTTTGCAGACTATGCAGCGGCCGCATGTCATCAATCGGCGCTCAACGGCCTTTAATCTGACTGTTGTCGCGATTGTAGCTTTGATCTGCTTTAGCGTGACTGTTAGTTGGTATTTTTATACTGCTCTGTCTGTTAAAACGGATGCAAACGTTGTTAATGCTCCGCAGACAATTCTGGAGGAAGATGAGTCTGCTGTCGTAGCTGCTACTGAGAAAGTTTTAACTGAACCAGATGTTAGTAAGAAAACTACTGATGACACAGGTATTAATCCAAACAAGACAGAATCTGTCGAGCCCAAGCTTATCCCGGATGTGGTTCTTCAATACTGGGAGTTGCCCGACCCGGTTCAAAAAGCGATCCCGGCCATGACTTTTTCCTTTCACGTTTATTCCGATAACGCGACACGACGTACGATTATTATCAACAATCGCCGTATGCGGGAGGGTAGTTTGGTCTCGGAAGGTTTAACACTGGAAGAGATCACGCAGGAAGGGGTGATCTTCAACTGGAAAGAACAGCACCGATTTAGCATTAATGTGGTTGAAAACTGGTAGTTAAAAATGGGAAGTACGGTTTAAATAATAATGGCTAACAGCATCAATAGATAAACCGCACCTGATTTACTTTTTCTGGCTTTAGGCTAAATCATTACCCTTTTGGTTGGCAAAATACACCGAATTTATTGCCGTCGGGATCGCGAAAATAGGCTGCGTAAATACCATAGCCTTCTCTAATACCCGGCGCACCTTCACAGCTACCACCTAATTCGAGCGCCTTGGCGTGTAGTTTATCCACTTGAGCGGTTTCGCTGGCGGTAAAGGCCACCATGGCGCCATTACCACTGCTGGCTGGCTCGCCATTAAAAGGCGTGTTGATGACCAGGTTGGAACTGCCTTCGCCCATCGAGTAAAAAATTGAACGCTCTGTTTTGAACATCTGGCTGGCATTAAAAATAGCAAGCAGCTCGTTATAAAATGCTTCTGCCTTGCTTAAGTCTTTAATGCCAATATTAAAGTGAGAGATCATACCTATAGCTCCATCATTGGTGTTAGTTTTATTACTTTTATCGGAAAGGAGGTATTCAGAAACCTCCGGATTAAGAGACGATGATTTATTTTGAGTTTTTGTCGCCAGGTTTATATTCGGTAAATTCGGATAATTCAATCGCCTCGGTGGTAAATTTACCCTGATTGTATTTTTCCTGCAGCTGTTTCATCAAATTGTAATTTTTGCCACTGACGCGCTTGGCTATTTCTTCGGAATTAACAATTACCGGGTGGATAAACACCATCAGGTTTTTCTTTACGACACGGTTGCTGGTGCTTTTGAATAGGCGACCGACTAAGGGAATATCGCCGAGAAAGGGTACTTTGTTCTCAAGTTGCTGGACATCATCGGAGACCAATCCCCCCAATACTAGAATTGCTTCGTCCTCCACCAGCACTTTGGTTTTAATGCTGCGTTTATTAGTAACAATATCCCTGGCACCGGTGGTCGCGTCAGAGATGGACTCAATCTCCTGAAGTACGTCGAGTGTTATCGAGTCGCCTTCGTTCACCTGCGGAGTGATTTTTAAGGTAAGGCCGATATCCTGCCGCTCGATTGTAGTGAAGGGGTCGGTGGTCGAGGACGAGGAGCCGGTAATTTGCCCAGTGATAAAGGGTACATTGGAGCCGACCAGTATTTCTGCCTCCTGGTTGTCCAGCGTCAGAATGGAGGGTGTTGATAGAATATTCGTATCACTTTCATTGGCCAGGGCTTGAATGACTGCCCTCAGGTTGCCATTGCGGAAGAACCCCAGATTCAGGCCCTGACCCAGTACTGTGGCGTCGCCGTCGTCATTAACGCCACGCAGCCCAAAATTGGTCACGGCTTCAGCACCGTCGTTGCGGTTAAAACTGGTATTCCATTCCACACCAATATTTTTTGAAAAGTCCTTACTTACCTCGACAATAATGGCCTCAACCAAAACCTGGGCGCGGCGAATATCGACCTGCGCTATAACATTTTCCATTTCGTCGAGTAAATAGGGTGGGGCGGTCATAATCAGGGCATTGGCGCTTTCGCTGGGCTCAATACTGATCGGGCTGTCGGTCTCCTTTTTCAGATCCTGCTGCATGGCCAGGCTCATACCCCTAAGAATAGGAACCAGCTCGGCGGCATCCAGATAATGCAGATATACAACGCGGGTATTGCCGCTGCCGTGTATCGGTTTATCCAATTGCTTTACCAGGCCCCTGACACGATTGCGGGTGGCTGGATCACCAGACATAATCAGGCTGTTACTGCGATCATCGCTGACAATGGAAAATGCGAGACCAGTCCCTGGCTTTATTAGTGATTGCACGAGGCCAGCGACAGTTGCTGCGGCAGCATGCTCCAGACCGAGGGTTTCTATTTCCAGGTCGCCTGTCTCATCAATACGCCTGACCATACTGACAAGGCGTTTGACGTTAGTGGCCTCATCTGCAATCAGCAAACTGTTGCTGTCGGGAAAGGCGGCGATGTGCCCCGAGCTGGGCAGTAGTGGACGCAGTAATTCCACCAATTTAGTGGCGGATACGCGCTCAGCTTTGAAGGTGTAAAGGATTTGTTCGGCACCCTCCAATTGATTAAAGTCTTCAATCAGTGCCTTGGGTGATGTTTTTGCCTGGGCTGCGGGAAAAATCCGCAATATCCCGCCCGATTCTGCCGCTGCAAAACCGTGAACATCCAACATTGCGAGGAAAACCTGATAAGCCTGTTCAACCGACATAGCCTCGTTGGCGAGGATAGTTACATTACCCTTTACTCTGGGGTCGACAATGATTTTCTTGTTGGTTTGCTCAGCCACCCACTGAATAACGGCTGAGATATCGGCATTGCGCATATTAATGCTTAACTGTTCACTGTTATCTTCCTCGGCGTATAACCGGCCCGAGTGAATCAGGAGCAAAACCAGCAAGGCGCAGCTGATAACATGTTTGGCCAGTTGAGTGCAGCTAGCCGTCAGCATTGTTCGGGGTTTTCTGCGCATGTCAGTCAAATGTCAATGGGTTCACTTAATTGTAGTCGAGGTGGTTTTTTTCGCTATCTTTGGGAATAAAAAAATCCATTCATAATCATACGCTTACTGGTAAAAGTTAAAACCAATGGCAGGCTTCTTATTGATCACTGCAACGATGGGTGATCCCGCGATCATTTGATGCTAGCTTGGTAGTTGGGTGTTTTATCGCAGGACCCGCTGCTGACAGTATTTCGCATAGTATTTACTTTAGTTCCGAAAGAACCTTGGCGGCTTCTTCGGGGCGGTCCAGCTCCCCCACATCCAACACCGGAGAGGCGTCAATATGTTGCGCATCCATCATCTGTGCCACGCGCTGCAGGGCCGAGATGATTTGAGTTTGCTCCCAGTCATGCAGGTTCTGGAATTCGCGGATAAAATTTTCCTGCAAGGGTTGAGGCGAGTCCTTTAAGGAATCAAGCCCTTCTTCAGTCAGTGAGATCAAAACTTTGCGTTTGTCTTCCTGAGAACGTTCACGATTTATAAACTTTTTCTTCTCTAGTCTGTCAAGAATCGTGGTTACAGTGGCCTGGCTCAGGTTGATGACATCGGCTACTTCGCCGCTGGATAATTGTCCGCGGTGTCGTATGCATTGTAAAACCAGTAGTTGTGGTGCAGTCAGTCCGGTGGTTTTGGCGAGAAATTTTGAGTGCAGGTCGGTAGCTCTGATAACCCTTCGCAGAGCAATCAGCACCGAATCAATGTTGCTCATAATACTGCTCATAAAGGCGGCCTTAGTGTTAAGTTGATAGAGATTTCGGGGCGGTGCAGAGGGTATCACTTTTGGCGGAAAATACTATTTAGTTTAGTCGTCTGATGATAAATAATTAGACATCTAAGTAAAATATCGTTATTATATTCAGCAACTTACTCGTAACAGAGCAAAATTCACCCGTTATTTGTTTAGAGATATATAGATTTATTTTTATAGATCAAATGAATAACAAACAGGATGATTTACACCAGCGTAATGGACGAAACTGCAAAGCAGAACGAAACCAATAGCCCCTTCATTTCTCCCGATAGCCTGCGCCTTACTGAACCCGATGCCAAGTTGGGTTATCAGGTATTCGAGTTAATAGAGCGCTGTCCGCCTTTGGACACCAACTCTGTCTATTGTAATTTATTGCAGGCACATCACTTCGCCGCAACCAGTTGCGCGGTGCTGACAGAAGCTGGAAAGCTCGTAGGCTTTGTATCAGGATATTTAATTCCCGATCGGCCGAATACTCTGTTTATCTGGCAAGTTGCGGTCGATTCCGATGCCCGTGGTCTTAATCTGGGCGCGCGGATGATGTCTCATATTCTTGCCCGAGATGTGTGTGCGCAGGTCGAATATCTTGAGACGACAGTAACTGGAAGTAACGACGCATCTGCGGCCATGTTTTTGAAGTTGGCCAAGATTTTAGGTGCTCCAGAGATCGAAAAGACTATATTGTTTGATCAGCAACAGCACTTTAATGGTCAGCACGATTCAGAAGTTTTGTTTCGCATCGGACCATTTCCCGCCCCCAAATAGCATTCCCGAACATAAATGACTGAACACCAAACAGGAGTTCCCCATGAAAATCTTTGATGAGATTGAATCAGAAGTGCAAAGCTATGCCCGTGCTTTTCCACGTATATTTAATAAAGCACAGGGTGAGTTTCTCTACGATGAGGATGGCACGCAGTACCTGGACTTTCTCGCAGGAGCCGGCACATTAAATTATGGCCATAACACATCCCATTTTCAAAAAGAAGTTGCTTGAATATGTCGAGGCTGACGGTATTACCCATGGTCTGGATTTGCATACTCGTGCCAAGGGTGAATTTCTCGAATCCCTTAACGAGAATATTCTGAAGCCACGCGGCCTTGAGTATGTTGTACAATTTACAGGCCCAACAGGAACCAATGCCGTTGAGGCTGCGATGAAGGTTGCACGTAATGTCACCGGTCAACAAAATATCGTGACTTTTACTAACGGCTTCCACGGCGTCAGTCTTGGTGCTCTGGCGGCAACCGGTAACTCACATCATCGCGATGCGGCAGGCGTAAGTTTAACGGGCACACATCGTATGCCCTACGATGCATATTTAGGTGATGGTATCGATACCACGGATTATCTGGATAAAGTCCTGGCCGATTCCAGTAGTGGCATAAATTCTCCAGCGGCGGTGATTGTTGAAACGGTTCAGGGTGAGGGTGGTATTAATGCCGCTAGCTTTGAATGGTTAAGAAACCTGCAAACCGTTTGTAAAAAACATAACATGCTGTTGATTGTCGATGACATTCAAGCCGGTTGTGGTCGTACCGGTACCTTCTTCAGTTTCGAAGAGGCTGGTATCTATCCTGATATTGTCACAATGTCGAAATCACTCAGCGGCTATGGCTTGCCTTTTGCGCTGGTGTTGATGAGACCAGAACTGGACCAGTGGAAGCCCGGTGAGCACAATGGAACATTCCGTGGTAACAATATGGCTTTTGTCACGGCCAAGGCTGCGATTGATAACTTCTGGGCTGATGATAAATTTAGTCAGGAGATTAAGCGCAAAGGCGCAATAGTTACTGAGCGTCTTGAAAGAATGGCTCGGGATTATGGCGAGGGTAAATTTTCTGCCAGAGGTCGTGGCATGTTCCAGGGAATCAATTGCGTCAGTGGCGAGCTGGCGGGAAAAATTTCTCGCAAAGCCTTTAGCAAAGGACTGATTATTGAAACCAGTGGTGCAGAAGATCAAGTCGTTAAATTGCTCTGCTCCTTATTGATCAGTGAAGAAAATCTCATTAAAGGGCTTGATATTATCGAGGAAAGCATCAGAGAGGTCTGTGCTGAAGAAACCAGTATTCCTTCTGAGAAAGACTTTTTCAACAGCTCCAATAATGTAGTTACTTTGATGCAACAAATGAAAAAAGCTTAATTACTACGCTCATTAAATAAGGGTTAGAGATGATTGTAAGAACGTTACAGGATGCCGTAAATAGTGATCGTAAGGTGTCTGCGGAAGGTTGGGAAAGTATTCGTCTGATATTAAAAGATGATAATATGGGCTTTTCATTTCACATCACCACCATTTATGAAGGTGCTGATTTGGAAATGCACTATAAAAACCATCTTGAGTCAGTATTTTGCCTGTCTGGTGAAGGTGAGATTGAAGATCTATCCGATGGGAAAGTGTATCCCATTGAGCCAGGTACACTCTATGTGCTGGATAAGCATGACAAACACAACCTGCGCGCCAAAAAAGAAATGATTATGGCCTGCGTGTTTAACCCTCCTGTGACCGGTAAAGAAGTACATGATGAGACTGGGGCTTACCCTCTGGATACTGAAACCAATTAATTTTTGGAACATAAAACTATGGCCGCCAAACCTAAAAAAAATGCTTCACTTAGCCGTGATGAATTGACCAAACAGATTAATGCCTTCCTGAAAGAAGGCGGAGAAATCGAAGAAGTACCGTCCGGTGTGACCGGAAGCACACCTGTAAACGGTCGCCGCCATATTCGGATTACTCCTTCGAAATAAATTTTCACTAAAAAAGAATAATAATTACCGTGTCGACATTAATTTCATTTGTCTGCTTTCTATGTGTTTTTTTATTTATAGGCCTGGCCTCCAGCCGGGTCAGTAAGGGAACACGATCCGATTACTATCTTGCCAGCCATAGCGTCCCTCCCTGGTTGGTAGGCCTGTCGGCGGTAGCCACTAATAATAGTGGCTACATGTTTATTGGAGTTATCGGCTATACCTATAGCACGGGCTTACCTGCAATTTGGATCATGCTGGGCTGGATCACCGGTGACTTTCTGGCCTCGTTGTTTATCCACAAGAAATTACGGCTTGCTACGGAAGCTAGCGGCGAAGCCAGTTATGCTGGCGTAATTGCTCAATGGCAAAAGTCACCACAGTATGGCTTACAACGTCTGATTGGCGCTATAGCCTTTCTTTTCCTACTGGCCTATGCCAGTGCTCAGTTGGTTGCTGGTGGCAAGGCTTTATTTGCTGTGTTGGAGTGGCCGCTTTGGTCCGGTGCGGTGGTCGGGGCGATTCTGATTACGCTGTATTGCGTAGCCGGGGGAATTCGCGCTTCTATCTGGACCGATGCCGCGCAATCCATTGTGATGATCTCAGCGATGGGGTTATTAATGGTCATCGCTGTAGCAGAGCAGGGTGGCGTTAATAATGTTATTAACCAGTTGTCAGCAATCCCTTCCTATATGACTTTGGTGCCAAAGGATCTGGTAATGCCAGGTATTTTCGGCGCTGTACTTTTTGCGGTGAGCTGGTTATTTGCGGGTTTAAGCGTTATCGGTCAGCCGCATATCATGGTGCGGTTTATGACACTGGATCAGCCGCAATCCTTTTTTCGCGTTCGGGTGTGGTATTACTCCTGGTTCACCGCCTTCTATGCCATGGCAACCATGGTAGGTCTGTTGTCCAGGTTATATTTTTCAGAGTCCAATTTTGACCCCGAGTTGGCGCTACCCTATATGGCGCAGGAGTTGTTGCCAGGTGTCCTGGTCGGTTTAATTTTGGCAGGAATTTTTGCGGCAACCATTTCCACCGCCGACTCCTTGGTATTAAGCTGCTCGGCGGCTATAACCCATGATCTGGTCCCCCAGCGCAGAATTGAAAATCGTTATCTCATAAAGGGCGCGACAGTGCTGACTACTGTGCTGGCGCTGGGCTGGGCCTTGCTTAATAAGCAGTCCGTTTTCAGTCTTGTCATTATGTCCTGGTCCGCTCTGGCTTCAGCCTTTGCACCGCTGTTGATTGTGCTGGTGATGGGTTTTAAGCCTAGTCAGAAAATTGCTATTGCCAGTGTTGTGCTGGGATTGGCCGTGTCTCTTATTTGGCGTTATCTGGACTGGCATGTATATATGTACGAAGGGATGCCAGCAATTATGTTGGTTACCCTGCTGACTTTACTGGCAGTAAAGCTGACGCCTAAATTTCAATAATGCCTCAAGCTTTATTGCTGTAACAACGCCCAATAGCCTTAAAGACTTTAACATTACCTTCCTTTCAAGTTTCAACCTTTGCAGTACAATTAACCGCTGCTCATAACATGTTAAGTCTAATTTCGCGCCTACTGAGTTTTGATTTTATTCAGGAACTTTGTCCTTTGAATGTATGTCTTTAACTGTAGGTCAGGTTCTACCTGATCAGCATAGGGTGTCGGTGGTTATCAGCCGGCATGAGGTTCTTTTTTTGATTTACTGCTTTCATATAAAACCGGGAGAAATTGCATGAAAAAGTGTTTAGGCCTGCTGTCAATAACGGTCAGCACTGTGGTATCAGCAAACGAGTTAACGATCAGGTTAAGTGATGAGGCCGTTTCTGCGTATCTTGATCCGGTGCCTTCGGCTACCAACTCGGTACAGTTGGGTGCAATCTACAATGATGACGCCGATGGCTTTCTGTTAAGTGGGGGGTTATTTGCTAACGGCCAGCAACAGGCCATTAAAGGGCGTCTGGGTGGCAAGTTGTACTATGCTGATACCGATGGTGATTTTGGCAGTGACTCGGGCTATGGGATAGCACTTGGTGGAGATTTTAACTATGCGATAAATCCCAGGCTTAATGTGAATGCTGGTGTCTTCGTCGGTCCCAGCGTGTTAAGTTTTTCAGACCTTGACGGCTACGAAGAATATTTTGTACGTCTGAATTACAATATATTTGATACCGCCCGGATTGGTGTTGGCTATGGCTCGCTGGATCTGGAGCCTGAGGATGGTGCAAAAGATATCGAAATGGAAGATGGTTTGTTTGTCGAAATGAACCTGCAGTTTAAATAGAAAAAAATCCGGTGTATATTCTGTAGCAGAGGCCTTTCTTATCAAACAATTCGCAGCTTAAGTAAAAGGTTCGTCGCTTAAGTTGCGATGCACTTTCGATATTGAATCCGCGTGTTTTGTTTTCGGCTGAGATTTCATTGATATTATCACGTGGTTATCTCATTGAATGTATCACAGTCGTCTTCGGCGGCGAAGAAAGGGTCCCACCAATTACTCTGCAGACAAGAACGCCTTTTTTTCTGCCCTTGGTATCGATTGGATTTACCGTGTTCGTCTCTAATTGCGGGCCAATGCTAATAACGATGTTACCTTCCGGGTTAACCTTCGTATTGAGGTCGTGAGCCGAGGCGCCAGGAATATACTCGCACCAGTGGTTATAGGCGTGAATTGACCAGTAGCCGTTGAGATTCGAAGGCATGGTTACCTGTAAGGCTTCTTCGTCTTCAAGTTGAAAATATCCTAGAAAATAGTCAGTGTCAGGATCGCCCTGAATCGTCTGTGCCAGGCCTTCGATTTCACCGCGGAATTGATTGGGGTAAGCGGCAGCCTGTTCACTCCATGAAAAAAACTGTCGTATGGATCCACCGGTTGTTTGTATCGCGCGATTTAGGGCGGCATCTGTGCTGCCACCGGTAAGCGTTAAATCTGTAGCTGCTGTTGCGCCAATGAGACGTAAACGGGCGGGGATACCTTGCTGGTCCCGGTGTAGGGTGCGTACTAATAAGATACCGGTATCGGGCTGTAAATTCAGGGTGCTTTCACCTGTTGCTCCAGCGCAAATATCAATCTGAAAATTACCGTTCTGATCTGTATTGGTCGAGTTAATACTGAGATACTCAGCAATTTCTACGGAGCCGCCTTGACCATAGCGAAATAGACCGGCGCCGACGCGCTCAGAATCATTCAGGAAGCCCGTTAGTTGATAGTGTTGAGCGCTATCGAGCAAAGCATGCTGCATAATGTAATCTGGGTTGGGGGCACCGCGTGTGGGCAGGGCGCGGCCTAAACCATCTTCCGTCAGTAAATGGCCGAGAAAGCTATCATTTAGAGAAGCAGTCAGAACTCGCGCAACATAGGCTTCGCCTTCATCGGCGGTAGCGGCATCAGGTGCGATGTCGCGGATTTCCCGATTCAGTGTTTGAATGACGCTGTGCAATTGGTCCCATCCGTTTGACATGATTTATCCTCCCCTGGCTCTGGTCAACCCTTCCTGCTCACGGGGAATGTTAAAATACGCCATATAGTCACTAAATTGTTTTTCCAGTGTGGTTTCATCCAATCCATATTCTTCAAAGCTATAGGTATTAGCGCCGCGGGCGTTTTTGGGGTTGGCTTCTCTCCAGGCTTTTACAGCCTCACAAACTTCTTCAGGGGAGTCGATACCTAGTTTTTTATGAACTTTTAACATCTCAGCTACTGGGTCGTCTACCAGCGCATAATAATCAACATGAATAATGCGGTCGGCATAGGGGCTATTGGCTGTAGCCATAATGCGGTCAATATGTCTTTGTACAAAATGAGTCATATAACGGCCAATATCTTTTTGATCCACGGATTGATCGGTTCGGGCGCTGCGCAGTTTGTAGGACATTTTGGAAATCGATGCCAGGGTTTGTATCGGGTCGCGATGTGTCATCACAAAACGTGCATCGGGATAGACCTTAAGAATCTCGGGCACTGCCAGCAAGTGATTAGGGTATTTAAGTGCCCAGGGTTTCTTTGCCGTATGCCATTGCAGCAATTGGAGTTGGCGTTTGTGCACACGATAACTGGCCTCAAGGTCAGCCTCATCTAACAGGTAATCAAAGTAGGAGGGCACACGGTAGAGGTTATTTAGCCCAGCTGCGCCAAAGCTCTGTTCAATAAAAGCGTGGCACTCCTCGGATCCATCTTCATCATGCAAATGCAGTGCATCAAAGCCCTCTACTGTGGGGAACATTTGCTTTCTGAGTTCCGCCCAACTTTTTCGTCGTTCTTCTGCAGAGGCGGGGTCGGCACCTGGTGGAGGTGAGGGTGTCATCGCCTCCCAGGTTCTGATCAGCCGAAAGCGCTGGTCACAATCGAAAAGATATTGAAAGTAGGTGGTTCCAGAGCGCGGTAGGCCCATTAAAAAAACGGGTTGCTCGATCACTTCGTTGGCAATCTCAGGGTGCTTCTGAAACCATTTCAAGCCCTCCAGCCGATTCACCATATCGTTTAGGAGTGCTTTATGCGCGCTGGCAAAACCTTCGTCAGACATAAAGGACTCTTGATTGATGGCAGTTACCAATCGTTCAAGATTGTGGTAAACAAATGACTCAGTGTCAGCGATGCCAACCTGTTTTTCCGCTTCTGACAAAATGTTTGCAGCATTCAGCATTTTATTTTCCTTGTATCAAAGGTGCTTTTCTAGTGAGCCGATAAGTGAGAGCTTATGTCAGCTGTAATATGTTGCAAGTTAATGAATGTTAAGAGAGTATGATATTAATCGTGTTATTCTTGACCCGGATCCCACTTGCTCGCTCAATATATATAATAAAAAGAGAGAAAGCCTATGGAAGCATTCTCTATTGCCATCGACAATAAAGTGTTGGAAGATCTGTACCAGCGTTTAGCCATGACCCGCTGGACCGAGGATTTCGCCAACGATGACTGGCGGTTTGGTGCCAATTGCGACTATATCCGCGAGCTGGTTGAATACTGGCAAACGCGGTATGACTGGCGTTCCCGCGAAATGCTAATGAACCGGTTTGATCATTTCCGCACGACCATTGATGAAATACCGATCCATTTTATCCATGCGCGTTCCACTAACCCTAACGCTATCCCGATCATATTGAACCACGGCTGGCCGTGGACATTCTGGGATTATCACAAGATTATCGGTCCCTTAACTGATCCGGAAGCCTATGGCGGAGGTCCCGAGGATGCCTTCAATGTTGTGGTGCCTTCGTTACCCGGGTATGCCTTCTCTACACCGCTGCGGAAAACCGGGGTGAATTTCTGGAATACAGCGGATCTGTGGGTGAAACTCATGGATCAGCTGGGTTATCAGCGCTTTGCCACTCAGGGTGGTGACTGGGGCTCCTTTATCTCGGCCCAGCTTGGCCATAAATACGCTGAGCAGATTATCGGAGTGCATATTCATACCCCGGCGCCGCTAAATTTTATGGAAGGGCAGAGTGCCTATTCGCCTGAAGATTTCGGCCCCGAAGATGCGCTATTGCTGGAAAAAATGGCGCGGATGTCTGCAGAGGAACTAGGCTATTTTATGTTGCAACGCACCAAACCGCAGACCCCGGCCGTGGCGCTGGCCGATTCCCCTGCAGGGTTACTAGCCTGGATTGTTGAGAAACGCCGCAGTTGGAGTGACTGCCATGGCAATGTAGAGAGCCGTTTCAGCAAGGATGAGTTGCTTGATACGGTTATGCTTTACTGGGTCACCAACAGCTATCACAGCTCGGCACGCTACTACTATGAAGCAGCTCATACACCCTGGCAGCCAGCCCATGAACGCAGCCCTGTTGTGGAAGCGCCGGTAGCTATTCCGCTGCTACCGGCTGAGTTGACGGTACCTACCTATCGCTGGGCGCAACGGTACTACAATCTGCAGCGTTGGCAGGCGTTCTCGGAAGGAGGGCATTTTGCGCCGATGGAAATACCTGAGTTATTGGTTAATGATATGCGGGCATTCTTTAGAAAATTACACTAACTGACTGCTGTAACGTATATTACAACTCGACTTAAGGTAGGGCATTGATTACTTGTCAAAGCTTTTAGTCCCGGTTGTCGCCTGAGTCAGTCAAGCAGTTTGATAGTGGGTGTAGTGAGGTTTTCTTGACATTAAATGTAAACGTTTGCAGAATGACGTATCACTATAATCTGACTGCATTTGTAAGACCTTAACTGACTATATCTATGCTCAGATATCGTTCCAGAATACCCGTTATAGAGAAACAGTTCTAAAAATATAGTTATAAATATAGTTTCAAAGAAAGCAAAGTTTAGAACTACTAATAATAATTTCAAAAATCTATTGCCAAGTCAGGGGCCTCCTTCATGCAAAGACGCGATCTACTTAAATTTTCTTTAATGCTGGGGCTGACTACCGTGGGCGGTTGCAGTTCAGTATCCAGAGCATTACAAGCCGGTGTTTCGGGTGGCTCGAAACCAGTGCGGCGTATGTTCACCGAAGAGGAACGTGCCGCTGTGGCCGTGTTATCTGAAATGATTATTCCTGAAACTGATACACCGGGGGCAATTGAGGCTGGTGTGCCTGATTTTATCGAAACGATTTATGTTGAGTGGTATCGGGATGCTGAGCGCTCTGTTTTCCTGCAGGGATTGGCTGATCTGGATGGCTTTTGTCAACAACATGAACGGCAAGATTTCATTAATGCTACGACTATGACCCAAATAGAAGCCCTCAAGGATCAGGAAAATCAGGCTACCAATTATCACCCCCCCACTGCTGGCGCATTCTCATTTATCCCAGCGGTAGATGAACGCGCACCTTTCTTCAAAAAGATCAAAGATCTGGTAGTCGTCGGCTACTACACCTCGGAAGTAGGTGCCACAACAGAGTTGATTTATTTGCCGGCTCCAGGTTATTACGATGGCGATGTTGAGTTTTCTAAAATCGGAAAGCAATGGACTTATTAATATCGGTGTACCTATTAATGTAGGTGTACGTATTTTTAAATCGGACACCATCAAACTAATAATGATGAAGAGCGTGATTAAGAATGCAAAATTCTACTCCCCAATTTGATGCCATTGTTGTAGGTTCCGGAATCACTGGAGGCTGGGCGGCAAAGGAACTCACCGAGAAAGGACTGAAGGTTTTAATGCTGGATCGTGGTCGCATGGTAGAACACGGTAAAGATTATCCCACCGAACATATGCCGCCCTGGGAATTCAAGCACCGAAATAAAACGCCCAGGGACTTGTACGATGAAGAATATGAAGTACATAAAAATCTCTATGCTTTCAACGAAACAACCCGGCATTTTTTCAATAATGACAAAGAAAACCCCTACGACTACGAACCGGGTGGATTTATGTGGCTTCGTGCCAATGTGGTTGGGGGGCGCTCATTATTATGGGGAAAGCAGACTTATCGCTGGAGCGATATTGACTTTGAGGCCAATAAAAAAGACGGCCACGGTATCGACTGGCCAATCCGCTACAAGGATATCGCGCCCTGGTATAGCTATGTTGAGGAATATGTAGGTATCAGCGGGCAGGCGGAAAATCTTCCGCAATTGCCAGACAGTGATTTTTTGCCTCCCATGGAAATGAATGTCGTTGAAAAGGATGTCAAAGCGGCGATAGAAAAACATTACACCGATCGCATGATGACTATTGGTCGCTGCGCCGTTTTGACTAAGCCTCATAAAGGTCGCGGGCAGTGCCATTATTGTGGGCCCTGCGAGCGGGGTTGTTCGGCGGGGGCGTATTTCTCTACCCAGAGCTCAACACTGCCTGCGGCAAGAAAAACGGGCAATCTGACCTTAAAATCTGACTGCGTCGTTGAGGGTATCGATTATGACCCAAACACTAAGCGTGCCAGTGGCGTTCGTGTGATCGATGCCAATACTATGGAAAAGGCCACCTACTCAGGAAAGCTGGTCTTTCTCTGCGCTTCTACGGTTGGCAGTACTCAAATTCTTTTGAACTCACGCTCAAAGGAATTTCCTAACGGATTAGCGAACTCCAGCGGTGTACTCGGTCATTACCTGATGGATCATACCCTTGGCCAGGGTGCTATAGGATTTATGACATCGCACCCTGATAAAGTGGTTTATGGCAATCGGCCTAATGGGATTTATATTCCGCGATTCAGAAATATTAAAGGCCAGGACGAAGGCGCTGATTTTATTCGAGGTTATGGCTATCAGGGTAGTGCGATGCGCTCTGGTTGGCAGGGCATAGCAGGGCGCACACCCGGTTTTGGTAAGGACTTTAAAACAGCACTGCGTCAACCGGCACCGTGGATGATGATGTTAACGGGGTTTGGTGAGTGTTTGCCTTATAAGGCTAACAGTATGCAATTACATGCGACTAAAAAGGATCGGTTCGGTATTCCTCAAGTCAGTTTTGATTTCAAATTTCGAGACAACGAAAAAAAAATGAGTGCCGATATAATAAAACAGGCGGAAGAGATGCTGCAGAAAGCTGGCGCAGCCTATGTACAGACTTATAACAAGAACAGTGTCGGGGGAGAAGGTATTCATGAAATGGGTACAGCGCGTATGGGGGATGATCCGACTGAGTCTATACTCAATCGTTGGAACCAGTCTCACGATGTGCCCAATCTGTTTGTGACTGACGGCTCCTGTATGAGTTCCGCATCCTGCGTCAATCCCTCTTTAACATATATGGCGCTAACTGCCAGGGCTGTAGATCATGCGGTCAAATTGGTTAATGCGGGTGAGTTATAAATAAGACGGTAATGTCTAAAAGCAGACAAATAAAAGGCGACCCATTGATTTGGTCGCCTTTTTTATAGTTCCTGAACCTAGTGCTACTGAACAGCGGACTGCTCTGATTAACTCAAAGAGGTCGGAGACTTTTAGGGCTCCACGTAATCCAATACTTCCAGATCAAACCCGGAAAGCGCATTGTAGCGAACCGGTCTGCTCATGAGCCGGAATTGGCGAATGCCAAGATCGCGAATAATTTGTGATCCCAGACCAATGGTTAGTTGGTTACTGCGACCACCAACAGCTGCGGGGGCGATGGTTTCTCTTTTGCCCAGAGCAATGTCAACACTGGCCAATAGGTCATCTGGCGATTCATTGCCGCCGAGTAATAACAGAACGCCTACGCTTTCCTGAATTTTCTGTAAACAGCGTTGTGTATTCCAGTCAGTAGTATCTTTTAGTTGTGTACCAACAATATCACGCAGGGTACTGGCGAATTGAACCCGAACTAAGGGGTCAGGGCTGTTGGCCACGTCACCCTTAACAATGGCAAAGTGAACATCGCCATGGTAAGTATCACGGTAGGTGTGCAGAATGAACTCACCCGAATCTGTATTGATAGGGCCTTCGCTGATTTTTTCGATACTGCTTTCGTTGTGAACTCGGTAGTGGATCAGATCCGCAATGGTGCCGATTTTAATTTGATGTTCTTCGGCAAATTTTTCCAGATCCGGACGGCGGGCCATGGTGCCGTCTGGGTTCATAATTTCACAGATCACACCGGAGGCATCGAAACCCGCAAGTCGAGCGAGGTCACAGGCCGCTTCAGTGTGGCCGGCACGTACCAGTACACCGCCCGGTTC
>CBFIDJ010000005.1:0-30715 GCA_965661375.1 Oceanicoccus sp. | reverse complement strand
TAAGGCCGCAGGCATAGCGGGCCATAAAGGCTATATGTTCGTCTTTGACGCACTCGGCCGCCATGACAATATCGCCTTCATTTTCTCGGTCTTCGTCGTCCATCAAAATGACCATTTTCCCGAGACGGATGTCCTGAATGATTTCTTCGATAGAGTTAAGTGCCATGATAATTCCTGGATAAGCTTGGTGCCGGTCTTGATGCCAGCCAACAACGGACTAGGGCGTGAAATGCGGTATTTTGGACGGCGGAATACTACGCGTTAATGCCTTGACAGTCAAAGTGGAGAGTCTCTCTATCTGTCAAAGGCCCTGTTTTTGGGAGGGATATTGAGACCTGTTTGGGTAGCACTATTAGTGATTGCTCAGCTCCTCGGGCCATCCTGCGGATTTATACCCGTCCCTATACAAAGCCTCTGTAGAGTCAGTAATATGTGCTTATGATCAGTTTACCAGTGGCCATTGAATGTACAAGAAGCAGGAGTTTGGGATGTCAAGGCAGCGTCTGATAGCGCCACAGCAATTGATTGCCTGTCCCTCCTGTGACAGTCTGATGCAACTGCCGTGTTTGCAGCACGGTGAGTCCGCAAACTGCCATGTATGCAAACACCCGGTTTCCCGCTATGACAATAATAGTCAGGAGCATGTGGTAGCCTTTGCCCTTAGCGCCGGTATATTTCTGTTTCTCGCTTGTGCGTTTCCTTTTCTTTCTTTGCAGAGCGCTGGTATCGAACATGCTACTACGCTGTTACAGACGCCATTGGCACTCTATAACAACGGGATGCATCTCTTGGCGATGATGGTCGGCTTGTTTATTCTGCTGTTTCCTTTATGTGTATTACTATGGGTATTGCTGGTCTATATTCCGCTGTTACTGAGCTATCCTGCGTCCTGGCTGGTGCTTGCCGGACGGTGCATTTTTGCACTGCAGGCCTGGTGCATGGTCGATGTGTTTTTACTTGCCGTGATCGTTAGTCTGGTTAAGCTGGCAACTATGGCGCAGTTACAGCTAGGGACGGGTTTTTGGAGTTATGGTGCTTTCAGTTTGATGTTTACCCTGATGTTATCGCGCATTGATAAGTTAAGCTGTTGGAACGCTATTGAAAAACTATTATTCGAAAAGGCTGAAAAGCCATGAAAGAAACGGAAGATCGGCTGAACCATAACCCTAACGCCCGGGTTTTCTCAGCCCTGAACAATAATCTTCTCAGCTGTCATATTTGTTTCAAGCTGAGCGAACTAACATCTAGGCGCTGCTCGCGTTGCTCAGCTGTCCTGCACCCTCGAAAGCCGGGTAGTTTGCAGCGGACCCTGGCCCTGCTAATCACTGCTTGCCTGTTGTATATTCCCGCAAACTTATATCCAATTATGGTGACAAGGCAGTTTGGTGTGCCGGAGCCCAGTACCATAGTGGGCGGCATTTTAATTCTGCTTGATATGGGAGCTTACCCGGTGGCATCGGTGATTTTTGTTGCCAGTGTCATCGTGCCACTGGCTAAGATTCTTGCGCTATTTTACATTTGCTTATCGGTGGGGAAAGCCGACCAGTTAAATTTGAAACAGAAAACTCGCCTGTTCAGAGTGGCTGAATATATGGGCAAATGGTCAATGGTAGATGTATTTGTGGTTTCTATTTTGGTAGCACTGGTACAAATTCAAGGGCTGATGGTGGTGACGCCGGGATTCGCTGCTATCTGTTTTTCCGGCGTAGTGATTGTAACCATGATTGCTGCCGAGGCTTTTGATCCACGCCTGATATGGAGTGGCCAGTCTTCAGTCATAAAAACTAAGCGGACTAGCGCATGACTGACATTCAAACCGGCCATGATCGTCAGTCCAGCGAGGTTCCTGTGGATTCCACGCATCGCAATACCGCTCACAGTGATGCTCCTCATGACGCCCTTTCCAATAACAACCATCCGCAGGGTGAGCCCCCTCACGCAGAGGTTTTAGGTCGAAGTGGGGTTTCCGCAATTTGGGTCATCCCGTTCATTGCCTTAATGATTGGTGCCTGGATGCTAGTGAATGACTATTTGAATCAAGGGCCAAGTTTTGAAATCCGTTTTGATAATGCCGATGATCTTGTGGAAGGGAAAACCAAAATAAAGCTGTTGAGTGTTGACGTTGGTCTGGTTAATACGATTGAGCTGAATGAGGATGTATCGGGCATTGTGGTGAGTGCATCTCTGGAAAAAAAATACGAAGAATTGTTAAAAAGTGATACCCGTTTTTGGGTGGAGCGGGCGCGTATCGGTACCGATGGTGTCACAGGATTAAACACTTTGCTGAAAGGTTCTTATATTAAATTGCAACCGGGCAGCAGTGATAAATCGAAAAATATTTTTGAAGGGTTGAATGATCCTCCCTTGACGGATGCTAATGCTCCCGGCGTGAGACTGGTGTTGGAAAGCGCTAGTGCCTCTGCCGCTAACACCGGGGATTCAGTGTTATTCAATGGTTTCGGAGTAGGGGGAGTGGAGAGCAAAAAACTCGATCCCGATAGCCAGATTGTCAAGTACGATGTATTTATTCGGGCGCCCTACCACTTACTTGTCACAAGCAATGTGCGTTTCTGGGATATTAGTGGCGTATCGGTGTCAACTTCAGCGAGAGGCTTTAACGTCGATATGGGTTCGCTTGATACCTTATTGAAGGGAGGGCTGGCCTTTAGCCTGCCGCCCGGTTTTGATCGGGGTGAACCAGTAACGAATGGCCATTCATTTAAACTTTTTAAAACCTATGATCAAACACTTGGGCGTCACTTTAAAGAGAAGCAATATTACGTTATCTCATTTGAGGAAAGTATCAGTGGTCTTTCCGATGGTGCCCCAGTGGTGTATCGAGGTATTACTATTGGCCAAGTAGAGCGAGTGCTACTGAAGGAAATGATTACGAAAGGACAGAGTAGTGCCGATGGCACCCCAATACCGGTACTGATCTATATAGAGCCAGGTAGACTTGAGCTAGGTGATAACAAGCAGGCGCTGGAAACATTGCAGGATATCATCGAAACGGGTGTTAGCAACGGCTTGAGAGCGTCATTGCAAACCGGTAATTTACTGAGTGGAAGTCAATTGGTGAGCCTGGATTATTTTGACAGTGCCCCAAAGTCCAGTATGGGTGAGTTCAATCGTTATAAGCAGCTACCAACTATCTCTGCAGGTATTACCCAGCTGCAGCAGCAAGTCAGCCAAGTGTTGTCTAAATTTGAGAAGCTTCCCTTAGAAAAAACGTTGAACAATGCTAATAATGCCATCAGTCAGCTGGATCAATCTATGCGGGCTATTGATTATTTATTGCAATCGGAAAAAGTACAGGGGCTGCCCTATAAAGTGGATCAGTCACTACAAGATTTTGATATTATGCTTGAAAGTTTCAGGCAGTTGAGTGAACGACTGCAGCACAGTGCTGATGTGTTGCCCGTTAAGGATAATGAAGATATTCAGCCGCGAGCGAAAGTGAATGATAAACCATAGAATATACAAAACCTTAAAAAGCCTCTCTATAGAAATGAGAATTACGACGGCTAATTCCTTGTGCAGTGCCGTACAGTCACTGAGTTTTGTAGTTAGATCCTTTTTAGTTAGACCCTTAGTAGTTAGACCTTTACTAGTTATCCTCTATAAAGTTTTAATGCAGCCTTTGAGTATTTCAAAGTGTGTACCACTAACTCTGTTCTTTAGCAGCGTTTTGGTGGTCGGCTGTGTGGGTAAGCCAGCACCGGAGACACAGTATTACCTGCTGCGGATGGAGGATACTCCAGTCGAGAAGCTGCCAGTGTCTAAAATCAGCCTGTCATCGCTTGAGGTGGCTCCTTACTTAAAGCAGACGGGCCTGATCATGGATCGCGGCGACGGGCAGATTATTCCTGCTCGCTACCATCAGTGGTCTGAGCCGCTGGATTTCAGTATTCAAAACTTTTTGCAACGCTCGCTTTCGGTGCTTTATGGAGAAGAATTTCTCGATCATCGGAGCCTTGGTGCAGTGAATTCTTTAACACCGGTTATGTCGCTCTCTATCAATATTGATCAGCTACACGGAACCGTGGGCGGGACTGTCAAGCTGGTGGCCAGTTGGACTTTGCGTAAAGGGCAACAGGCTGCCGGAAGTGGTGAACTTATTCATCACCGTTTTGTGGATAGCCAGCCGTTAACGGAGGATGGCTATCGGGCTCTGGTGGAGGTTCATCGGGCACTGTTACAAAAACTATCAGTGGCCATTGTTAAATCACTACCCAAGGAGGTGGACCAGCCACTCTCCGGGCCAAGGGTACCTAGAGAAACCGTGTTTTAGTCATCAGGCTCTGGCCGCACGTCGCGTCCTGAGCGCCCACGGGTGGGTTTAAGTCTGTCCCATGACCGTGGGTCTTGTTTGGGTGCGCTGTACTCGACAGTGACTATCAAATTCATATCTGGGATAGACATAAGCTTCTAAACCAGAGATCTCAATAATAAGGTGGTTAAGTCTGTGGTAGCCGACTCTGTAGCGAACGATACCGAAACCCGCGATAAGCTTGCATTGGAAAGAACCCGGTTGGCTAATGAGCGCACCTTTCTCGCCTATATACGTACGGGCCTGTCGTTGTTGGCTGCTTCGGCTGTACTTTTTCAGTTCTTTTCCTCCCTGCATGCTTATATTGCGCTATCAGGTGTGTTGGCTGTGAGCGGTCTTGTCGTATTGGTGATCGGGGTAGTGCGTTTTTATCAGGTTAATGCCAAGCTCAACCGGCATTGAGTGTACAATCTGAGTTAGAGTAGGTGAGTGAGGTTTCGATGAGCAATTTTAAACAAGCCATTGCGCCCTATGTCGAGCAGGAGTTGCATCTGGCTGCTCAGGCACGTGAAAATAATCAGCCTTTAATCGAGTTTCAGTATTTAGAAAATGCTCATGTGCTGGGGCAGGGTTCAACCTATCACCACGTTAAGGTACATGTTTTGATGTTGCTGTGGGGAGTCCGGCAGCGAAGTTTTCGTGAACTATGGGGGCAGCTTTTCCGGATTATAGGGGCTGCGACAAAGACCGCTGTTGGCCTGGTTCCCAGCGGAAACACCGGTGGTAGTAATATCAGTCCCTTTGCTACATTGCCACTGAAGCCAGAACACGCAGCTGCTATTATCAGTGCAAAGCAGTTGTAACCATTTGGCTATATTGAAGTGGTACGTACAGCCGACGTCTATCAGGCAACACTATACGGCCATTTTGAAGCTATCAGTGTGCTGCATAGACCAAGCCATTGATTGGGGCGATACAGGGTATGTATGCTCGCAACATCGTCGGTGTAAAGTTTTATAACAACAGGAGCTACTGGCTACAACTAAAGTATTAGTGGAGAAACAGCTGATAGCTTTCGCTGAGGCGTATTCAGTACCTGCCACCGTACTGTTCTCTGATCCTGTGCCAGCATATTTGTGCACGGCTGCATTGCCTCTCCAATAACAATCATTCAGGATTTATACTTATGTCTACCCAATTGGATCACTACCGTCTGTTAGGCCGTTCGGGCCTGCGCGTTTCACCTCTCTCACTCGGCACCATGACCTATGGTGTACCCGCCGATAGTTGGGGCAGTTCCGACGAAGATGCCGCCAAACAGTTTGATTACTATATGGATCGTGGCGGTAACTTTATTGATACCGCTAATTTTTACGGTGGTATGGGCGGTTCTGAACGTGTTGTCGGTGAGCTAATGAAAGGTAAGCGAAGCCGGGTGGTGCTTGCCACCAAGTATTCCATCACTATGTCGCCAGGTGACCCTAACGCCAGCGGTAATCACCGTAAAAACATGGTGCAGGCCGTTGAGGAGAGTCTGAAGCGGCTGCAAACAGATTATATTGATCTGTTTTATCTCCATGTATGGGATTCGAGAACGCCGGTAGAAGAAATTCTGCGTGCCTTTGATGATCTGGTAAGAGCAGGGAAAATTCTCTACACCGGAATTTCCGATACTCCTGCCTGGCAAATTTCCCGTATGCAGGCGATTGCTGAGCTCTGTCGCTGGTCGCCATTTGTTGCCTTGCAGATTCCCTATAGCCTTGCCGAACGCACTGTAGAACGGGAATTTATGCCAATGGCCAGAGAGTTGGGGTTGGGTGTGCTGCCCTGGTCGCCGCTGGGCGGTGGCGTGTTGACGGGTAAATATACCCGTGAAGACCTTAAGCTGCAGCAGTCCAGTGACATGGGCTCGATGACTTCTCGCAAGGCGCAGAATCTGGCCACCAATCGACTCTCGGCGCATTCACTCGATATTGCCGATGTTGTGGTTGAGGTTGCAACGGAGCTGGATAAGAGTCCAGCTCAGGTAGCTTTGGCCTGGACCTTACTTAACCCTGCGGTGACTTCACCACTGATAGGTGCCCGCACACTGGCTCAGCTGGAAGACAATCTCGGCGCTTTGGAGATTGATTTTTCTGTGGAGCAGATTGCCCGGCTGGATCAGGTCAGCGCTGTGGAGCCGTGTTTTCCGCACTATATGATTGAGGGAGATCTCTCTCGGGGTATGTTTGGCGGTGTTGAGGTTGAAAAACGCCGCTAATTTATTCTGGAAATCACTTTAAGTATCTGGCGCGGCAGGCATTCAGAGTTAATCCCGGTTGTATTGAAAATGCGCTATCTTACTGATTTTCATCATTAAAGTCAGTGGGTCTCAAAACATAGATCGTAAAGTGCGACCCACTGACAAGTAGGAATACCGGTCTTAGTTTTTATTTTTCATCCAGCGCAGCACGGTACTGCGAAAGCGGTTGGCTTCGATAAGCCAGTTCTTCATTCTTCAGCAGGACTGCATTCAGGACCTGTTGCCGGCCGTTTTTTCCTTCCTTAAGCGCTATCATGCTGGCAAATAACTCAGTATCAGTTCCCGCATTCGATCGGCCACATCAACAACCCGTTGTGGCTTGGGGGATTTGTTCGATTTCAAGACGGCGTCTTTTGGTCTATCGAAAATATTTAATTGAATAAAAGCTATATGTTTTGTCCAGAATGATAGATTAAATTTAGTTTAAATGGATTTTAAAAGATATATATATGTATATTATTATGCCGCTGTTACTTTTCAATATCACAATTCATACGGACTTTTTTGGGGGGGAGCGAGCGCAGTGTGGGGCAGCTAAGTAAAAACATAAATAATCTTGAGAAATTTCAATGGGCTTTTAACTTACTGATTTATCGCTTTTGCCTAAATACGTTTTCGTTGCAGGTGACGAGAAAACAGAGCAGGGCATGCTGGAGTTTTTACAAATCAAAAATGTATATATAAACCTGACAGCACCATCGACAATAACTTTGGAGACAGCACAATGAATTTACTGGACCCAACAGAAAGAGCCGAACGTGGCATTAAACTGCAAACTGAGCTGCTGGCAGCCCCTGCGACTAAGCCCACTACATTATTTGATTCTTCCTGGCGCGATTATATTTTTGCCGAGATCTGGAGCCGTCAGGGTCTTGATATACGCTCCCGCTATCTTATAACGCTGGCCGGTGCTGCCACGGGCGATACGCCAGCGGAAATACTCAATGGCTATGTACGCGGCGCACTGACGCAACATCATCTGAATTTGTCCGAGCTTCGCGAAGCTGCACTGCATATTGCGATTTATTGCAACTGGTCTCGAGGCGCGACGCTCGATGCTGCCGTCAGTCGTGTTGCCGAAACACTAGGATTGCCTGTTGCTGACTTTCCACCGATACGCGCTGAAGCATGGGATCCTCAGGCCCGTCTGCAACAAGGTGCAGAAAGCTTTAAAAATGTGATGACCTTTAGTGGCCCTCCACCTGTCGCTCCCTATTTTGAAGGCGGTATTCTCAACTTTGTGTTTGGTGAAGTGTGGGAGAGGGAAGGGTTGGATCAACGCAGTCGCCGTTGGTTGACGTTGGTGGGTGTGGCAGATTCCTCCGCTGATATGCCGATTCGAACTCATGTCTACGGTGCAATGGCGAGTGGTAATGCCAGTGCGGATGAAATGCATGAGTTTGTCCTGCAATATGCAGTGCATAGTGGCTGGCCTAAGGCATCTTTTGTACAGGGCGTGGTCTTTGAAATGGCAGAGAAAGTTAAAAAAGGTTTGTTCTGGGATGGGACGCCTTTGGATGAAGTGAGAGATAAAGAGGCTAAATAATAGTGAATCAAGCAAGTGATCTGATGGGTATAGTTTCGCTCGTAACCGGTGCTGCCTCGGGATTGGGTCGCAGCTCATCTGTTGAGGTTGATGATGTGGGAGATCTGGTTGCCTTTTTAGCGTCGGATGTTGCCTTTGGTTACCATGGAGCCTGTATTACTATCGATAAGGGCATCTCCGCCGGTTAATTGTTGTGTTTTTACTGATATAAAGCAAAAGGAAATCAAAATGCGTAAATACGGTTTTATCGGCCTTGGTAGCCAGGGCGGACCAATGGCTCAGCGAATGATCGACGCCGGTCTTGACGTTGTATTGTGGGCGCGCCGTAAGGAATCCCTTGAACCATACGCACAAACCTCGGCGACTATTGCTGAGACTATTAAGTCAGTTGCTGAACAGGTTGTGTTCTGTGGTGTATGTGTGGTGGATGATGCGGGCGTACAAATGGTTTGTGATCAATTAATACCTTCGATGAAACCCGGTGGTATTATTGCTATTCATTCCACTATTCATCCCGAACTTTGCATTGCTCTCGCGGAAAAGGCCAAGAGCAATGGCTTAATGTTGGTGGATGCACCTGTGAGTGGTGGTGGTGAGGGGGCCGCCAATGGAACACTAACAGTTATGGTTGGAGGCGAAGAGGAAGCTGTGAGTCAAGTACGACCCGTTTTCGAAACTTACGCAGGTCTTATTACGCATCTCGGAGATGTTGGAGCAGGACAAAAGGCCAAGTTGGTCAACAATAATCTGATGGCGGCAAATATGGCCTTAGCGTATCACGCGTTGAAGACAGCGGAAACGCTGGGTCTTGATCGAGAAGCCTTTATTGAACTTGTGCGAGTCAGTAGTGGCCGCAGTTTCAGCTTTGATGTTTGCGCCCGATTAAACGAACCCAGCGACTTTAAGCTCGGTGCACCACTGTTGACAAAAGATGTGAGATTGCTGGCTGAGACTATCGGTGAAAACGCCAATTACAAAATATTAAAAGATGTAGCCTCCAGTTTTCTGGAGCAGGCTTTAGCCGAATAAATTTAGCTTAACGAAGACTTCATCTTTTATAACAGCCAACTTTCACTATCAACAATAATGGGACGGGGAGTTTTTATGGCTTTTTGCAATTGAACAGTTTCGTCTTGACAACAAATTTAATAAAGACGTACATAAAATAATTGAGTTATAACATGCTTGAAGGTAAACATTTTCAGAACGCCTATGTAACGCGTGATATTGATAAGGCTGTTGCAAAGTTTGAGGCTAATGCCGATGTTCGAAAAATACTCCAGTTTGAAGTAACTACGAATATCTGGACGCCGGAAGGCGAAGGTGAGCAGACTAATAAGCTTGCGTTTATCTGGGTTGAAGATTTGCAATATGAATTAATTCAACCTGTCTCGGGTGCGGTGGGCATATACCGTGATGCTTTGCCTGAAAATGACAAACCACTGTTTCACCATATCTGTATGCGCGTCGCTAATTGGGATGATTTTCGCAAGCGTGTTGATCAACAATCTTATCCTGTTGTGTTGGAGGGCGGCAGTGATGAATTGAAATTTATCTACCTTGATGCCAGGGAATTTGTCGGACATTATCTGGAGTATACCTGGATGAATGATGTGCGTTGGCAGCAAGTGGGAGGCCGTTAGTATTAATTTTTTTGCTGATCGCCTGATTTCTTTCAGAACTTGCTCCTGGTTGTAGAATCTTCTGTAGCTTTTTATATTTAGGTATAAAGTTTTCTCCTGTCTTCTCGCTTCGCATCTTTGTCGTTACGGTTTTCTCTAGCGCTTATTCTCTGTAGTAGTTCTTCTTGTTTGAGAAACGCCGTCTTTTCATGATTTGCGCAGATTATTCACCCTTGATTTTCTGTACTTACACTTACAAGCCTTAATTCGCTGGTTTTAAAATCGCTTGACGAACAGGTGGGAAGTGAGATAAGTTTGCAATGAAACTAATAGGTACCATTATTTGTTTGAGTGTGGTCTTAAAAGCCTTTTCATAACTCAAAAACAATACATTGTGGTGTCGACTGGACTGTCTGCCGTCTGATTATATCCAGTGGTCACAAGCGGACTTTATGTCCCGGGGCTTTAGTGAACAAAAATAAAAATACAGCGTCCGCTGAATGGCGCAGTTATTGGACCGTTGTGGCAGCTGCGATGTCAGGCATGGCATTGATGGCAATACCTACTTATTCAGTTGGTGTGATGATTGCTCCTCTGGAGCAAGAATTTGGATGGAGCAGGGCACAGATATCCTCTGGTTTGACACTGATTTCGGTAATGTCCATCTGCCTCGGGTCTCTGATGGGAATATTCGTTGATCGTTTTGGACCCAGACGTATAGCAATAACGGCTGCAATGTTAATGTGTTCGGCTATCGCTTTACTGTCTACCGCCAATGCCAATATCTGGCTCTGGTGGGGACTGTGGATGCTGATTGGCCTGGCCTGTGCGATGAGTCCAACCCTCTGGCCGGGAGCAGTGTCCAGCCTGTTTGTTAAAAGTCGGGGGCTGGCACTCGGCATTACCCTGAGTGGCTCCAGTCTTGGGGCAACACTGGTTCCTATTATGGGACATTATTTCCTCGAACAATATGGATGGCGTGGTGCTTATCTTGGTCTGGCGATTTGCTGGGGGCTTTTTTCCCTGCCGCTGATTATTCTGTTTTTCCATAGCGCGATGGATAAAGCTAAAACAGCCAATAAAACGGAACAGGTAGCAACTGAGTTATTTGGTCCAACAGCAAAAGAAGGCCTCAGGTCTGTCAGCTTTATCAAATTAGCCACTGCTTCCTTAGCGATTTCCCTCCCAGGTGTTGCGCTTATCGTTAATATGATTCCCATCATGCAGAGCACCGGGATTGATACGGGGGTTGCGGCAACCATCGCCGGCGCCCTGGGCATTGCCAGTATTATTGGCCGTGTATTAGGCGGTGTGATGTTGGATAAAATCAGCGCTAAAGCGATAGCCGTCGCAACGACCTTAGCAACAGGCATTCTGCCCGTGATGTTGATTGTTTTTCCTGGCTCTACGCTTGCTGCTACTGTCGGTGTAATTGTGTTGGGTTTTTCCGTCGGAGGAAAACTGGGGGCAATGACTTACCTCGCCAGCCGATTTTTCGGTACCCGTAGCTTTGGTGTTTTATTCGGAACCATGTCTGCGTTAATTGGCCTTGGCGCCGGTGTCGGACCGCTGTTAGCTAACCTTGTATATGACTCACTTCAATCCTACGAGGTTGTGTTATGGGGAACGCTCCCCATTCTATTGATAGCCGCCCTTATCTTCCTTTCGCTCGGAAAATATCCGGATTTTACAAAAAGTAATTCGCCTGATGATCATAAAAATATCAAACATTCTGAAAAAGAAAGTGGGTTAATCCGAAAATCTCTTAGCCCAACAGTTAACAGCTCTAACATTAGGGAAAATCCGGTGTGACTATAAGGAAAATCCGGTGTGACTATATCGAACCTCGAAACCAGCGATGTGAGTGATGGAGAAATAAAAATTAATCTTGCAAGAAGCTAATGCTAAGAATAGGCAAAAAAGTTACTGCCCTTGGGGTTATTGTTTATCGGACAATAACCCCTTTTTTTGTCATTTATTCCGAATCAATGATATTGAAGAAGGATATTTGGGAGAGACATAGGGAGGAATAGATCATTAACCATCAAGCGTGACACCTGAATTAATCACTCATAACAAGTTATAATTCACACAGAGCAGGTTTGTACTACCATGCCGAGTGAGGAGAGGGTTGTAAGGACCGTAAGAACAATAAAACAGCACAGGGAGTATTTATGAGTACCAAGTGTATCGAGTGCGGGCACAAATTTTCGTTGCGGGAAGCGCTGTGTGAAGACTGGCGCGACCCGGAAAAATCTTTTGGCTGCCCCAATTGCAAAACATTCTTTAAAAAGGAGTTAAGACCCCAATATAGGTATTCCATAATTGTCGGGTTAATGAGCGGCGGCGTTGCTACCCCCGCAGCCATGCTGCTAGGGGATAGTCTTAATAATGACAATACGAAGGGTTTGGTCCTGAGCGGTTGCATCCTGCTGAGCTGCTTGATTGTATTATCTGTCTCCAGCTGGGGAAAAGTTAAATCAAAGCATACGTTGGAAAAAGTTGATTCATAAGCTGTCGTGTATTGGCCGGTTGTTAAAGGGGTTTCCGGCCTTCGGAAACCGTGAATCTAATGGCAATTGTGCTTCTCAGAGGTAGTAGGCAACTAGCTCCTCACTCTCCTGCCACAGGCGTTTGGCACTTTCGTCATCACGACCGATTGAGCTGGTTTCAACGCGCTCCTTTTGATAAAAATATTCATTAGTGGTTTTGCCCGCTTCGCCAGATGTCGCTAGCCAAACTAATGTTTCAGCCGCCTCTTCAGGCGAGCTGGTCTGCCCGGCTTTTGATTCAAAATATTGCTGCATGGCGTCGTCGCCGTGGTTGGCGAAGTTGCTGTGTACAATACCTGGATGCATGGCGTGTACTGCAATATTGTCGGGTTCGAGTTGCTGGGCCAGCTCGTGGGTAAACAGGATATTGGCCAGCTTGGCGCGGCAGTAGGCGGTGGCCGAGGCAAAATTTTCTTTGGATTGCAGGTCTTCCCAATCCAGACCTTCGCAATGTTCATGGGCATTGGAGGAAACATTCACGATCCGTGTTTTACGTGTTGTGGTATTCGGCGTTTGTGATGAGGCACGTAATTGGGGAAGTAATAGACGCGTTAACAGAAAATGTCCGAGATGGTTGCTGGCAAAAGTGTTTTCATTGCCTTCAGTGGTGATTGTTAAATCCCGGGTCAAGCCACCAGCATTGTTGAGCAGGACATCGACTCGGTCAGTCAGCTGGTGGATTTGTTCAGCGGCTTGCATGGTTTCGCCCATCAGGGCCAGGTCACAGCACAGCATAGTCATCTGCTTACTATTCTGGGCCAGCTCTCGAATCTCTGCCTCGGCCTGTTCGCAGCGCTGTTGATTTCTTCCCAGGCCAATGACTTTCCAGCCCTGTTTTATCAGGGCTTTTGCCGCTGCTTTGCCAATACCGGAGCTGGCGCCGGTGATAACGGCGATGGATTGTTGCGTTTGTGTGGTCATAGTTTGTCCCAAGGCTGTTATGGCTTTGTTAATGAATAAATCAGCGTCTCGTTAGGAGTTGCTGATTTTATAAGTGCTGGCCCGCAGTGATGTTAGCTGCCGGATTCTGTGCCATCCTCATGGGCCATCCAATGCACAAAACGATGCATGGGGTACATTGCGTCGTGAGGATTGCCGATGGTGCTGGGCCCAGCTTCACCCAGATGTACGATGCGCTGGGCACCGCCGCTGGCCAAACGATCCCGATAATCGGCCATGCGGTTGAAGGGATAGAAGCCCACTGTCTGGGTAGCAACGTTGATATACTTCACCGCGTCATCCAGGGAATCCACTCGCACCACGTTGGCGGTCTTGTTGATAGGATGGAAGTCCACCGGCTCGTCGGAGCGGATGACGATACCCTTACCATCAGTTTCACCGAACACGGCGTAGTCGTCGTCCATCATAACCATCGAGTCAATTTGCTCGCGCATGTCCAGATCCATGGGGCGGATATCGCCGGACAGAGCCGCCCGCTCAGCGATGCGTCGATGCAGCTTCTCGCAGAAACGATCCACGTCTGCTTCGTTGCCTTCGACAAACTGGTAGCGACTGGCTACGCAGGCCTCCTGGTTGAGCGTCATCACGTCTGCAGAGGCCAGATCCGCGGCTTCCTCCATAGACTCCTCTGTCGCTAGCGCTTCTTTGCCCACCATGGAAATAGAGGTTTTGGGGTCGAAGGACACCAGCTGGAAGCCAGGCCCCAGATACTTAATGACATTATTGATGGCGTCGCCGCCGCCCCAGGCAACAATCTTGTCGAAATATTGGGGGCGGTAGAGAGTCGCTTCGGTCTTGTCATCGCCACCGCGCCAATAGACCGCCGACATGGATTTGACGATGGGATGCTCGGGGTCGATATCCGCCATCGTGCGCAAAATGGCCACCATGGTGAACGGGTCAGCAGAGGACATTTTAAAGAGGTTAATTCCCTTTACCAAAGCCCCCTGGGCCACCGATTTAACGGCCACGCCAGGTGAGTTGCCGGGCAGTACGTGAATCAGGCGCGGGGCGAAGGCACGCACAAAGCTTTTGCGGCCAGTAAAGTCCTGCTTGGGAATCCACTGGTCCAGCGCTTTGGGGTCGGGAAAATTCTGCTCCAGCTCCGCCGTCAGGATGTTTTTATTCAAGTAGGCAACAGCGTGCTTGGCGGTGTTTTCCACCACACTGCGAGGCAGGACGTGAGTAGAGGCCATGCGGTCAAAGCACTCCTGCATATAGGGGTTGTCCGGTGCTAGCATGCGTTGGCCGGTCTCCACCAGGAAGTCAATAATCTCGGCCACAGGTACATTCAGTAGTGGCGGTACTTCGGTGCGGGGATAAACCACCTCGTTGAGATTGATATTGGGCGTGGCAAAGTCCACACCCAGATCACGGGAGCGATGGATAGTATCAGCGCCTTCCACGACTTTGCCGCGGGCGAAAAAAGGGGCAGATATGGCCGCACTGGCCTGGTTTACGTCTGTCGATATACTCATGATACACCTCGCACATAGGCATCTACGGTTCCTGCACAGCCAATCTTGTCGTCTCCCTCAATATCAGAATAGCGCACAATATTGTCGCGGAGAGATGGACCACGAGCGCCGCACTTGCAGGGGCTGAAATCAATGGAAACCTTGTCTCCGGAGATAACACCACCCCAGCGGCCATCCAGAGATAAATCGAAGAACGCCGCGCGCCCCTCATATTCACCCTCGCCCTGAGGCAGCAGGGTATCGCCAGTCTTGTCCAGAATTAATGGCACGACCCAGGGCGGCAAGTGGTAGCGATTGCCTTTCTGGCAACGGGGCATCCCGGACTGGAGTTCCTGCATGCTGTAGTTCTGGTAGTTGCGCTCGGGCTGGATGTTGAATGTCTCATAGACAAACTCCCGGTAATCGTCAGGCAATTGCGCGCCCTTGAGACCGCCACCGACGTAGATCGAGTTTTCCGGGTTGAAATCTTTGCCACTGTAGCCCATGTCCCGCACTAGCTTGGCAACGTTGTACAAACTTGCCCACATGCCCGTGACGTGAAGCTTTTCGGCGCGAGCCTCAACAATGGCGCGAGCGGCGATACCCACGGCTTCGTCCATAATTTTCTGACGCTCGGCAGAGGTCTCTTCGTAATCCTGCAAGTCGCTGGGAGAGGCAGTACCTTCTGCAATTTTCTTGCGCAGGACTACCATTTTGGTCAGACCGCCCACGGTCATGGCGGGTACCGGGTAGTGAAAGGGTTCGGAATTGGGATCCTGCAGCGCCGCCCTGTAGGCCTCGCCGGTTACCCGGTTGCGGGCGACGCTGGCAACTGGGGCCAGGCCAAACATTTTGCGATCCTGGGCGGGTGTAACACCAGAGCCCCAGGAGTAAGCCGCTACAGCCTCAGTGCGGCACCAGTCCATATCCTTTTCGGAGGCCACCAGCATGGCTGACTTACCAGTGGTGCCGCTGGAACAGGACACGTAGATTTGCTGCTGCTCAAGCTTATCGACCCAGTCGTCCATGTCCTCTACCTCGGCGGGATCCAGAACAGGAATATCCATCGGGGATACCGTAGCCAACCACTTACATAACTTGTCCCATTTTTCTGACATCAGAAAGCTTTCCGGGTAGCTCTTGTAGGCAGTGTGGGGAAACAATAGCGGTACAATATCTTCCAGACTGTTAATTTCAGTCAGGTCAGCCTGTTTAGCACGATGAGCCAGTAATTTGATACTGTCTTTACGTGATTGAAAGCGTTCATTGACCGCTGCAATATGCAAATCACGGAGCTCTTCATAGGGGATATCATAGCGATTTTCATCATGAACGAGACGGGTTAGCTGTTCGACAGCACTGTTCTCTAAATTTTTGGCCATTGACTTTCTCCGTATGCAATAATTTATACAAGCATTTAATGGTACCCATGGGTTTCATTGTAATCACAATAATCATAGGAGTGCAAGATTATTACTACAAAAAGTAAAACCAGAACCGCCATTCGCCCAAAAGCGGGTAGGCCGACAAAGGCAGAAGCTGAGCGCCGGCATGCTGAAATGTTGGAATGTGCGATAGATACATTTCTGGAGCATGGCTATGAACAAACCACGATTCTGAAGATTGCCAATACCCTGGGTATGTCGAAACGAACCGTGTATGCCTATTACAAGGACAAAGAAGAATTATTCAAGGCGGCAGTTCGACGCTTGATCGATCGCTATACCGTTCCTATTGAAACATTAAAAGCAGTGGAAAGCGACGATCTGGAAGCGACGTTAATTGCGGTGGCTCGTATACGGATCTCCAATGTGGCGACACCTTCAGGCATCAAATTACAGCGGATTATCAGTGCTCAGTCCTACCGTTTCCCGGAGTTATTGCATGCTTCCTTTGAAATAAGTGCCGGGCCAACTATTCGCTTTTTATCCAATTTATTCCAACGGCTCAATAAAGAGGGCTTGGTTCAAATCAGTGATACCGAATTAGCGGCGGTGTCCTTTCTCAGTCTCGTGGTGGGAGGACCCGCCAGGGCAATTGTTTCCGGTGATCAGTTGAATGATGAGGTGTTAAATACACGGGTAGCTTTTACGGTGCAGCTTTTCCTCAATGGAATTCGGCCTCGATGATACGATTTAATAAGTGTGGTAATTTTATTAAGTTTGCAAACCCAATCACTGATAAGATCAAGGCGGATCATCACTTGGCGTATTTGACTCAGCCCTTTTGTCCGGGCCTAAAGAAATGAATGAATGAACTTTTTTGACCTAACAGGAACAACCAGCCTCACTGCCAGATGGCTATTACTGGCCTCCATCCTACTGATTTCTAGCCCTGCATTCTCACTGGAACAGGTAACACTGCAGCTGAAGTGGCGGCACCAGTTTCAATTCGCCGGTTACTATGCAGCAATAAAGGAAGGTTATTACAAAGAGGAGGGGTTGGATGTTTCACTGCGTGAGGTGATTCCGGGTCGCTCCTCAGCGGATGTTGTCTTGTCCGGTGATGCAGATTATGGCATTGCCGAAACCAGCTTGATAACCCAGCGCCTCAGGGGCGCGCCAGTCATTGTAGTGGCAGCAATTTTTCAACAGTCGCCCATTGTACTACTTTCCCTCAGCTCATCCGGGATAGAAGGCCCGGTCGACCTGCATGACAAGCGAGTGATGTATCGCGCAACTGAAGATGATGCCGTGATCAATGCCATGTTTCTTGAGCAGAATCTGAGTAATGAGGATTTTATACACGTACCGCATAACTTCCGCGACGATATATTACTGCACGGTGTCGATGCTATGTCGGCCTATATAACCGATCAGCCATACCTCTACCTGTCTCAAAATATCCCTATCAATATCATTGACCCTTCAAATTATGGCGTCGATTTTTATGGTGATATGATTTTTACCTCGGAGGAGCATATAAGCGATCACCCGGAACAGGTTGAAGCCTTTCGACGGGCATCATTAAAGGGGTGGGAATATGCCGTCAATAATCCTGAAGCTACCATCGACTGGATGCTTAAACATCTCAATGTGGAAAAATCCAGACAACATCTACTGTATGAAGCTGAGCGGACAATACGTTTAATTCGACCCGACTATATTGAACTGGGTTATTTTAATCCTAAGCGATTTGCCCGTATCGCAAGCCTCTATAAAGAAATGGGATTGGCCAATCCCGATGCAGATATTGATGATTTTTATTATGAGGATTTTTTAAACCAACCGCTAATTTCTAAAAAAATTAAAAATGCGTTGTTAATAGCGATTATTCCTGGCGTTGCCTTTTATATATTCCTGATCTGGCATGTGCAAAGGTTGAAAGCGGTTGTTAAGGATAGAACCGAGGACTTACAAAAACGGCAGCTGATCAATGATAAGCACGTGAAGAGTTTGAAAATTGATAATTCATCGGCAATTGTTGACGCTTCCAGTGCCTTTTGTACGCATACAGGTTTCAATCTAAAAAACCTTGTCGGAATGCCTATTGGCGAGCTATTTACAGATGCTGAGGGGACGGGGATTTCAACTGCAATGCTGGGTGAAGCGCTGTCTGATGGCCAGTGGAGTGGTGAGTTGCAGTTGGAGAGTCGACAGGGACGACACTTCGATTTTCTCGTCAATGCTGAGAAAAATAGCAGTAAGAACCAGCGGCAGTCAGAATTGATTCTATTTTTGGAAGATGTCACACACCGTAAAAAACTTCTTAAGATTTCTACTTTGGATCCACTAACCGGGTTGAATAACCGAAGAAAGTTAGAGGAAAATCTGCTGATGTTGGTCAAGCAGGCCAGTCGTTATTCCCGACACTTTTCACTGGTGGTTATGGATGTTGATCACTTCAAGTCGATCAATGATTCCTTTGGTCATGATTTTGGTGATGAAGTTCTACTGGCTATCGCTAAACTGCTTAAAGAGCAGGTCCGTGAGGCTGATATGGTGGGGCGCTGGGGAGGTGAAGAGTTTATGATTCTCTGCCCGGAAACCGAACTTGGCGGAGCTGTTCGACTGTCAGAAAATATTCGACAGTGTCTTGAAGCTCTTCAGCTGTCCTCAGGGCTAACTATTACCGCTTCCTTCGGGGTTGCTCAGTGGAAAAAGGGGGATACCCATAAAGATATATTCAAACGTGCCGATGAGGCTTTATATGTGGCTAAATCACAGGGCCGTAATCAGGTTGTAGATAAAAACTAAGTGTTATTACTGACTTGCTATAACACGTTGAGGGGTGGTTAATAAGAATACCCATGTAATTGGGGCAAAATGGCATTTGTGTCAAATTACTGCCAAGTTTGAGAAGCCTTTTCACCGAGGTTTTATGAAGCGGCTAGAGTTTTGACGCTGTCGTAGAGTACATAGTGATTTTTTTGAATTAGAAGCAGTTTTTTTAATGCCATTTATGGATTTTTTGAATATAGCGGCTAATATCAAATCCATAACGATAAAAGCATTATTTTACCACTTGTCATATCAAGGATATAAGAGGAGGTTAGGCCTCCTGCCCGGAAGCCTCCTGGTAATTGTTACTCTTGCTAAAAATTGTTTGTTTTTGCGGTTTTTAGAGTTATAGATACAATTTAATTGAGCCTTGGAGCCTATGAAAAACAGAATCTTCTCCTATCTATTTTGCGGCCTTCGCTACCTCTCCTTATTGGTCACTATTGGGTTATTTTCCTCCTCGCTACAGGCAGCCTGCGATGCGCCCGAAGCGCCAGAGTTACCCGATCCGGAAACCGCTGTATTGGCAGAAATGGTCAAGACACAGAAGGATGTCAAAAAATACCTCGCTGCGGGTGAGGACTACCTTAAATGTGAAAAAAACACTATCAAGTATAACCGCATGGTGGACGAGATGAAGGTAGTTGGTGATAGCTTCAATGCCGGCATTAAAGCGTTCAAAGAACGGAAAAATAAATAATCTATAGAGCGATCCTCTGGGTGTAAGACCCTTTTAGCCTAATAGAGGATCGATAACAGAAAAAACAGAGGCTCCTATGTCCCTTAATGCACTTTTTACTTTACGCTGGAAAATATTATTCGGCGTTATCATCGTCAGTGTGCTTTCTGTGGTGATGGCCAGCTCCATTTTTGTCTGGATGGATAATAAACGAATTTCCGAGTCGATCAGTCGAGAAAATCAGGTATTAACCGAGGTGGTTGCAGGTAATATTGCTGGGGCACTGACATTTTTGGATTCTGATTCGGGAATGACCGCGCTGGCAACGTTCAAAGCTAATCCCCAGATCCTGGGGGCGGTGGTGTTTGATGGATCCGGCAATCTCTTCGCCAGCTACCAGCCCAATGCAGCCAAAAAAGGCGAACCGGTTCTGCCAAGAGGCTTTCCGGCAACTCCACCTAGTCCTAAGTCCCAGTACACCGAAGATTATCTAGAGATTAGTCATGAGATTAACTCTGAAGAAGGTGATATAGGAACCATTTATATTCGAGTTGGCTTGCAGGAGATGGTCGAAGCAAGAAACAATCTGATTAAAGTGGCAGCATTAACCACACTGGTTGCCGTGATCTTTTCATCTTTACTTGCTCTGGTTATCCAAAGATCTATTGTCCGTCCGATAAATGCCGTAGTATCGGCTCTGAAAAATATTGCCGAAGGCGAAGGCGATTTAACCCAGCGTTTACAGGTCAACAGTCAAGATGAGCTGGGTGAGCTGGCTCGCTGGTTCAACATATTTATCAAAAAGGTTCACGACATCGTCGCCAAGTTCAGCGAGACCTCAGAAAATCTATCTAATTCAGCTAAGGAGCTTCTGGATACTACCCATGCAACCAACAATGGAATTATGAAGCAGCAGTCTGAAATTAATCAGGTCGCCTCCGCAGTAACACAAATGTCCGGCACTGTGCAGGAAATCGAGCGCAACGTTGCGAATACCGCCAGCGATGCTGAACGGGCTGACGAACAGGCAGTGCAAGGTAAAGAGATCGTAACTCAAACTATGAGTGCGATTGATGCTCTGGCTGGCGATATTGAAAAGGCGTCAGATGTTATTACCAGGCTACAAAAAGAAAGTGATAATATTGGATCGGTGCTGGAAGTGATTGGCGGTATTGCCGAGCAAACTAACCTGCTGGCCTTAAACGCAGCGATAGAAGCGGCCAGGGCAGGCGAGCAGGGTCGTGGATTTGCGGTGGTAGCTGATGAGGTCAGAACACTGGCAAGTCGTACACAAAGCTCTACTCAGGAAATCCAGGAGATGATCGAGCGTCTGCAGACCGGCTCTAAAGAGGCTGTGCTGGTAATGGAAAAGGGACGTGACCAGGCTGCCAATAGTGTCAGTCATGCTGAAAATGCTGGCGAGTCTCTTACCAAAATCACTGCCGCCGTGGCCGTAATTAAAGATATGAGTCAGCAGATTGCCACAGCATCTCATGAGCAAAGTGCTGTTACCGAAGAGATTAATAAAAACATCATCAATATCTCGCAGGTAGCCAGTCAGACGGCAACTGACTCTAATAAGATTGCAGAAAATAGTAATGAACTGTCAGCCCTTTCTGCGGAACTTCGCCAACTGATAAGCCAGTTCAAACTATAATCTCAGAGAATACTGTTCATAGGTTTCTTAGCCTTTAATGTAGGTTTTTCCTGAAAAAATCTACAATTACTTGATAAGCGTCTCTGGCTTCAGGAAGTTGCGAAGAATAAATATAACAGTGCCCCATCCCTTCACCGACGATTAGTGTTGAAGGGACCCTGGCTTTTAACAGTGCTGAATTGGTAACTATCGCCGGGCTCATATCCATGGCGCGCGTACCTGTGATGACGAGTGTTGGTGGAAATTTCGCTATCACTTCAGGGTGTAAGGCTGGTGACACAATCGAATCATTCATATCAACTCCCTCAAAATAACCGCGAGTTAAGTCTGCCCGCGTTTCTCCAGGTTTAGCTGGAGGTGGGAAAGAGCCATCGATATAGCCAGTAATATAGGCAGAGTCACCCGAATTAAAACGTACCGCACCGGCACCAAAAATACCCACGGCTCCTGCCTGAGGTAGATCATGGGCGGGTAGCCAGGCGGCTGTCTGAGCGGTGAGTGCGCCACCGGCTGAACAACCGTAGATACCAATATGCTCTGGTTCGTAATCGTTTAATAAGGCCTGATAAACCTGCGCAACGTCTTCAACAGCTGCAGGATGCCGATGCTCTGGCGCCATGCGATAGTCCACGGTTATGACTTTATAGCCGCCCAGCGACGCGATTGGTGCCGATTCCAACATGGCACAGGCCCCAGCACAGAGTGAAAACGCGCCGCCATGGAGGTTAATCAATACTCTGCTATTATCGTACTTTTTATCCTTCGGTGTAATAATCCGTGTTGGCACTCCGGCAATGAATTGTTCTGCGACATCAACCGGGTAGGCCTTAACCATTTCAGCCACTTGCGGAGCCAATCCTGCCTCAAGCCCGGCCCGTCGCTTCTCAATATTTATTTCCATAGCATCCATACCTGAATGATCGGGCATGGCGGCACGTTGTTGTTGCTGTTTTAAAGCCGCCTCACTCAAAAAAGAAGAGGGCGGCAGTTCAAAGGCGGGAACATGTACCGTACCATCTGGTGCAAAGCGAGGCCGGGAAGATTTTTGATTATCACTGGAGCTGGCCTCATCGTCATTAGCATTTTCCTGCGAACAGGATGCCAATACGATGAAGCACAGGGTTAAGAGGATACTGGATATTTTTATCATTATTGACTCCTTTTTTAATGAGTATTTAGCACTGTGTTATTTATTGCTGTCAAGCGAAGTTGGGCTGAAGGGGTTGCCAATATTTTAATTGATTGACTCAGGATAAATATTCGATGTTTTACTGATCGTAGAAGGAGGAATACCATATTTTTTGGCAACCTCATAAATGGCTTGCCGTTCAGTGATTAAAAAATGATTATATTTTTGGATAATATCTCCATGACGAATAGATGATAGTGAAAACGTCGTTAAATCAAAAGGAAGATGATCCTGAAAAACTAGTGCTCCCGGTTTATTTAGCAGGTGTTTAGACATATAGCGTACAACGTCTTCTGAAATATAAATGCAATCAACCCGGTCGCCCAGTGCTGCTTTTAAAAGATTTAATGAATTTGTTGTGGTAATAGGCGTTAATACGCCAGCCTCTATCAAAGGGAAAAAACTTCGTGGTGTAAATCCTCTGACATGGCCAAAACGTCCACATTCTTCCAGTAACATTCCGTCGTCACGTTTATTGGTGACAATACCTGTTCTGGTGATGATATCGGGGTGGCTGTAGATTATGGATGCTTTTTCTTGTGCGGTTAACCAGTTGGCAAGCCAATCAGGGTTGTTAGGGTACTTAAAATCAAGGTCACGTGCTCTACTAAAAGCATAGTGCAGAGTTGGGATAGGAAAGGTCACGTATTCGAAAGCAATATTTTCTTTTTTCGCAAAAAGATCTAATACATCTCTTGAGAACCCGGTAAATTCATCGCCCACAGAACCGTCGTAAAAGGGCATGTAATTAATATTTTCTACGCCAATAATGTAGAGTTTTTTTTCTTCTGCAGCTGAAAACGTAGTGCTTAGCAAAACACTGATAAATATGATGGCTGTAACAATGTGTTTAATACACTGCCATTTTCCTTTTTGCGTTACCAGTCCTTCCACCATTTGAGGCTTTGTCGAGTAAAAAAACAGATTTTGATAGCGGTCTTGCATGGCCAAAAAAAGCTTTGTAGATTGAATCTAAGGGCGTGAAACTAAATTTTTCTCATTCTACCACTGGCTGCCCGTTTTTTGTCATCGGTTTGCAAATAGACGGTATCTGTCGAATACATGCTGCCATAGAGTGTTGGGCATAGCGTGTTGCTCCCGATTGACCTGATTTGCACCCTGGTGATTTTAAATCCGAGGCGCGGTGGCCAGGTTGACAAAGCTCAAGTTGTGCTGCATTTACCCGGCAGGCTGTTGATACGGGCCGTCAGTTGTTCAATGGCGAAATCGATACAATTTCCGCGCTCGGTATCGACGGTAATCAGGTAGGACGTTTCCTTTGGTGACAGCGGTTCAGCCGTCGATTTCTGTTGCCGATACACCTTGCTGTCGGCATCCGAGGCATCGCTTCCGACAGCAGCGCGCTGTTGCAGGCGATGTAAACTTGTTGATTCCGTCGCCTCACAGTGCAATATCACCAGGGGGACCTTGGCGTGGTTTGCCCAACTGATAAAGGGCTCGCGAGCAGCCTGAGAAATGAATGTGGCATCGACAATACAGCTAATGCCCTCGGCAATAATGGATTGGCTTAGCTGCAAAAGACGGTCAAAGGTTTTGCGGGAGGTCTCCGCGCTGTAAAGTCCCTGCTCATTGCTGCCGGAATGTTCCTGTTTCTGGTCCTGTGCCAGCTCTTGTTCCAGTTGAAACAAGCGTTTGCGTTCCACGTCGGAACGAATACGTATGGCTTGTATGGTCGCCGCCACCCGTTCCGCCAGATAGGATTTGCCCGAGCCGGACAGACCGTGCATTAATATCAGGGCAGGTGGTTGCGTTTCGGTAAAGCGTTTGGACAGTGCCAGATAGCGATAAAATTCGCTGTGGGTTTCGGCAGTGACCAGCGCCTGCTCCGCCACCGGCTGACCCAGTACCTTCACCTTGGCGCGAACCAGCGCGTAATAACACCGGAACAGATTGAGCAGGGGCAGGGCGCTGTAGTCGCCGCCATATTCCAGGTAACTGTTTAAAAAGCGCTGGGATTGTTCTGGCAATGTTCGGGCGCACAGATCCATACTCAGGAAAGCCACTTCCGCCATCGTATCCCGTATGCGAAAACTGTCATTGAACTCTATACAATCAAACAGAGTAACCTCGCCATCAATGATGACAATATTGCCCAGGTGACAGTCGCCGTGGCAGTCCTTGACGTAACCCTCGCGCCGGCGTTGCTCCAGCAATGGTTGGCAGCGTTGATAGGTAGTGGTGGTCCATTGCTCCAGCATGGTGAGTGACTGGCGGACATCCTGAGGCAGGGTATAGGCGCGGATCTGGGAAAAATTTTCCATGGCCGACTGGTACAGATCTTCAGCAAAACCATACGCTGAGTCGCTGTTGATGGCGGGAAGTTTACGGTGAATCCGGGCCAGTGTATTCGCCATCTGCCTGATGAGAACATCGCTCAGTTGGCCGTTTCTGGCCAGGTTGTCAGCTAATTGGTGATTGTCGAACTGACGCATTTTGACCGCGTAATCGATGATTTCCCCACCATCACCATCACCATCGATTTGAGGCTGTTCCCGCGTGCCGGTAACGGGAACAACCTGTAGATAAATATCCCGGGAAAAACGCCGGTTAAGTTCCAGTTCCCGCTGGCAGAAATGTTGCCGCAATGCCAGCGTGGTGAAATCCAGAAAGCCAAGGTTTACCGGTTTTTTGATTTTGTAGGCAAACCGACCGGTTAGCACCACCCAGGAAATATGGGTCTCGATCAGTTGCAGCTCACCGACCGCATGTGGGTAGGCGGATGCATCCAATAGAGTTTCCGGCCAGCGCTTGGTCATTATGTAAAGTCTCAGCAGATCCGTGGCAGTTGTTCTCCCGGCAGGCGTTGCAGCAGACGTTCATTGCCGAGCCGGGTGCGATAGATAAGCTGTGGTCTGTCGCCTGTGATAACGCGGCCAATACTGCAACTGCCCGCAGAGACAGGTATATTCCTTAGTACAGCGAGTGCGTGTTCGCTCTGGCTGGCAGGCACAATGGCGATAAATCGGCCTTCATTAGCCACGTAGCAGGGGTCCAGTCCCAGCAGTTCGCAGGCGCCATTGACCGCCTCACTGACCGGGATATCCACTTCTTTTACCGTTAATGAGAGGCCTGAGCTTTCCGCCAGTTCGACCAGGGCCGTGGCCAGCCCACCACGGGTAAGATCGCGCAGGCAGTGAATTTCAATACCCGCCGCCAACAGTGCCTGTACAGGATCGAACAGCGGCGCGCAATCACTGTGCAGAGGGTTATCGAAGGTCAACCCCTCACGCATCGCCATAACCGCCATACCGTGGCGGCCGATATCGCCGGAGAGAATAATCGCATCGCCCTCGGCAATACTTTGCGGGGCGATGGTGAGATCGTGCTCGACGACACCGATACCGGCGGTATTGATATACAGACCGTCGCATTGCCCTTTTTCCACCACCTTGGTATCGCCGGTGACCAGTTGTACACCAGCCTGCTCAGCCGTTTGCGCCATTGCCGCCAGCACTTGCTCTAAAGTGCCGCTAGCAAATCCCTCTTCGATAATCAGGCTGCAACTCAGGTAGCGGGGCCGGGCACCACTCATGGCCAGGTCATTGACGGTGCCGCACACCGCCAGCTTGCCGATATCCCCGCCGGGAAAGAACAGCGGCTTGACCACGAAGGAGTCGGTGGTAAAGGCCAGTCGCGCACCGGCAATGGATAACAGCGCACTGTCGTGTCCCTGGCGCAATGTCGGGTTATCAAAATGCGGGTAGATCAACTGTTGCAGCAACTCATGGCTGAGCTGGCCGCCGCTGCCGTGGCCGAGACTAACCTTGTCCTGCTGTTGCCGAGGCACAGGGCATTGTAACTGGGGTGATAAATCTGTCATGCGGATCGACCTCTGGCGAACTGATAATAGGCGGAACAGGCCCCTTCGGCGGATACCATCGGCGCACCCAGCGGCGACTCCGGGCGACAGCGGGTACCAAAATGAGGGCAGTCGAGGGGTTTTTTAAGCCCTTGCATAATAGCGCCGCTGAGGCATTCCTCGGCTCTGGTCGAGGTGATGGTTTCTCCGGCACCGAATTTTTTTGCAGCGTCAAAGCGGCAGTACTCTCCTCGCAGCTTAAGACCGCTGTGCTCAATCGTCCCCATGCCGCGCCATTCCTGATCGACGGATTCAAATACCTCGCTGATCAGGCGCTGGGCGGGGACATTGCCCGCTTCGGTCACTGCGCGCGTATAGCGGTTTTCCACGTTTGCTTCGCCCCGTTCCAATTGTTTTATCGTGCAATAGATGCCGTCGAGAATATCCACCGGTTCGAAGCCGGTCACTGCGATGGGGATACCGAATTTTGCCGCCAGCGGCGGATACTGATGATAGCCCATCACGGTGCAGACATGGCCGGCGGTGAGAAAAGCCTGTACCCGGCATTCGGGTGAGCTGCACAGGGCCGCAATAGCAGGGGGTACCTGAAACTGCGACACCAGCATGGAAAAGTTATCCAGCTTTTTTTGCCTGGCCTGGAAAGCAGCCATGGCATTGGCGGCGGTAGTGGTTTCAAAACCGATGGCGAGAAACACCACCTCTTTGTCCGGGTGTTGCTCGGCGAGCTGCAGGGCATCCAGTGGCGAATAAACGATACGCAGCTTACCGCCGCCGGTTCTGACCGCCAACAAGTCGCTATCACTGCCGGGAACGCGCAACATATCGCCGAAGGAGCAGAAAATCATATCCGGGCGTGCAGCCAGTTCGATAGCCCGGTCGATAACGCTGACCGGGGTGACGCAGACCGGGCAGCCCGGGCCGTGGATCAGGCTGATCTGCTCGGGCAGCAGCGCTTGCAGGCCGTATTTGACGATGGAGTGGGTCTGGCCGCCGCAGATTTCCATCAGCGTCCAGGGGCGGGTGGTGATGGCGGCGATTTTTTCGGCCAGCCGGTTGACCGCCTGTGGCTGCCGGTACTCGTGCAGGTATTTCACGGTTCTTCCCCGGCGGTTTGATCAGTCAGTAGATCGAACACCCGGTGAGCCTCTTGTTCATTTAGCTTTGCAATGGCAAAACCGGCGTGGACGATGACATAGTCACCGTTTTCCGCGTCGGGCACAAAGGCCAGGTTGATCGATTTGCGAATACCACCAAAGCTAACCATGCCCGAGCGCGCCTCGGCCTGATGGTTATCAATGGTTTCGATTTTACCGGGAATCGCCAGACACATCATCTAACGCCTTCAGTATGTTGTGAAAAATAGATCTGTCCCAGACACAAACCACCGTCATTAGGCGGCACCTTTTGGTGACAGAAAACCTCGCGGTAAGGCCGTAACAGAGCGGTCGTCGTTTCCGTCAGACGCTTGTTCTGGAACACACCACCGGACAGGAATAGCGGGCAGTTTTCGGCTTTCTTACTCACCTCGACAATAATTCGCGCCAGTGTGTTGTGAAAGGCAGCGGCAAGATCGGCCCTGGGTGTTGCTTTGTCCATCAACGCCAGCAGTTTCAGTATCATGGGCTGCCAGTCAATGATGCAGTCGGCCGAGCTTGATCCATTGTCGTAAACGGCAAAAGGCAGGTGCCACTGTACGGAGGACGACTGCGCGCAGTCTTCCAGGGCCATCGCCGCCTGACCTTCGAATTGACTGCGGGATGCGAGCCCCAGCAGCGCAGCAACCCCGTCGAACAAACGACCAATACTGCTGCAAGGCGGCGTGTTCAGGCCGCGTTGCAGCATAATCTGTAGATTGTACCGTTCGCTCGCGGTGAACTGCTGCCACAGTGTTGGACAGCAGGTAAAAGCGGCTTCGCCCAGAACCGAATACAACAACGCCGCTCCCTGCCGGCGCGGCTCGCGAATGGCCTGCTCGCCACCGGGCAGAGGAAAGGTCAGCAGGCGAGCAACAGGAGTGATAGCTTGCGCTCCGTCCCAATAAAAACATTCGCCACCGCGAATCACCCCGTCGTCACTGTAGCCGGTACCGTCCCAGCTGATACCCAGCGCCGGTCCGCGGTAACCGTGTTCCGCCATACAGGAAAAGAAGTGCGCCACATGGTGTTGTACGCCGATACGCGTTTTGGCTTGCGACTGTGCCCACTGAGTAGAGGCATAACCGGGGTGTTGATCGTGAACAATTATGTCGGGCTCCACACGGTGAAAGCGGCATAGATCACCAATCACCTGCTCAAAAGCCAGCTGTGTATGGCGGCTTTCCAGGTCGCCGATATGTTGACTGAGGTGTACCCGACCGGAATCGAACAGGGCAAGGGTGTTTTTCAAATGACCGCCCACGGCTAGCAACGAGGGCGGTGGGTTTTCATCGTTCAATGTAAAAGAAGGCAATGGCAAGGATAAAGGCGCGTAGCCGCGCCCCAGTCGTATCATGCAAGCGCGATTGTCGATAACCCGGATGACGGCATCATCCACCGGGCGTGCAATCGGGCGGTTATGGGTTAATAACAGATCCGCTATGGCGCCGAACTGGTCGAGGGCTTGTTCATCGTTAATACATATCGGTTCGCCCGCGGTATTGCCGCTGGTGGCAACCACCGCCCGACCGAGCCGGGTCATCAGCAGGTAATGCAACGGCGAGCAGGGTAACATTGCGCCCCAACAGGAAACGCCCGGCGCCACTTCGGCAGCGATCCGGGTTGCGGGTACCGCATTTTTTTTGGCTAGCAAAACAATCGGCCGTTGCGCTGACTGCAAGCAGCTTTTTTCCAACACCGACAACTCGCAATGTTGCTGTACGTATTCAAGATCTGGAAACAGCAGCGCAAAGGGTTTGGCGGGGCGGTGTTTGCGCTGACGCAGGGTGGTGATGGCGTCGCTATTGCTGGCGTCAGCGAATAGCTGGAAACCACCGACACCTTTGACCGCTACGATATTACCGTCGAGGATTACCTGTGCCGCTTGCTCAATCGCGCTGTCTGCACCAGCCAGTGAATGGCCATAACGATCGAGCAGTTGCAGCTGCGGGCCGCAAGTGGGGCAGGCGATGGCTTCGGCGTGAAAACGCCGGTCGAGAGGGTCGCGATACTCCACAAGGCACTGCGGGCACAGGGGGAAAGCCTCCAGCGTGGTATTGGCGCGGTCGTAGGGCAGGGCATTGATCATGCTGAAGCGTGGGCCGCAGTCAGTGCAGTGGGTAAAGGGGTAGTGGTAGCGACGGTTGAGTGGATCGAACATATCCCGCAGGCAGGCATCGCAGGGCGCCAGGTCGGGAGAGATATCAACCTGCGATGAATAATAAAGACCGTCCGATTTTAGGTCGGTGCTCTCCTTTATTTCAAACCCGGTTAAATGTTCAAGCAATACCGCCGACTGCGAACACAGCCGATTGATTTCCGCCAGCAGGGGTTTGTGGATCTGCAATTGCTGTAAGAAGCTGTCGACGGCGGATGTGTCACCCTGCACGTCAATTTCCACGCCACCGCCGGTATTGAGCACCCATCCCTGTAGGGATTTTTCCTGGGCCAGGCGATAGACAAAGGGACGGAAGCCGACACCCTGAACGCGGCCTTCGATTTGAATCTGGCGGTGTTCAATCGTCATCGGCGGCAAACTCCAGGCTTTCCAGCACGATATCCTGAGCCTGCGGATGGCTGGTATCGTGGAGCTCGCGGATGCGCAGTTTGACGGATTGCAGGGCAGTGCCGACCACTGCCTGCTGCCAGTGTTCGCGCAGGTGCCCGGCAGAAATATGCGCGAGGGCGCCCAGTTGCAGATTCACCGCCACTGGGGATTGGTTTTCGACGGCACTCAGTTGTTGCACTTTGCCGAGCAGGTCTTTCAGCAGGGAATATTCGTGCATGTTTTATCTCCTGGGCCATTCTCTTCTAGGCAAATGTCTTCTGAGCCATTCTTTCCTAAGCAAATATCTCCTACCCCTATGTCTTGCAGAATGCAGTCGCAGACATTGTCGACGGCCTGTCGGACGGCCTTGCTCAGCGTATCCCCGGCTGAAAAGTTACCGCCGACAATGGCGTACACCGTGAGTGACGTTGGCAAAGTATTGAGCTGCTTGCCCAGCGCAATGACATCGGCGAGTGAAAAGGCATGACTGGATGTCGAGGCGGCACCAGCAGGCAGCGATGTTTCAAGACCGTTAAACCGGAATATTTTTCCTGTAGGTTCAGCATCGTGGTGACAGGCGTCGATCACAATCACCTGGTCACGGTTTTCCCACTCACTCAGCAGACCGGAGGGATCACCGGCGCAGTCGATGAGATCGGCGCAGTCCTGCAGCGCTGGTCGTAAGCGGTTAAGTACAGCAGGGCCAATGCCGTCATCGCTGCGGAAGGGGTTGCCGATG
>CBFIDJ010000004.1:0-206251 GCA_965661375.1 Oceanicoccus sp. | reverse complement strand
TCAGTGGCTTAAATAATACCGGGTATCAATCGCCAGGCTGGCCAGCAGTTTTTCGCCGAGCTGGCGAATACTTTTAGCATTATCCTGTTGCAAAGCATTAACCAACAAAGCTTCGGAATCCGCCACACTGACATTTTGTAGCAGCCATTTGATATAAGGGATACGCGCCGAACTCATACTGAAATTTCGAATGCCCATACCCAGCAAGAGCAATACTGAGACCGGGTCCGAGGCCATTTCACCACAGAGGCTAATCGGTAATTGGCAGCGAATCGCCGTAGTTACGATACGTTGAATTTCATGGATAACGGCGGGATGTAGCGGGTCGTATTGCGCCGCCACCAGGGAATTGTTGCGATCAACCGCTAATAGATACTGTGACAGATCATTGCTGCCGATGGATATAAAATCAATTTTTTCCTGCCAAAAGGGCAATAGCGAGACCACGCCCGGCACTTCCACCATCACCCCCAGACGAGGTATATCTACTTCAAACCCTTCTTCCTTTAATTGCTCGACCACATCAGCCAATAAGACTCGGCACTGGTCCAACTCATCGGTCGTGGTTAACATGGGCAGCAACACCTGCATACCGGAATAGCCAATCGCCGCGCGAATGATTGCCCGCAACTGGCTGATAAACAGCGGCTTGTTATCTAACAGAAAGCGTATGCCTCGAAGACCCAACGCCGGGTTTTCTTCTTTGTTGGCGGGCAGGTAAGGCAAGGGTTTGTCACCGCCAATATCCAGCACGCGAAAGCAAACCGGTTTATTGTCATAGGCTTCTATGACTCGCCGATAAACCTGAAGCTGCTCCGCTTCGCTGGGCAGATTGGGGTGCACCATAAACGGTAATTCGGTGCGATAAAGTCCCACTCCATCCGCACCATTTTTCAGGCCTGGCAGAATATCAGCCTGTAGCCCCGAGTTAGCCATCACGGTTACGTGCTGGCCGTCCAGCGTATCCGCCGCTTCATGACCGTGCTGACGCAATTCGCGGGTAAACTTACTGCGCTCATCAATCAGCCGCCGGTACTCGGCCACAATGGTTTTACCGGGCTTGATATGGACTTCAGCATTATCCCCATCCAGTATCAATCGATCACCGCTTTGCAGGGGTAGATCACCCACGCCCATAATCGCCGGGATACCCAGCGCGTTGGCAAACACCGCTACATGCGACAGGGCAGCCCCACCGCTACAGAGTATTCCCTTCAGTTTTTTGGTGGGCAGGCTGACTATATCGGAGACACTGATATTATCGCCACAGAGAATGATGGCGTTAGTGCCAGCCACATCATTGACCCCGGAGCTTGCTCGCCGCTGACTCCAGACTTGATACAGCTTCTCTCCCAGGTGATGTATATCCTCATGTCGAGCCTGCAGATAGGGGTCATCAATGGCGAGAAATTGATCAGCAAAGTGCTGCACCGTCTGTTTTATAGCCCAGGGCAGGGAAGCGTGATTTTCAATCAGCTGTTCAATTTGTTGCGCAAAGGAGGGATCCTGTAAAAACTGTTTATAGGCATCCAAAACTGAGGCCAGGGCTTCGCCCATGGCAGCTTCAACCAGTTTTCGCTCGGCCGCTAACTCCTTTAAGGTATCCTTTTGTAGTTGTTTCCAGGCCAGTTTTTCAGCCTTCGGATCACTACACTCCTGATGCTTTACCGTTACCAGTTGTTTACTGCGAGTTAAAAAGGCCGAGCCGATGGCCAGGCCGGGCGCACCGCTAATACCTTTGCGTTGTGCGTATTCCACTACCGCCGTCGCTGCAGGATCAGGCAGATCGTTCAACAGCAATGCAAGATGACTGGCGAGGGTCAGTAACAGCGCTTCATCATCAACCGATAACAATTCAGCCTGCTTTCTCTGAACCACTAATACCCCGGTGACCTTGGCATGGTGCACCAGCGGCACCCCACAAAAGCTGTGCAGCTGTTCTTCACGGGAATCTCGCACATAGAAGAATTCCGGGTGCTGTTCGGGATTGATAATATTGAAAACATTACCTGTTCTCGCGACACGGCCTACCAGCCCTTGTCCCGCAGGAATCGTAAAGGGGTGTCCGGCGGCAAGCCCCTGACTGGCCACCAACACCATATTATGTTCGCGATCCTGCCGGTACAGAGTACAGACATCCATCCCCAGCGTTTCACAAATGCTGTTAACGATCAGCTGCACCTGCTGCTCAAACCCCGTCGCAAAGGCAGCCTGTCGAATAATATGGGTTAGCTGCGTGATGGTGCTGTTAGTCATTGATCAGCCTGTTGATGAAGAATTATCCCGTAAACCTGGCGGATTATTACATATTTGTTTGCTCCCATGCCGGGACAATTGGGCCACCCTAATCCGTTAAAACTAAGTATATTGCCGCTTTGTTGTAATGACTCCTAGTGCAGCCGCGGCTGAAAACACTTTGCATCAGCCACTGGGCTACCAGCGCCTCAACAGAGGTGCATTAAGTGATAGGGTAACATCATGCATCGCTTAAATGAGCGTCACCGGACCCAAATCATTCAGGTCCGGTGAATCAGCTGGGGAGGTCGCAGGCAAAACCTGGAATAGGATTGTGTCGAAGAATTAAAAATCAGTATCCATAACGATGTCGACATAGGTATCAGAGTCAGAGCTGCCGCGAGCCAGTGGCGAGCTAACACATACCTTAGGGCGCTGAATTTTTGCACGAAAAACCATCCAGGCCTTTTCATGCTCAGTTTGGGGTTCGCGCAGGCCCTGGCACACAATCACAAACTGCTCTTCTTCCGCAGTAACAGGTAAGCGGTCGCCGACATCCAGAGCCTGATAGGCATTGCCATGATCCATCAGTAGCTGTGCTTGCTGACGTGTAAATTCTCCCGAACGATCCAGACCATAGGGGAAATAATCCTGACCATGAAAGATACGATCAGCGGCAAAAGAAGTAATATTCATAGTTTCGATCAACAATAAGAATGGTTAAAGGGCTTAAAAATCGCAGTATCTTGTGAGTATATTGAGGTGTAAAATGATCTTTTTTTCTGGTTTCAATAAAAATATTTTATCGTAAAGCCATGAATACTGACCTTCTCAGAACCTTTCTGGAGGTGGCCAAAACTCGCCATTTTGGACACGCTGCCGACAATCTTTACCTGACCCAGTCCGCCGTTAGCTCTCGCATCAGGCAGTTGGAAGGTATGGTCGGCGTGCCCCTGTTCACGCGCCAACGCAATAATATCTTGCTCACCACCTCCGGTGAGCGGCTGTTACCCCACGCCGAAAATATGTTGACGGCATGGCAGGTAGCTTTACAGGATGTCGGTGTACCCAACACGCAGTCGACGCAGTTAACTCTGGGGGGGCCCTCGAACCTGTGGGACACCTTTCTGCAATCGGTGCTGCCCAAGTTAGCCAGTCGCTTTCCCGATTTGTATATCCGCACCGAAATTAATTCTCCACAGGAGTTGACCCGTGCGCTGTTGGCGGGCCGGGTCGATGTGATTGCGGTACTGGATCCCCCCAGCAACCTTGAAATGGAAGCGAGAAAGATTGGCAGTCTGGATTTAATTATGGTCTGTAGCGAATCCGGGCGCACTATCGCCGATATTCCGACGGTCGGCCATATTTTTGTGGATTGGGGAACCAACTTTAATATGCAGCAGGCTCGGCTATTTCCCGAGCCCGTAGCACCGGTGTTACATACCGGGCAGGCCCATATCGCGCTGGAATTCCTGCTATCTCATGGCGGGGCGGCTTTTTTACCGCAGGCACTGGCGGCCACCTATCTGGAAAGAGGCCTGTTACACCAAATCGATGATGCCGGCAGTACCAGTCGGGATGTCTATCTGGTATTCACCAAAGATACTGACAAGACCCTGCAACTGGCCCCAATTATCGCCATGCTGGAAGCGTTAGATATCAAGCCGGAGAATCCACTGGCCTAAGCCCATCCTGCCCCCAGTGCCCGTATATATACTTATTGCCAGCCTCCGATGTCTTATGCGACTGTTTATGGCTGTTGCATGCTTCGAAATTATAGGCTGCCCCCAACCTGCTATAAGCTACACTGTATATAGGAATACTGTTAGCCAGCATGCATGTGAGTATTGACCCTTTATAACATGGGCAAGCCACCGGGGCCGGCGCAATAACAATAATACTAAAACTATGCAGGAATTTTTTTTGATCCGACTACTGCTAGTCATCAGCTTTATCTTTAGCGCCCAGTACAGCCTGGCGGAGATGAATTTTGATGGGCAGTCGCAGGTGATTCCTTATCACCAATGGCAGGTACTACAGGACCAGATACCCGCCGATGCTACCGATCTTGCCCATAATCTGGATCACTATCAATGGCTTCCCATCATGGAGCACTCACCAGCAAAAAGTATCTATGCGGGCCAGATTATTCGCCTGGATGTACATATTAGCGCCAATGAAGATGAGACTATTCTGCTGGTTATTCCCTCGTCTTTTATCCCTGGGATTTCGGCGGGAGTGGTCAAGGATGGTGAAGTACTCCTTTGGCAAAACTTACTCGAGTCCATGCGACGCGATAAAGCACACTACAACCGCTCGGTTAGCATGATCTCTCTACCCAATGCTGGTCCGGGTGATTACCGAATACTAATACAGGGAAGCGGAGTTAGTACGCGGATGATCGCGCATGAGGCCGAACTGTTTTTAAGCGACGACTTTTTACTGCAGGAATACCCTGCACGCATGACGGCCATTGCGGCCTATGTGGGTGTGTTTGTTACCTATCTGGTTTTCTGCTCCATCCTGATTCTTTATCGTGCACGCATATCATTCCTGTTTGCTATTCTGTTTTTACTCGGCGCCATTGTGTCGATTTTTTTACGCGAAGGGGTTTTATTTTTTACTTTCCCTCTGGATGTAGACTGGTGGTCAAGACTGATGCTGCCGCTGGCAATCAATATGACCTATGCAGGCATTATTCTCTATATTGCCGCCGACCTGCGAGGATTCCGCTGGCCTGGATTACGCTACAGTCTAATCGTTATAGGCTGGTTTGCTTTACTCACTGGCCTGCTGAATCTCATTTTTCCCGTCAGACAAAACCAAACCCTTGGTGCCATCAGTTTTATCATTATTGATATTGGATTTCTTATCGCAGTTTCAATGATGGTACTTAGAACCATCGAAGGGCGCTTGCGAGATATTTTGTTTGCCATCTGCCTCAGCGGATTTTGCCTCTATACTCTTTTGCGATCAGTCACTACCTTTTATGCTCACAACTACCATATCCCTGATGACTTCTGGTATTACAGCGTTAATCTAGCCAGCTTCTTTATATTGGTTGAGTATCTATGGGTATTGACCAGAGAATATGTCTCGCGGAAAACAGAACAGACCGCCAGTTTAACCCGCTTTGATTTAGTGAGCCGCTTTAGTCATGAACTTCGCACACCGTTAAATGCTGTCATTGGTTTAGCAGATTTACTTAAAGATGCCAAAGAATTGAATAAGGTCAAAAACTATGGAGCAATGATTCACCAGGCTGGCCATAACTTGCTCGAATTGGTCAATGATATTCTTGACTTTTCAAAACTGGAAAGTGCCAGAAGTGCTACTGAATACAGACCCTTCCGCATTGATCAACTTATTAACGAAACCATCTATAGCTTCCTGCCAAAGGTCTATGAGAAAAACATATTCTTAAAAGCACTTATCCATCCTGACACCCCCTTCTTTTTAGTAGGTGATGAGTTACGTCTTAAACAAATATTCAGCAACTTAATTAGCAATGCCTTTAAATTTAGCCATACAAACTCGGAAATAATCATTCATGTTACGCAGGGAGGCTTCACAGAAAACAAAACTGAATTACTTTGCAGTGTTAGCGATACTGGCCGCGGCATTCCCAAAGATAAACTCGACAGTATTTTCGAACCGTTTTCCCAAGTATCCACCGAAGACCAAACGCGAATGGGCGGAACCGGTCTGGGGCTTGCGATTTGCAAATTACTGGTTGAACAAATGCAGGGAGAAATCAGTGTGCAAAGTGATGAAGGGAAAGGGACCACGTTTTCCTTTAGCCTTTGGCTGGATATTAACCCTAAAGCGCCCAATTTAAGGGAAGTATTTTCAGCATTTCAAGGCAAGAAAATTCTAATAATTTCTCGTATATCGCCCTTCTATACCCCACTTAAAATTGCCCTGACACACTGGGGAGCAACGGTTACCCGAGTTGATACATGCTCTGAAGTACCTGATTGCAGCTACGACTTAATTATCCTTGAAACCGACTTTACCTGTAGCGAAAGCGACATACCCTGGATCGAACAACAAGCCAGCAATACGCCGATCAGAATTATTCAACTCAGTCACAACACTCTTGAAGAAAAAATAAAAAAAACCAATGTAAAAATCCTGCAAATGCCATCACCGCTTCTGAGCACATTAGCAATTCTAGCTGAATCAATAAATGGCGAACCAATCAGCTTGCTTGATACCCCCACCAAGAGCGATGGATTTTTACAATCACCTCACTCTATTTTATTGGTAGATGATAATCAGGTTAATTTGTTGGTAGCCAATAAATTACTCCAATCCGTGCATGCCAAATCTGCCACCGCGCAAGGCGGAAAAGAGGCACTGGAACGGCTAAAAGACCCCGAACAGCGCTTCAGCCTGGTGCTGCTGGATTGTGAAATGCCGGATCTCGATGGCTTTGAAGTCTGTCGACGCTGGCGCGACTATGAAGCGCAACACAAGCTGGATCGACTGCCCATCATTGCCTTAACAGCGCATGCCCTGGATCATGTTTACGAGGAATGCCTGGCAGCGGGCATGGATGATGTCTGCTTTAAGCCGGTGGGTAAAGAGGCTCTGGTTCAGGTTTTGAATAAGTATTCCAGCGCTCAGCCTATCCCACAGACAATTGCCACAGACGAAGGCCTCAGAGTGAAAAAAAACAGCGAGGCGGAGAACTGAGAACAGCGCAGAATGTCGGAACAGGCGTTACCGGAACAGGGACTAACCGGCAACTGCCTTTTAAGAAGTGTCAGATTACCCACCAATACGACGGGCAGCCTCCAGCGTGTTTTTCAGCAGACAGGCAATCGTCATCGGGCCAACACCCCCCGGCACCGGGGTAATCGCACCAGCCACCGGTTCAACTACCGCAAAATCCACATCACCGACCAGACGACCCTTACCGTCTTCCGTATCAATGCGGTTAATGCCGACATCAATCACCGTGGCACCGGGTTTGACCCAATCGCCCTTGATCATCTCCGGCCGACCAACGGCAGCGACCAGAATATCAGCCTCAGCACACACGGCGGGTAAATTTTGCGTCCGTGAATGGGCAATGGTCACCGTGCAGTTTTCCTGTAATAACAATAGGGCAACCGGTTTGCCAACAATATTGGAGCGGCCAACAATCACCGCATGCTTGCCAGAGAGATCGTCGCCCAAGTGTTTTTTCGCCAGTATCACACAGCCCTGCGGTGTACAGGGCACCAGCGCACCGGCCTCGCCATTAAGCAGACGACCGGAGTTCATCGCGTGAAAGCCATCGACATCTTTCTCCGGCACTATGGTTTCGATCACCACGGCTTCGTCGATATGTTTCGGCAGCGGCAATTGCACCAGTATGCCGTGCACCGTTGGGTCATTATTCAGCTTATCCAGCACCGCCAGTAAATCGTCTTGACTAGTTTCCACAGGTAGTTTGATCTCATTGCTGATCATGCCCACTTCCGTAGTCTGCCTGACTTTATTGCGCACATAGACCTGACTGGCTGGGTCTTCGCCCACTAATACCACTGTCAGACCAGGCGTAATTCCCTTCTCGGCCTTCAGTGATTGTACTTCAACTGCCAATTGTTCACGCAGCTCCTGGGCGACCTGCTTGCCGTCAATTCTCATCTGTTAACAACCCCTATCGATAAATTTGCCGTCATTCTATCCTGTTAGAAGATTGTCACAAAGTCCTCGCTGCTCTTAACCAGTGTGTTGAAGTAAAGTGCTGCACTCAAATGTTGCCGTTACATATTTCCCAGCAGATGTCCGCCATCGACTGGCAGGCATACACCGTTAATAAAAGAACCCGCATCACTGGCCAACAGAAGGAAGGGGGCAGAAATTTCCTCCATCGCACCAGTGCGTTGCGCCAGCATGGTTGAAACATATTGCTGACCGCGCTCGGTGGCGAAATAATCCTGATTAATCTCCGTGACAAAATAGCCGGGGCAGAGCGCGTTTACACGAATTTTTTTGCGCGCCAGTTCCAGCGCCAGACTTTTAGTCAACTGCACGACAGCGGCCTTGGAGGTAGCGTAGCTACTTTGAGCAACCGCTACCCGCATACCGAGAATCGACGCTGTATTAACAATACTGCCCGGTTTGCCCGCTGCTACCATGCGCTTACTGGCTTCAATCGCCACCCGCCAGACACCTTTCAGGTTAGTGTCCATCACAAAGTCCCAACTGCTTTCGTCGATATCCAGTGCTCGTTTGGCATCGGCCACGCCGGCATTGTTGGAGACCACATCCACCACACCAAACCGGGCTTCCGCAGCATCAAAGGCGGCTTTAACACTGTCAGCGCTGGTTACATCCAGCGCAACCGCATGGGCATGGCCACCTGCCTGTTGAATATCCTCTACCAACTGTTGCAACTTGTCGGTGCGGCGAGCGGCAACCACCACACTGGCACCATGCTGGGCAAGGATTTCTGAAAAATGCTTGCCAAAGCCACTGGAGGCGCCCGTAACCAGCGCCACTTTTCCACTTAAATCAAAATAATTATTGATCATTGTTACTCACTCTTTTGCTTGGGTTATTCTGAAAAGCGTCATTCTCTGGGGGTGGTATTTATTCTGGACAACCCGGTTTTTATTCTGTCAATCAGCGTCAATCAATGTCGTCGCCATGCCAGCCAGCCCAACATAACCACACCAGGAGTTTAACCATAGCTAATCGCCTCGGCTCGTTCGAGATGATCCAGGTGGGAGATATGATTAAAACTGGCAAGAGTAAATTTTTGACTATTGAAAAAGCAGCGGCTAACGCCGGTATTAAAGGCCTGCATATTGAGGTCAAAAATAGCATCGGGTTGCAGCATCAATATATGACCGATAAAGGTACTGATGGCACCACCGGAGCTCACAGCCAGAATACGGTTCCCCGGCTCTGCCAGGCTTTGCACATAGGCTCCTGCGGCTTTAACCCGGGCATTAAAGCCATCCCAACTTTCTGGCGCATCTGACAGCAGACGCTGGCTCCAGACACTTAATATGCGCCGGAGCAGTCGATAGAACAGACGTTTGTCCTGGGGATTGGTCAAATGCTCTATCAGCATCATATCCTCGGGGTACTGTCGCTGGTAAGCAGCGGTCATCGCCACAAAATCGTATTCGTTAAAACCGGGATGGGGCAGTAGCTCTGCAATCGACGACCGCTTGCCCTTACCCGCAATACTCGCCATACCCTGTTTAATACCATCCAGTGTCTGCCGATGGCGCCGCATGGTCCCTGCCAGCACATAGTCAAAGTGAATATTGCGCTCAGCAAAATAAGCACCCAGGTGTCGGCTCTGCACTGCCCCCAACTCTGACAACTGATCATAGTTTTCAGCGCCAAAACTGGCCTGCCCGTGCCGGACTAAATAGAACTCGCTCATGGTTTTATTGATCTGCTCGCTTTAAAAACAAACCATAGTAAGCTTCACCACATTATTCTGGAAATTGATTATGATGATCTGCAATCATTCATAGCTTTTATGGCAAAAAGAACACAACTTGCTACTTGAGGCCAGCAATAAACGCGATGGCTCTCGACCGGAAAGCTCTGTCCTTTGACCTGGCGCAGCGCCTGTTCTGGCAGAAAAACGCCAATCACCAACCGACTGGTCGTGGGTGGCGAGAACTGCTAATTACGGTCGTTTGAAAGGGGTTATGGAAAGAGTCGTCGCTTTATTGGTAGAGCGTGTCTACTCAACAATATCCATCACCGGGCCAAAAACCTTTGTTCTGCCATTTGATCTGCGACGGCTGCCGTAGAACAATTTTTCCGCTCAGACTGAATAAAAATATCCCGCAGCGTGTCGGCAATTCTATTGAGATGCTGCGGCAAAGCGGTGTGAATACTCGCTCCCAACCGCTCACTGTTAAGCTGATAATAGAGATCAATAATACCGCCGGCGTTGACCACATAATCAGGCGCATAGAGGATATTGCGCACGCGCAGTTCATCGGCATACTGATCCGACAATAGTTGATTATTCGCCCCGCCAACGACACAACTCACCGATAACTGCGGCAGGGTTTCAGCATTGATTACCGCGCCCAGTGCACAGGGACAAAATACATCGGCCGCCAGCTCGTAAATCGCTTCAGGGCGGACTGATTGAATCCCCAACTCATCCACAACCCGCTGTAAGTGCTGATGATTAACATCAGTGGCTATGACTTCCGCGCCCGCCTCCAGCAACAGCCTGACCAGACGCAAACCGACATTACCCAGCCCCTGCACTGCCACCCTGATACCCACAAGACTGTCAGCCTGCAGGCGGTATTTCGCCGCCGCCTTTATCGCAATAAAAACACCCTGCGCCGTAGAGCCAGAAGCATTGGCAAAACCCTCGCTGATACCTGCAATGTAGTTGCTACGGTTCGCCATCACCCGCAGGTCATCCAGCGTGGTGCCGGCATCAAAGGCGGCAATATAATCACCCTTGAGCATCTCAACAAAGTCACCCATCGCCAGCAGCAGCTCGCGGGTTTTATGCTTACTTGGATCACCCATAATGACCGCCTTACCACCGCCAAAGGGAATGCTCGCCAGCGCGCATTTATAGGTCATACCCCGGGAGAGACGCAGCACATCAATAAGGGCTTCATCATCAGTAATATAGGGCAACATTCGGCAGCCACCCACAGCGGGGCCGAGGTTTCGATTGTGGATGGCAATAATGGCTTTAAGCCCGGAGGCCCGGTGCTGATGAAAAATAACGCGTTCGTGATCGGCGAAGGCAGTATGTTCAAAGACACTCATCGTCGGCTCCTTGAGTTAACACAAACACTCAAATAAAACGATTCGCTTACTATGACCATAGCACACGCAGCAATTGACAGAGACTTATCTACAGAGGTCTACAGAGGTCTAAAGAGGCGAAAGCGTATCCCTAAATCAAATTCAGCGGTAACTCCGTCGTGTATTTGACCTCGCTTAGCGCCACACTGGAATTAATATCGTGAACATGGGGCAATTGCGAGAGATGCTGGCGAAAAAACAGTTCATAACTATCTACATCGCGGGTAACGATACGCAGCAGAAAGTCGATACTACCCATCATGCTGTAGCACTCGGTAACTTCGGGAAAAGAGCGAATCTTTTCTTCAAACTCATGAATCGCCTGGCGCCCATTGGCGTTCAGCTTAACCATCGTATAAATCACCATATTCAGGCCGAGCTGCTTGCGATTCAACATCGCCACCTGCCGCTCGATATACCCCTGATCCTGCAGCCGCTTGATTCGACGCCAACAGGGCGGTTGTGACAGGTTAACCTGCTCGGCAATCTGGGCGGCTGTCAGGCTGGCATCCTGCTGAATGAGCTCCAGAATACGACGATCAATCTTATCCAGTGCCATCTTTTCACTCCCGGCTCACAGTCTTAAGCAATGCTCCTCTATGAATAAATTTATACCAATATTCTTATTTATGCGTATAAATTATCCAATTTATGAAAATTTAGCCTTAAAAATGAACAAAATATCCAGCTGCTTTGACCTATAGTTGATGAAAAGAACTGCCATCTTTTTCATTTTCCACGAGATTTGGAGACCTGAGCATGGCCAGGACCGAATACCAAAGCCGGTTACATATTCCCAAAGCCCCCTTCCGCCCCGATGACGAACCGGACTTTTCCTACCTGGAGATACCCCGCCCCGAGTCCGCCCATAAACCCGATGTCATGGTATACCCCGACGACGTGCGCCACTTGGCCTACGGCATGATTCGCGTGTTAGATGACGATCATCAGGCCAAGGGTGAATGGAACCCCAAGCTGTCCCCGGAGCTATTGCGCACCGGCCTGCGCCATATGTTGCACGTTAGATGTTTTGACGAGCGTATGTTCAAAATGCAGCGTGCCGGGCAACTCAGTTTTTATATGAAGTGCACCGGCGAGGAAGCCATTGCCGTGTCACAGGCGATGGCGCTCAACAACGGCGATATGCTGTTCCCCACCTATCGTCAGCAGGGCTTATTATTTGTGCGTGGTTACGACATCACCCGCATGATGTGCCAATGCATCTCCAACGCCGGTGACCCTCTGAAGGGCAGGCAAATGCCGGTCATGTACAGCAGCGCTGAGCACAACTTCTTTACCATTTCCGGTAACCTCGCCACCCAGTACAGCCAGGCGGTGGGTTGGGCCATGGCCTCCGCCTATAAAGGTGAGGATCATATTGCCTCGACCTGGGTCGGCGATGGTGCCACCGCCGAGGCTGACGTCTATCACGCGCTGCAATTTGGCTCCACCTATCAGGCTCCGGTGATTTTAAACGTGGTGAATAATCAATGGGCGATCTCGACGCCTCAATCCTTTGCCTCCTCAGGCACTACCTTTGCCGCCCGCAGCCTGGGCTTTAACATTCCCGGCATTCGCGTTGACGGCAATGACTTTCTGGCGGTTCATGCCGTCACTCAATGGGCAGCTGAACGGGCCCGTCGCGGTGGCGGCCCAACCTTTATCGAGTTGTTTACCTACCGCGTTGCCAGCCACTCCAGCAGCGACAACCCCGATGCCTATCGCTCCAAAAAAGAGGCCAGTTGCTGGCCGCTGGGCGACCCGATTGAACGGCTGAAAGATCATTTGATTGCTTTAGGTGAGTGGTCAGAGGAGCAACATCAGCAGCTGTTGGAAGATCTTACAACCGATATTAAACAACGCTGGGGCGAGGCGCTGTCGCAGGGGTCACTGGAAGACGGACCGCACTGGCCGGTGCGATCCATGTTCGAGGATGTGTTCAAAGACATTCCACCTTATCTGGTCCGGCAGCGCAGAAAAATGGAGCACGGCCATGAATGCAAACGCTGAAATCACCACCAAAATGACCATGGTGCAGGCCATTAACTCGGCGATGGATATCACCATGGGCCGCGACCCTAACGTTTTGGTCATGGGGGAAGATGTCGGTTTTTTTGGCGGCGTGTTTCGATGCACTGAAGGCCTCTACCAAAAACACGGTGCTCACCGGGCGCTGGATATGCCCATCGCTGAAGGTGGCATTATGGGCACCGCCATCGGTATGGCTGTCAATGGGCTACGGCCGGTGGTAGAAATGCAGTTTGCCGATTATATCTACCCGGCAGTCGATCAGATCGTCAGTGAACTGGCCCGCCTACGCCACCGCAGCGCTGGCCAGTTCTCTGCGCCTGTCACCATTCGCGCGCCCTGCGGTGGCGGCATCCGCGGGGGCCAGACGCACTCGCAAAGCCCGGAGGGTATTTTCACCCATGTGTGTGGCTTAAAAACCGTTATGCCCTCTACTCCTTATGATGCCAAGGGTCTGCTGATCAGCGCCATAGAAGATGACGACCCGGTGATGTTTTTTGAACCCAAACGAATCTATAACGGCCCCTTTGATGGGGATCATCTAAAGCCCCTGGACTCCTGGGCGAATCACCCCAAGGGCCAGGTACCCGAGGGTTATTACCGTATTCCGCTGGGTAAGGCCTCCGTGGTACGCGAGGGTGTAGCTGTTACCGTGCTTACCTACGGCGCTATGGTACACGTCGCCAAAGCTGCGATTGAACAGAGTGGTATAGATGCCGAATTGATTGATTTGCGCACGCTGGTGCCACTGGATCTCGACACAGTGGCCGAATCCGTGCAAAAAACCGGGCGCTGCGTGGTGATCCACGAAGCCACTCGCACCAGTGGCTATGGGGCGGAGTTAATTGCCGAAGTGCAGGAAGAGTGCTTTTGGTATTTGAAAGCGCGCATTGAGCGCGTTACTGGCTGGGATACACCCTACCCCCACGCCTTTGAGTGGGAGTATTTCCCCAGCCAGCAGAGAATGATTGAGGCTATGCAGCGAACCCTGCAATAGTAAACCTATCTGCGTTGCCACTGCGGCGTTAAAAACAGGCTCAAAATGCTCATTTACTGCGTGTAAACTCCGCTTTTTCGCCTGTTTTTGCCTTGCATTGGCTGCCTCGATAACAGTTTATGATCAAAGAGGCAGATCACTTGAAATGCGCTTACATCACATCCTTAAGCAGATCACGGGCAATGATCACCCGCTGGATTTCGCTGGTACCTTCATAGATGGTGGTAATGCGCACATCACGCGCCATTCGCTCCAGGGGATATTCCTGAATATAGCCCGCTCCACCCATAATTTGCAGGGCGCTGTAGCAGGCATCGTTGGCTTTTTCACTGGCAAAGACCTTCGCCATTGAGGCCGCAGTACCAAAGGGCAAGTTCTGTTCCTTGTTATAGGCCGCCTGCATCAGTAGTAGTCGCGCCGCCTCCAGCTCGGTGTAACGATCCGCCAGCATCCACTGCAGCCCCTGAAAGCTGCCGATGGGCTTGCCGAATTGCTCACGCTCGCCCAAATAGGCTTTGGCATAATCCATCGCCGCCAGACCAATGCCCAGCGCGAGCGAACCAATGCCAATACGGCCTCCAGCCAGTTCGCCTACCGCCACGCGATATCCCTGCCCTTCTTGCCCCATTAAAGCCGAGGCAGGGATACGACAATCCTCAAAGGTCACCACATTGGTGGCGGAACCGCGCTGCCCCATTTTTTCCTCGGCTTTGCCAATCACAATACCGGGGGTATTGGCTTCGACTAAAAAGCAGGAGATACCCTTACCCTTGGGAGCTTCAGGGTCAGTTACGGCCCAAACCACAAAACAGCCGGAATATTCCGCACTGGTGATATAGACCTTACTGCCATTGATTACCCACTCATCACCGTCCTTTACCGCACGGGTACGCATCGCGGCAGGATCAGAACCGGCACCGGTTTCGGTCAGGCAAAAGCCCGCCGCAGAATATTCACCACTACAGATTTTGGGCAGAAAAAAGGCTTTCTGCTCGTCATTGCCGATAGCCTGAATCACCTCAGCCACCATATTGGTCACCGACACGGTAACCGCCGTTGCAGCACAGCCCCTTGCCAGCTCAGTAATCGCAGCACTGAAGGCGATCACACCAGCCTCAGTGCCACCAAATTCAGCACTGACATTCAGGCCCATAAAACCCAGTTCGGCCAGCTGTTTTAAATTGGACAGCAGAATATCCTGCCCCTCGTGACGATCCAGCAGGGCAGCATTGGGCGCAAGTTCCGTATCGGCAAACTGGCGCGCAGTATCCTGTATCATCTTTTGTTCTTCGGTAAGGGCTAACTGCATCGCAAAACTCCTGGGTTTCTAATGGGCGTTGAACAGTGAGAATAACTCCATGGCAGGTAACTATCGCTTATTTATTAATCAGCCAGAAGGGCCAAAATGATAAAATAAACTCACATTTATGCTCACACTGCTAAAATAGACAAAAACCAAAACCTATAAATTAACCTATTGAAAATATTGAAATAAATGGCCACAGTCACCTCACACTATGCACGTTCAAGTCTTGCGGGTGCTCGAAGAGCCGGTAAAAACATCACAGAAATGTTAGAGCTGGCCGACCTTTCCCGACAGCTGATAAACGCCCCCGACAGCCGCGTTCACAGCGAACAACTGGCCAATCTGGTACGAATTATCTGGCTACAACTGGAGGATGAGTTTATGGGCTTTACTACCCACCCCTGCAAGCCTGGCAGTTTTGCCATGATGAGTAAGCTGGTGAGCTACAGCGATACGCTGGACGCGGTGTTTAAACAGGGCATCGAATTCTATCGACTGCTGACAGATGATATCCAGATGCACTATCGACAATTACCCGACAGCCGCGAGCTAAAAGTTATCATGAGCAAACCGGCTCTGGACCCCGAGCATTTCTTTCAGGAATTCTGGCTGGTAATCTGGCATCGCTTTGCCAGCTGGCTGGTTGGCGAGCAAATTAAACTGCAGGCCGTTTATTTCGACTATCCACGTCCCGCCCATGCCGATGAGTTCGAGTTTCAGTTTGCCTGCCCCTGTTATTTTAATGCCGATACGACGAAGCTCTGTTTCAGTAAACACTATGCCCTTCGCCCCCCGATAAGAACCCAGCAGGAGTTATCGGAATTTATTAAACGCTTACCTTCAGACTTTATGACCATTCCCGGGAATGACAGCAGCCTTACCAGAACGATCAAAAACTACCTGCAGGAGGCATTTTCCCGACAACAACCCTTGCCCGATTTGCAGGGCATGGCCAATTTACTGCAACTCAGCTCACAATCTCTGCGACGTAAACTGAGCGACGAAGGCACCGGCTACCAGAAGCTGAAAGATAACTTCCGCTGCGATATCGCTATGGATAAGCTGGTGGTACAAAACATGACTGTGAACGATATATCAGACATGCTGGGCTTTACCGAGCCCCGCTCCTTTACCCGCGCCTTTAAACAGTGGACCGGGCAGCCGCCGAGCATGTATCAACACCGAAGCAAAAATATTTAAATTTTGAGCATTTGCTCTACTATTGAAACTAACAGCTAAGATTTAATGACTTCTATCAATGGCACATCCTGTTACTATAAATATCTATTGGAAAAGAGCATCAGGATTCAAAGGGCAGGCATTGAACAATGGTAGGTTGTATTAGCGTAACTGTAAGGATACTCTGCTAAATCATGCATAATAAAATACAAGCCAAACTGCTGCTTGACGCCACTCTGGAAAGCCTTAACGCTTACCAATTAAAACCTTTACCTGATAATTATCGACTCTGGTTTGAATATGCGACCGGGTCTATCGATGCCCTTAACAAAGACATTGATGAACGAGTCAGTCAGCATCAAACCTTTACTGAAGCCATCTGTCGACAGCTATATATAAAACATATTGCCAGCGATGATCAACGAAATGTTGACGACGCCCGAGCGGCCATCCATGACATGCTGAATGCAATAGTAGAGCACCTGAAGGACTGGGATACATCGACCAGTAGTTTCTGTGATGGTTTGCTAGATTGTCTAACCAAGCTGGGAGCCAATCCCGGCTTGGAAGAAGTCAAAGATATTATTGCAACGGTGACCTCCGAGGTAAAACAAGTTAGAACGACCAACCACTGCATCAAAACTTCACTCGACAATTTAAGTTCCGAAATATCAGCCCTGCGACAGGATGTGGACCGGCTGGGTAATCAGGCGATGACCGATCCACTGACCCAGGTTATGAACCGGCGCGGCTTTGATGCCGCACTGGAGAATATTACCGAGGAGGTACTAACCGAAGGTTTGCAAAGCGCGCTGATCATTATTGATCTCGACAACTTTAAACAGATCAATGACAACTTTGGTCATCAGGTCGGCGACAAGATACTGCGTTATGCCGCCGCCACCTTTCGTAAGGGCATTCGCGGCAGCGATATACTGGCCCGGTACGGTGGCGAAGAGTTTGCCATCATCCTGCCACACACCAGTTACAACGGTGCAATGCAAGTGGCTGAAAATCTGCGGCAGGCTATTTCCGCTCGACAATTAACCACCGGCTCCAATGGCAAGATTATTGGCCGGCTCACTGCTTCCTTTGGTGTATCCAGCTATCGAAAAACTGAATCACCCAGTGAGTTTTTTGATCGCGTGGACCAGGCCATGTATCGGGCAAAAAAGGCAGGAAAGGACAGAGTGGTTGGCGAAGAATAACCGCAAATCAAGAGCAATAAAAAGGCGAGCAGTGCTCGCCTTTTTATTGTGAAACTAATTTATTTCAATCAACAAAGATAGTATCGAGAACATATTTAATCAAACGCATGCCTAAGCACTATCGTTTCCACCCGATCCGGCCCAGTGGAGATAATATCAATTGGTGCCCCGACCAACGCCTCTAAGCGCTTAATATAAGCGCGGGCATTATCCGGCAGTTCTTCAAGGGTTTTAGCACCCAGCGTTGACTCGGACCAGCCGGGCAATTCTTCATAGACTGGAATCAGTCGTTCGTAATCCTCGGCATCCACCGGTACTGGCGCTGGTTTGCCTTCGGCATCATGATAGGCGGTACAGACTTGAATAGCCTCCAGACCATCCAGCACATCCAGCTTGGTCAGACAGATGCCAGAGACACTATTAATACGCACCGCCTGGCGCAGGGCGACGGCATCAAACCAGCCACAGCGACGCGGACGACCGGTAGTAGCACCAAATTCATGCCCCCTTTCAGCCAGACGTTTACCGACATCGCAAAACAGCTCCGTAGGGAAAGGGCCAGAGCCGACGCGGGTGGTGTAGGCCTTGGTAATACCCAATACATAATCCAGATACAGCGGCCCAAAGCCACTGCCTGTGGCAGTGCCTCCTGCGGTGGTGTTAGAGGAAGTCACAAAGGGGTAGGTACCGTGATCGATATCCAATAGCGAGCCCTGTGCACCTTCAAACAGAATATTTTTACCCTGTTCGCGGTGTTCATGAAGAATACTGGTGACATCGGCAATCATCGGCTTGATCTGCTCAGCCATTTCCAGCGTTTCGTCTAATACAGTTTGATAATCAACGGGATCAACTTTGTAGTAACCCGTGAGCTGAAAATTATGCAGATCCATCACTTCTTTCAGCTTGGCGGCAAAGCGTTCAGGATATAACAGGTCGCCAAGACGGATACCACGGCGAGCGACTTTATCCTCATAGGCCGGGCCTATGCCGCGTCCTGTCGTCCCGATTTTGGCATTGCCCTTGGCCACTTCCCGCGCCTGATCCAGCGCAACGTGGTAGGGCAGTATCAAAGGGCAGGCTGGACTTAAACGCAGCCGATCCCGAACCGGTACACCTTTTTCTTCCAGCTCGGCAATTTCTTTCAGCAGGGCCTCGGGAGACAGCACCACGCCGTTACCGATCAGACAGGCTACCCCTTCACGCAGAATCCCCGAGGGAATCAGGTGCAAAACCGTTTTTTCGCCATTGATGACCAGCGTATGCCCGGCATTGTGCCCGCCCTGAAAACGGGTTACCAAATCAGCCTGATCGGTCAGTAGGTCAACGATTTTGCCCTTGCCTTCGTCACCCCACTGAGTGCCGAGAATCACTACGTTTTTGCTCATTACTTTTCTCTGGTTCAAATATCTAAACGGTTTCGGGAACCATAGTGCTTGTCACTATGGGTGTTTATCCTGTGCTTTTTAATGATAGTTTTAATCAACTGTTTTAATCTGTAGTTGTACTCAACTTTTTACTCTGAGTTTTTAACGACCCAGCTGCCTTGCTCTAATATCAGTTTGCGCTTGTAATCCGGAGCATCGCTCTGTTCTGGTAAGCCGCAAATCACTCGCTCGCCTTCCGCTCGCAGGGACTGCACGGCCTGCCACAGGGTTAAACTATCCTCAGGAGAGAGGCCGGCAGACTCTGGCGCCAAAATACTACTATCCTGGGTCACAGCTGTTTCGCGCATATAACTAAGCAGTGCTTTCAGATCCGTATTAAAGCCAGTGGCCGGACGTGCACGGCCGAAGACTTCGCCAATATGATCATAGCGCCCACCATTGGCAACCGCCTGGCCATGCCCCGGAGCCAGCGCCGCAAACACCAAACCGGTGTGATAGTGGTAGCCACGCAATTCAGCCAGGTCAAAATACAATTGCACGTCAGGGAGTCGGGCAGCAATTATGTCAGCCACCTGGCGCAGGTCAGAAATCGCAGCCAGCACCTCTGGCGGCGCTTTAGCTAATTGCTGCTCCGCCGACTGCAATACTGAGCGATCGCCATTCAACTTACTGAGCGCGCGCATCATATCAGCAAGCCCGGTATTAGTAATGCCAGCGGCGATGGCCTGCTCTATCTCTGCCGAGCATTTGCGCTGCAGGGCTGTAAACAGCGCTTGCTCCTGATCACCCGTCAAATCAGCCTGCTCAATCAGTGCCCGATAAATACCCACATGCCCCAGATCCAGCGTAATTTCACTGACATCAGCCGCTTTGAGGGTTTCCAGCATCAGGCAGATGACTTCTATATCGCTTTCCAACCCTGCATCGCCGTAGAGTTCGGCACCAATTTGAATCGGTGAGCGCGAGGCCAACAAGGTCTTGGGGCGAGTATGCAAAACACTCCCGGCATAACACAACCGCACCGGACCTTCCCGGTTCAGGCTATGGGCATCGATGCGTGCCGTCTGCGGGGTAATATCAGCGCGGATTCCCATGCTGCGGCCACTGAGCTGGTCAACCACCTTGAAGGTCTGGATATCCACATCCTGCCCAAGCCCCACCAGCAGAGAGTCGGTATATTCAATTAGTGGAGGTATTACCAGTTCATAGCCCCAACTGCTGTAAAGATCTAGCAGCTTGCGCCGCAGGCGCTCTACCTGTGCGGCCTGTTCAGGCAATAGCTCTTCTACACCATCGGGCAATAACCAGCGGTCAGCGGTGGTCATAAAAAATTCCATCAAACGAGATTCTAAACGGTCATCCCTTGATCAGGGTCAGCAGGCCAATACCTACCAGCATACTGAACAGGCCAACCATTCGTAATGTGCGGTCATCAAGTTGTGCAATGTTGACGGCCAGCTTGCGTGAAGAGCGCGGGCTGATAAAAGGCATCATACCCTCAATAACCATTACCAGGCAGAGCGCTGCTAATAAATCCTGCCACATGTCTGCTCACCTGTTACCTGCAATCGGTCATCGATGACCGAGAAAATGAAGTCGTCTTTCACACAACGTAGCACACAAAAAAACCGCGCAATCTCACGTTCGCAATAGCGGTATCATGAAATAAGCCCGGTTAATTAATCATATCACATTTCAGCGTTTAAAAAACGCTTGATGTATCGCCGCGACGGGCCAGGAGAAAGGTAAATAAGCCCCGATACAACATTAGCTTCGGGGCTTAGCTTTGAGAGAAGTGCTTAACGACCAGCTTTGCTATCGTTAAGATACTTGAAGAAGTCACTTTGAGGGTCAACCAGCATAATATCGGCCTTGTTTTTAAAGGAAGCCCGATAGGCGTTGAGACTGCGTACAAAGGCATAGAACTCAGCGTCTTTGCTATAAGCTGCAGCATAGGTTGCCGCCGCTTCCGCATCACCCTCACCACGTAGGCGCTCCGCCTCACTCAGTGCTGTCGCCTCCAGAATGGTTCGCTCGCGCTCAGCCGAAGAGCGAATCTTCTCGGCCTCTTCCAGCCCCTGAGAGCGCAGCTCCCGCGCTTCTTTTTCACGCTCGGTCCGCATCCGATTAAACACCGCCCCGCTAACCTCCGACGGCAGATCAATACGCTTCACCCGTACGTCAACCACATCTATACCCAAGGTTTCGCGAACTCTGGAGTTGAGCTGGTTCTTGATATCTACCATCAACTGATCGCGCTCACCGGAAACCACCTCATTGAGAGTGCGCGAACCAAACTGGTTACGAAGCCCATCGTTGACGCGCTTGGCCAAACGGTTCATCGCCTGAGACTCGTTACCATTTGTCGCCTTGTAGTAAGTATCCACATCAGCAATACGCCACTTGACAAAGGAGTCGACAATCAAACGCTTCTTCTGCAAGGTCAAGAAGCTTTCCGGCAGGGCATCAAGCGTCAACACTCGACTATCGAATTTGCGAACATTATCGGCCAGAGGCATTTTGATATGCAGGCCAGGCTTGATATCAGTCTCAACCAAACGTCCAAACCTGAGCTTAACCGCACGCTCAGTCTCTTTAACAACATAAAGTGAGCTATCGGCCAGAATAACAAGCAGAAACAGGGCAATAATCACAGGAATCAAGCGGTTCATTAGCGTCCCTCCCTACGACTGGCGGCCTGATCGCGGCGCAGCTTATTGATGACTTCGTTAGCTATTTCATTGATGTTGGAAGTAGACATTGGCGCATTGCCGACACTGGTTTGCGGGGCTTGCTGCATGATCTTGTCGAGGGGTAAATACATCATGTTGTTACCGCCTTCGATATCCACTAACACTTTGGAACTGTTGCTCATAACTTCTTCAACCGCATCCAGATATAAACGCTCACGCGTTACCTCAGGGGCTTTCTGGTATTCCGTTAGCAACCTTTCGAAACGATCAGCTTCACCCTTGGCATGCACAATGACCTTGGCCTTATAACCGTTGGCCTCTTCAATGATCCGCTGAGCTTTACCTCTCGCCTCGGGAATAATGCCATTAGAGTAGGCCTGTGCCTCATTCACCACACGCTCCTGGTCCTCGCGCGCTTTGATAACATCGTCATAGGCTTCTTTTACTTCACTGGGCGGCTTGGCTTCCTGGATATTGATTTTAACTACCTGAATACCGGTACCGTAGTTGTCGAGGTAGTCCTGCAAACGTTGTTGCACCTCTACCCCGATCTGCTCACGACCTACAGACACCACATCATCCAACCTGCTGCTACCCACAACATGCCTCAGCGCGCTGTCGGTGGCATGCTCCAGGCTCAGCAAAGGATCGCGCACATTCAGCACGAAAGCTTTGGGGTCGGCAATGTTGTATTGTACCGTCAGGGGTGACTCAACGATGTTTTCATCCTTGGTCAGCATCAACCCCTTGGATGAGTACTGGCGCTCTTCGGTGATATTGACAACCTCTTTGCTATCAATCAACGGCGGATTCCAGTGTAAGCCAGGACCATAGGTGTCCAGGTATTTGCCGAAGCGCAGCACCACCGCCCGATCTTTTTCATCGACCTGGTAAATACCCATAGCAGCCCAGATCAGGGCGACCACCACCAGCACCAGCACGATCAAGCTACCGCTGATATCCGCACCTCCCGAGGAGCCACCGCCCCCCTTGGAGCCACCGCCAAAGATATTATTGAGCTTGTTCTGTAACTTTTTGAAGGCTTCATCCAGATCGGGCGGGCCTTGATTGCCACCGCCACCCCAAGGATCTTTATTGTTGCCTCCACCCGGTTCATTCCAGGCCATCACTTTCTCCCATTGGTCATTGAATAAGCATTCGTTAAAAAAGTGTTTATTGAATCATTCACAGTGCAAAAACTAATACTCATCAAAAGAAACGTGCAACGTGTATTAGCAGCGATTTTATTTGTAAGCATTGACTGAGCCGATCAAATACATCATCCGTCAATATGGCTGGCAGTCTAACAAATTTTCAGAAGCAAAGTCCCGAGAAACCGCTTCCGATCATCCCCTGCACAAATCTGTTGTGAAATTCCTTCGCGGTCCAGCACTGTAACCGCTGGCCAGATCTAGTGCACGAGCTTTAACTCGGCAAACAAACTTTCCGGTATCTGCCCCGCCGCACTGGCCAGTCGATTAAAATCCTGCCTGGGCAGGCGGATTTCGATAATACTGCGACCTTGATCATCAAATTGCTCCGAAACTACCACATCCTGCTGAAAAAAGGCTGACCGCAGTGCGCCCAACTTAGCATCCAACGTTAAGTACCCATGGATATAATCTTCTCCAAGATAACTGGTCAGGGCCTCCAGCAATAACTCCAGCCCATCTGATTGCTGTGCCGATAACCACACTCTTTGTGCCTGACCGTTCTGGCCTCTGTCAATATGGGCCTGAGCAGATAACAGATCGATTTTGTTATACACCTCTAGCCGTGGAATATCCTCTGCACCAATTTCCTTTAATACGACTTCAACCTGCGCGATATTTTCTGCTCGCTCTTCATTGGCACAGTCGATCACATGAATCAGCAAATCGGCCCGGGCGGCTTCCTCAAGGGTCGCTCGAAAGGCCTCCACCAACTTATGCGGCAGGTGGCGAATAAATCCTACGGTATCCGCCAGCACAATAGGGCCAAAATCGGGAATGGAAAGTCTGCGCAGCGTTGGGTCCAGTGTCGCAAACAATTGATCAGCTGCATAGACATCAGAGCTGGTCAAAACATTAAACAGTGTCGATTTACCAGCGTTGGTATAACCCACCAGTGATACCGTTGGGATTTCTGCTCGACTTCTGGCCCTACGGCCTTGATCTCGCTGCTTGCGCACCTTGTCCAGGCGTTTGGTAATTGCCTTGATCCGCGCACGCAACAAGCGCCGATCCGACTCAAGCTGGGTTTCACCCGGCCCACGTAAACCAATACCGCCCTTCTGGCGCTCCAGGTGGGTCCAGCCTCGCACCAGCCGGGTCGACATGTGCTGTAACTGGGCCAGTTCAACCTGCAGCTTACCTTCATGGGTCCGAGCACGCTGAGCGAAAATATCCAGAATTAACCCGGTTCGATCCAGCACTCGACATTGCAGCTCTTTTTCGAGATTTCTTTCCTGACTGGGTGAAAGCGCATGATTGAACAGCACCAATTCGGCCTCATGCAAGCGAATCTGCTGGCGAATTTCTTCCAACTTGCCGGAACCGACAAAATATCGCGGGCTGGGGGCCGTGCGCTGCCCGCCCACAAAGGCAACGGGATCACCTCCAGCTGAGAGCACCAGCTCTTCAAATTCACCGAGTTCTTCGCGTTCCGACTCCCGGTGAATATCTATATGAACGAGCACAGCCCTTTCTCCCGCATCGGGACGCTCAAATAGCAAAGAAGAACCTCAATGACTGTCGATAAGACAGACAGTACAGATAGTCAGTGACAAACTGGGCAAACAAAGAGACTGCAAATTGTTTGGATTTAGCCTTCGCCATCCTGATCCGGCATGGGCATACGCACAACCCGTGAAGGAACCACGGTGGAAATGGCGTGTTTATAAACCATTTGGCTGACGGTGTTTTTTAACAACACCACAAACTGATCGAAAGACTCGATCTGTCCCTGCAGCTTGATGCCGTTAACAAGATAGATTGAAACGGGAACCCGCTCCTTCCGTAAAATATTCAGATAAGGGTCTTGTAAAGTGTGCCCCTTTGACATGATGTGCTCCTCAGTGACCCAAATGGGGTCAGATAATCAAATGAAATGAGACCTAATTGTTATAAAATCTGCTGACGCTGCTGGCAGTCTCTCCAACATCATCTGTATGACCAGATCCGTTTAGAAAAACACCACACAACTCATAAACACAGCAAGTATAACGCAATTCAAACACTTAGGTAGCCAGCCGCTCAAGATATTTTAGCGCCAACACCACGGGAGGACGCCCTTCCAACCCTGTCACTTCCGGTAGTGAAGACTCACTTTTTACTAGTAAACCCGCTTCGTCGGTATGAATCCAGCACAAATCAGACCAACCGTTTAACCAGGTAAATTGTCGCTTGGCCAATTGCCGGGTGGCTATCACCCCCCGGTCGATCATATCAGCTTCATCCAGCTCGCCCTCTAAATGCTGCCACACCTGGCGATAACCGACCGCTCGAATCGAAGGCAAATCCCGATGCAGGTCACCTCGCTGACGAAGAGATCTGACCTCATCGACAAAGCCCTGTTCCATCATCTGCCGAAATCTTCTATCAATACGGTGATGCAAGCCCTTTCGGTTCACTGGCGCGATGGCCAATTGCAGCGTCCGGTAAGGAAAGCTCGGCTCTGCCTCCTGCTGTCTATGCAATTCGGTCATGGTGATTCCCGTCACCCGGTACACTTCCAGCGCGCGCTCAATACGCTGGGAATGATTCGGATGGATGCGGGCAGCCGAATCCGGGTCCACGCCTGCCAATTGGGCATGCACATAAGGCCAACCATATATCTCGGCATCCCGCTCAATCGCCTTCCTCACTGCGGGGTCTGCAGCGGGCATATCGGCCATACCTTTCAGCAAGGCCTTAAAATAAAGCATGGTACCGCCCACCAGCAGAGGTATTTTTCCCTTCGAAGTAATGTCGGCCATCGCTTTCAGCGCATCCTGACGAAACTCCGCCGCCGAGTAACTTTCTGCCGGATCGCGAATGTCAATCAGCCGATGTGGGGCGGCAACCAGCTCCTCGGCCGAGGGTTTAGCCGAGCCAATATCCATTCCCCGATAAACCAGCGCCGAATCGACACTGATAATTTCGCAGGGCAGATGCTGACAGAGCTGAATGGCAAGATCGGTTTTGCCGGAGGCTGTAGGCCCCATCAGAAAAATGGCAGGTGGACGGGCTGGAGAAATCATAACACTCAGGGCGCCTCTGACCAGGCGACCACCTGATCACGTCCCTTAATTTTTGCCTGCTGCAGCGCTTTATCGGCGCGGAGAATCGTCACTTCATTATCTTCCATGGGCAGCCATTCCGCGACTCCGATAGAGGCCGTTAGTGTCACGCTGCCGCCATTTTCCAGACTCAGTTCGTGACCTCGTATTCGATTACACAAGCGGTTAGCGTAGGCGGTGGATTCCGCCAGCGGGGTATTGGGTAGCAACAGCACAAACTCTTCGCCACCAAAGCGCCCGCAGACATCTGTCTCCCGACTATTCTTACTGAGAAAGCCAGCTACATCGGCCAACACCTGATCACCCACCTCATGGCCATAGCGATCATTCACTCGCTTGAACTTATCCAGGTCAATCAGCAGGATACTAAAGGGCGTGTTATAACGCCGAGCACGAACCATCTCTTCTACATAACGTTTGGAAAAGGCCTTTTTATTCAGCAGCAGGGTCAGGGGATCGGTATCAGTCAGTTGCTTCAGTTTTTCTTCCGCCGTTTTTCTTTGTTCAATTTCACGCTGCAGGCGATGATTGAACAGCGCCAGCGTCATGGCCACCAGCAGAGCCGTCACCAGAAAAATCACCACCGCCACCAGCAGCGAATACAGCTGATCGGAGAATTCATCCGCTGGCGCAAAAATAAAACCCGCCAGACCTTCAATATCATCCACCATGCCTAGCTCCAGAAACACATTGGCCATGCGTTCAAAGCGTTGCGGGTTGATATAACCAACCTCAACTAACTGCGGCATAATTAAGCTCTGCACCGATAGCGCCTCATAGCGCATATGGTTCAGGCTTTTCTCATCAGTATAGTGTTCGCGTATCAGTTGAATAATTTCTTCAGGATGCGACAGCGCGTACTCCCACCCCTTTATCGTGGCCTGTTTAAAGCGCTCAACCCGTTCCGGGTGATTGACCACTTCCTGTTCGGAAGTAAATAAAATGTCGCTGTAAAAATCGACACCGTAGTCGCGCGGATTGATGATGTCATAGTCAAAACCCATTTGCTCCAGATAAAAGGGCTCATTGGTGAGGTAGGCATTAAAGGCATCGGTTTTGCCATCAATCAAATCCTGGACCTGATAGGAGCTCTCCACAAACTCGATCTGTTCAAGCGGGATCTGCTCTGCACGCAACATAGCCTGAAACACCGCGCCACCCTCACTACCAACGCTCATAATACGTCGGCCGATTAAATCCTGGGGGGTTTTAATCTCTGCGCTTTTCAAAGTAAGCAGAATGGAGGGCGAGTGTTGGTAGATAGCGGCCAGCGCTACCAACGGTTTACCTCGCAAACGCTCCAGCAAGAGTTCGGCATTGGCTTCGCCATATTGCGCACGACCGGCAAGTACTTCGTCCACCGGCCGGCGATCCGGCGCACCGGCAACCAACGTGACATTAAAGCCCGCCTCGCGATAAAAACCTTTTTCTTTAGCAGCGTAATAACCGGCGAACTGAAACTGGTGATGCCAGCGCAGCTGAAAACGAATGGGTTCCAGCTTGTTCGAGATCAGGCTCTGCTGAGCAAGGCTGAGAGGTGCCACCAGTAACAACAGAAGAGTCAGCCAGCGATAAGCATCGCTCATAAACTGTCGATTTAACAATAAACCGTTGAACAATATTTGCCCCGGGAGGTTACATCCAGTATGAAGGCTGCCCATTAAAAACCTAATTAACGGTCACCTCAAGTTATGACCAATAGACGTGCTATTGCCCACGAAGAAATAATTTATCCAGCTCGGCCAATGATAACTGTGTCCAGGTAGGCCGACCATGATTACACTGACCACTGCGCTCAGTCACTTCCATATCGCGCAACAGTGCATTCATTTCCGGAATGGTCATGCGCCGATTCGCTCGAATCGATCCGTGGCAGGCCATCGTCGCCAGAATCTCGTTGATATGCGATTGAATCCGGTCACTACTGCCATGCTCGATCAAATCCGCCAGTACATCCCGGACCAGTTGCTCCACGTCGCTATTCTGTAAAATGGTCGGCAGCTGCCGAACCAGCAAAGACTCAGGCCCGGCTCTTTCCAATCCCATACCCAAACTGTTAAAGACGTCGACATACTGCTCAGCACAATCCGCCTCGCGCTGGCTGATCGCAATCGACTCAGGGACCAGCAGCGGCTGGGCGAGAATGCCCTCGCCTGCACGCGCTGTTTTCATCCGCTCATAGGTGATCCGTTCATGGGCCGCATGCATATCAACCAGCACCAGCCCCCGCGCATTTTCAGCCAGAATATAAATCCCCTTCAATTGCGCAATGGCATAGCCCAAGGGTGGAATATCGGCCCCATCCTCAGGCATTGCATCAGAGGCTGGCGGCCGGGGCTGCAGGCTTACGGCACCGCGGTCGCCACCATATGAAAAGCCCCCATAAGTTCTGCCCGCGCCTCTATCTGCAGCTCTATCTGCAATTTGGCCGAAATCTTCACCCGCTCGCGATTGGGCGGAGTCACCATAGAGCGCGGCATAACCCGCCAGTTGCTCACGCACTTCACCCGGTGAAGGTCGTTCCTGTTGTAATGCTATATTCCCCTGCCCCCTAAACTCGCCGGCGGCTGTTCCACTAACAACAGTCTGCGGTGTATTCATCATCGTTGGCGCCAGTTGATCCTCGGGCCGCACATCGGCTAACAGGCGATGCAAGCTGCGAAATAGAAAGTCGTGCACCGTGCGGCCATCCCGGAACCTCACCTCATGTTTGGTGGGGTGAACGTTGACATCGACAATCGCCGGATCCAACTCAAGATATAACACATAGGCTGGGTGACGGCCATGAAACAGCACATCGCGATAGGCCTGTCTGACAGCATGAGTAACCAGCTTGTCGCGAATCACACGCCCGTTAACAAAGAAATGCTGTAAATCTCCCTGACTGCGAGAGAAGGTCGGTAGCGCCACCCAACCCCACAATTTGAGACCAGCAGCTTCAGTATCGATATGCAGCGCATTCTGCATAAAACTGGGACCGCAGACCGAGGCAACGCGACGCTCTCTTTCCAGTTGCGAGCAGCAGGGCTTTAAGGCGTGAATCGCCTTGCTGTTGTGATTCAGGTAAAAACCCACATCGAAACGGCTCAGCGCCTGCCGCTTGATCACCTCTTCCAGATGGCCAAACTCAGTTTTTTCGGTGCGAAGAAATTTACGCCGCGCCGGGGTATTAAAAAACAAATCCCGAACCTCCACCGTAGTGCCCTGGGGATGCGGCGCCGGCCCGACCTCCACCTCCATTTCGCGACCTTCTGTTTGCGCCTTCCAGCCCGCGCCCTTGCTCTGGGTATTGGATAACACCGCCAGTCGCGACACCGAGGAAATACTCGCCAGCGCCTCACCACGAAAACCTAAGGTGCCCACTTTTTCCAGATCTTCCAGCTCGATAATTTTACTGGTGGCATGTCGGCTTAAAGCCAGCGGCATATCCTCCTGTTCAATACCGCCGCCGTTATCCCGCACTCGCATCAGCTTCACCCCGCCGGCATCGATATCGATATCAATGCGACTGGCACCGGCATCCAGACTGTTTTCGACCAACTCTTTGATCACGGAGGCGGGCCGTTCAACCACTTCACCAGCAGCAATCTGGTTGGCCAGCCTGGGGCTTAACATATGTATGCGAGACATCGAACGCTCTGTACTGAAAATTCCGGGCAAAGAAGCTAAGCGAATGCGCTTAAGCCAATGAACTTAAATCAAAAACCTTAAGATGAAGGGGGAATGATAATCTTTTGACCGACTTTTATCACGTTGGAGGCCAGATCATTCTGCTGGCGAATGGATGCCACGCTGACCTGATAGCGACGCGCGATACCTGAGAGGGTATCGCCACTGGCGATGATATATTCAATATTGCTATCGCCATTGCGTTTTTTGCTGGCCAGATAGGTATCCGGTGGTGGACTGGTGGAAAAAAAAGTGGTTAAGCCATTGAATATGGCGCGGGCCATTTGACGCTGATAGTGACTGGTGCTGAGTTTTTTCGCCTCCTCTGGATTGGAGATGAAGCCGGTTTCAACCAGAATCGAAGGCACATCCGGTGAGCGCAGCACCGAGAAATTGGCCTGTTCCACTTTTTTACTGTGCAAGCGGGAAATTTTGCCCATCTCCCTGACCACCTGCGCCCCCACCTGCATGCTGGAATCCAGGCTGGCCGACATAGATAAATCCGCCAGCACTCCGGCAAGCACATCATCCTTATCACCGAGACTAACCCCACCTACCAAATCGGAACTGTTCGCGTCCTCTGCCAGAATCTGCGCCATAGCGCTGGTGGCACCGCGACGAGAGAGGGCATAAACCGAGGTGCCGTAGGCGCGATGATCCTTAAACGCATCCGCATGAATCGAAACCATCAAATCTGCCTGTGCTTCACGCGCCAGATTGCGGCGCTTTTGCAAACCTACATAGTAATCGCCGGTGCGAATCATGACAGGCTGATAACCCTTTTCTCTTTTGAGCAGGTAATTCAATTCCTTGGCAATTTCCAGTACCACCTGCTTTTCACGTAGACGATTGGGACCACTGGCGCCCGGATCCTCGCCACCATGGCCGGCATCAATCGCGATCACAATATCGCGCAGATTTTGATCGTTAATGTGTTTAACGACCGGTTTGGCTTTTTGCTTGTCGTAAAGGTCGATGACCAACCGATCATCGTATTCCTGATTCGCCTTGAGTAAAAAACTGCGTGGATTGACCTCGCTGTTGACGTCCAATACCACCCGCAGGTCGCTCTTATCCTTGACGCCACTACGCACGCGAGTGATCGGGGTATTTTGCAAATCCAGTTTGGATAATGAGGCTTTGAGTTGGGCGTTATCAATATCTATGACCACCCGTGCCGGCTTCTCTAACAACATCACTTTGTGAGTGACTGGTGCAGTCAAATCCAGCACCACCCGGGTGTGATCAGGTGCCCGCCACACGCGCAATTCTTTCACATCGGCAGCATGGACAGACGAAACCAGCAGTAGGACTAGCAGCCCAGCGAGGAAATTATCAAAAAACCGTATCACTTTTTTATTCTGCCTCTCTACGGCTTAGTTATGTCGGGCATACTTGTACTGGGCATACTTGTGCTAGGCATAGATATACTGGGCAAAGCTTTATTGGGCATGGCTGTAGTCACAAGTTTGAGCATGGTACTTTGAGCATAGTATAGCGATTGTCTTACCAAAACCGTTAAGTGAGCGGAAAGCCTTGATTATCAGGATAGACCATAAAGGCGCATTTTCAGGAAATCCGGTCGATCTGCAAGGTTGAGACAATATTTTCACCGGTCGCTGATTGCGGTACCAGGCTTAATGCCCGCCCAGTGGCAGCCTCATTATTGCTGTTGCCCTGAATCAGGTTAATGTTAACGACTAAATCCGCATTGGGCAAAAATGCGCCGCCCTTTTCAGCCCATTCGATCAGGCAGAGATACTGCTCCTGTTCAAAATAATCCCGAATGCCGAGGTATTCCAATTCTTCAGGGTCGCCAAGCCGATAGAGGTCGAAGTGATAAACCGTGGCCGAGGGAAATTCATAGGGTTCAACCAGCGTATAGGTCGGGCTTTTCACGGCACCTTGATGCCCAAACGCCTGCAATATGCCGCGACTGAGGGTGGTTTTGCCCATCCCCAGATTACCCTCCAGAAACAACACCGCCCGCTGCTGCTGGCAAGCATGCCCGAGCTGTTTACCAAAGGCCACCATGGCCTCTTCACCGATGAGTTGCACATCAAAAGGCTGCATCACTAATTCACCAGTTTACGTAAATAAGGGATCAAATCCGTGGCCAGCATACCACGCGGGCCATCGACTGCAGCCGAACAATCCGCCGCCGAGGCATGTAAACAGGCGCCCAATCTCGCTGCGCCAGCCACGGACAGCCCCTGTGCCAACAGAGACCCCAGCACCCCGCTTAACACATCACCCATTCCACCCGTTGCCATACCCGGGTTACCGTAAGGGCAAAGGCCGGGCGCAGCATGCTCGGCATCAGCCACCAGCGAACCGGCACCCTTGAGAATAATCGCACCGCCATATCGAGACTGAAGTGCCTGCACAGCCGCAAAGCGGTCCTGTTGAACTTCAGCCACCGAGCAGTCCAGCAGACGAGCGGCCTCACCGGGGTGCGGCGTTAAAATCCAGTTCTCTCGATAGGGTGTTCTGTCACCCATACGGGACAGTAGGTTGAGAGCATCGGCATCAACCACCATCGGCAGATCACATTGCAGCACCCGCTGCAATAATTGCTCGCCCCAGTACCGCTGACCCAGTCCGGGCCCAATCACCACCACGCTGGCGCGATCCAGTAGCGGCTCCAGCTCCTGCCCACTCACAACCGCACGGGCCATCACCTCCGGGCAACGGCTGATCAGCGCCGCAATATGTTCAGCGCGAGTGGCACAGGAGGTCAAACCCGCACCAATACGACAGGCTGCCTGCGACGCCATCACCGTAGCACCAGCCATCCCCAGGTCCCCGCCGACAATCAGCACATGCCCGAAGCGACCTTTATGATCGGATGGGCTGCGCGCAGGAAAGCTCTTTTGTAACTGCGTTAAGTCCAGCCGTTCACTGCTGGCGCTCAGCTGCTCAAATACCGCTGCGGAAACCTGTAACGCGTCAAAGTGAATCCTGCCGGAAAAGTCAGGGCCCGCGCCGGTCAACAGCCCCTGCTTTAAGCCAATAAAACTCACCGTGTGACCGGCCTTGATCGCATCACCCAGCACACGCCCGGTATCGCTGCACAGACCGGAGGGAATATCCACCGCCAGCACCGGACAGGAACTGACATTGACCCACTGGATAGCCGCCGCTGGGGCGCCGCGCACATCGCCGCTCAAGCCCGTTCCCAGCAGTGCATCGACAATAACACCCGTAGTAACTGGTTCTAACGCATCACTGAAATCAATAATCTCAACCCCATCCTGCAACGCATGTTGACGGGCCTGCAGCGCATCGCCTTTGATCTTGCCTGCGTCACCGCACTGCACCACACGCACCGGAATGCCGTGCTGGCGAGCCAACGTGGCGATCACATAACCATCACCGCCATTATTACCAGTGCCGCAGAGCACAGTTATTTTTTCCACTTCCGGGTAAGCCGCCAGCAACACATCAAAGGCCGCCTTGCCCGCCCGTCGCATCAGGGTAAAACCGGGGATTCCCTGCTGCTCGATTGCCAGCCGATCCAACTCCCGCACTTGTTCCGCCCGGTACAGAGCAATGGGCAAATCATCCACTGGGTTGTGTTGCATCTTTTTTCCTTTTCAACAATTTTAAGATCATGGCTTTAAGATCATGGTTTTAAGACTACGACTTTCAACGTCAGCACTTTTAGGACTAATACTTTATTGCCCTGATCTGTCACAATATCCCTGTATTCACTGCCGCCCCGCAAAATCTCTCTGGCGTGAACTCGGCATTCGCTGCTGAGACCGTCGCCAGCAAGGATGCTGGCGTCGAGCTTACAGGGATGTATTCACAGCGTGTCTCAGCAGCGAAGGCCGAATTCTCGCCTGACACTGGTTTAAACTCCAGTAATACAGTCTGTGGGGCTACCTATCTTTTCATTATAAGTGATGACCAGTCCGACGACATGCCCCAGCAGAATCAAACCAACACCAGCGCTATAGACAGCGTCGATCTCAACACGCTCGTGGCGACGATTCGCCAATGGGGGGAAGAATTGGGTTTCCAGCAGATCGGCATCAGTGATATTGACCTTGGCCCGCATCGCGAGCACTTGCAGGATTGGTTACACCGTAACTTCCACGGCGAAATGCAGTATATGGAACGCCACGGTGACAAACGCTCCCACCCCGAACAACTGCTGCCAGGCACGCTACGAGTTATCAGTGCACGTATGGACTATCTGCCAAATACCGAGGATATGCAGCAGGTACTGGATGACCCCGCCAAGGCCTATATCTCCCGCTACGCACTGGGCCGCGATTATCACAAGCTGATGCGCAAACGCCTCGCCACGCTGGCCGAAAAAGTCGCCAAACTGGCCGGACAACACCAGCACCGCGCCTTTGTCGATAGCGCACCGGTATTGGAACGGGCACTGGCGGAAAAAGCGGGGCTGGGGTGGATTGGCAAAAACACTATGCTAATCAACTCGCAGGCCGGATCCTGGTTTTTTCTCGGTGAGATCTACACCGACCTGCCACTGCCCGTCGACCCGCCACAGCAAACCGCCCACTGCGGCAGCTGTACCGCCTGCCTCAGCGCTTGTCCTACCGGCGCCATTGTCGCGCCCAATCAGGTCGATGCTCGCCGCTGTATCTCCTACCTAACTATTGAGCTAAGGGATAGCATCCCGGAAGAATTTCGGCCATTGATGGGTAACCGTATCTATGGCTGTGACGACTGCCAGATCTGCTGCCCCTGGAATAAATTTGCTGATTTCACCGGTGAAAAGGACTTTAAACCCCGCCATGATTTACAGGCGGCGGAGCTGGTCGATTTGTTTAACTGGACGGAGGAAGAATTCCTCCGTCGTACCGAAGGCTCGGCGATTCGCCGTATCGGTTACGACTGCTGGCTCCGAAATATTGCGGTAGCGCTGGGCAATAGCAACGGCGGGGAAGCCATAACATCGGTATTAGCCCAGCGGCGTGAATTAGTATCACCGATGGTGCAGGAGCATATTGACTGGGCTTTAGGACAGCTTGAGAGTGGTAAAATAGATCGCGCTTAGGTTGCGGTAAAGGACGAATTGAAAACACTTACAATCCTCACTGCTATCACCGTAGTAGGTTTGGATGGGGTAGCACCCTCATGGCCAATTGAGACGAGCTTTCACTTTTTTGCCAGGAATGGCGTTTTCAGCGAGGACTGTTCGAGTCCAGTACTTTTTGCACAGCAAAAAATATGTCGAGTTCCGCAGCAGCCAGTCCTGGCAAAAAAGTGATCGGCCGGCCGTGAGGGTGCTACCCGAGCCAAACCGTGTTGCGGGCACGGAGTTATGATTAAAGTATAACGAACTCCGAGTGCCGGTGTTCCAAGGCAATTGGCTGCTTCGCCCCGACCCTTCGCTTTCTCGCAAGGCCTCGGCTGCTGCGGAACTCAACCATTTTTGCTGCTCGCAGCAAAAATTGGGATTCAAACAGTCCTCGCAAAAAGCGCCGATCCTTCCGAGAAAGCGAAAGCAGAGTCCGATTGGGTCGCAGCAGCCAATTGCCTTGGAACACCTACCTACAATGGTTGTGGGAGGTATTTTGAGCACAATCAATTATTCTGGCAAGCAATGCACCTGCGGGGGGAATGATATTTCTCAGAATATCCTTATGCTTTCGTCTTTAAAAAAACCTTGCGGTAATACACCAGCTCATCAATCGACTCGCGAATATCATCCAGTGCCAGATGCGCCCCTTTCTTAGTAAAGCCTGCCAATAGATCTGGCCGCCAGCGCTTGACCAACTCCTTGACCGTACTGACATCCAGATTGCGGTAGTGGAAAAAACGCTCCAGCTCAGGCATATATTTGACCAGAAAACGCCGATCCTGCCCAATCGTATTACCACACATCGGCGAAACGCCGGCGGGCAGGTGCTGGCGTAAAAACTCAATGGTTTGCAGCTCCGCATCGCGGGCACTGACCTGACTATTACGCACCCGCTCGGTCAAACCCGAGCCCCCGTGATGTGTGGTATTCCACTCATCCATCCCCGCCAATACCTCCTCCGGCTGATGAATGGCCAGTACTGGACCTTCAGCAATGGTATTGAGCTCCGAGTCGGTGACAATCGTGGCAATTTCAATAATGCGATCGGTATCAGGTTCCAGACCGGTCATTTCCAGATCAATCCAGATCAGATTTAAATCCCTGTTTGGGTGACTCTCAACTACAACATCGTTCATGAATATTTCCGACCAAAGCGCTAATTAAGATTCAAGTGTAGCAAAATAACCGCGATCTCTTAATAATACGCCACTCATTAACCAATAAAGCCCTGCATGAGTAAACGTAAACTGACCCGGCGCCAAGCCTGGCGAGTCAAAAAAATTCAGGATGAACGCACCGAGCGGGCCAGCAAGCGCGCGGGCTTTGTCGATCAGCAACTCAATGAAGGTGAACTCGGCGAAGAACAACAGGGGCTCATCATTGCACATTTTGGCAACCAGGTAGATGTTGAGTGCCGGCAAGGCGCCGACGCTGGCCAGATTAAACGCTGCCACCTGCGTGCCAATCTCGACACGCTGGTGACCGGTGACAACGTCATCTGGCGAGCTGGCAACCCCACTGGCGTTGTCGTCGCCAGCCTGCCAAGAGAGTCCGAGCTGGCCAGGCCGGATATGCACGGCCAGTTGCGCCCGGTTGCTGCCAATATCGACTATATCGTCATCGTGATCGCGCCGTTGCCGGAGCCCCACGCCAACCTGATCGACCGCTATCTGGTGGCCGCCGAATCGGTCGGCATTGAGCCACTGATCCTATTAAATAAAATTGATCTGATAGATGACAGCAATCGCGAGGCTATCGATGGCTTACTATCGATTTATCCCGAGATTGGCTACCGGGTGCTCACTGCCTCCACCCGCAGCGACGATGATTTGCAGGTATTAAAAACGCTGCTCAAAGATCGCACCTCGGTCTTTGTCGGCCAGTCCGGCGTCGGCAAATCCTCACTGATCAATACCCTTTTACCCGGTGTCGATATTAAAGTCGGCGAATTGTCGAAGGCCCACGCCAAGGGTACACACACCACCACCACTGCGAAACTGTTTCACTTTCCCGAGGGCGGCGACCTGGTGGATTCACCCGGCATCCGCGAATTTGGACTCTGGCATATGGAAAGAGAACAGGTTCTGGATGGCTTTGTCGAATTTCGTCCCTTTCTCGGGCAGTGCAAATTTCGCGACTGCCAGCACCGATCCGAGCCCGGCTGCGCACTACTGGAAGGCTTAGAGCGGGGGGATATCAGCGAACGTCGCCTGAACAGCTTCGAAGCCATTGCCCAATCACTGGAAGCACTGTAATCAAATCCGCCATGCGCGAATTAACCGCCTATACCCTCAACCTCGACATCGACATCGACTGGTATCAAGCCCTCGCCGAACCCCTGTTACCGGTATCGCCAGTGGTCAAACAACAAGCCCTGCAAAAACTGGCGGGTAGCGCCGTCAATGCCAGTAACCTTGGGCGAATACTGACCGCAGACCCGGCCCTCTGCCTACCGATTTTCAGCGCCGCCAACCGGTCGCTGGCAAACTCGGGCAATGAGTGCCAGTCACTCACCCATGCCATCAGCCTACTCGGCTTTCCACGCCTGGAAGATTTAATCCAGACCGCACCCGAATACGATGCGGAGGACACGCCCCAGTCGAGGCATGAACAACATGGATATCAACAGCAATTAATGACCAGTCTGCATGCCTCTTACCAGGCAAAAGCCTGGGCCGCACTCAACCCCTACTGGTCGCCGGAAACCGTTTTCTGGCCAACGCTATTGCGGCAAGCTCCACTGTGGGGGCTTTGGCACAGGGCGCCTAATGCGATGCGTCACTGGCAAGCACAGCGCGCGACATATTGTGGCGCAGCTCCTCATCAGCTTGAGGAAGCTATCTTTGGAAACCGATTAAATGCCATCGCCCTACAAATAAGTCGGCAATGGCACTTGCCAGAGCATAGCCAGCATAGCTGGCAGTCAGAACATGCCGGCAGCGCCCGCCAATGGGCTCAGCTGGCCAGACAGCAGCAAACCATGGCCGAGCCCAAGTCCATGCAGCCCGCACTGGAAGACAGGCCCGAGTTACAGCAACTCTGCAGCCGCCAGCCTTTTCTGATTGCACTGGCCAATCAATTCGCTGAAGCAGCAGACTGGGACTGGTATTCACGCCAGACTTTTCGATTGCAAACTATTCTGGCAACCGTCATCAATAAACCGCTGCCGAACATTATTCAGTTGCAACATCAACAGGCTGTGAATTTTAGCCAGCAGCAGACAGCGAGTTCAATTCGACTTCCCGCACAGCAATTATTTGGCTTTGAACGCAAATGGGAGCAACTAAGAGAAAACCTGTCGGCAGTACCCAGCCAAACAACTAGCCTGACAGAAGGCACCAAGACCCAGCCAGAGGACACCAAGGCGGAAGCAAGCAAAAGCATCAGTGCTTCAACGACTGAACAATCGCTGCTCGACGAAGCGCCCAGTGGTTTTGCTGCCAGCATGCTTCGACTTCAACAGGCCGATAGTTTTAAGGATATTCATGCGTTGATGAATTTCGCCGTGGACAGCCTGTGTGAAGAAGCCAACTTCGAACGCGCCAGTATCAGCCTTCTTAATATTAAAAGCCGGGAGCTGCGGACTTTTTACAGCAGTGGCACCGCTGACAGCCCCATGTTGAAAAATTTTCGCCATACCCTGCGCAAGGGAGACTTACTGAATAAGTTATTGCAAAAGCCGCTCAGCCTTCGCCTGCACCACGGCAACTATGCCCAGCTCTGGCCCCTGCTGCCGGGCAATTTGAAACAGGCATCAGGCGCCGATGAGCTGGTAATGATGTCGCTTTTTCTGAAACAAAAACCCTTCGGACTAATATATGCCGATAACGGTCTCAGTAATCACACTCTAAGCGATCAACACTACAGCCTCTTCAAACAGCTATGTAATGCCCTCAGCCCATGCATTCAGCAAATACTGGAGAGATCACGGTAAGCTCTGGGCAACTGGCAACCACCTAGCAGTCATACCGACAGAGTAGTACAATCCCTGCTACTTTTTGATCCACGTTTTTCAGGCCATCAATCAACCATTCGCTTTAAATCTACGCTTATGTCCCGGTAATGCATTATGAATCTCCCCCTGTTACTAGAGCCAGAACAACTGTCCGAACTGCTCAACAGCGATCACCAAAATCTCCTGATTCTCGACACCAGCAGCCGGGACAACTACCTAAAACACCACGTACCGGGTGCTATCCATATCGAGCCTAAAAACCTGCAATGCGGCACAGCGCCAGCTCCCGGCAAACTGCCCAGCGTTGAGCAACTGGCCGAACTGTTTTCCCGCGTAGGGCTAAGCGCTGATAAACATGTGATTGCCTATGACGACGAAGGCGGTGGCTGGGCCGGACGGCTGATCTGGACTCTCGACGTATTAGGTCACGACAAATATTCCTACTTAAACGGCGGCTTACATGCCTGGGTCAATGAAGGGCACCCCACAGAAACCACCGTTAACGCAGCTCCGGCGACTCACTATCGGGTTGAGCTGCGCCAGGACCCCATTGCTGAAATCAGCGATATTGTTCCCAATTTAGGCAAAGCGGATTTCGCCATATGGGATGCGCGCTCGGCAGAGGAATATAACGGTACTAAAATTGTCGCCAAGCGGGGTGGCCGTATTCCCGGTGCAGCCAATATCGACTGGTTAGAACTGATGGACCGCGAGCGCAATATGCGGCTGGTTGATCTGGATAAGCTACAACAACGACTGAATGATTTAGGTCTTAGCAAAGACAAACATATTGTTACCCATTGCCAGACTCACCACCGTTCCGGTTTGAGCTATCTGGCGATGAAAATTTTGGGCTATCAACAGATCAAGGGCTATCACGGCTCCTGGTCCGAATGGGGCAACCGTGAAGATACGCCCATCGAAGCTGAAAGCGCCAGCAGCTAAGACACCAGTAGCGAAACAGGTCAGCAGCAGCGTAACACCCCAACTGACAAGCACGCCAGCCACCAAAAACCCGGGTTAGAAAAACCTGTCGACAAATCAGCTTTTAAATGGAATCCCTGTGAATATCGCCTTTATTATCCTGCAGTATCTGGCCCCGCAACATTGCCTGTCACGACTGGTGGGCAAAATCGCCGATTGCGAATTGCCCTGGATCAAGAATACCTTTATCAAATGGTTTATTAAGCGCTATCAGGTCGATATGAGTGAAGCGCTGGACCCTGAGCCCTGTAACTATAAACACTTTAATGCCTTTTTTACCCGCGCCCTCAAAGAGGGTGCACGCCCGATTGCAGCCGAAGCCAACAGTATCGTCTGCCCCGCCGATGGCTCTATCAGCCAACTGGGTGATATTCAGGGCGGTCGAATTTTTCAGGCCAAGGGTCAAACTTATAGCCTGGTAGAACTGCTGGGTGGCGATACTGAGCTAGCCAAACCTTTTCAGGGCGGCAAGTTCGCTACCATTTATCTATCGCCCAAAGATTATCACCGCGTGCATATGCCCATTAAAGGTAAACTGAACACCATGGTCTATGTACCGGGCGATTTATTTTCCGTCAATACGGTGACCGCTGAAAACGTACCCCGACTGTTCTCCCGCAATGAACGCGCCGTTTGTATTTTTGAAACGGAGATTGGCCCCATGGCTGTGGTGTTAGTGGGCGCCATGATTGTGGCCGGTATCGAAACCGTCTGGGCCGGTCAGGTCGCCCCGATTAAACGCGAGATTATTACCCACGATTATTCGGCTCCAAAAAAGACCACCACCCTCAAACTGGGTGAGGAAATGGGCCGCTTTAAGCTCGGCTCAACCGCTGTAGTCTTGTTTGGCGACGGCGTGATGGAATGGGCCGAATCCTTACAGGCTGGCTCCACCACCCGCATGGGTGAACTATTAGGCACGGTGACCACAACAAGCGACGCCTGACACCGTTACTATGCTTGATCTTCAGTGGTACCAATACGGCCTGATCGCACTGATTTTTGTCTGGAGTGGCCTGGTTCGCTCCGGACTGGGTTTTGGTGGTTCGGTCTTTGCTCTGCCACTGTTACTCATGGTGGTCAACAATCCACTGATCTGGCTACCGCTGATTTCCGTTCATCTGCTGTTTTTTTCTTCTCTGACGATTTCGCAAAATTACTTACGCAACCGACATAAAGCCAATACTCACAGCACTGTAGACTGGAAGTACCTGCGCTATGCCCTGAGCATTATGATTGTGCCCAAAATTATCGGCGTACTGGGGTTGGTGACATTACCTTCCGGCATTCTCAGCAGTATTATTTTTCTAATTACGGCACTGTACTCACTGACCTATATTTTTAATAAGCCGTTCAAAAGCGACAAGCAATGGCTGGATGTCATCTTTTTAATGATTGGCGGTTATATTAGCGGCACCTCATTAATTGGCGCGCCGTTTATTATCGCCGTACTCAGCAAACATGTTGACCGCCATCAGTTGCGTGACACCCTGTTCGTGCTGTGGTTTATTCTGGTCGCGATCAAAATGAGTACCTTTATTTATCTGGAGATCGATCTGCAGCTGGTTCATCACCTCTGGTTATTGCCGGCAGCCGCCGTGGGTCACTGGCTGGGGCTTGGTGTTCATAGACGAATGCTGGAGGCAGACCCAGTAGTGTTTTATCGCTGGATAGGCACCGTGTTACTGATCCTGAGTTTATATGGCGCCTGGAAAGCGCTTTTTTCCTGAGCCTGGCCTTTTCCTGTGCCTGGCCTTTTCCTGAGAGCGGCTTTATTCATTTTTCCCCTGCAGACCATACCTATAGCCATACCTATACAGGCGTTTCATCAGGTCTTATTATTACGTGTTGTTTGCGTACACACTGCAGGATGTCGATGCCTGACCACAGTCAAAAAGCGACTCACCCACTCAGTAGGTTTTTAAAAAAAGATATAGACCATGACCTCAAAGAAAGTCCCCGACACATCGCATATGGCCTACACCAACCTTGGCATTGATACCACTTTCGTCGCGGCCATCTGGCATATTTCCAGAGTCAGCCACCTGCTGGAAAAGGAGCTGGAATCCGTAGGCCGAAACCACGATCTTAGCAGCGCCGATATCAATGTTCTTGGCGCTATCTGGAACTACGAAGCCGAAACCTTACGCGCTACCGATTTAGCGGAAATGCTGCGCGTCTCAAATGCGGTACTTTCACCACGCCTGTCCAGACTGGAGCGCAAAGGACTTTTAGAGAAGCACCCGAGCGCTACAGACCGCAGAGCAACTGAGCTTAACTTAACCCCGGAAGGTGCTAAAACCATTGAAACTGCCCTCAGAGATATTGGCTCAGAGACTCATTTTGTTCAGCACTTTTATGATCTATCCGGCCAGGATCAGAAAGACCTGATACGGATTATGAACACACTGCATAATGATCTGTTCAGGAACTTTAGTTCCAGAAGCCGTGGCCAATAACTTTCGTCAATAACTACAGCCGCTAGCCCCTGACTAAACCTCTGGGCTTAACAAGCCCTAACTCAAAGTGCGTGACAATCCCCGGCTGCGCGTCACAGACATCGGGAATAACATTCACCCCCAGTAGCGACGTCAGAGACAAGCCCGGATACACTGGCTCGCCATCTTCGCCCACTCCGTTGAGTGACAGGTTGAGTGGAGGATTCCCCTCGACTCTGACTCGATAGCCAATATCACCACAATTCCAGCGCGGCTCGATATGGTCTCCCATTACCCAATAACAATGATAGACCACCAAAGGTTTGCCCTCTGACCAGGCCGTCCACTCATAATGTTGGCCAGCCACAGTCCCTTTCGATACCACACCACCCGGATATTCAATATCCTGAGTAGCTGTAGCCAATTCAATCTGCGAGCTGACATCGTCAATCGATTTGCCCAGCGCCTCGACCACCATCGCCATAGACTGGGCAAAGATAAGGTGAGCATTCGGATCACGCCCCGGGTTGGCACGCACATCCTCCGGGGTACGACCAAACCCCATAAACTCAATATATTTTGAGGGGTTGCGTAAATGATCAACAGTTTCATGCACATGGATGCAGTCGACTCGATCCATCAGCCGCATCATGGTCAACGGCAACAGGTCACCAGCAAAGCCCGGGTGGATACCCGAAGCATGAAAACTGGTACCGCCCTCTTCACAGGCCTCGGCAATTTTATCCAATGACGCTTTATAACGTTCCGTGGGATAAAATGGCCCCAACGGCGTAACCACATTTTTGCCGGACCGCAATAATCGACAGACCAGCTCCACATCCTCTACCAGCGGCGTGAAATGCACACAGTCAGCTTCAAGGGCGATAAGCGCATCGATATCACTGGTTGCCAGTACGCCGGTTGCGCGGGTACCGGCAATATCACCGGCATCCTGATTAACTTTTTCCGGGTTGGTGACGTACACACCCACCAACTCAAACACGGGGTTATCGACAAAATGTTGAATCGCCACCTTGCCTACTTTGCCCGTGGCCCACTGAATGACACGATAAGTTTGCTTCGCCATTAATGCCTCGATGTCTTTTTATTTAACTCAACCAAACGATATGGAAACCTATTGGGGAATGCGCTCTAGCCAGTTTCAGCCAAATGATCCGCCACGGGTTCCACCTCAATAGGAACGCCAGAGTAACGGACCATGCCTGTCAGTTTGTCGACGTATTGAACACTGGTCAGAAAATTCACATTGGCCGTTTCATGCCCGTGAGGAATGGAGGCGACGCCTCGGCGAATCGTATCTGTGACATTGGCCGTCAGCACAATTTCACCCTCCGGTGTGAATACCCGCACTTGCTGGCCATCGACGACTCCATTAACCGCCGCATCATCAGGATGCAGAATAATATCCGCTGGGCTCCCAAGAAAACTGAGAGAAGCATTGAGCTTTCGACGCTGTCTGCGGGGGATGAAACAAAGATCAGGCCTATGCTTATTGGCCGCAATATCTTCAGCACTGATTTCCTTCCACAGTTGCACTAATTCTTCCGGGGCCAGCCTCCAACCACCGATATTTTCTATATGCCGATCAACCCATGCTCCGGGAAACTCTAAGGGCTTCGTCGTGCAACCCGACGCTGCCAGCTCATCAAAACTACAGCGTGCCCCGCCCATTAAGGTGGCCAGCATCATGTCGTCAGCGCCGTCCTGATCATGGTTTAAGGGCACATGATCGGCCACCGGGAGATCCATACGCCGCATGATTTGGGAAATGATCCACCAGGCTGAGCGCCGCTCACCACTCGGCGGCACCACAACTGGGCTATAGAGCATGGACAGGCTGCCACAGAGCGTATCCCACAATGAAATATCAGGGCGCTCAAGCTGGTCCTTTGTCGGCAAAATATGGGTCGACAGTGCAACGGTTTCATTGTCGACAATTTCAAAATCAACATTCACTTCCAGCTTTTTCAAAGCAGGCTCTAAGGTATTTATTTCAGGAAAAGAGCGCAGCATACTGCCACCGAAATTAACCAGGGCGCGAATATTGCCGGCCTCAATTTCCCCGGGTAGCGCGGCGCAGGGCCACTCGCCGATAAGGCCGGATACATCGGGCATGGTAGAGGGACCGGGACTAAAGGGCTTATCCAGTAACGGCAGCTCAAAACTATCGTATTGCAGGGTAAAACCGGGGTGAAACCAGGCACCACCTTTGCGGTTCATTTGACCGGTGAGAATCATCAGCACCCAGGCAAACCACTGGGTCAGGTTTGCGCTTTCTGTCATTGACACGCCGGTCCCGGTTTCGACAACTACACGCCCCTTGCTGCGGATGGCTTGTAAAAGATCCTGCAGCTCCTGCACTGTAACGCCTGCTATTCTTGCCGCGGTAGAGATATCAAAGCCTGACAACATATCCCGCAGTTCATCAATACCTACAACTGGCTGCGCCAGATTCATCGGGCCATCTTGCAGAATTTCACGCACCAGCCAAGCCAGAATCGCATAGTCTTTCCCGGGGTATGGCGCAATATGCCGAGAGGAAAACTTAGCCGTTTCTGTGTGCAGCGGGTCAATCGTCCACACCTCCCCGCGCTCGGCAATAGCACGAATTTCCGGGGCAGGATTAAACATGCCGGTATTGTGTCCGTGACTAACCATCGGGTTCACCCCGACATAAAGCAGCATGTCGACATGGTCATTATCGGTTTTGGCATTAAGCCCAGGAAAACCACCCACCAAACTGGAAACGAGCACCTTGGCGGCACCATCAATCGTCATTGGAGAGAACTTGGGCGGTGCACCAAGCGATTTATAAAAACTTTCGGCCATGCGATAACCGGATGCATCCATACCCAGACCACTGCCAAAGAAAAACCCGACAGAGTTTGGACCATACTGATCAACAATGGCTTTTAATTTTGCGGCAATGTCATCAAGGCAACTATCCCAATCGGTGGGCACCAGGGTATTATTTTTACGAATCTGAGGCTGAGTGATAGCCTCGGGGTGATGATGCAACTTATCCAGCGCTCGGCCTTTGGGACAGGTATACCCCTTACTCAGGGGATGCTCACGATCTCCCTTGACCTTAATAATTTGATCACCCTGAATATCGATAACAATGCCACACTGAGCTGTACATATTTTGCAGTGGCTGCGCTTTGAAATGATTTCTTCGGTAGTCATAACTGTTTATTTACACCCTTGAATGTCTATATTTATATCAGAAGCTTATATAACAACGGCTATCTATATCGTTTGTGCGCGCCGAGCAATCTGGCGACTTATTTCTTTCGAAACCGTTGAAACGTTTAACGGTAAATTAGGCAGTCTTGTCAGGCAGGATACGAAATTGACTTTCTGGCAACAAGCGGGAGTTGGTTAGGGATCTAAACATCTAGCCAGAGATGTCCTGAGCCGCTTATAGATTAAAGAGCGATGGGATTAATTAAACGGAGACTATCGAGTAAACGGAGACTATCGAGCGAGTAAACGGATATTATCAAGATACACGATTTTTTCTTGCCCTGAAGTGCCTGTAAACAAACCTATTGATTCAATAGCTGAAATATCCATTTCTCTTGCTACCGGCGAATCCTTTACCTCACCCAGCGGAATTGCCAGTAAATTCCAGCCAGGCATTAACTGAAAGCGCCGATTAAACCGATCATTGTAAGGCTGATCCCCCCGGCGATGTAATTTATCATGAATACGCACGGTGACCTCAAACGCTTCTTCCTCAGCATTAAACACCTCCATCAGCAATGACTGATAACCGCTCCAGTCACGCATAAGATAATTCATTTTCAACCCGGAATATCGGCTCGCGCCATCTCGATTAGCATCTAGTCGAATCTTTAGTGCTGATTGCCCATGGGCAACATGATCTCTCGACAACTCGTACACGGCCTCCCCAGACCAGCGCGATACCTCCAATGAAGATTCAAAATCAGCCAGCACCGGAAAATCCCGCTGCATTCTGTATTCATCGTACGCCGCCACAAAAATTTGACCGGCTGACCAGAGAACACCCGACAATGCGAAAACAATAACGACAGCCATGGATTTTGTCTTAATCCTGCGACTGCTTATACCGTAAAACCAAAGCAGGCCGATCAAAGCACCAATTTCATTGCGTACAATATCCAGCACATCCGCCGACCGTGACAGCCCAAATTGCACAAGCTCAATCATCACCCCGGCAATAGCACCCAGTAACAACACCAACAGGCACTCTGTGCACATGGACTTAGGTTGGCCAAAGGCCAACATATATCGAGCAGCCAGCGCAAAAAAAATAATATGCCCAACATTCCAAAAAGCTTTATAAGAACGTACGCCATCGTATTCCGGACCGCCAATAAAAAACAGCGGCAACAAAATCAACAGGATAAGCAGTAATCGCCGTTCAGCTTTCAACACCCACTCCCTTTGCCATTAAATCTGTCAGGCTGGCAATTTGTTCAGCGATGGTTTTCTGCACATGCAATCCTGTCATGGCCCCGGTTGACCATTGCACTGTATACCAGAGCACTGTCAGGTAGGCATAAATAATGCGCCAGTGATTCAGTCGCCACCAATCCTTAGGCTGCGCGTCACGATCAAGGTAGGCTGATAAAAAAATCTGCTGTTGTTGATGGGTAAAACCATGGCCTTCAACAATCACCGCTAATTCATAAAAGGGATCCGCCATAGCGGCATACTCCCAGTCAATCGCGTAGAGCTTGCCAGCAGCAAGCACAAGATTATCTTTTAATAAATCATTGTGACAGAGGCAGTTTCCCTGACTCAGTAATTTCGCCGCTGCGATATGCTCGATAACTTCGGCATCCAGTGCATGCAAATCAGGCAACCGGTTTTTTTTCTCGGATTGATTTATTGAGCGCCAATAGTGTGAGGCTTTACTCTCAACATCCAGGACGGCATCGACAGGCGGCAGCTGGTGAATTTTTCGGAGTAATTGCGCCAGTTGCGACAAACCATCGGCAACATCCACCGACCAAACTTCACCTGCAAGGTGTTCGGTGATCAAATACTGATAGGCCGAATCACAGTACACCAGGGGAGCACAGACTCCAGCCGTATCAGCAAGCAGAAGCACTTGCGCTTCAGTGACACGGTCCAGATTTAAAGCGTCGCTAATTGGCGAATTTATTCGCAGGACAAATCGTTTGTCGCCTGCAGACAATAAAAAATTCTGATTGGTGAGACCGCCTTCAAGCGCTCGAATCACTACCGGCTTGGTCGTACTCCATAGCGACCAGTCATTAGGCAAAATTTCTGTATTCATCAGGAATTAGCATAAACTACTGGCTGCTGTTGTCGATACAGTGCCTGCCATTGAAAAAAACCAACAATCACAATAATCACATACAACACAAATAATAAAGCCGTTAGATACAGGCCCCTGTCGATATACAGATACACCGAGGCACCATCTACGACAATCCAGTAAAGCCAGTTTTCCAATACTTTGCGCGTTACCATATAAGTTGTAACTACCGCTCCCCAAGTAGTAAAAGAATCCAGATAGGGTAAAGCGGCATTGGTGGACTGCTCCAGCGTATAACCAAAACCCAGTGTTAAAATACCAATTGCTGTGAACACTAGAGCATGCTTTTTAAAAGACCAGCAGTGAATCGCCAAGTCCTCTGCGCCATTGGCATGATGCCGCCACTGCCACCATCCATAAACCGCCATGACGAGATAAAATACCTGCAGGGCGGACTCCATTAGCAAACTCACATCCCAAAACAAAAACATATAAATGAGCGTACTGACAAACGCCGCATACCAGCAGAGTATTTTTTCCTTCATTGCCAGCAATAAGTAGGCCAGTGCCAGTACCACTGCCACCAGCTCCCACAGTGACATTGCCCAAAAAGCTTCGACAATCGCTGCCTGTACTTCAGGACTAAGCATTCATCGGCTCCGGGCTTATATCTCCCTCAATAAATTTGCAGACAAAAATAGCGCGTCCAAATTGTTTGTAGGACTGGCGCATCTCTATCGTCATCACGTCCATCACCCGATCGAATTCACCAAATACCTGTGTACTCATGGTATTGGTGATCACCTTCAATTCAGGATGGGTATTTAAGCGATCAATAAAATCCTGTATTGCCGGAATATATTCATCTTTTAGTGGATACATACTGATTTCAACGGAAAGTTTCATTGTTATCATCCTATGCTTTGCATAATTAGTGCTGCTACAAATACCACTATAAATTCCAGTTCAGGCTAACACCAACTATACGTGGTTCACCTAACTGGCTGTAGCCATTACTGCTATAGCCGTCTCGGGGATCATTGGCAAAACCAAAGCCGCGAGTTTCATATTCTTTGTCTGTCAGGTTTCTACCCCACAAAGAGACAGACCAGTAATCAGCGCGATAGCCGAGTCGAACGTTCAGCAGCTCATAACTACTGGATTGTTCATCATGGCGATCAGAGAAATAAAATTTATCTTTCCCTTCCACTTCGGCACGAACATACCAGCCATCACTAAAGCTATATTCACCGCCTAAAGCGAATTGATATGACGGAGCATGGGCCTGATCGCGACCACTGATATCGGCACCGTTGGGTGTGATGTATTGATCTATTTCCGTTTGCAACAACCCGAGGCTGGCAAAGAGCTGCCAGTGCTGATTAAGCTGCCAATCCAGTTCGGCCTCAATACCATAATTATCACCCTCGGCGGCGTTATCAATATAATCAATAAATTCGGTACTGCCATCGCCGCGCTCAATGGTGAAAGAACCTTTTACTTGTTGGTCTTTTCGCTGTACATAAAACCACGACAGGCGGCTGCTCAGAGTGCGATCCAGCCACAGGGATTTCATACCACCTTCAAGATTCCACAGGTATTCCGTATCAAAATCTCGCTGAGATACAGGTAAGCTGCCATCGGTATTGACACCGCCGGCCTTATAGCCGCGGGACAGGCTGACATATAACAGATGCTGATCCGAGAGCTGGTAATCCAGACCCAGTTTTCCTCCCCAGAGGTCTTCATCGCTATCAATTTCCAACCCGGAAGAATCACGGTAATCGGCCTGCCACTGCTCAAACCGCAAGCCGGCGATAAGATTTAGCCGGTTGCTTAGCGCAATATCTAATTGACCATAGACGGCCAGATTTTCCGTTTCATAGTCACTGCTAAAATCAGCGGTTAAATAGGTGTATTCGCGCAAAAGGTCTTCACCTTTGGCGGCGTGATAAACACCCAGCACCCAATCGGTGCTGTTATTAAACAATTTCCCTGCCTCATCGGACAGCAGTCGAAATTCAACGGTGTAGTTATCTCGCTCACGCTGGTAGTTATCTTTAGAGCTGTATTCGAAGGGATGAAAACCCACAAAGGTCCAGTCTTCATCAAAACCGTATTCCAGTTCGGAATCGGCAAAGGAAGCAAGAGCTTCCAGCTTAATGGCCTCGCTTAATTCCCAATCCACATCCACCGCCAACACATCACTTTGCTGGCGGTCATGGCCGGGCTCATCGGAGCGGGTCTTACGATTATTATCGAGCGAAAAGGCATCATAACCATTGTCTACATCAAGATGCATGACGGTGAAATCAACGGTCAGTTGCTCGCTGGCCAGCCAACGCAGCTTGCCTCGCAAAGTTTGCTCGTCACGGTTATTAGTATCATCGCGATTTAAATAGATATTATCGATAAAACCGTCGGACTCATAATTCTGTACCGATAAACGACCCAGCAATTTATTATCAATTAACGGACCACTAATGGCAGCGCCCAGACTATACGTATCGTATTCAGCAATGGTGGCCTCCACAGACATCACCAGCTGGTCGGTTGGCGCCTTGGTGCGAACGTTGATCAAACCCGCTAAGGCATTAGCGCCATAGCGGGTCCCCTGTGGGCCTCGTAACACCTCTACCTGTTCCACATCGAACAAAGTTGCCGCTGTGGCAATACCGGTAAAATCCACATCATCGATAATAAAACCGACGGAGGGATTAATAGGTTGTGAAAACTGGCTGCGCTCACCAATGCCGCGAATTTGAAAATAACGAGCGCGTGAAGAACCACTGGCAAAATTGACATTGGGAGCGATGTTGATGAGCTCCTCAATATGCTGTGCAGCGCGAGCCTGAATCATTTCTTCCGTCATCACTGTTAAACTGGCCGCGGTGGTTTGCAACTCGCTGGGACGAAAGTCGGAGGTGACTGTAACCTCTTCCAATGGCTTAGCCATAGCAGTCAGACTCACGGCGCTGCAGGCCATAAAAGCTGTTGAAGTTAGCAAGGAAGAGTTAAAAATCGATTTCATAATGCGCTCTCGGGTAAAACAAAAAAATAAAAGACCCGGAACGACGCGAAGAGGAGAGTTACTTGCCACCTATTCCTACGCCGGTACTAACCGGATCAGGTTCAAGGGTTTGTTTATTGGCGTTGATCTTGTACACCAATGGCATCTCAGGCCGAAGCCACCCCTTAGGATTTGCGGGTTGCATTGTAACAGAAATACCCACCCGGCGATAAAGGCTTCTACTGGCAACCAGGCAGCACTTCCATAAAGGCTCTTTTCCACCAAGCATTTGCTTATCCCAATCACAAGCTCTAGAATCGCAAGCTGATCTTGTCGGGGTGCCACCTGCGCAGTGATTGATGTCGGCTTTTGCTGACATGAATTTTGCAGACTGGCTGAGAGTTACCCGCATAACCTGAACTGGATAATGCCAGCGTAGGGAACAAGTTGAGCCTGTACTCAAGTGTCTTCCCGGCCTCCGCCGATTGACACCGTGTCCGCCGCCCCCTTTTCTCCCCTCTGGTCATTATCCCTTCGCTCCAACATCAATAGTTAAAGAGATGAGGTGGGACCATGAGTCAAACTGAAAGCAACATTCTTCGCGAAACCGCGCAGGTCGATCAGGCCTCTGTGCAACCATTTCCCTCATCCCAGAAGGTGTATGTCACCGGCAGCCGCGACGACATCAAAGTGCCCATGCGTGAAATCAAGCTGACCAGCACACCGGTCACGGCTAAAGATGGCACCACCCGACTGGAGCCCAACCCCTCGATCCGTGTTTACGATACCTCCGGCCCCTACACCGACCCCGAGGTTAATATTGATATCCGAAAGGGTTTGAACAGTGTTCGCGAACAGTGGATTTTGGACCGCAATGACACTGAGCTGCTGAGCCAGGACAGCTCCGACTATACCCAACAGCGCCTCAACGACAGCAGTCTCGACAAACTGCGTTTTGACCTGCAACGCAAACCTCGCCGCGCACTGGCAGGTAAAAATGTCAGTCAATTACACTACGCGCGCCAGGGCATTATCACCCCGGAAATGGAATATATCGCCATTCGTGAAAACATGGCGCTGGCCCAGGCCCGCGAACAGGGAGAGCTGGGGACGCAACACGCCGGCCAGGATTTTGGTGCCAATATTCCCACTGAAATCACCCCTGAATTTGTGCGTCAGGAAGTGGCACTTGGGCGGGCGGTCATCCCGGCCAATATCAACCACCCGGAAGTGGAACCGATGATTATCGGGCGTAACTTTCTCGTCAAAATTAACGGTAACATCGGCAACTCGGCATTGGGTTCGTCGATTGAAGAAGAAGTGGCGAAACTGACCTGGGGGATTCGCTGGGGCGCCGACACCATGATGGATCTCTCCACCGGCAAAAATATTCACGAAACTCGCGAGTGGATTGTACGGAACTCACCGGTTCCCGTCGGTACCGTACCGATTTATCAGGCGCTGGAAAAAGTGGACGGTATTGCCGAAAACCTGACCTGGGAAATCTATCGTGACACCCTGATCGAACAGGCCGAGCAGGGAGTAGATTACTTTACCATTCACGCCGGTGTGCTGCTGCGCTATGTACCCATGACCGCCAAACGGGTCACCGGTATCGTTTCTCGCGGCGGCTCGATTATGGCCAAGTGGTGCCTGGCGCATCACAAAGAAAATTTCCTCTACACCCACTTCGAGGAAATCTGCGCCATCATGAAGACCTACGATGTCACTTTTTCTCTAGGTGACGGCCTGCGCCCCGGCTCCATTGCCGATGCCAACGACGAAGCGCAGTTCGGTGAACTGGAAACCCTGGGCGAGCTAACCAAAATTGCCTGGAAACACGATGTGCAGTGTTTTATCGAAGGCCCTGGCCATGTGCCCATGCATATGATCAAGGAAAATATGGACAAGCAGATTAAGGAATGTCATGAAGCGCCCTTCTACACGCTTGGGCCCCTGACTACCGATATTGCCCCTGGCTATGATCACATCACCTCTGGTATTGGTGCCGCCATGATCGGCTGGTACGGTTGCGCTATGCTCTGCTATGTCACACCCAAGGAACATCTGGGGCTGCCCAATAAGAATGATGTGAAAGACGGTATTATCACCTATAAGATTGCCGCCCATGCGGCTGATCTGGCCAAGGGTCACCCGGGCGCGCAATTGCGTGATAACGCTTTATCCAAAGCGCGGTTTGAATTCCGTTGGGAAGACCAGTTTAATTTGGGACTGGACCCGGATACCGCACGCAGCTATCACGACGAAACGCTGCCCAAGGAATCCGCTAAAGTCGCGCACTTCTGCTCCATGTGCGGCCCTAAATTTTGCTCGATGAAAATCTCACAGGAAGTCAGAGACTACGCCGCTGAGCAGGGCGTGGATGTCGCTGAAGCCGAGAGCATCCAGATTCTGGACCTCGATTCAGAAATGCAGAAAAAATCCGAAGAGTTCAAAGAACTCGGTTCGGAAATTTACCAAAAAGTGTAAGCCAACTGCCTGCTAACCCGTATCGACTACTGAACATGACTGTATCCGAACAACCGTTGCAACAACCACCCGCTAAGCAGCACTTTGGCATTGCCGGTGCCGGCTTACTGGGGCGCTTAATGGCCTGGCAGCTGTTGCGCCAGGGCCATGCGGTGACGCTGTTCGATAAGGATACTGTCAATGGCGAGTCGGCGGCGGGACGTGTCGCCGCTGCGATGCTGGCCCCCTATAGCGAAGCCGTTAGTTGTGAGCGGGAGATTTTTGACTGGGGGCTACAGTCCATGCAGTTGTGGCCCGAACTATTGCAGCAGCTGCAACAGGATCTGGAGCAAGCTCCACAGCAAGACAATATCCAGACCGTAAGCTACCAACAGCGCGGCAGTGTAGTCATCGCGCATCAGCAGGATCAATCCAGCCTGAGTTTTTTTAATCAGCAATTGCGCTCGCTACTGCCCGATTACCTGAGTGAAATTGAGTTCTGTGACCGGCAGCGACTGCACACACTGGAACCGGAACTGGCGGATAAATTTAATCAGGCCACATTTCTGGGCGGCGAAGGCTGCGTGGATAACTGGGCACTGCTGGACAATCTCGCGCTTGCCATCAAACAGTTGGGGGGGGTGTGGTATGAGCAGGTCGTTGTTGAACACCTAAAAGCTTCAGAAATCCTTTGTGCCGGACAAAAACATCATTTCGATTGTGTTATCGACAGCCGTGGTTTTGGTGCCAAAAACCAGCTAACAGATCTACGTGGTGTGCGCGGTGAAGTGTTATGGGTCAAAGCGCCGGAGGTAAACCTTTCGCGCCCGGTTCGGTTGATCCACCCTCGATATCAGCTGTATATCGCCCCTAAGCCCAACAAGCTTTATGTGATAGGTGCCACCGAGATTGAAAGCGAATCTATGGAGCCGATAACCATTCGCTCCTCGCTTGAATTGCAATCAGCACTGTACAGCATTCACAGCGGCTTCGCCGAAGCTAATGTAATTCGGGCTTTTGCTAATTGCCGTCCGGCTTTTCTCGACAACCTACCACGTATCGATTATGAGCTGGGTTTTATGAGTATTAATGGCCTCTATCGGCATGGTTATTTGTTGTCACCGCTGGTAATTAAAACTGCTATGGAAGCCTTGGCAGGCAATGTTCAACATGCGATGGTAAGGCCTCAGAGCAACCGGGGTTCAGTAGCTAACGCTAACGCCTAAGCCATGTTAACGACTGCTATGTTAGCAACTGCCAGACTATCAAAAACCATGCCCTTAATAATTATGCTAACAACACCAATCCGGTAATCGACGATTTAGAGATTTATGATTACAGTCAAAATCAATAGCGAAACCAAAAAGCTGCAGCCCGATACTACGGTTGCCCAAGCGCTGGAATCACTCGGCTATCAAAATAGTAAGATTGCGGTGGCGATTAATGGCGAGTTTGTACCGCGTACACATTATCCCAACACCGTGTTACAGGCCAATGATCTGATCGATGTTGTCGCACCGATTCAAGGGGGGTAAGAGCATGAGTGAGAACACTATCACCAATATTCATCCGGCCAATTTTGCCGCTAAAGATCCCTGGCAACTTTACGGTCAGGCCTTCGACAGTCGCTTATTAATTGGTACGGCTCTTTACCCGTCACCCCAAATAATGCAACAGTCTATAAAAGCCTCGGGAGCGCAAATCGTCACCGTGTCGCTGCGGCGACAGTCGCCCGAGTCCGGTGGGGGCAATAGCATCTGGGATTTTATCAAGCAGCTTGATTGTCAGTTGCTGCCCAATACCGCCGGCTGCCACACGGTTAAAGAAGCCGTCACGCTGGCGCAAATGTCACGCGAGATTTTTGAGACCAACTGGTTAAAACTGGAAGTGGTCGGTGACGACTACAACCTGCAACCCGATCCTATTGGAACACTGGAAGCCGCTCAGCAGCTCATCAAACTCGGCTTTGAAGTGTTCCCCTACTGCACTGATGACCTGGTTCTGTGCCAGCGCCTGCGCGATGCCGGTTGTCAGGTACTGATGCCCTGGGGCGCGCCTATAGGAACAGGCCGCGGATTGATGAACCCCTATGCCCTGCAAACTATTCGCGAACGCATTCCTGATATCCCCCTTATAGTTGATGCTGGTATTGGCAAACCTTCCCATGCGGTACAGGCCATGGAAATGGGTTACGATGGCATTTTACTGAATACTGCCGTGGCCAAAGCCAATCAACCGGAAGCCATGGCCAGCGCCTTTAAGGGTGCGGTAGAAGTAGGTCGTCAAAGTTTTCTGGCGGGCGCCATGCCAGAGCAACAAACCGCCCAACCCAGCACACCGACCATTGGCACGCCCTTCTGGCATCAGGATAAATAAACGATAGGTTTTCATGTTAAACAACAAACCACCCATTGCCTGGACGATTGCTGGCTCAGATTCCGGCGGTGGTGCCGGTATTCAGGCCGACCTGAAAACCTTTCACGACTTTGGCGTGCACGGCTGCTCGGTCATTACTGCCATCACCGCGCAAAACTCCACCGCCGTGGGCCTGATTCAGGCCACCGGCCACAAAACGTTGGCTGCGCAGATTAATGCGCTGGATAGTGACCTCACTGCCAACGCCATCAAACTGGGCATGCTGGCCGACGTAACGAGTGTTGAGTGCGTAGCCAAATATTTGGAAAACTTTCTGGGCTATGTGGTTTGCGACCCGGTCTTAAAAGCCAGCAGCGGCGATCCACTGACCCAATCGGAAGTCACCGCGGCTCTCAGAGAAAAACTACTGCCACGGGTGACACTGATCACCCCCAATCGCGACGAAGCAGCTGCGCTGTTAGGCCGTGAGTTAGATGGAGTAAACGATATTGAGAGCGCTGCAAAAGACCTGTTAGCTTTCGGCCCCAAAGCTGTATTAATCACCGGTGGCCATTTTGATGCGGTCGATGGCAAACAACTGGATTATTTTTGCAGTGCGCAGGAAAACTTCTGGCTGGCTGGCGAAGCCATCGACACCGTGCACAGTCACGGCAGCGGCTGTACGCTCTCTTCAGCGATTACCGCCAATCTCGCCAAAGGCTACGAACTGGCCGACGCACTGGTGCTGGCCAAAGCTTATATTACCGCCGGTTTTCGTGACGCCCGACAAATTGGTGGCGGCCCCGGTCCAGTGGCTCATCGCAACGATTTTATGCAACTGGAAAATCTACCGACGCTTCACCGCTATATTCCACAAAATAACCCAATAGCGTTTCCCCGCTGCCAGCCTCTTGATTTATACCCAGTGGTGGATTCTGCCGATTGGATCGCTCGACTGTTGCCACTGGGCATTAAAACGATTCAGCTACGGATTAAAGACAAAGACGCGACGACACTAAAACACGAAATTGAACAGGCCGTCGCATTAAGCCGACAATTCCAGGCACAGCTGTTTATTAACGATTACTGGCAATTGGCCATCGAGTGCGGCGCCTACGGGGTACATTTGGGTCAGGAGGATCTGGATATTGCCGATATTAATGCTATCGCCAAGGCTGGATTGCGTCTGGGCATCAGCACCCATAGCTATTATGAAATTGCCCGCGCCCACGCCATCCAGCCCAGCTATATCGCAATGGGCCCCATCTATAGCACTACCACCAAAGTGATGCAGTTTGGCCCTCAGGGTTTAGAACAATTAGCCGACTGGGTAACCCTACTGAAAGAGCATTACCCGTTAACTGCCATCGGCGGAATCAATCTGGAAAGAGCCCCCCAGGTACTGGCAACCGGCGTGGAGAGCTGCGCAATGGTCACGGCCATCACATTAGCCGACGACGTGGAAGAAACGGTCAGGGAATTACTAAACCTGCACCATCAAAGGTAAAAAAATACTTCACACTTATACAGCCAGGACCTCAGGCTCGATAACTGGCATTCAGCTTTTCAACCCGCTCAATAAATTGCTCCAGCGCCTTATGACTGGGAGCATCGAAATCGATGCTATTGTGAAAGCCGACAGTCGCAGTGACCATCTCATCGCTAATCGACACCGTATACCCATCATGACCACTTTCACCGCGAAGCACATTGAGTGAGTAAACATTATCTTTTAGTTCACCATGCGCCTGAATATGGCCAAAGGCAATTAAAAGGTCTCTAGCTTTAAGTTTTTCACTCATAACAACATTGCCCCCAGAGGCACCTCCAGTGTATTACCGTCCTCACGCACCGGCTGTCCTACCATTTCATCATAGGCACTTTGCTGTCGTAACACGACCGAGGCAATAGGCAGGTCTTTTAGCAATACCTGAAAATCCAGTTTATTTCGATAACGTAACAGTTTACCGTCACTGTCTGCCAGGTATTTCTCTTCACCCTGAATTATCAGAGAGGCTTGATAGAGAGACCCGTCAATTGAATGGATGATGACCTTTTCAATAAATTCATATCGATTTAATTCATTCAGCAAAACTTTCATAGTGAATTTCTCAGTAAACACAGAGTAATAGAAAGTGCTTTCAGGACACTCTCTAATCATATACATACGCTCTATTTTGTACGACTGATCTCACTTTGCAGATTGATACCAAACAACGCTCTTAAGGAGACGTTTTCCAGTACAACTATCCATAGACACAGCTAAACTATCGGCGCTAGCTAAGTTATCGGCACTACACGCCCACCTGTAAATTACAAAGTCTTTACTGGACAGATGCAAACAACCGCACCATCATAGGTCAAAAAATAAGGAGTTCACCGTGCTCTGGAACCTAACCCGAAAATTTCTACTCTTTTTAATCGCGTTGCTTGTCTTGCTGGTTCTCACATTGTTGGTGATTGCAGCTATGCAACGATCACCCATCATAGACGGTAGCGGCGCCAAAGCAACCGCACTACCAGTGTGGTCACAAAAACTGATTCAGGGCTTGTTCGACTATCGCGTCTGGTCAGGGGCACGATCCGGCTATACCGCCATGTTTGCTCACCAAGGGGAGATTGTCTACGCCACCAGTAGTGGCTATGCCGATGTGGAGAACCAGATCCCCATGACCCTGGATACACGGGTTCGTCTGGCCTCAATAACCAAACCCGTCACTGCGGTGGCCGCTATGATACTGGTTGAAGAGGGTCGTATTAGCCTCGACGACCCAGTCGCCAAATTTATTCCTGCTGCAGCAAACCTGCAGGTTGCTACCAGTCATCAGCTAAATAGCAGCGGTAAGTTTGAAACCCGACCTCTAAACAGTCCTTTGCTGGTCCGTCACCTGTTGATGTTTGCCTCAGGTATTGGTGGCAGTAGTGCTATCGGTGATGACAGTGATCTGGAGAAACTATGGCAGGAGCAAGGCATTTCAGGCGGTTCGGGAAATCTTGCTCAGCGTGTTGATCAGGCAATGCAACTGCCACTATTTGAAGAGCCCGGTACCAAATGGCGCTACGGCGGTTCGGCGGATGCCATGGCCCGCGTGATTGAAGTTGCCGCCGAACAACCCTTCACCGATTTTCTACAGGCGCGTATTTTTCGCCCACTGGGAATGACACGGACTGGTCACCTGCCACCTCCCGAGCAACAGGGTGACTTGGCCAAAGTCTATACTCAGGATGAGACTGGCAAAGTTCAACTCATGCAAAAACGCATCAACGAGAAAACCGACTGGACTCCAGGCGGCAGCGGACTTGTCTCCACAGTCGGTGATTACATGCGCTTTGGCCTGATGATGCGTAACGGTGGCAGTCTTGATGGGGTGCAAATTCTAACACCTGAAACCGTAGCTGAGATGACTCGCCCGCATTTACAGAAGGGTGTTCTGGCCGATCGTGGCATGCAGGGCATGGGCTGGGGTTTGGGAATGGCCATAGTGGTGGATGCCGATGCCACGCCTGTACCGGATAATAATGGCGATTACTGGTGGGCAGGTTACTTTGGCACCTACTGGTCCGTCAGCCCTGAAAAAGATCTGGTCAGTGTCGTTTTTTCCCAGTATGAGCCGGGACCCTATACAGATATGCCACTGGCGGTACATCTGTCCTCAAGCATTGCGATGATGGGGCTTTAATTTATATCGTAGGGTTTATTTAAGGCAGATGACCTCAGGTTTCGAACATCACAAGTACTGCGTGGTACAGATGTGTGGCCAACTGTTAGCTTTTGAAGATGCTCGGCGAGCACTTCATCTGTTACTTTATGATGACAAGGCTAGGCTTTTAAAAGTAGCATCCATTTTGCCATATAAATAACAGGCCACCCCCTATGCTGAATGACGAGTTTATCGATTTACTAAAAAGCATTATCCGTCAGCCCAGCGTGGTTGGTGCGGAGCATTCTTTCTTCAGGGTTTTGCAACGCGAATTGGAAGAGCGCGGTGCCAATGTTACTTGGTACGAGGGCTTACTGGTGGCCCAGGGAAGCAAACCGTTTAGCGCCATGTATTCAGCTCATATCGATCGGCATGGTTTGATCTGTACCGGACCCAATGAATTTCAGTTTGCGGCCTTTATCGCGGGTAACCGCACCGACCTGCTAAACAATTCAGTCTCCGAAGAATTAATGACCAAAATCACCGAACGCTTTCAATTCGAACCTGTGTTTGCCTATGAACCCTGGTCGGGGGCTTACCGAGGCAGTGGTGTGATCAAAAAATCCTACGTCTGCGAATACAGAAACAACCTGATTTTTGAAATTGATGGACTGGAAACCGTTGTCGCAGGCACACCTATCGCTTTTAAAGATAAATTAAAACTCAGTGATAACCGCTTATCAGGTCAGCTTGATAATGTGCTTTCGGCAGCCGTGCTGGTGCATTTGTTCAGCCTGGGTTTTGAGGGAACGGCGTTTTTTACCGCACAGGAAGAGGCGGGGAAAAGCTGGCGTTATTTGCTGGAATGGTTCCGGCGCTTTGGCGGCTCCACTAACCGTTTATTTGTGGTAGATACCAGCCCCTTCCCTGACACTAAAACCGCTAACGAACAATTACTGGTTTTGCGAGAGAAGGATGCTAACGCCTCTTTTAATCCTGACTCGACCCAACTGATTGAAGATCTATGCAAAAAGCACAACATCAGTTATTTATACAAAGATAAATATGTAGAAACAGAAAATCAAAAGCTGGTTAACCAGGGAGAAAAACCACGCTCTATCGGCAGCACGGAATTAGGTCGAATCGTCGCCGCCTCGAACGGACTGGTTGATGGTACCACTATACAGGTTCCCACCACGGGCTATCACACTATGGACGAGTCAGTTGCCTGCGAATCCGTTGAGGCTTTTATTAAAATCCTTACCGAACTTTCCAATGAGATGACCTAAAAAATATTTTTCGATCGTTTTTATGATCAGTAAGTATTTTAGCCATACTGATATTGATGACGGAAAAGCTCACAAAAACATCAATTACCACACCAGCCTTCAATGATAAATTGCAGCAAAAACATTACAAAAGACCACCCAATTTTGTAAAAGTTCTTTTAAAGAAAACTATAAAAATAATTTTTCTTAAAAACTAAAAACTGACCATAAACATCAAAATACTTTAAAAATATATTTTTAGTTAACCCACTGTTTTCTTTACTTTTTTATTCTCTATAAAAAATCCTTACCCGCTATTGGCATGACGTTCAGCCACTGTTCAGAATTATTGTGAAATACTATGTCTAACAGTTATCGGCACAAGCAGTCTGCCGGCTGTTATAACCACTGGAGGATTTATTATGAATATTAAGACTAATAAAGCACGCTGGTTTGGCTCACTTGGAATATTACTTGCCATTGCAGTAACAAGTACTTCAGCTCAGGCGGCTTCGCGCGAAGATGTCATTATTGGTGTAATCGCCGGGGCGGCTGCAGGTTATGTCTTATCCGAGCATGGTAGTGATTTGCATATCGGCTATCGTCAGGGAAGCCACTACAATGATGCTTATGCCCGACACAGACACCCTCATTTTGCCAAACACAAGCATTATGGAAAACACTGCAATCATAAATCACATCGATCAGGTTTTTATTCTGACCGAAGGCACACACAGTTTAATTCACACTGGGCAAATCAACGTCACTACTCAAAACACCACAGCCAATATTTTGATAAACACTATAAGAAGGATCATGGAAAAGACCATAGGAAGGATCGCGGCAAGCACCGTGATGGTCATCGGCATCACTAAACCACACTATCGAGTATAAAGTTTCGCTAATCATCGATAAGACTTTTTGGAAAATTGTGCCTGACAGTCTTATCGGTGACTTATTAACAACTGACTAACCCTGTCCCGTTTATCTCCTCCCCGAATACTTCGTCCACAATTATATCCGCACACCCAAACACCGAGCACTTATTGCGAACATTTTAATATCCCCACTCCGCGGGCAAGTATTGCAAATCATCCTGTTCATCAATATCCGCTACCGGGGGAAGTTCGACAACTCTCAACTGGAGTTTTTGAGCTTTGTTCTGTGTTAGGGCCAAGACTTGATCAGTGCTCCATGGAATATCTTCAAACAATTCCGGGTAGTATTGTTTCATCCCTATCAACGCATAGCCGCCGTCAAATGCTGGCAAAAGCACTAAATCACTGCCATGTAGATGGACGCTAGCTTGCTGTAGTAACTCAGCATTAATTGCCGGGGCGTCGGTACCCAACATAATAACACCCTGTTCATGCGGCAAATGTTGTTGAAAAGCCTCACGCATCCGACGCCCAAGATCACCTTTAGGCTGTTGACGTAACTGCACATTTTGATGCACGGCAACGGCCTGAAAAATTTCGTGTCCACAATCCGGTGCGCAGTAAAACACTATTTTTTCAGGCTTAGCCGCTGTCACCTGTTCAACCGTATAATCCAACAGACGACGCGCCAAATATGCCGCTCCTTCTTTACCCAGCGCAGGAATCAACCGCGTTTTACTAAACCCGGGTAAAGGGGCTTTCGCCATCACGATGAATATTGAGCTCAGCTTATCAATTATTTGATTTTCTTTGCACACTTTCTCTCAGGGCATCCATAGTAATAGCAGCCGTCAACTCCCCCAACCGGGTATGCTTGCCAGCCCAATTTGCCGATTTTCCTGAACCGGCAACGATAACCGTAGCATCCGTTCCGGTTCCGGTTGCTAGCTTACCGGATACCGGGCTGAGTATATTTAATTCCTGCAGGACTGCGCATTTTGCTTCGGTGACGATCATTAACATCTCGGCCATAACGGCAGCGCTCAATGTTAGCGAGGTAAGCATAATAATATTAATAGTGCCCACTGGTGGTTCTGCGCGCTCCCACCAATCAGCCTTATCACCAGCACGGCGAGCGTTATCCAGCCCGACACTCAACCACACAGCCAGCTGCTCATTTTCGATTTCTGTCTGCTGATAACAGACCGACTCCATTGATGCCGCCGTCATCAGACCGATCGTCGTACCGCTCCAACCCTGTCGACCGGCATACTCTGCAAGAGAATCCTGCGGCGATTGAATAGCTGCCTCTCCATTCACTTGCATATTCAATACGCGCCTTGCCTGACAGTAACCCCCATTAAAAATCGCGGAACTGAGACAGGGGCGATCTTCTGGCCAGGATAGACACAAGTGACGATCCGTATGTTCTACCTCGAGCAAGTCTTTCTCCTAAACACGCCCTTTGGCTTGTCTAAATATTAACTCTTCACTTTATGGTATCGGCGGCTAACGGGCTGCTAATAATGCAGTACTGCCCCTAACAAAGACGGAAATTAAATTCCCTGATGACGCTTTATGCTCACTCCTCATTCGCCTCACGCAATCGCTCCTGCCGCGCCTCCTCTTCCTCCAACGCTGCCTTGATCGCCAACATCACCGCATCGACATCAACATCCTCACCGTCATCCGTAAACTCGCCGGTCAATGTCAGGTCCGGCTCTAAATCACCGGCCTCAAATAATGCCCACAATTCGTCGGCGTAACGGGTGGTGGCCAGCTCCGGTGCAAACTGAGCGTAGTAGCTGGTGATGTTATTGACGTCGCGCGTCAGCATGGCCTGCGCATTATTATTGGCGGCAGCATCCACCGCCTGCGGCAGGTCAATAATCACCGGGCCTTCGTCATTAACCAGCACATTAAATTCTGACAGGTCGCCATGCACCAGCCCGGCACAGAGCATCAGCTGAATGTAATACATCATCACGGCATGATCTTCGCGTGCCTGCTCGGCACTCATGGCCACATCGTTAAGCCGTGGAGCAACATCACCGGCTTCATCGCAGATCATTTCCATCAGCAACACCCCATCAAAACACCCGAAGGGTCGGGGCACGCGCACACCAGCCCGCTCCAGTCGATACAGCGCGTTCACTTCGGCATTTTGCCAGGCGTCTTCCTGTTGATCGCGACCGAATTTGGAGCGCTTTTCCATCGCCCGGGCACGGCGGCTATTGCGGACTTTTCGGCCTTCCTGGTATTGCGCCGCTTTTTTGAAGCTGCGCTTATAGGCCTCTTTATAGACTTTGGCACAGCGAATCTCACCGCGACATCGCACGGCATAGACACTGGCCTCCTTGCCGCTAAGCAAGGCATAAAGGACTTCATCGATAATGCCATCATCAATGAGAGGTTGTAGAGCTGCGGGAATTTTCATGGCGCACGTTATACCTTAGTTGGCCGCGCGACGATAGCCAGAGCGTACAAAGCACTGAAGAAATTTTACCTAACACCGCCTGACTAAGAGCAACCATGATAGTTTGAGTCCATGATAGCTTGTGGTCCATGATAGTTTCTATCTTTTGGAATAGCCTTTACACTGTCTTTTAGCGCATACCCTTCAACGCCAACTACATTGTCCTAGCCTGCCATGAGCGCCAACAGTTTTCCCGACAAACCCTCCAGCAGCAAAGACCTCAGCGCCTTTCTGGACAAAGCCAACACTTTACCGCAACGCAGCGAGAGCCATATCAAGCAATCCGGCCGGCTGATTTTTGCCATGGATGCCACAGCCAGCCGCCAACCCAGCTGGGATCGCGCCTGTCAGTTGCAGGGGCAGATGTTTCTCGCAACTGATCGACTGGGCGGGCTGGCCATTCAGCTCTGTTATTACCGCGGCTTTAATGAGTTTCACAGCAGCCCCTGGCTAAGCGATAGTCAATCGCTATTGCGCCGCATGAGCGCGGTAAGCTGTCTTGGCGGTCACACCCAATTGGACAAGGTCCTGAAACACTGTCTGCAACAGCACCGAAGCAAACGCATTAACGCCGTGGTTATTATCGGCGATGCGGTCGAAGAAAGTGTGGATACGCTCTGCGCCAAGGCCGGAGAACTCGGTCTGCTTGGCGTACCTTTATTTATGTTTCAGGAAGGTTATGAGCCCAGGGTGAAACACTGTTTTCAGCAAATGGCACAACTCAGCAAGGGTGCCTATGCCACCTTTGATGAACGAAGTGCCGACCTGCTCGCAGATATGCTCGCAGCGGTGGCGACCTTTGCCAGTGGCGGGTATGATGCTTTGCAACGTTTGCCCTCAAATGCGGCCAAACAGTTATTAGAACAATTAAAACCCTGACAGCTTCAGCCCATAGCAAAACCTATAGTAGAGACTATCGCCCCCCATGATCATTCGTCTGATCCTACTTATTGCGTTTTTTATAGCGATTGTCACGCTGATCCAGATGATCAAAAATACGCCCAAGGCCCAGCAGAAAAAAATGTACTGGAAAATCGGGCTGGGCGCAGCTGCCATTGGTCTGATCCTGATGGCCGCCACCGGTCGTATCCATTGGATTGGCGCATTAATCGGCGCTCTAATTCCCTTTGTACGCAACTACCTGCCGCTACTGCTGCGCTACTTCCCAACAATTCAGGGCATGCTACGCAACCGTTCAGCGCAGGCGTCACCTTCTTCTGGAAACAGTTCCGAGGTACAAACGGCGGTTCTGCGGATGATCCTCAACCATGATACCGACACCCTCTCAGGGGAAGTGATCAGTGGCCAATTCGCGGGGCAGCAACTGGATGCACTGGCACTACCACAACTACAGAGTCTGATGGACTATTGCCAGCAACAGGATCAGGATTCGGTCAAGTTGCTGACCACTTACCTGAACCACCGCTTTGGCACAAACTGGCAGCAGAAGGATACCTCATCGACCTCTACCCAGACCTATGGCGAACTGAATACCGAATCCGCACTGGCCATTTTGGGGCTTAAAGCCGGAGCCAGCCGCGAGGAGGTTATTCAGGCCCATCGGCGGATGATGCAAAAGCTGCACCCGGATCGTGGCGGCAGCGATTATCTGGCAGCCCAGATCAATCAGGCCAAGGACTTGTTGCTTCAGAAGCAAAGTTAGGGCCTACCAGTCAGGCTCAACCTGTCAAGAGACCCCAGTTAAGGTCACCACCAAATACCAGTAGATCCACAAGAGCCATCCACACCAAAATAGTGTTAACAGACCCCGGCCAATCACGATAAAATCACCCCGTTAATTTGAGTCAAAAAAGGTTTTCTTATCCATGAAGCAAGTCTATGTTGTTCGCAATCAAGAAGGTTATTTTGCCACTAAGAAAAAAGAGTGGGAGTGCGGCCGGGAGCCAAAGTTATTGTTCCGCAGTGAACATAAAGACGAAGCCATCAATATGGTGTTTGAACTCAGCTCCAAGGATATCTACCTGCGCGCCGAAGCCATTGCCGTTAATATGAATGACGACAAGCAACCCGTGGTGGAAGTGACTGCCCCGCCCAAGCCAAAGCCTGCAGCGGAGGGCGAAGGTGAGAGCGAACAAACTCAGGAGTTATTTGCCACAGACAGTGAAGACACAGCCCAAGATGCCAGTGAGACACCGGACGAATCGACAGCGGACAAGCAGTCTACTCCTGAGGCAGCCGACGCCTAAAGTCAGAGCTATAGCGGCATTATTTCAATTATTGGCGATTGAAAACAACGGTAACAATACCCACTTACACTAGGGCCTGTTAACACTAATTTGATTATCACTGCTGGCGGTCATTTTTTTGTCCAGCAAGGCAGAAGGAGTGCGGTGTAGCTAGCCTACATAAGCGACTGATAACGCAGTTGGGCGAAAAAATGGCCCCAGCCCTACGGGTTGTGACTAAAAAAGCGCCACTCATCGTTGCTCGTCGCTTATTTGGAATAACCAAACCACACTCCTCGCGCCTTGATTGGCACATTTTTAGTCACAACAGAGACAATCAAATTAGTGTTAACAGGCCCTAGGGCAGGAAGCTCTTAATTCAGGACTTGTACCTGCCCCCCCATTAATCATTAGGATTACCACCCCATGATGCGTATCGCGCTGTTTCTGTTAACCAATATGGCTATTTTGCTGGTAGCCAGTATTACCCTGAGCCTGCTGGGATTTAACTCCATCATGGCGGCCAATGGCGTCGACCTGAATCTAACAGCTCTGCTGGTGTTCTGCGGCGTATTTGGCATGGGGGGTTCACTGATTTCCCTGATGCTATCGAAGTGGATGGCGAAACGGGCCATGGGTGTGCAGCTGATTGAGCAGCCCCGCAACCGGCAGGAGCAGTGGCTGGTCGATACTGTCACCGAACTGGCACAAAAAGCCGGAATTGGTATGCCAGAAGTGGGCATCTTTCCCTCACCACAATCCAACGCCTTTGCCACCGGCTCCAATCGCAACAAAGCCTTGGTGGCGGTTAGCGCCGGCCTATTGGAACGCTTCCAACCGGATGAAGCCCGAGCCGTACTGGCCCATGAGATCGGCCACGTTGCCAATGGCGACATGGTGACGCTCACCTTGATTCAGGGCGTGGTGAATACCTTTGTGATGTTCTTCGCTCGCATCATCGGCCACACCGTTGACCGAGTTATCTTTAAAACCGAGCGCGGTCACGGTATCGGTTTTTACATCGCCACCTTTGTTGCCGAAATTATCCTCGGCATTCTCGCGTCTATAATTGTCTTCTGGTTTTCTCGCTGGCGTGAATACCGCGCCGATGCCGCTGGCGCTCATCTGGCCAGCCGCCAGTCCATGATTGCTGCGCTGCAACGCCTGCGCAGTGAGCAGGGTTTACCCAGCGATCTGCCCGGAGAGATGACCGCCTTTGGTATCAAGGGTGAATTAAAACAAGGCTTGGCAGGGTTATTTTTAACCCACCCCCCGCTGGAACAACGCATTGCTGCACTGCAAAACGCGGCTTAGTATTTTTGTTGGCTGTCGGAATACCGACACTCTGACAGCCAACTTTTCTCTCACATCGCTTGGCTTGCTGCATCACCCTACCACTTTAACCCTGACTTTCCTCGCATAAGAAATACTTACCAGTTTTGTGTGAGGCAAGTTTAATTATTCAATCCCTGTCTTTTATCTTTATAAATTGATGTAAATAACGAAAAGCTCGAGCAAAATTTCAAAAACACAGTATGCTTACTCAAAGAGGGCTTTTTATAAATCGATCAAAACGATCAAAACTGTAAAAATTTCTAGCCAAAAGTCTCTGGAGCAGAGCCTGGCCTATGCAACATAACGCCGACCAATCCGATCGCCAAAAAAAATTATCCGCACGACTGGAAGAGTACAGCCAGACACACCGGCACCCTGTTAATAAAAAAATTCATTATCTTTGCGTTCCCGCTATTTTTTACTGCACCTTCGGTATCCTCTGGCATATTCCATTACTGCCAATGTTTTCACAATGGCCGGCAATGAACTGGGCCCTGGTCGTAATGCTCGGTTCACTGGTGTTTTATTTTTCACTGTCCCTCTCTTCAGGGATCTATATGGGTCTGATAATGGGTGTGTGCTGGATCAGCTACGAGCTTTATCCCAGTCAGGCTGCCATCACACTCTGGCAGATTTGCCTGTTTGTTTTTGTTATCGCCTGGCTTGCACAGTTTTACGGTCATGCCGTGGAGAAGAAAAGACCCTCATTTTTTCAGGATTTGACGTTTTTATTAATCGGCCCGCTATGGATTGTCAACAACACACTCAATCAGTTCCAACAGCAAAAGAGCCGTTAATAGCAATGATTATGATTAAGTAGTAATAACTCTGAATCGAGACAATGTGTCTAATTGTGAATATTTTCAATGCCTCTAAAAAAAAAGCTCCTTCTTTATAACACTTTTTCTTATGGGCGCATTTACATGAAGAACAAAGTGTTTATTATTCTATCTAGAAAAAATGCATTAAATATTTTTAAAATAAAACAGCAGCAATCAGGACGCGTAAATGAATTACTCTGAAGACTTGGCCACCGCAGCCGATTTGCTGAAAAAGGCCGTGCCGCATATGGTGGCAAAAAAAATTCCAGCCAACCCAGTCAATTACACCCTGTGGTATAACTACGTTGCCAATTATATTCCCGCCCTGAACAAGGCACTTGATGCTCTCACCAGTGGCAATGCCAGGTTAACTCAAGAGCAAAGTATTGAGCTGTATAAATACTATATTATCAGTGAACACTTGGAAGACCATCAGAATACACTGGATAGTATTACCCAATTGGCCGAACATATTGTTAACCGATTGTCCGCTTCCATGCAGAGCAGCGAGCACTTTGATGAAGAGCTTAGCCAGAATATTGACGCATTAAAACAGGCCTCATCGATCGATGAAGTCACCACCCTGATTGATCAAGTCATCAACGCCAGTGAACAGATTCGCTCCGCGAATAGCGATTTTAAAGCAGGCATGGAACAGGCCAACGAAGAGATTAATTCGCTGCGCCATGAGCTGGCGCTTGCAGAGAAAGAGGCCTACGTTGACCAATTAACCCAGCTGTATAATCGCAATGCCTTTGATCGTCAGTTGAAACAATTACTACAAAATGACACTGTCGCCGCCGATGTCTGTCTGATCCTGACGGATCTCGATCATTTCAAATCCTTTAATGATGACTACGGGCATGTGATTGGCGACCGGGTTTTGCAAAGAATGGGGGAGCTGATTCAGGATTACTGTCCGGACAATGCCATTGGCGCGCGCTATGGTGGCGAGGAGTTTGCCATTATCCTTAGTAATGCCAGCGAAGCAGAGGCCAGTGAAGTGGCAGAAAAACTGCGCCAAAAAATTCAGCAACTGCGGGTAAAGATCAAAAGCTCAGACAAGGTGCTGGATAATATCACCGCCTCCTTCGGTGTAACCCGCTTCAGGCTAGGCGAATCCATTGAATGTTTTATCGACCGTGCCGATCAAGCACTCTATTCGGCCAAGCGTAATGGTCGCAACCGGGTGGAAGCGTTTCAGGACTGATTCGGCACCGCAACTCGACCATTTATAAGTGATAACCAATCCTGTGGTTACTAATACACGTACAAAAAAGGCTGCCTCCGGCAGCCTTAACACGATACGGAATCCGACTCACCTAAATATGTTCGACCCGGTCGATCTCGTATTCCACATCGCCGCCTGGTGTTTTAACTATCACCACATCGCCTTCTTCCTTGCCCACTAAGGCACGGGCAATGGGTGACGTCACCGAGATTCTGCCGGCGCTGACGTCCGATTCGTCTTCACCCACGATGCGGTATTTTTTTTCTTCATCGGTATCACAATTAATAATAGTCACCGTGGTACCGAAAATCACCTTCCCCGTCTGAGGCATGGTGGTGACATCGATCACAATACTATTGCTGAGTTTGCCTTCGATCTCCTGAATACGCCCCTCGCAAAAACCCTGCTGTTCGCGGGCGGCGTGGTACTCGGCGTTTTCCTTCAGGTCGCCGTGCTCACGCGCTTCGGCAATCGCCTGTACAATACGTGGACGATCGACAGATTTTAATTTACTCAATTCGGCTCGCAGGGCGGCTTCACCTGCTACGGTCATTGGTACCCGGTCACTCATGTTGACACTCTCCCATGGACTTCCTGTAATCGACGAACCTGTGGCGCCTCGCCTTTATTCACTTTAATGGCCTCGCAAACAGCATCGGCACCGGCCAGAGTCGTCGTACAGAATACTTTTTTCGACATCGCTGTGCGGCGGATTGAAGCAGAGTCGGCGATAGACTGCCGTCCCTCCGTCGTATTGACAATCAGGTCGATGTCGTCGTTTTTCAAGGCATCTACAATATGTGGACGACCCTGTTTTACTTTATTGATTTTCTCAGCGGTAATGCCGGCATCCACCAAGGTCTTGTGCGTGCCCGGCGTGGCAACCAGTTCAAACCCCAGATCGATGAGTTTTTTCGCAACCGCGATCACACCCGGCTTGTCGACCTCACGCACACTCAGGAAAGCCTTACCGCCTCTGGGCAATTTTTCGCCCGCCCCCAACTGCGCCTTGGCGTAAGCTTCGGCAAAGGTTTCACCCAAGCCCATCACCTCGCCGGTAGATTTCATTTCCGGACCGAGAATAGGATCAACGCTGGGAAATTTATTAAAGGGAAATACCGCTTCCTTCACACTATAGTACGGCGGGATGCGCTCCGTTGTGAAGCCCTGTTCCTGTAAAGATGTTCCCGCCATACAGCGCGCCGCCACTTTGGCCAGCGACGTACCGATACATTTGGACACGAAGGGCACAGTTCTGGAGGCGCGGGGATTGACTTCAATCACGTAGATTTCGCCATCCTGCTCCGCCAGCTGCACATTCATCAGGCCGCAAACGCCTAGCTCAATGGCCATTGCCTTAACCTGCTCGCGCATTTTGTCCTGCTGCTCCGGGCTGATCGAATAGGGCGGCAGGGAACAGGCCGAGTCGCCGGAGTGAATCCCCGCCTGCTCGATATGCTGCATAATCGCACCGATCACGACCTCTTTGCCATCGGAGACCGCGTCCACATCAATTTCTACCGCGGCATCCAGAAAGTGATCCAGCAGCACCGGAGATTCGTTAGAAGCCTGCACCGCATCATTCATATAGCGCAGCAACTCATCTTCGCTGTAGACAATCTCCATCGCCCGACCACCCAGTACATAGGAAGGCCGCACAACCAGCGGGTAACCAATCGTTTCCGCGGCAGCTACCGCAGCTTCAGTCGAACGAACGGTCGTATTGGGCGGTTGCTTTAACCCGAGTTTGATAATCATTTGCTGGAAGCGTTCGCGATCTTCTGCCCGGTCGATGGCATCGGGTGTAGTGCCAATGATGGGCACACCAGCCTTTTCCAGATCGCGAGCCAGCTTCAGCGGTGTCTGACCACCAAACTGCACAATCACGCCCTTGGGCTTTTCTTTTTCGACAATTTCCAGCACGTCTTCCAGTGTCACTGGCTCAAAATACAGCCGATCGGAGGTGTCGTAATCGGTGGAAACTGTCTCCGGGTTACAGTTGACCATAATGGTCTCGTAACCATCTTCGCGCATGGCCAATGCCGCGTGAACACAGCAATAGTCGAACTCAATCCCCTGACCAATACGGTTAGGACCGCCCCCCAAGACTAAAATCTTGTCGCGGGTGGAGACATCGGCTTCGCACTCTTCTTCATAGGTAGAGTACATATAAGCGGTGCTGGTGGAAAACTCTGCGGCACAGGTATCGACCCGCTTGTAAACAGGGCGGATATTCAATGCATGCCGATGCTGACGAACCGCTGACTCTGACTCGTTCAATAAAACCGACAAACGCTTGTCGGAAAAACCCTTGCGCTTTAAGCGAAACAGACTGTCGGCATCAAGTTCCGACAGCTGCTGAGTTTTCAGACTGTTTTCCGTCTTGACGATATCCTCGATCTGCACCAGGAACCAGCGATCAATTTTGGAGTACTCGTACACCTCATCAATGCTCATGCCCGCGCGAAAAGCATCTGCCACAAACCAAATACGCTCAGGTCCGGGGTTGGTCAGCTCGCTGATCAAAGTATCTTTGGCATCACTGCGGTCGGTGTCGATCTGGTGCTCAAAACCCGATGAGCCGACTTCCAGCCCCCGCAGCGCTTTCTGCATGGACTCCTGAAACGTGCGACCAATCGCCATCACCTCACCGACCGACTTCATTTGCGTATGCAGGTGCGGGTCGGCTTCGGAGAATTTTTCAAAGGTAAAACGCGGAATTTTGGTGACTACATAATCAATAGCTGGCTCAAAGGAAGCTGGTGTCGCGCCGCCAGTAATATCGTTTTGCAGTTCATCCAGCGTATAACCAATTGCCAGCTTGGCCGCGACCTTGGCAATCGGGAAGCCGGTCGCCTTGGAAGCCAGCGCTGAAGAGCGGCTAACCCGGGGATTCATTTCGATTATGACCAGACGGCCGGTTTCCGGGCACTGGCCAAACTGCACATTGGAACCACCGGTTTCGACACCGATTTCACGCAGCACGGCCAGCGAGGCGTCCCGCATGATCTGGTATTCTTTATCGGTCAGTGTCTGGGCCGGGGCCACGGTAATGGAGTCGCCGGTATGTACTCCCATCGGGTCGAAGTTTTCGATGGAGCAGACGATAATGCAGTTATCGTTTTTGTCCCGCACCACTTCCATTTCGTACTCTTTCCAACCGATCAGCGATTCATCGATCAGCAACTCTTTGGTGGGAGACAGGTCGAGGCCGCGCTCACAAATCTCGATAAACTCTTCCTTGTTATAGGCGATCCCACCGCCGGACCCACCCATGGTAAAAGAGGGGCGAATAATACAGGGGAAGCCCAGCTGCTTTTGCACCTGTAAAGCTTCTTCCATGCTGTGCGCGATGGCGGCGCGAGGTGTTTCCAGACCGATTGACTTCATTGCCTTGTCGAACAGGTCGCGATCTTCCGCCTTGTCGATAGCCTCCTTGGTGGCGCCAATCATTTCTACATTGTATTTGGCCAGCACACCGTGCTTATCCAAATCCAGCGCACAGTTCAGCGCCGTTTGTCCGCCCATGGTGGGCAGCAGCGCGTCGGGCTTTTCCTTCTCGATAATCCGCGCTACGGTTTGCCATTCCACCGGCTCGATATAGGTCGCGTCGGCCATGCTCGGATCGGTCATAATCGTGGCCGGGTTGGAGTTCACCAGAATTACCCGGATCCCCTCTTCCCGCAGGGCCTTACAGGCCTGGGCACCGGAGTAATCAAACTCACAGGCCTGGCCGATCACGATCGGACCAGCACCCAGTATCAGAATGGATTGTATATCGGTTCTTTTTGGCATTTTGTCTCCGCTGGAGGCAAGGCCGCTGACGTGAGATTACCGGGCTCGATGACAGTACTTTTGGGAAAGCACCTCGAACCGACCTCTAACATTCACGGCCTAACGTCTCAGGTTAAATCAGGCACGCGCCTGGATTAACTTAATAAAGTGATCAAACAATGGGGCCGCATCTTGCGGGCCGGGGCTAGCTTCAGGGTGACCCTGAAAGCTAAAGGCTGGCTTGTCGGTACGATGAATACCCTGCAGCGAGCCATCAAATAGGGATTTATGCGTCACCCTCAAAGTCGTGGGCAGGCTATCCTCGTCAGCGGCAAAACCATGGTTCTGGCTGGTGATCAGTACTGTACCGTCTTCAACATTCTGTACCGGGTGATTAGCGCCGTGGTGACCAAACTTCATTTTGACAGTCTTGGCACCGGAGGCCAGAGCCAATAATTGGTGCCCCAGACAGATACCGAATACCGGAATCTCAGTGTCGAGAATTTGCTTAATCGCTTCTATTGCGTAGGTACAGGGTTCTGGATCGCCGGGGCCATTGGACAGGAAAATACCGTCGGGGTTCATGGCCAGCACATCGGCGGCCGGTGTTTCAGCGGGAACCACTGTCAGTCGACAGCCGCGATCCACCAGCATCCGCAGGATATTACGCTTAACGCCAAAGTCGTAGGCGACTACGTGGTATTGGCAATCTTCGGCGCGGTATTCCTTATAACTCTCTGCAGGCGTTAAGGACCAGCTGCCCTGCTGCCATGTATATTGTTCTTTGGTACAGACAACCTTGGCTAAATCCATGCCCTTGAGGCCGGCAAAGCCCTTGGCCAGCTCCAGTGCTTTGGCTTCATCAATGGCATCGCCAGCCATTATACAGCCGTTCTGAGCGCCCTTGTCCCGCAGAATCCGGGTTAGACGACGGGTATCAATATCGGCAATACCAATGATATTGCGACGGGTCAGGTAGTCCTGCAGACTCTCCTGATTGCGGAAGTTACTGGCCAACAGCGGGAGATCGCGAATCACCAGACCCGCAGACCAAATATCTTTAGCCTCTTCGTCTTCGCTGTTGGTGCCGGTATTTCCGATATGGGGATAAGTCAGGGTGACGATCTGCTTGGCATAGGAGGGATCCGTGAGGATTTCCTGATAACCCGTCATGGCCGTATTGAACACGACCTCGCCGACGGAATGCCCGCTGGCACCAATGGCAATTCCCTTAAAAACATTACCGTCCTCAAGAGCTAAAATGGCTGGTACCGACAAGCAAACCTCCTAAAAAGAGCAGAAAAAAACCGAGGTAGAAAGCACCGGTATCTGATGAAAAAACACTAAATGCAGGCCGTAAAAAAGCGAGATGAAGTACAGCCTCATCTCGCTTAGAATTCTATTCCCAGTAAGGCCAGAAGCCCATCAATATGGAAGCGATCTGGAGGAATGACCGGGCTGCTGAACACCGGTATGACTTGGCGGGCGATTGTACGCAAATCGCCCGCCAGTGTCCACCTCAAGAACCCAGGAACTCGGACTAAAATTGCCCGCGTCAAAATTGGCACACACAGCCAAACCCCTGATTTAAAGCGGAGCGCAAAAATAGCCGACAAACGACGATACAATGGCGTACCCCCTGATCCCACGGGAGCGACTCAGGCGTTGTCACCGCCGCCCCGGGCAAACCGTTTGATGCCCTCCATCAAATCAATCGGCATGGGGAAGACAATGGTGGAGCTCTTGTCGCCGGCCAGCTCCACTAGCGTCTGCAGGTAGCGCAGCTGCAGTGCCTGCTCCTGTTTTGCCAGTACCTGTGCGGCGTCCAGCAGTTTTTCCGACGCCTCGAACTCTCCCTGGGCGTGGATCACCTTGGCACGCCTCACCCGCTCAGCTTCTGCCTGTTTTGCTATGGCGCGAATCATGCTCTCGTCCAGATCCACATGTTTTATCTCTACATTGGAGACCTTGATGCCCCAGGCGTCGGTTTGCTCGTCCAGAATTTCCTGTACATCGCTGTTCAGTTTATCCCGCTCGGCCAGCATATCATCCAGCTCATGGCGCCCCAGCACCGAACGCAGAGTAGTCTGTGACAACTGACTGGTGGCATCGTAAAAGTTCTCCACCTGAATAATGGCCTTCTCCGGGTCAACCACCCGGAAATAGATCACCGCATTCACCTTCACCGACACGTTGTCCCGGGAAATCACATCCTGGGAAGGTACATCCATCACAATAGTGCGCAGGTCCACTCGCACCATTTGTTGCAGAATCGGGATCACAATAATCAAACCGGGCCCTTTCACCCGAGTAAAACGCCCTAAGGTAAAAATGACACCGCGCTCGTACTCGCGCAGGATGCGGAACATACTGATCAACAGCGCAACGGCGAGGATCAGCAGCACGCCACCGAAATAACCCAAATCGAAGCTCATAACTCAGACTCCTCTGTATTGATTTTTTCAACCTGCAACACCAGCCCGCTGGCGCGGGTCACTCTGACTCGATCATTCACAGCCAGCGGCTCCAGACACTTCACCTGCCAGCGTTCACCTTGCAAGTGCACGTAGGCCACGCCATCGTGCAGCGTCACCACCTTTGCCGTCTCTCCCATCAGTGTGCTCAACCCCGTGACCACCTTGCTTTTGCTCGACTTCAGCACCAGTCCCAGCGCCACGACCAGCAACAGGGCGCTGAAAGCGGTGAACCCGGCAACCAATGGCATCGCGATCTGATAGCCGGGTAAATCAGTATCCATCAGGATAATCGAGCCGATGGCAAAGGCGACCACGCCACCCAGCCCCAGAACGCCAAAACTCGGGGCAAACGCCTCCGCAGTCATCAGGGCCACGCCCAGCACTATCAACCCCAAACCCGCGTAGCTAACCGGCAGCACCTGGAACGCGTACAACGCCAGCAACAGGCATACCGCACCCGCGATGCCGGGCAGCCCCAGGCCTGGATTGGAGAACTCAAAAATCAGCCCGTAAATGCCGATCATCACCAGCATATAGGCAATATTGGGATTGGTGATAATCGCCAGAAATTCACTGCGCCAGTCGACGGGATGTGGATGAATAGCAACACCCTCAGTCGTCAGGGTGATGGAGGTGGTATCGTCCAGCGCTATCTGTTTTCCGTGCAGCTGCTCCAGCAGGTTGTTCAGGTTACCTGCCATCAGATCAATCACGTTCTTTTGCAGCGCCTCTTCGGCAGGCAGACTGGCACCCTGGGTCACCGCTTGTCGGGCCCAGGCCTTGTTGCGTCCGCGCAGCTCAGCGAGCCCTTCGATATAAGCGGTAGCGTCGTTGACCATCTTGCGCTCCATGGCGCTGCCCGGCTGGGGCTGTTGCGAGGACGAGGGATTATTCTGGTCGGCATCCTGGGCGGCTCCGTCGCCACTCTCTTCACCGGGCATGGAAGGCAGCGAGGGGGATTGCATCTGTACCGGTGTGGCCGCGCCCAGATTGGTGGCCGGGGCCATGGCAGCCACGTGGCAGGCATAAAGCATGTAGGTACCGGCACTCGCCGCCCGCGCACCGCGCGGTGAAACGTAGCCCACCACCGGGATATCAGCGGCCAGGATCGCCTGCACCATCTGCCGCATGGAGGTATCCAGGCCACCGGGAGTATCAATGGTCAGCACGACCATACTGGCGCCTTCCGCCTCGGCCTGCTCCAGGCCGCGCACCATGTAGTCAGCCACGGCGGGGCCGATTACGCCCTTGATGTCCAGCACCCAGATCTGCCCCTGAGCCGCCAACCCTGAGGAGCCCAGGCACAGGAACATCACTATCAGAACCAGCAATTTGCTCTGCTTCATCGCCTATCCGTAGAAAAAGTTGGGACCGGATCAGCCGGCCGAACTGACTGCGACAGATAATCACTACAGCATAGTCACTACATATTGTCACTACAGATAGCCCCACTATGGCGAGTAAAAGCATCGGTTGCAACAGGCGTGGTTACGCCAGATCATCATTACCAATGCCCGGGTGGAACTGATTCAATTGCTGGCCGCCCACACCGCCGTTGCCATCGGCAAAAATCGCGCTTTGTGATTTTTACAAAGACCTTGTCAATTTTACTCGTCGGCAGTTTCTTCATCCGCTACTTGGCGTCTTTCGCAAATTCCTGCACAAAAAAATCAATGGCTCTCAGGCCCAGTATTCAAGAGACATGACAAACATCATTGAAACCACCCTGCCATCATGGCATCGGGGTTGCTACATAGCATTGGGACTGCCCAGAAGGTAAGTGTCACGTATTGCACTAAATTCTGACAAAGCAATTAGGAGATTCAGCATGGGACAATTGACAAAACAAATCCTGACCACAAGCTTATTGTGCATAGCCATCCCAGGTGTCGCTGTTGCGCAAAGCAACTATGGGCCTAGCACAGGCGAGCGGGAGTTTTCTCTCTCCGGCACTGGCTCCAGTGATAAGGACGGTGATCACAGCAGCTTTGGCGTTTCCGGTGATTTAGGCTGGTACACAACAGATAATCTAGTCTGGGGCGTACGGCAAAGCCTCAACTTTGCCGATATCCAGGGTGAAGGTATTGATGATGATTACTGGAATGGCAGCACCCGCCTCTACACCGATTATCACTTTGGGACCAATCAGGCCCGGCCTTTTGTTGGCGCATCTCTGGGCGGTATCTATGGCGACGGCGTCAATGACACAGGTTTCGCCGGACTCGAGCTGGGGGTAAAATATTATATGCTCGAAAGCACATATATTCTCGCTCGTGGCGAATACCAGTTCTTCTTTGAGAGCGGTGATGACGCTGAGGACAACTTTGACGATGGCGCATGGGCCTATACCCTGGGTATTGGTTACAACTTTTGATGAAGCGATCGGCGCCAGGGACGGCGCTAATCAACCGGTATTTGCTTGACCGGTTACTAGCTGTAATGAAGAGTGCTTGAGGTGTTGACTCATAGCATTGACCCCACAGGAGGAAAATATAAGCCGCAATCCTTCTGTGAAGCCCAACACGATGGCTGATGATGGTCTTGAGCTGGAGGAGTCAGGCCGCCTCTGGCGTATTGACAGGACGCTTAAACCGATAGCGTCGACGATAGGGAAATACATCTCCGACCTGACCCTTGCGAACCTGCCGTTGCAGTCCGGACCAGAAATCAGCTTCGTAAAGATCGGGATGCAGCTTATCGAATACCTCCCTGGCTCTTTTATTACCGGAAAAGAACAGCCTGAATTCCTCGGGGAAAACATCCATCGGACCAACGTCATACCAGGGTTGGCTGGCCATTTCCTGTTGCTCATTCTGCGGTTTGGGGATCACTCGAAAATTACAGTCCACCAGCGGGCAGATCTCATCGTAATCGTAAAACACGACCCGACCGTGACGAGTTACACCGAAGTTTTTCAGCAACATATCGCCGGGGAAGATATTGGCCGCCGCCAGCTGTTTAATCGCATTGCCGTATTCATCCATGGCGCTATACACCTGCTCGTCGGTGGCATCGCGCAGATAGAGATTGAGCGGCACCATGCGGCGCTCCACATAAACGTGCTTGAGGATTAGGGCATTCCCTCTCTCTTCCAATAGTGAAGGCACTTCTTTTTCCAGTTCGGCCATTAACTCATCGGAAAAACGCCGGCGATCAAAGGCAAGATTGGCAAACTCCTGTGTATCCGCCATCCGCCCTGCTCGATCCCAGCGTTTTACCAGCTTGTATTTACCCTTTACCTGTTCCCGCGTCATATCTTTGGGTGGGGTAAAGCGATCCTTGATCACCTTATACACATAGTTATAAGACGGCAGAGTAAACACCAACATGACCATACCCTTAATACCCGGCGCGATGACATACTGATCATCAGTGCGCTGGGTATTTTTAACCGCACTGCGATAAAAAACGGTTTTACCGTGTTTGGCAAAACCAATCGCGCTATACAATTCGAAGGTTTGTTTCTGCGGAATAATGGATTTTAAAAACGCCACGTACTGGGAAGGCACTGAAGCGTCCACCATAAAATAGCTTCGAGTAAAACTGAACACCTTACTGACTTCGTCAGAGGAAAACAGCACGGTATCGACAAACACTTCGCCGCGCTCGTTATTCAGGAACGGAAACACAAAGGGTTTACACTCATCCCCAATCATTATTCGGCCCACCATATAGGCGGCTTTATTACGATAGAATAGCGAGTGTAATACTTGAGCTTTAACGGTTTCCTTTTCGGATTTTTGCAAAAATCGCTGAAGCTCTTCCATCACGCGAGTCAGGTCGCGTTCATAATCTTCAAAGGGAATATTAAACTGGCTATCCTTTAGAATTTTACCCACTTGATCTCGACCATTAGAGGACAGGTCATACTCTTTGTAAATCACTTCATCATCGAGTCCCTTCGGCCGCATGGCCGGCACATGTAAAAAGGAATGTGCATCGCGAATTTTCTCGTGACCGAACACAAAACAGTAGACGGAGTTAAAAAAGGTTTGTGCAATCTCAAAATTTAAATGAGTTTCGATCAGATGAGAATACTCCTCCTTGGCCTCTCGCCACAACTGTCTGTCCTCTAATAACTCACCGCTAATCTGCTCGGCACGACCGGCCACTTCCCGCACTTTTTTCTTGTACATTTCCAGCCGAAAGCTCATCGCGCCATGAACTTTTTGCCAATCTGCATTTTCAAAACGAGACTGCGCGCCCAGTGTAATATTCTGAAAATCCCCAAAAAAGGCGTCGAAGCCATTCAAAATGACCTTGGCTAAAAGCTCTGCATTACTAATACCCATTATTTTTTTTGGCACCCACGTTACATTTTAAAATTTTCACTATGTTAGAAAATTTTAGGACTTATTGATCAATAAAAATATCCGCCAACAGCGGAATCAGCTCCGGCTGCTTTATTGATAACAGTAAGCTTCCCACCTGATTTTTCTCTGCCGCTGCTCTCCAGGCTTTGGCCCGCTCGCGAATACGTGCCTCCGGGCCGACCATCGCTACAGCATCGACTAGCTCATCAGGCACGGCCGCCACAGCTGCCTCCTGTTCACCGGCCAAATAAAGATCCTGAATCCGCTCAGCGGCATCGGCATAGCCCATAGAGGCAGTGTAATTGGTATAAAAGTTTTTGCCCTTGGCACCCATACCACCTATATATAGCGCTAAATGTTGTTTAATGGGTAGACGACAGGCATCCAGATCATCACCTAAGGCGACGGCAACATTGGGGGCGATATCAAATTGCTGTAATGATTTGCCGTCGCCCGCTTTCGCAAAACCTTTTTCCAGATGCGGTGCTAACACTGAATATTTTTCCGGGTCCATCCACACAGGAAATACACCATCGGCAAACTCGGCCGCACAGGCTAAACCAGCAGGCGTAATCGAGGCGGTATAAATTGGAATTGACGTATCACGCTCCATAATGGATTTAAGCGGCTTACCTAAACCTGTGCTACCCGGCGCACTGGCTGGCATTTGATATATTTCACCGTTAAATTCCAGCGGCGCTTCACGCGCCATAATCTGACGCATAATCTGGATATATTCACGGGTACGGGTAATCGGCTTCCCGTAAGGTACGCCGTGCCAACCTTCAACCACCTGCGGGCCGGATGCACCCAACCCGGCAATAAACCTCCCCCCGGATAACTGGCTCAGCGTCATTGATGTCATCGCCGCCATCGCCGGGGTGCGCGCCGGCATCTGCATAATACAGGTACCTACTTTGATCCGTTTAGTCTGGGCCAAAATCCAGGTGGCAGCGGTAATCGCATCGGAGCCATAGGCCTCGGCAGTCCACACCGAGTCATAACCCAGGGTTTCCGCCTGCTGGATCATCGCCATGGGCAACTCGATTCGTTTACCGGAATAACCTAGCATCAAGCCTAACTTAACCATCTTTGTAACTCCTATTTGCCGTTTATGCTTTTATTTCAGCACCAGAGGAAGGCTAGTTCAATTCAAACCCATCACCTCAAACCTATTGCCTACTAATACTGCCTACCAGGTTACACTATCGTAAAACCGCAGCCTGGAATGGCAAACACCTCGTCGGTTGAAACCCCACGCCCTTTGAGGTGTTTGCCATTCCAGGCTGCTATTCAGTGCCACGCTTACTGATTGGTATATTCTATGATCTAGCAAAATGTGGCTGGGGACACCCTCAGAGGGCGTGGGGTTTCAACCGATGAGGGTGTCCCCAGCCATGTTTTGCGGGTTGATGACGACAGTTCTACAACAAGGGCTTATCAGCCCAACCTATAAGACTAAAAATACCTTTGTAGTATAAGACCACAGACTGGCGAGAAAAATATCATAAAGTGACTAATGGCCTATCCGAAACGATCACTCCGCTGCCATCGGCATAAAGGTAATTGCCGGGACGAATTACTAATCCCGCCATTTCAATGTCTACATTGATATCACCCAGGTCACGCTTTTCCGTTTTGACAGGTATCGTCCCCAGCGCCATCACCCCAATGGCCATCCCGGCAATATCCTCCACATCGCGAATGGCACCATAGATGACAATGCCACTCCAGCCATTTTCCTCTGCGGCACGCGCGAGGTTATCTCCTAACAACGATCTCCTTGGCGAGGCACCACCATCCACCACTAGCACGCGCTGATTACCGGGTGTTTTCACCAATTCAGCGACTTTGGAGTTATCTTCAAAGCACTTTACCGTGACAACCACTCCACCAAAACGACGGATACCGCCATAGTGCTTAAAAACCGGAGCGGCAACGTGTACATCGCTGCCATGCTCATCGCATAAATCGGGAGTTGATATAGTCATTTATTAAACCTCTGGTTTTCTATTAATAAAAGTTTACACGTATCAAGCAATCAAACCCTATCAAATATTTGTGCGCCAAATACCATGCATAAAAAAGGCGGCCGAAGCCGCCTGACATACCGGGAAGGTATTAAACTTTTAAAACTTTTTCAAAAAGAACCAGCAATTAACCAAACTGGTTCATAGTGTTATCAGCTCCGGAAGCTTTCAGCGCAGCGTCACCAGAGAAGTACTCTTTGTGATCGTCGCCCATATCGGAGCCAGCCATGTTTTGGTGTTTAACACAGGCGATACCCTGACGGATTTCCTTGCGCTGTACACCGCGAACATAACCCAACATACCCTCTGTGCCGAAGTACTCTTTTGCCAGATTGTCAGTAGACAGGGCCGCTGTGTGGTAAGTTGGCAGTGTGATTAAGTGATGGAAAATACCGGCTTCACGAGCAGCATCAGCCTGGAAAGTACGGATTTTTTCATCCGCCGCCGCAGACAGTTCTGACTCATCGTATTCAACACTCATCAGATTATCGCGATTATAGGCCGATACATCCTTGCCTTCTTCGGTCCAGGCATCGAATACCTGCTGACGGAAGTTCAGCGTCCAGTTGAAGGATGGGCTGTTGTTATAAACCAGCTTGGCATTCGGCACGACTTCGCGGATACGGTTCACCATCGCGCCAATCTGGCCAACGTGGGGCTTCTCAGTTTCGATCCACAGCAGGTCAGCGCCGTTTTGCAGCGAAGTAATACAATCCAGTACCACGCGATCTTCACCGGAACCTTTCTTGAACTGGAACAGACCACTGGCCAGGCGCTTTGGCTTGAGCAGCTTGCCGTCAGCCTTAACCACCACATCGCCATTAGCAATATCCGCAGCACTTTCGATGTAGTCGCCATCGAGGAACGAGTTGTACTGGTCTCCCAGATCACCTGGCTCATTGGTTACCGCGATTTGCTTGGTCAGGCCAGCACCTAAGGAGTCAGTACGGGCACAGATCACACCGTCTTCAACACCCAGCTCAAGGAAGGCATAACGAATGGCACGAATCTTCGCCAGGAAGTCTTCATGAGGAACAGTCACTTTACCGTCCTGATGACCACATTGCTTCTCGTCAGAGACCTGGTTTTCAATCTGAATACAGCAGGCGCCGGCTTCAATCATTTTCTTGGCCAGTAGGTAAGTCGCTTCAGCGTTACCAAAGCCCGCATCGATGTCGGCAATAATGGGGACAACGTGGGTCTGGAAGTTGTCGATTTTGTTCTGTGCATCTTTCGCAGCTACCTCATCACCCGCTTCGCGAGCGGCATCCAGGCTGCGGAACAGACCACCCAGCTCACGAGCATCGGCCTGACGCAGGAAGGTGTACAGCTCTTCGATCAGTCCAGGCACAGAAGTCTTCTCATGCATGGATTGATCGGGCAGCGGACCAAACTCGGAGCGCAGTGCAGCAATCATCCAACCGGACAGGTACAGGTAACGGCGGTCAGTGCTGTTGAAATGCTTCTTAATTGAAATCATTTTCTGCTGACCAATAAACCCGTGCCAACAACCCAATGATTGGGTGTACTGAGAAGAATCGGCATCGTAACGAGCCATATCATTACGCATTATCTCGGCGGTATAGCGAGCGATATCCAGACCGGTTTTGAAGCGATTTTGGGCGCGCATACGCGCAGCCGATTCTGGATTAATTGCACGCCAGGTCTCGCCCTGCTGTGACACAAGGCTGGAAAGTTGATCAATGTCCTGATTGTAATTTGCCATGGTAATCCCCGGTACGTACTAAATGACGATAAGTTGTGGTGACTGTAAAATGGTCTGGCTGAATCTCAAGCGGCTGGCGCCGGTAGATCTCATCCAATGCCGGCCACTGTACGCCCCATAGTTAAATTTCAGAAATTTATAGTCTTTATCCTCGTCATTCACAGAAGAAATAGTAATTAATACCTGTCCACACTCGGAAGACTTGCCACCCATTGATTCTGGAATTGTTTGGAAAAAGAAGCGCTTAGCGGTCAAAATTGTGCGCATTTATGGACAAAATTCAGGCTGGAGACTGGAAAAACACCGACAATCACGCTAGCTTATAGTTTTTTATCGACGCATTTATTCCATGAATATTTCAAGAATTGACCTGAACCTGCTGGTTTATCTGGACGTGCTGCTGCGAGAGAAGAACGTCACTAAGGCTGCGGACCAGCTGGGCATCACCCAACCGGCCATGAGCAACAGCCTGCGTAGACTGCGAGACCTGTTTAATGATCCGCTATTGATACGCACCTCTCAGGGCATGACCCCCACCGAGCGGGCTGAAGAATTGCAACCACAGGTTCGGCAAATCCTCAGCCAGATTGAACAGGCGGTGCAGCCGGTGGACGAGTTTAACCTCGCCGAGAGTGACCGAGTATTTCGCATTATGGCCAGCGATTACGCCGAATCGACGCTGATTCCCGCACTACTCAACGAGATACGGGAATCCGCACCCCATATCCGCCTCGATATTCTTACACCCAGCGATGTCAGTTTTCAGGATGTGGAGAAGGGCAAAATTGATATGGCGATTAATCGCTTCAATTACCTGCCACAGTCATTTCATCAGGTCACCGTCTGGCGCGACAATTTCACCTGCCTGATGAGTGAGCACAACCCGATCCTGGAAGACTTCAATCTGGAATCCTATCTTGCCGCGCAGCATATCTGGGTCAGCAAAACCGGCATGGGTGTGGGCGTGGGCATGAACCCCACGGATATTCAACGACTGGGCTGGGTAGATGAAGCACTGGCCGAAATTGATCGCACCCGCTATATCCGCGTTTTCACCCGCCACTATCAGGTGGCGGCGCTGTTGGCAGGCCAGCCGGATTTGATTGCCACCTTGCCGAAACAGGCTGCGCTACTGCATACCAGCAACCCCAACAGTAATCTGGTGACGCGGCCACCACCCTTTCCTATTGTGCCTATTGAGCTGAAAATGGCCTGGAGTCCACTGCTGCACCACAACCCCGGCCATACCTGGCTACGGCGTCTCATCGGTGATGTGGCCAAGCAAATAATTACCGAAAGCCAGGGCAAAATCTGATACGCCTCTTTTGCCCGCCTTCTTTATTTCATTCATATGAAAAATAGCGGGAATGGAATCTATAAATTAGTGAAATTTAACTAAGCTCTTTAGAATTTGTCCATACTCTTAAACTCACCCGAAGAGGCCTTGAGCCTTTTTTATCTGTCAGCAAAGGCTTGTTTATGACGCAACGTATTCAGCAAGGCGGCCTGCAAATCGCCGAAACCCTTTATCAGCTTGTCAATGAAGAGATTATCCCGGGCACCGGCATTGAGCCCGAGCCGTTCTGGCAAGCGCTGGAACAAATTCTCACCGACCTCGGCCCCAAGAACCGTCTACTTCTCGCCAAGCGTGATCAGCTGCAGGCTCAAATCGACGAGTGGCACCGTAGCAAACCCGGTCAACCGGAGCTGGCCAGCTATAAACAATTTTTGACTGACATTGGCTATCTGGTGCCAGCGGGTGAAGACTTCAGCATCAGCACCGAACAGGTAGAACCGGAGATTGCCCAGCAGGCTGGCCCACAGTTAGTCGTCCCCATTATGAATGCCCGCTTTGCGCTTAACGCCGCTAATGCACGTTGGGGTAGCCTCTACGACGCCCTGTATGGCACTGATGTGATTCCTGAAGAGGGCGGCGCCGAGCGCGGTGGAGCCTATAATCCGGTGCGTGGCGTGCGAGTCATCGCCTATGGGCGACAATTTTTAGATGACAACACGCCCTTATCTAAAGGCTCTCATCGCGAAGTTAGCGCTTACTCAATCGAGGACGGCAAGCTGACAGCAACACTTAACAATGGCGACCGCAGTGAACTGGCCGATCCTGGCCTGCTGGTCGGCTACCAGGGTGAAGCGGAGACGCCCAGTGCAATTCTGTTGCGTCATCACAACCTGCACCTGGAAATCCAGATAGATCGCGAGCACCATATTGGCAAAGGCGACCCCGCCGGTGTCAAAGATATCCTGCTGGAATCGGCCCTGACCACGATCATGGATTGTGAAGATTCCGTCGCTGCCGTCGATGCTGAGGACAAATCCATCGCCTACCGCAACTGGCTGGGCCTGATGAAAGGCGACCTGCAGGAGAGCCTGGAAAAAGGTGGGCAAACCATCACCCGGGCCTTAAACCCGGATCGCCAGTACACCGCTGCGGATGGCTCAAGTTTGACGCTAAAAGGCCGCAGCATGTTGTTTATTCGCAACGTTGGTCACCTGATGACCAACCCGGCGATTCTGGACCAAGCCGGTAATGAAATCCCCGAAGGCATCATGGATGGCATCATCACCTCCCTGATCGCCCTGCACGATATTCAGGGCCATGCCTCCCTCAACGGCCAGACGATTCGTAACTCCACCGCCGCCAGCATTAATATCGTCAAACCCAAAATGCATGGCCCGGAGGAAGTCGCCTTCGCCAATGAATTATTCGACCGCATCGAAGACGCCCTGAAGCTGCCGCGCAACACCATTAAAATGGGCATTATGGATGAAGAACGCCGCACCTCGGTAAACCTGAAAGAATGTATACGTGCCGCCAAAGAACGCGTCGTGTTTATCAACACCGGCTTTCTCGACCGTACTGGCGATGAAATCCATACCAGCATGGAAGCCGGCGCCTTCGCCCCGAAAGCACAGCTCAAAACCATGCAGTGGATTGGCGCCTACGAAAACCAGAATGTCGATCTCGGTCTCGCCTGCGGCTTACAGGGCAAAGCCCAAATTGGTAAGGGCATGTGGCCAGAGCCGGACAATATGGCCAAAATGATGGAAGCCAAAATTGGCCACCCCAATGCCGGTGCTAACACCGCCTGGGTTCCCTCACCCACCGCCGCCACCCTGCACGCCCTGCACTACCATCAGGTTAATGTGCAGAGTAAGCAGGAGGAATTAAAAAGCCGTACGCCGGCCAAGGTCGATGATATTCTTACCATCCCCCTGTTGGGCGATACCGCCTTGACCGCGGATGATATTCAGAGGGAGCTGGATAATAACTGTCAGGGTATTCTTGGCTATGTCGTGCGCTGGGTCGATCAGGGCGTCGGCTGCTCAAAAGTCCCCGACATCAACGATGTAGGCCTGATGGAAGACCGCGCCACCCTGCGTATCTCCAGCCAGCATATTGCCAACTGGTTGCGTCACGGTATCTGTACCACCGAGCAGGTTGAAGAAACCCTGCAACGTATGGCAGCAATTGTGGATCAGCAAAATGCTGGTGACCCTGCCTACATCAATATGGCACCGGACTTTGACGGCATCGCCTATCAGGCCGCCTGCGAATTGATTTTTGAAGGCAGTAAGCAACCCAATGGTTACACCGAACCGGTATTACACAGAAAGCGCCTGCAATTAAAAGCCCAGTAGCTCACCCCGACATCACCACACTACGCTAGCCAGCCCTTTCACCCAGAACCAAATACTGAAAGAGCTGGCTATGATCGCTATCGTCACCTGGCTTCAAACACCAACTTATATGCTACACTGAGCTGATCATATTTCATTCAGCAGCTTTCATTCTGCAACATAAGGAGGCCATCATGCCAGACGCCATAGGCAGCAGCACCCAAGCACCCCCTCCATCCACGCAACGCACTGAGCCAAACGAGCCAGCGCCGGTTGCACCACCTGCCAGTAGCGAGCCAGACACTGACACACCTCCCACCCAGCGGGCGCAGGCACCGCAGGAGGACGAAGCCAGCCAACAGAGGCAGCCAGACCCTGAGGAAACCCTGGGTACTCAAATTGATACCCAGGCTTAACCCCTGAATAACGACAACCCATTAAACTGCCTCAGCACTTGATCAGCATAGTCGCTATGCTCTCGAGCCTGCCCCATGTACCCAAAGCATTCGTTGTACTGAGCCTGCCCCATGAATAGAATGAATACTTTGGGTACGCAATGACCGATTAATAGAAGTGCCCTACAACATAACTCGGCTATTTTGGATAAAGTTGATATTGATCAAGGTCACTTCAGCTTCATAGCTCACGATACTAAACACCCGTCTATACTCTTATTTAGACAACCAGTATTTAGGCAATCAGGAGAATAGCTATATGTTTGCACGCAAATCTATGCTGTTGGCGTTGTTGATGTTGGGGGCACTAATGATCACCCTGACTGCCTGTGATACCGGCCCCAACTCCCCCCGCGGCTTCAGTTTACCTGCAGGCGATGCAGAACGAGGCAAGCAGGTGTTTCTCTACACTGGCTGCCTGTCCTGCCACAGCATCGAAGGCGTTGAAAGTGATATCGCCATCGAGCTTGAAACACCCGTTAAGCTCGGGGGTAAAGTCACTCGTATTAAAACCTATGGTGAGCTAGTCACGTCAGTCATTAATCCCTCCCATAAAATTGCCAAGGGCTACAAACCCGTCAATGTGCAAGAAGAAGGGGTTTCTAAAATGCGCAACTACAATGACACGCTGACCGTGACTCAGTTAATTGACCTGGTCACCTTTCTGGAGACCCACTATGAACTAGTGGCCTATGACCCGACTAAATATCAAACGTATTAAAACTCATACACAAAAACGGGAAGCGTGTAGCTTCCCGTTTCGATATCAGCCATTGTAATACTCACAAAGCTGATCGTATTTTAGTAAATACATTATTTAAAACCCAATACATCCTGCATATCATACAGCCCAGCTTGCTGAGAGGCTGACCACACAGCCGCCCGTACGGCACCGCGAGCAAAGCTCATACGAGAACTGGCCTTATGGGTAATTTCAACGCGCTCACCATCTGCCAGATACATCACTGTGTGATCGCCGACGACATCACCGCCGCGTACGGTGGCAAAGCCGATTTCATTTTTTGGCCGAGCACCCACCTGACCCTCACGCCCGTAGATCGCCACTTCTTTCAGATTGCGATCCAAACCTGCTGCAACAGCTTCCCCTAAACTTAGCGCGGTACCGGATGGCGAGTCGACTTTATGCCGATGATGGGCTTCAACAATTTCCACATCGTAATCGTCACCCAATATAGCTGCTGCTTCTTTTGCCAATTTGAAGCAGAGGTTCACCCCGGTACTAAAATTGGTAGCCATGCAAATTGCCGACTGGCCAGCCGCAGCGGTAATGGCCGCCTTGTCCTCGTCAGTACAACCGGTGGTGCCAATAACCATCTGCTTTCCCGCAGCGGTACAGGCTTTGGCATTTGCCACTGTGGCAGCCGGCACGGTGAAATCAATCAACACGTCAAAGTCATTAATGACCGCTGCAAGATCACCCACAATAGGTACACCGCTCTTGCCCAGCCCTGCATTTTCGCCTGCATCAACCCCAATCGCAGAACTACCTTGCCATTCAATGGCCGCGGCGAGCTCCGTTTCAGGGTTGAGACTAACCGCCTCAATAAGCATTTTACCCATGCGGCCCGCAGCACCGGCAATCGCAATTTTTACTGTCATGATTAAAACCTTGTTTCGCTCACTTGCAACCTGAATGCAAGCACCAAAATAGTGTTGTTAGATACTTGAACAAAGCTAAATTAAATTTTCATGTCGTCGAAGAAATTTTTCACACCTTCAAACCACGAAGATTTCTTCGGCGACTGATTGCCTTCCTTTTCAAAGGATTCCTGTAATTGTTTAAACAGCTCCTGTTGTTTTTTGGTCAGGTTAACCGGCGTTTCAACCACCACACGACACAGCAAATCACCGGTGGCACCACCGCGAACAGGCGTGACACCCTTACCGCGCATACGAAACAGTTTACCGGTTTGCGTTTCTGCTGGAACCTTCAATTTTACCCGGCCATCCAGGGTGGGCACTTCCAGTTCACCACCTATTGCCGCATCAATAATGCTAATCGGCACTTCGCAGTAGAGATGCTTACCATCACGCTCAAAAATATTGTGTTCGCGCACATTGATCTGCACAAACAAATCACCCGCTGGCCCGCCTTCAGGCCCCGCCTCACCTTCACCGGTCAGACGTATGCGGTCACCGGTATCAACACCCGGCGGCACTTTAACGGATAGGGTTTTGGTCTCTTCGACCAGCCCCTGACCGTGACAGCTGGTACAGGGGTCGGAAATCATTTTGCCCTTACCGCGGCAATTAGGGCAGGTTTGCTGAACCGAGAAGAAGCCCTGCTGCATACGCACCTGACCAACACCACCACAGGTGGTACAGGTCACCGGTGAACTGCCTTTTTTCGCGCCGCTGCCGTCGCAGGGTTTACAGGCTACCAAGGTGGGAATCCGAATTTTAACTTCGGTGCCTTTTACCGCTTGTTCCAGATCAACATCCAGGTTGTAGCGTAAATCATTACCACGTGCCGGACCGCGGCTGCGACCACCACCTCCGCCACCAAAAATATCGCCGAACACATCTCCAAAAATATCGCTAAAGTTTGCACCGCCACCACCAAAACCACCAGCACCGGCGTTACCACTTACGGCATCGTGACCGAACTGATCGTAGGCGCTACGCTTTTGCGCATCGCACAGTACTTCATAGGCCTCGGAGGCTTCCTTGAATTTATCTTCAGCCTCTTTGTTATCCGGGTTGCGATCCGGGTGAAACTTCATCGCTACCCGGCGATAGGCTTTTTTGATGTCTTTTTCATCGGCATCTCGGGATACACCGAGCACTTCGTAATAGTCGCGTTTAGACATAGGGGATACTTTAATATGTTAGCTTTAATAATTAGTTAATCTGTTAGATTTGTAGCGTTCTAATAACCTATCGAAACTCTAAACCTATCGATTTTAATCATCTCAGGAATAGAAAATTATTCACAGGCTATAGAAATGGCAAAACGCCAGAGAGGAAACGAGAGCCGCTAAACATACAAGCGCCTACCGTCCCCCGTCCAGCGTTTACCGGAAGATAATTAAGTGTTACGACTTATTATCTTCTTTCACTTCCTCAAATTCAGCATCGACAACGTCGTCACCGGCGTTGCTTTCAGCCTGATCCGCATCGGCACCACCCGCTGCTTCTCCAGCTGCCGCTTGCTCAGCGTACATTTTCTGGGCCAGTGAGCTGGAAGCTTCCGTCAGTTTTTGCGTTGCCGCTTCCATGGCCGCCTGGTCGTCGCCGGCTACGGCTTCTTCGGCATCTTTCAGGGCAGCTTCAATCGCAGACTTCTCTTCGTCAGTGGCTTTATCGCCCGCTTCTTCCAGTGTTTTCTTGGTAGCATTGACCAGACCTTCAAGTGTGTTGCGGGCCGTCACCAACTCGGCAAACTTCTTATCCGCTTCAGCATTCACTTCCGCGTCCTGCACCATTTTTTCGATTTCATCCTCTGACAAACCACCAGAAGCCGTAATACGAATCGATTGCTCCTTGCCAGTAGCCTTGTCTTTGGCGCTAACATTTAGAATACCGTTAGCATCCAGATCGAAGGTTACTTCAATCTGTGGCATACCACGCGGTGCTGGCGGAATATCGGCCAGATCGAAACGACCCAGAGATTTATTACCCGAAGCCTGCTTACGCTCACCCTGTACCACGTGAATAGTTACTGCAGACTGATTGTCTTCGGCTGTCGAGAAGGTTTGCGATTTCTTGGTAGGAATCGTGGTGTTTTTCTCGATCAGAGACGTAGCCACACCACCCATGGTTTCGATGCCCAGAGTCAGCGGGGTGACGTCTAACAGCAATACATCTTTAACATCGCCGCTTAATACACCACCTTGAATGGCAGCACCTACTGCAACCGCTTCATCAGGGTTAACATCTTTGCGTGGTTCTTGACCAAAGAAATCGGCGACTTTCTTCTGCACCAGAGGCATACGAGTCTGACCACCAACCAGAATAACATCGTTGATTTCACTGGTAGACAGCCCGGCATCCTGCAGAGCTTGCTTAACCGGTGCCAGCGAGTTGGTTACCAGATCTTCAACCAAGGACTCCAGTTTGGGGCGACTTAGTTTGACCACCAAGTGCTTGGGACCGGAAGCATCCGCTGTGATGTAAGGCAGGTTCACTTCAGTTTGCTGTGAAGACGACAGCTCAATTTTTGCCTTCTCTGCAGCTTCTTTCAAACGCTGCATAGCCAATGGATCACCTTTCAGGTCCATTTTGTTTTCTTTCTTGAACTCATCAGCCAGATAGTTGATCAGGCGCATATCGAAGTCTTCACCACCGAGGAAGGTATCGCCGTTAGTCGACAGCACTTCAAACTGGTGCTCGCCATCAACCTCAGCAATTTCGATAATGGAGATATCAAAGGTACCACCACCCAGGTCATATACCGCGATAGTGCGATCACCCTTGGCTTTATCCATACCGTAGGCCAATGCCGCAGCCGTTGGCTCGTTGATAATGCGCTTAACTTCCAAACCCGCGATTTTACCGGCATCTTTTGTTGCCTGACGCTGCGAATCGTTAAAGTAGGCAGGCACAGTAATAACCGCCTCAGTGACTTTTTCACCGAGATACTCTTCAGCGGTCTTTTTCATTTTGCGAAGAATTTCCGCAGACACCTGAGGCGGAGCCATTTTCTCGCCCTTGGTTTCTACCCAGGCATCGCCGTTATCCGCTTCACAGATTTTATAGGGAACCATGCCGATATCTTTCTGCACGACATCGTCTTTAAACTTACGACCGATCAAACGCTTAACGGCGTAAATCGTGTTATTAGGGTTGGTCACTGCCTGACGCTTGGCACTTTGACCCACCAGAATTTCACCATCATCGGTGTAAGCAATGATGGAGGGAGTGGTACGATCACCCTCGGAGTTTTCAATTACCTTGGCTTTATCACCATCCAGTACAGCAACACAGGAGTTGGTCGTACCCAAGTCAATACCGATTATTTTACCCATTGTCATTTCTCCAATTACTATTCATTTGCCGGTAGTTCAGTCACTGTTCTGGCCTGATTTCCAGCTTTTCAATTCGGTTGTACTCAATATTGGTGCTGATTCGATGTTTTCAAGCCTGTGTCAGCTCAATATTTCGGTTTGATTAAACGATCAGTCCCAGCCTTCAACGTTTTCTTTATGCCTGCTCGTCAATAGACGCGCTGGCTGCCTTGGATACCATAACCATCGCCGGGCGCAGCAGGCGTTCATTGATCACATAACCCTTTTGCATGACCAGGGTGACGGTATTGGGTTCAACATCGGGGTTTTCAACCATCGACATCGCTTGATGGAATTGTGGATCAAAGGGCTCGCCGGTTGGGTCCAACTGCTCAACATTGTGCTTTGCCAGCGTATCGACCAGGGATTTCTGGGTTAGCTCGATGCCTTCCAGCATCGGTTTGATCTGTTCGTTGTCTTTGTCGGCCAGATCGATAGCACGCTCCAGATTGTCCACGATAACCAGCAGGTCACCGGCGAATTTTTCCAGAGCAAACTTGCGGGCTTTATCAACTTCCTGCTCGGAGCGGCGGCGAATATTCTGGGCCTCGGCAAGCGTGCGCAGGGCATCATCCCGGGTTTTGGCCAACTCGTCCTCCAGCGCTTCGATTCTGGCCTCAGGACTCTCCTGCTGCTGCGATGGGTCCTGCTCACTATCCTGCGCAGCTTCCTCAATCACAGCATCCGCATTCTGGGCTGTGTTTTGCGCTGTGTTTTGCGCTGTAGTTTCCTCGTTGACAGTCCCGTCCATTGGCTGCTCTTTCTCGGGCGTATTGTGTTCGTCGCTTGACACCTTGGTCTCTCTCCAATGTCGATGGTAAAAATCACTACTTTAAGGGAATCGGCCAGCTTACTGACTCACTGGCAGCTATATGGGGCCGGAGTGGAAGGAATTCAAGGCTTTGCCCGAAGGCAGAATATTTCTTTTAATTATCAATAAGTTAGAAGACATTAAAATTAACCCGAGCTGGCCCGGCTAATTTTTGCGCAGTGCTACACTCAATATTTGGGCGGTTATATCGACCACCGGGATGACCTGCTCATAGGCCATGCGTGTAGGCCCAATCACCCCCAGCACGCCAAGGCTGTTACTGCCAGTTTGATAGGGCGCAGTTATCAGGCTGAAACCGCCCAGCATCTCATAGCCGGATTCCTCGCCGATAAAGATCTGCACCCGCTCGGACTTGATACAGCGATCGACCAGCTCGAGAATTTCTTTCTTCTGTTCAAAGGCCTCAAACAAAGACTGCAAGCGCTCAATATCCTCCTCGGAGCTCATATTGACCAACCGCTTCTCTCCCGCCATCACGTAGTCGGTACTGTCATCCTCCGGACCACCCTCAAAGGCTTTACTGGCGAGGTCCAGTGTCGTCTGCATATAACGATCAATCGAGTCTTTGTCTTGCTGCATGGCCGCCAACACAGCTCGTCGCACCTCACTGAGGCTCTGGCCGGCATAACGCTGATTGATCATCGCCGTGGCTTGTTGTAACTCCAGTTCCGAATATTCTCTGGTGGTATGAACCACCCGGTTTTGTACCTCGCGCTCGTTGATGACCATGATCATCAGCACGCGATAGCCAGATAGCGGCAAAAACTCGACCTGGCGCAGCTCGGCTTTTTCGGGCTTAGGCAGCGTCACCAGCCCCGCCTGGGAAGTAATCGATGAGAGAATTTGTGAGGCTGACTGTGCCAGTTCCTGGGAGCTTTTATCCGGATCTAACTCCTTTTGTAAATTGGAAATGGCCTGCTGATCCAGCGGCTTCATCGTCACCAGGCTGTCGACAAACAGGCGATAACCGCGGGAAGTGGGGATCCGGCCCGCCGAGGTATGGGGTGCGGTGATAAATCCTAACCGCTCCAGATCAGACATCACATTACGCACCGTCGCAGCGCTGACCGGCAGACCCGATTCCTCCTGCAAACGCCGCGAGCCAACAGGCTGCCCATCGCGGATATAGCGCTCGATCAGGGTTTTCAGCAGCAGCTGGGCACGTTCGTTAATCGGTTCAGATGTCATCTTTGGGCTTGAGACCTGCTTTTATTGTTGTTGACACGCTGGATTCGTCACCAGATTCTAGCTGAACTATTGCCTGAACGACTACCAGAACATCCACCACCATAGTGGCCACTCATACTACAGCACCACTACCACAGCATCACTTTCAAAAAAATTTTCACGCAGACTCTGGACAAACACTGTATATCCAACCAATATACTGTACAAACAAACAGGCTTTATTTTGTATCAAAGGAATACCGTCATGTTAGTACATCTCAGCGTTAACAATGTCGCCATCGCCTCTGAGCTGGAAATTGAATTTCATCGCGGTATGACCGTGATTACCGGGGAAACCGGCGCGGGTAAATCTATTATGCTGGATGCGCTCGGGCTGGTGCTGGGCGACCGAGCCGACCCCCAGATCGTGCGAGCGGGCAGTAACCGCGCTGATATCCATGCCAGCTTCGATATCAGCACCATAAGGGATGCGCAACAATGGTTACAGGAGCGCGAACTCTTTGAGGGCAGCGAATGCCTGCTACGTCGCGTCATTACTAAAGAGGGCCGATCACGGGGTTATATCAACGGTCGCCCCGCCACCCTGCAGGACCTGAAAAGCCTCGGCAATATGCTGATCGACATTCATAACCAGCACGCCCATCAATCCCTGCTGAATAGAGATTACCAGAGACGCCTGCTCGATGAATTTGCCGGCCTCGATACCGAAGTACTCACGCTGAAAGAGACCGCCCGGCAACATCATAGAGTCGCTCAGCGATTCGATACTCTTCAAACCAACCGCAATGAACTAAGCGCCCGCGCCCAACTGTTGGGCTATCAGGTTGAAGAACTCGATAACCTGGCGCTGCAGGAAGGTGAACTGGAGCAATTGGAACAGGAGCAAAAACAACTGGCCAATGGCGAAGCGATTCTACAGAGCTGCCAACATGCCATTGCCCTGTGTTCCGAGGGAGAACTCAACGTCACCAGTATTCTCAACCAGGCACTCAAATCCCTGGCCCCCATTGCCGATAACAATCCGGCGCTGGCCGAAGCACAGCAGTTGCTCAACAGCGCATTAATTCAGACCGAAGAGGCCAACCGCGAACTACAGCAACATATCGATAACTTTGAGCTGGACCCTGAGCGCCTGCAGCTTATCGAAAACCGACTCAGCGCCATCTACGATATCGCCCGCAAACATCACATCAAAACCGAACAACTGCCAGCCCTGCATCAGCAACTACAACAGGAACTGAACGGTATCAGTGGCAGCGACGGCGAGATTGAACAACTACGTGCTGAACTGACAACACTTGAACAGCAGTATAATGAACGGGCGGGGAAAATTAGCAAGAAACGTAAAGCGGCCGCGAAAAAACTGCAAAAACAGGTGGAGCAACAACTTCAGGAACTGGCCATGAGTAACTGTCGCTTTTCCGTAAACCTGGCCCCAAGGGAACAGCAGGACCTGCATCAATACGGCCAGGAAAGTATTGAGTTCCTGATCAGCACCAACCCCGGGCAAGCTCCCCAGCCATTGGCCAGGATTGCCTCCGGCGGCGAATTGTCTCGCATCAGTCTCGCCATACAGGTCGTCACCGCTCAGACCAGCGCCATTCCGACGCTGGTGTTTGATGAAGTGGATGTCGGTATCGGCGGCGCTATCGCCGAAGTGGTGGGCAATCTGCTGCAACAACTGGGCAGCAGGGGACAAGTACTCTGCGTCACCCATCAGGCCCAAGTCGCCTCAAAGGGCAACCAGCATCTATTTATCAGCAAGACCGCCACAAAAAACAGCGTCAGCACTCGACTGGAACAGCTTGAAGATAAGCAAAAGGTGGAGGAAATTGCCCGCATGCTGGGGGGCATCGCGATTACCGACCTATCCAGAGATCACGCTCGGGAAATGCTGCAACATTGAACTGAGCGAGCGACTACCTGACAAATTGTAGAATGCTGTATTAAACATCCACGGAAGAGAGAAGCACGTACAAAAAAGCCGCTAACTATAGCGGCTTTTCTGTACGTGCTTAAACTGGGCTTCAGGACTTTTTAGGCCTAACATACAACACAAGGCTGTGATCAATGATATCGAAGCCATGCTCGTCAGCCAATTCCCGCTGGCGGCGTTCGATCACCGGATCAACAAACTCGACGACTTCATTAGTATCCAGACAAACCATATGATCATGGTGATCGCCCTTGGCCATTTCAAACACCGAATGACCGCCTTCAAAATTATGTCTGACCACCAAGCCAGCAGATTCAAACTGTGTCAATACTCGATAGACTGTTGCCAGACCAACATCTTCTCCGGATTCGAGCAGGGTTTTATACACATCTTCGGCACTGAGATGATGGTTATCTTCAGCAGCCTCTTCCATTAGCTGCAGAATTTTAACCCTTGGCAAAGTGACTTTGAGCCCTGCTTTTCGCAACTCCTGATTTTCCATTGCCATAATTTTTCTCTCGCCTTATCTGTCCGAGGGCAAGCCTGATCAAGTGTCAGGCTTAGCGTTCAAGTGTGGATTGGGGTATTATCCACGTCCCAGTTAGTGAGTGGAACCCAAATGCAAAAATATATTCTGATTTTAACCGCTTTTGTCCTCGCCTCGACGCTAAGTGCCTGTAGCACCTTACAATTTCCCGGCGTATACAAAATCACCGTAGAACAGGGCAACGTTGTTACCCAGGAAATGGTGGATCAATTAAAGCCCGGCATGTCGCGTGACCAGGTGGAATATATTATGGGCAGTCCTTTGATTAAGGACACCTTCAATCCTGACCGCTGGGATTATGTTTATAATATCAAACGAGGTGACGATGCTCGCGAACAATATCGCATGACCATCTACTTCAAGAATGATCAACTCTCCCATTTCACCGGGGACTTTGCCCCCTCCTCTGTACAGGATTCCGACTCTGAGAGCTGATAAAAAAACCAGATGCCGACCCTAAGCCGGTATCTGGTTACTGTTATTGGCTTATGAATGCCGTTTATTGATTCCGATAGGGTATATCGCAACCCAGATCTTCAGTCGCTTTAATAATCAGCTTATTTAAATCCTCAACAGACTCACCCTGTACCTTGTCTTTGGGGCTGCCTTGGCCATCGGAAAACTGCTCAGCCCTTTGCAACAAGCGACAGCTCTTTTCCGCCTGCCCACGGCTTTCCGCCAGTTTGGCCCGACCCAGCTGAAGGTAGAAGTGATACAGGTGGAGCGTGCTGACAAGCGAATTTTTCCCGCGCCCAGTGATTGAACCATCTGCCACTCCGTCCCAAAATATATCAATGACATGCTGGATTGTTGTGAGCTCGGGCTGCAATTCAAAACCCACCATCAGTGGGTCATGGTCTGAATTTCTTGTCGCCGTCTCCGCATCAAAGTACTGATCGGATTTGCCAAAATCCAAATTATAATCCAGCGCATCGGCTTCATCCGAGTTGATATGCCAAAGGCTGGCAGCAGTGAACTTTTCCAACAGCACATCGCTCACCAGAATATAATCCAGCGTGCCGACCTGGCCATCGAACACATAGGAATAGGCTTCCGGTTCTTCGACATTATTAAAGCCGTGCTCCAGTAAATATTGCACCGGTTCTTCCATGGCATAGGCGTTCAAATCACCAAGAATGATTATATCTTCGTCATCAATACCTGTGGGCGCTGTGGCCAACCACTCGGTAACTGCAACGGCGGCATCCAGCCGGCGCTGATTCCAGAAGCCGGCACCATTCTGCTGATCAAAGTTGGGGTTAGCGTTATCCGTTAAACCCGATGCTCCTTTGGACTTAAAGTGATTAGCCACGACGGTAAACACATCGCCCGACGCAAGATGACTGAAACTGATCGCAGCCGAAACTCGGTTAGTCGCCACGCCATCAAAGATAGGATCGACCGCAAAATCACGGGACTGGAAGCTTGGTAACTGCGCAGCAGCCGAGTCATCTAACAGGGCAACTGAGGAACCATCGGCGATAGTCACCACGGCGGGCTTATATATAAAACCCACCGCGATAGCATCAGTGCCCACAAATTGTTGACCGGGGTAAACATAATCGTAAACCGCCGCACCCAATTCAGCGTTTAAGGCGTTAACCAATACCTCTATCGCGGTTGAGCCATCCTGTACCGGGTCGAAATCATTTTCCAGCTCAACCAGCCCCAGCACATCGGCATCCAGTGCCATTATTGCATTCACCAGTTTGAGTTGTTGCCGGTCGAATTCAGTCTGACTATCAGCGCCGCGCGGATCCATGCCTATCGCTGTAACCACCCCGGACTCATCCAGTGTGTCGAAGAAGTTTAATACATTGAAGGAAGCCACTTTCAGATCACCAGTAATCGCCGGTGGTGCCAACGGACGTGGATTGGGCGAAATTTCAGCCGCAGTTGAAGTAAACACATTACTGCCATCCAAATGCGAGCGCAGACGCCAGGTTGCTCCCGAGGCCGAGTTACCCGCCCACTTGTAATCCAGCACACCGGTCAGCCCGGTCACCGTGTCACCCATGCGCTTGGCGTTGGCTTCGTTATAGCTGGCGAAGCCATCCAGCAGGCTGATCTCAGCATTTTGCTGGTTTAAACCATCGTCATAGGTAATACGACGAGCACCCAAAGTCTGCAGCGCTTGATCATACAACAGCGCATCGGGCACATTGAGCTGGGTAAACTGATAGGGCCGCTCACCGGCAACCAGTTTGACCTCATTAAACCGATCAAGCTGAAACTGCTCACTCAAGGTCAAGGTATCAGCAATGGACACCAGCATACCTTCATAGGCTTCAAGATCCGGCTGGTAGTTGCCATTCTGGTCTGTCGTTACTGCGTTTGAAGACAACAAGGAAATCACCGCCGGTGTCACCTGTTGCAATTGGGCAGTATCCAGCACCTCCACCACACTCACCGAGTCGATCTGGGTTTCACCAAAATATTGATCGACTGTTCCCACTACCCGAACCTTATCGCCGAGCTGTACATCAACACCAAAGCTGCTGTCATAAATAAATACGCCCTCGGATGACAAAGCATTGTCATCCTCATCGGTACTTTCTTCTTGCAGATAGAAACCACTCAGATTGCGGTTGTCATCGGCATCACCATCCTGAAAATCGCCAACGACGATACCCTCCACTTCAACCTGCTGACCGATTATTGGGCTGACATCCTGTTCCCCAAATTGATTGCTACCATAACTATCGGGATTGCCCTGTACCTGCGAAATTAAATAACGGTCAGCCTGTGGCGCGGGATTATCCGTAGATCCACCACCCGAGGAACTGTAAGTCGCTAAGGGAATAGGGCTGGCCGCAGAGGCGTTATCACTGGCTCCATCGAGGGCATTGGCACCGCTAAACTGCCAATCCGCTGCAGCAAAACTTTCGCTGGCCGCAGCGCCGGGTTGTCGATAAGCCCAGCCATCGAGATATTCCCAATTCGCGCCGGTACCATCCACACCCACTTCGCCGAAAACGTCGTGAATCACGCCGGATTGGTAAACAATGATGGCATCATCGCCATTGATGCTCAGAGCACCGGAGGTGTAATCCGGGGCAAAACCCAAAAAGCTGACAAAGCCAGGCTCTTCACTGCCCACGTAAATATACTCGCCAGCACTGGCTGGCACGGCGGGAAAGGTGAACTCCGCCCCGCTTGCCGCATTGCCATTATTGGCACTCTCCAGACCATAAATACTCAAATCGGGAATATCACTGCTGACATACAGCTCTACCCCTTTAGGAATCCCGCCGGGCAGGGTGGCATCGAATACGCCGGTTAAAACCAACTCGGCACTGGCATGGGTTGACAGCTGCGCCACGGCAGCTGCTAGCAGAATCTTTTTCATGGTTCTTCCTTATCGTCTTATCGTTGTCGCTGAACATCCAGTAGCGGTTTAAACCCCTATGGAAGCAGTCGCAGATGACAGGGAAGTAATAGATTTATGAAGGAAATTTGATGATGTGATGTCAGAGAGATAAGGAACGGTTAAAAATCAGCGTTAGCTATTTTTATTGGCAGCTTTTTCAGCTTTTACTTTTGCCGCGCGAGTTTTACGGACCTCTTTCGGATCCGCAATCAGCGGGCGGTAAATTTCAACCCGGTCACCGTCGCTTAACACCTCCTTGTGAGGCTGGGGGACCGCCTTGCCGAAGATGCCCATCTTGGCTGAGGCCAGATCCAACTCGGGAAACTGCGTGGTGATACCGGACTTTTCAGCGGCATCAAAAACCGTTGTACCCGGCTCAACTTCCAACGCAATAATCTGTTGCTTATGGGGCAGCGCGTAGCTGACTTCAATTTTTATTAAAGCGTCTGCTGACATAACTCTCTTTACCTGATTATCTCTATTGATCACTTAAGGAAACTTTAAAACTTCAGGGATTCCGGTACAAATGATGGGCCCTTTTTACCAGCGCATCAACCAGATCATTGGCCATTGGACTAAACAACTTTTTAGCTGCCACACCCAATACCTTACTGGCCAGGGTGAACTGCAATTCCAGTGTCACTTTGCAGGCTGACTCATTCAGGGCTTGTACCGTCCATAAACCTTGAAAACTTTTAAAGGGACCGTCAACTAAAGTCATTTCCACCTTATGGGGTGGGGCAAGTTTATTGCGTGTGGTAAAGCTGTACTTCAATCTGCCCGCGGCTAAATCCAGCCGCGCCTCCATCATGTCTTCGGTACTGACAATCACTTCAGCACCCACACAGCCCTTCATAAACTGCGGGTAGGCCGAGACATCATTGATCAAGGTATAAACGTCTTCTGCCGGATAGGGCAGTAATGCACTGCGATTGATTTCAGTCATTTGGATGATTGGTAAAATAGTACAGCTGTTATAAATAGCATGGCTGTTGCAATACTGCTTGTCGACTCCTGTCTAGCAACGGTTATTGAAGCGCCTGATATAAAGACCACAGGAAAACAACCAGCACGCCAGGCGCGGCAATATACCGTAAAACCCAATGCCATAGCGAAAAAATCGTTTCGCCTTCAACATAGAGTTCATCCCTCAGCACCTCCCGACGAATACGCCAACCAACAAACACCGCCACCAGCACACCGCCCACGGGCAACAAAATATTCGCCGCGATAAAATCCAGCAGCCCGAACACTGTAAAGCCGTGAATAGACACATCCTGCCAGAGGTTAAAGGAGAAAATTGTGAGTAAGCCCAGCAACCATACCGGTATCGTCATCAGTAAAGCAGCGACAGGGCGCCACAGTCGAAAACGCTCAGACAACCAGACCGTGGCCGGCTCCAACAGCGCCACCCCCGAGGTCACCGCCGTCAAAGCCACCAACAAAAAGAACAGCGCGCCAAAATAACTACCGTAAATCATATTGCCAAAGCCGTAGGGCATGGCCACAAACATCAGGCCCGGCCCCATGGCTGGCGCCATATGCAAACCAAACACCAATGGGAATATCGCCATGCCCGCCAGTAGCGAAAACACCGTATCCACCCCGACCACGACCACGCTCATGGAAATAATCGAACGCTTATCGGGCACGTAAGCACCGTAGGCAATCATCGCCCCGACACCGATGGTCAGGCTGAAAAAGGCCTGACCCAGTGCATCCAGAAAAATGTCGCTGGTCATCACAAAATCATCTGTGCTGAACAAAAAGTCTACCGCCGCCTCGGCATCGCCAACACGACAGCTATAGACTACCAATACCACCATCGCGATAAACAACAAGGGCACTAACAGACGGGCAATGCCGCCAATGCCCAGCCGTACACCAGAGGCGACAATCAGCATCACCAGCAACAGAAAAGCGGTATGCCACTGGATCAGCACCAGCGGCTCACTGAGGAACGTATTAAAAATATCACCGGACAACTGTGCACTGCCCGCCAGAAACTCACCACCCAACAACTTGGCTATATAAGCAAAACTCCAGCCGGCAATCACCGAGTAGTAGGAAAGAATTAACAAGCCGGCCAGCCCGCCGAGCCAACCAATAATTTGCCAGCCCTTCCAGACACCCGCCTCCAGGCTGATATCCTGCACTGTAGTCACCGGGTTGGCACGACCTCGGCTGCCCAACACAATTTCCGCAATCATCACCGGCATGGCCACTAGCAACACACAGACCAGATAGGCCACCACAAAACTGGCACCGCCGTTCTCCCCGGCCAGATAGGCGAATTTCCATAAGTTACCCAAACCCAGCGTAGCGCCGATCGTGGCGGCAATAAAGGACCAGCTTCTGCGCCAGCCCCGCCGTTTGGTCTCATAAAAACTCATAGATAAACTGCTTGCTCATTATTGTTCGGGCGATGCTATACCGGTTGTGCATTGCCTGCCAAAACTTTTTAACCGAAAACCATGCCCATTACCAGCCACTGCCGATATAATGCGCCGCTATGGCCAAAAAGAAATCCAAAACACCCAGTAACAATATCGCGCAGAACAAAAAAGCGCGGCACGACTACCATCTCGAAGAAAAGTTTGAAGCCGGGGTTGCGCTACAGGGCTGGGAAGTAAAAAGCCTGCGAATGGGCAAAGTACAAATCACCGACACCTACGTCTTGATGAAAGATGGCGAGGCCTTTCTGCTGGGCAGTCATATTACCCCGCTCAATACCGTCTCCACCCACTTTGTCACTGACCCAACTCGCACCCGCAAGTTGCTGCTGAATAAAAAAGAACTGGCGAAACTGAAGGTTGCAACTACCCAGGATGGCCGCACCGCCGTGTGCACCGCACTGTACTGGAAGAAACACCTGGTCAAAGCCGAGATCTGCATTGCCAAGGGTAAGCAACAACACGACAAACGAGAGACCGAAAAACAGCGCGACTGGAATGTGCAAAAACAGCGGATCATGCGTCACGACAGTTAAACTTTCTGATCACCCCCTTCTGATGCACGCTAAACCAGCTCGGCAACCGCCGAGCGCGACAACTCGAAACGCCGTTCGCGTGTCATCAGACTGAATGCCACCGGCACAAAATAAAACGAAACCATCGTCGTGAATACCGTGCCGCCCGCAATCACAAAGGCAAAGGGCGGCCAGAACGCACCGCCGGAAAGAATCAATGGCAGAAACCCCATCACGGTGGTAATCGTGGTAGAGATAATATGCCGGCTGCAACTCATTACCGCATGCGCAATCGCCTGCTGATCACCGGCCAGCGCCCGGGCGTCGGTTTTTAACTCGGCCAGAATCACAATCCCGGCATTAATCGCCAGTCCGATCAAGCCCATGAGTCCAATAATCGAGGTAAAGCCAAAGGGCGCCCGCGATATCGCCAGCGCCAGCATACCCAGCCCTGCAGCCTGAAAGGCCACCAGAAAGATCGTTGCACTGAGGCGGAATGAATTGAATGACATCACCAGTGCCACCACTAACAGAATACCTATAACGCCCATCGAACCCACTAACTTACCGACCGCTTCGGAGCGTTTTTCATCTTCACCGGCCACTTCAATTCGATAGCCGGCAGGCAGCGACAGCGGAACCGCCTCCAGCGACGCCTTCAATCGATTGAGTACTACCGCGGGCAACACCGCATCGCGAATATACACCTGCAGCGTATTAATACGCTCGCCATCGCGACGGGGAATCACTCCGATTTCAGGGCGTATATCGATATCACCCAGCGCCGCATAAGGCACCGGGCCAGTAACCGCCTCACCCTGTAACTGCTGACTTTCCGGCACCAGAATCCAACTGTGCACACCGGACAAGTCCACCTGCTTCTGCCCTTGCGCCTGCACCCGCACCGGCAGCGATTCGGTGCCCTCCAACACACTGCCAGTAATCGCGCCGTCTACGCCTTCACTTAATTGCGTCGCCACATCGCGCAGCCCTAGCCCCGCCAACAGGGATTGATTTTCGTTCACTTCCAGCCATAACTTCGGCACCGCCCCCGTCAGGTTATTGCGTACATGCACCACATCCTCAATACCCAGTGCGCGCCGTCGCAGCTCATCACCCAGCTTTTTTAATACCGCCAGCTCGGGGCCGACCAAACGTAATTCCACCGGTGCATCAAAGGGCGGCCCCTGCTCCAACCGCCGCAGAATAATTTGCGCCTCGGGGAACCGCTCATCCAGTCGTTGTTGCAGCAGCGGCACTAGCCGATTGGCATCACTGAAATGATCCGCGGTGAGCATCGCCTGGGCGTAATACTGAGAGTTATCCTTGCCCTGCTTCAGGTTGTAGTAAAACATCGGCGCACTGCGGCCAATAAACCAGTGCAGGCTTTCCACCCCCGGTTCATGCTCAATGTCAGCGCTGATCGCCTCGGTAAGCTGAGTGGTCTGCTCAATACTGGCGGCAGCGGGTAAAAACACCTCCAGATTGATCATGTCGCGATCGGCCGGTGGAAAAAACTGCTCCGGCAACGTAGAACCCAGCACAAAGCCCATCAGCGGCAGCACCATCACCAGTGCCAACACCTTTTTCGGATGCGTCAGACTCCATAACAGCGATCGTTCAAAATGGCGATTAAGGTGATTAAAAGCCAACCCATCCTGCCACCAGTTCACCGCTTTATGCCGCTGTAAAAAACGGCCAGCCAGCCCGGCAACAATAATATGTGAAACCAGATAGGAACCGAGCAGTGAGAAAATCACCGTTAAGGCAATACCTCCGACAAACTCCCCTGACGCGCCAGGCATTATCACGATTGGCATAAAAGCCAGCATCGTGGTCAGGGTCGAACCCAATAAGGGCAACCAAAGATGCTTAACCGCCATATGCGTTGCGTGCAAGCCCCCGATACCCCGTTGCTTATAGCGGTTCACCGTATCCGCCATCACGATAGCGTTATCCACCATAATCCCCAGCGCCACGATCAGCCCGGTGACCGACATCTGGTGAATGGGTAAATTGACTATCTGCATACAGGCAAAAGCAAACAACACCGTCAGCGGTAACGCGGTGGAAACAATCAGCGCTGAACGCCAGCCCAGGGTAAATAGCAGCACCACCACAATCAGACCAAAGCCCAGCACAATATTCCCGGCCAACTCCTCCAGTCGGTGGGCGGTGTAGTGCTCCTGGTCAAAAATTACCTCGGTGGTGATATTGGCGGGCAAAGTCTGCTGAAAGGCCTGTAACTCCTGCCGTACCCGCTCCGACCATAGATCGCTGCGTTGGTTGGACAACATACGAATACCCAGCACCACGGCACGCTGGCCGTGGACAATGGCCAGTTCATCAACCGGTATTTTCGCCTGACGTTTTATCTCAGCCAGATCGCCCACCAGCACCGCCTCACCCGTGGACAATTGCCGCAGCGGAATACGTCGAATACGCTCCAGCGTATCCAGCGCGCCCTCTACCTCAACCGCTACCCGCAACTGATCATTATGAATTTCCCCGGCGGAAGTTTTAGCGTCGGCCTGAAATACCTGCAAACCAATCGCATGGGGCGACAAGCCCATCGCCCCTGCTTTGGCCGCATCCACATCGACCACAATTTCTTCCTGGGGCCGGCCCTGCAGGGCAATAAAATCGACCCCGGACAAGCGCCGCAGATGGCTTTCCAACTCATCGGCGTAACGGCCGAGCACCAACAGGTCAGGCGGCTGGTCCGCAAAGGCCCAGCGCAGCGCAATAATCATGGTAAAGGGATAGGAGCGCCGATCCTCCACAAAGGGCTTGCGCGCATCACTCGGCAGCAGCGCCCTTGCCTGCTCCACCTTGTCGCGTAGCTCCGCCCAGACGGCATCAACTTCATTCGGCGCGACTTCATCGAACAACTCCACTGTCATTGATGAAAACCCTGCACTGGAACGCGAATCAATATGCCGTACCTCGGGCAGCTCCCGCAGCTGGCTTTCCAACGGCTCGGTCACCAGCGCCTCCACCCGCTCGGCACTCGCTCCCGGAAATTCCGTCATAACAATCGCATGGCGATTGCCTATACGCGGGTCTTCATCACGCGGCAAAGCCTGTAGCGCAGCCAAGCCTGAAACGATAATCAACGCCACTAGCAGAACAAAGACTCGGGGATTACTCAAAAAATTATTCATGGCCGGCGATTACTCCACGGGGGCATCCGATTTCGGTGCTAACCCTGAATGCTCTGCTTCCGACTGCAGTGACGGAGCAGATGACAGGGCCGAAGACGGCGCCATCGCCAGACGCTGCTCTACCCTCACCGCCAGCCCCGGCGCCACACGATGCGTCCCTACCGCCACAACGTGCTCGCCCGCTGCTATCGCACCGCGAACGAAGGCACGCTCGTCAGCCATATACAATAGCTCAACACTGCGCGCCTCGATCACCGATAAATCGCCTTCAGTGGGTCTGAGCGCATACACATTCCACATACCACGCACACCCGCGGTCAGTGCCTCGGCGGGAACCCAGAAACCACTCGTAGCAATTTTTTCCGGCAGCGACAAATAGGCCACCTCGCCGTGGGCAATCGCGGCATCACCCTCAATTGCCAACCGCAGCGTCGCCGTATTCGTCACCGCATCGACGCTGTTGACGATGGCTTTGATAGCTGCGCGATAATCCCAGTGATTGATGATCACTCGCTCGCTGTCGCCGACGGTTTTGCCTGCCAGCAGTTGAGCCGGTACGCCAACCCGAATTTCCGGCCGGGAGGATTCCAGCAATCGAAACACCACCTTAGCGGGCGTTACTGCTGAACCGGTATCCACATTGCGCAGACTAACTTCACCGCCATAGGGCGCGGTAATGCTGTGCTTGCTCAACTGGGTTCTGGCCGCATCCAACTGGGCTTGCTGACGCTTAAGATTGGCCCTCAGCGCCGCTCGCTCGGACTCTAGCTGATCCAGTTGCTGCTCCGCTGCCAGCCCCCGCTTGCGCAGGGACTGCTGGCGCTTAATGTCCAACCCGGTCAGTTTCAGGCGCGCCCTGATCTCCTCCGCACCGGCCTCCAGCGCCCGAATATCGGCCTCCAGCAGCGAAGTATCGAGCCGCGCCAAAGCTTGCCCTGCAGTGACTGTATCACCCTCTTCAACCAACACCTCTGCTACCGTTCCGGCGACTTCAAAGCCCAGCTCGGCCTGCTGGCGGGCCTCCACCCGGCCAACAAAATAACGTTGCACCTGATAGCTGTCCTGTGCGCTCAAACTGATCGCACTCACCTGATGATGGTACGGCTCCGGGCTGCCATTGCTACGCTCACAGGCAACCAATACCAGCGCCACCGCAGTCACCCCCAACCAGCGCCAAAGTGCAACGCTCCTTGTCCAACCCAGCATTATCATAGTGCTACCCATTTTTTACGTCGCGATGTGCATCTCGTGATGCCCACTCCCAATGAGAGAATTGCTAAAATAACAAATATTAGACTGGACGGTCTAGTTTATTTTTGTTCCAATAGTGAAAATCCTATCGACGCGAATAATCTATGACCGAAGCAGTAAACCGTGGGCGTGGAAAAAGTGGACAAAAGCGCCTGCAAATCATGGATGCAGCAAAAAAACTCTTTCTGGAATGTAATTTCGAGGGCGTCAGCATGGAAACCATCGCTCAAGCAGCGAATGTCTCCAAGCAGACCGTCTACAGTCATTTTGGCAGCAAAGAAGAACTGTTCACCTCGGTGATTGAGGATGAGTGCGCCAGCCACCAACTGACCGATGAATTATTTGATATTCACCTACCGGTCGCCGAAGTACTGCTAACCCTTGCCGAACACTTCACCGATCTGCTGCTGAGCGAGCGCGCCATTTGCCTGCACCGGGTCTGTGTGGCAAGCGCCGAGCGCTCCAGCATTTCCGAATTGTTCTGGGCGGCCGGCCCGGAAAAACTTCAGGGCCGCTTTGAAAATTATCTGAGCCAACTGGTCGAGCGGGACATACTGGCCATCGACAACCTTGAGTTTGCCAGTCAGCAATTCCTGTTTATGGTGAAAGGTGAAGCCCAACAACGGCAGATTCTGGGACTAGCCGCGAAACACTCACCGGAAAAACTGCAGGATTATTTGCAAAGCTGTGTCAATTTGTTTTTAAGTGCCTATCGAAAGTAGCACCTATCGCAATTAACGTGCAGTCTACAATCAGCTCACTTACACTCTATAAATAAAGGCTTTTTTAAGCATAATCGCTCTAACCAGCTCATTGAAAAATCTCAGCACTGTGCCATTATTGATAGGGGTCGTATGACCATGATTGCTCTCCGACAGTGAGAGCCACGAGGGTACGGGACTGCGCAAGGCACCCGTGCCCTTCACTTATTTCTCTGTGCTTTTCTCTGCTACTTGCCCTTGAAATCCTCCATCCCCAACCCCATATCTATGCTACCTGCCGGGAGTTTTCCCGTGTACAATGCAGGGCTGGTCTGGAGAAACCGAGTTCAACACACTCATTTCAACAAACCACAGGTATCGGGGGCGATTTGGATTCGACGCCGGTTACAAAACTTAAGCGTGCATGTCGTGATGGTAGCCAATCACGTTAATCAAAAGCTGCAAACTATTAGTTGCCAACGACGACAACTACGGTGCTCAACTAGCTGCGTAAGTAGCTTTTTGATGTACTTCTAGCGGATGCGTCCGCTAGCGGTCATTAGCAAGGTGCCAGTACCGCGCTACTGACTGTCAATCAGAACTGGATCGCCGTGAAGCCGCGCCTGAGGCGGATCAGCTAAACACTAATCAGGATCGCCAATTACGTCCTGCCCGTCGGGCTGTATGCGGCTAAATCAATTGACGGAATCTAAGCATGTAGAGCGCTAAGCAGCGGACTGACGGACGGGGGTTCAATTCCCCCCGCCTCCACCAAATTAAAAAGGCCACTCATTGAGTGGCCTTTTTAATTTGGAGATTCGGGAGGTAGTGGACTTGCACAGTCAGGGTTCAGCCGTAGCCTGTTCACCCCAGTGAACGGCGAAGACGACGCCCGAACGGGCGGTCCCAACGGGATTCATCGCACCGCGATGAACAATTCCCTCCATTAGCCTCCAACAACTAATTACCTTCCTTTTCTTGCTCCCACTAATTCTGGATTCAATTCACTAGCTCATTGATTTTCAAAAACCAGCGATTATGATCAACAGCCAAGGGACTGGATAATAAAACAGGACAGATGCTCGTGTTTTCAGGGAGCATCAAACCACTCTGCCATCACCTCCTTGTTAATTATAGAAAATAGTCACAGCGCAAATATTTGCGCTCCAGAATCAGACTGCCTGGTAGATTTAAGGCGTGTGGTAATTGAGTAGACTGTTATATCAATTGGATTACGCTATGAATCGCAAGCTCATTATCTTTATTGTTTTAACTCTTTCAGGTTGCGTAACTTTTGAAGACGCCACTGAAAGTGCGGTAAACGCTGGAAAGCACGAAGAAAAAGCAGAAGCTGCACGCCGAAGCGGTAGTGAAGGTGAAGCTCGTGTGCATGAGTCAATAGCTCGTGATCACCAAAGAAGGGCAGACAAATCATTCCTGGAATTGTTGCTCGGTACAATTTTTGAAGAATGGGTTAAAGGTGATTAAGTCTTTACGATACAACAAGTTTGTCAACGAACGTACTTCGTGCAAGACCGCTAAAAGCACTGTTTCACAGCAACATGGCCCGCTACACAGTCGTTAAGGTTCAAACCGCATGAAGCAATCTCACCTGAATAAAATTCTTGGTTAGCCTCTAAACAAAAGACAAATCCGTAAAGTACATAAGCCGCCCAAAGGCCTGCAAAGGCTCAATCGCAAAACGTGACGAGGCATCCCCAATAAGATCAAACCCCTGCTCGCGAAGATAGGTTGCTGCCGCTTCTGCAGATTGAACCTGAAAGGTCAGGCAATAAATTCCCTGAATATCGCGGGCATGATGGGCAAGTGGACTCTCTTCATCCAAAGGCACCATCACCTCGATGATTGCATCACCGAGATTAAACCTTACACAGTCTGCACGCTCCGCCTCTAGATGACGCTTACCAATTTCTGACCAACCAAACTTGTCGGTAAAAACACGTCTGGCCTCGGATATGCTGGTAGCGGACACACCGATACTTTGCAGCCCTTTAATCCCCAACGGGTGCGAATCACGCCACCACTCGGGCTGCCAATCCGGCGCGCATCGCAGATCATTGGGTAGCTCGCCTGTTAGAAATTCGAGTTTAACCCCGAGCGCATCGGAACGATCGAGCAGAAAACAGCGCCCTTCCGCGCCGGGCGGCACTGTCGGTTTACAACCCCGTTCAATCACCCAGGTTTGTGTCGCCTCCAGGTCCGCAACGGCCAGTGCGAAGCCAAGCCACATGCCCGGTCGATCGGCGCTGCGAAGCAGCTTACCGATGGCAGATTCAGGGCTTGTGCCAGGGCCGACCGGGGCGATGGAAATAAGCATGGTATTGCCGACCAGCAATAGTGTTTCTTCTCTATCAATACCCAGAGCTTCCAGCTCAGGCGTAAGCAATAACTCAAAGGCTGTGCGAGCCCCAAAGATATTGCGAAAAAAAGAATCGCAGGCCTTGCGGGTGTCGTTGTCAGGCAACGCCCAGGAAATGTGGGCGAGGGAAAACTCCGGTTTGCTTTCAATCAATGGCATTACGATGGTTGAAGCGACTGCATCTCTGGCACCAACACGTTTCTCATCGCGTCCATATCCAGATATTCAGCGAGATAATACACTTGCCCGTCTCGAATCTTAAACAGGTAAAGGTAATGGTTTTGATAGCGCTTGCCATTGAGACTGACGCCATCACAGACGAATTCGGCGACCACACGGTCATCTTCCGCCGTCATCGAGTTAATGGTGAACACTAGTTTATCTGGAAAAACCTCGGGGATGGCTGAGATACCTTTGACGAAGGATGCCTTATCCACCGTTTTATTGTAGCCCACGATCCAGACAGTGAAGTCATCGGATAACAGCTCATCGGGGAAAAAGCCCTCGCTCATTCCGTCGATGAACCGCTCGACAATTGCGTGATTAGGGTGACTCATAATTTGCTGCTCTCTCTTTAGTTATATTAATGTCTTTGTGTATGCTGATGTTTGGTTGTGTCCAACTTAGCGCGGGACTGAAGTGGGCTCCAAGTCGATTTCCCATGGGTATTTCACTCAAATATCCCGCCAGTCCTCGCTGGAGGGTATGAGTCCACCCCGTGCGATAACGGATCTGGTAACTTCAGGTAAAGAACCATCGATCGCTTCGCCCGCGTCGTAACGGTCAAGCAGCTTCAGCAGAATCTGGCGACTTCCCAAAATCCCCTGATCGATATGGGTCAGGAATTCTCGCGTACGATCGGCAACGGTCCCCATGCTGGCTTGCACGATGGCATCTTGCAGCAGGATGTGATCGCCCAGTCCACTGAAGTGCCCTTTCGACATAGCCTCGCGATCCTGCCCCCAATGGTTTTCGGCGGAGCCGGTTACTACCGAGTAATTATCCGGGTCTTCGCACAGGTCGCGAAGATGGAAGTCGCCCAGCGGCTCCTCTTGACTGAAAAAACCGAAAAACTGCAAGTGGTTGTGGTCATCAATAGGCACAAAGAGGTACATGCTGGCCTCGCCTTTCTTGCCATTCAGTGAACCGGGGGTCATGACCGCAAAGGGCAGCAGGTATTCCGAAATGCGCACCAGCGAAAGCCCATCATCACATTCGCGTATGCCGGCTGAACGCAAGCCGTAACCGGTTCGCTCTACCTCAAAGCGGGGTGTTATGGCGAAGCGCCTGGTCTGATCGTCCAGTTCTGTACTGGCTCTCTCCCGCGCATAGCCACTGTGCAGGTAACCGACATGGGCCGTGTCCATGGCCGCTTCAAGGCCCTGAAACCAATTGACCGGCCAAACACTTCTGGTAATCCAGAGATGGTCCTCTGGCAGGTCGAGCCAGGGGTAGCGGGGAAAGTCCGGCGCATCGCCCTCCCCCAGCCAGACCCAGATCAAGCCACCTTTTTCGACCGTTCGATAGGGGTTCGCGGGCACACGTGCAGCAATCTGTGCGGAACGCTCCCCTTCGGTGGGAACCTCAACACACTGGCCGGACACATCAAAAGCCCAGCCGTGAAAAATGCAGCGCAAGACACTGCCTTCCACCCGCGCCAGTGCCATGGATGCGCCGCGATGAGGACACCCTTCATCAATAAATCCGATACGCCCGTCCTCTATACGCCAGGCGACATAATGGCATCCGAGGAGCTTGATTCGGGTCGGTGGTGCGCCAGACTCAAGCGCTTCAATACGGCTGAACGGCAGCCAATAATTGTCGCGCATCATCCGGGCCAGTGGCGCATCGCCTTCAACCGATGTGAGGCGCTGGTTCTGCTCTTTGGTCAACATCGTTCTTTAACTCTATTATTAGTGAACGCTTGTATGAAAGCATGATGGGAAATTACCCGTCTGATTTCAAATGACGTATGTTTAATTATTCTGCGGTTATGTTTCACTTTTAATGGAGTGATAATCAAGCCGTGTCAAGTTTGTCGCTAAACACTTCGCTTGAGTCACTCAGTAGTTGGGACTCGCATCATCCCAGGCAAAATAATCCAGAAAATGAGGACTAGCCGCCCCAAAGTTTGTGCGAAGGTAAATAATAAAAAGTAAAAACAATCAGAGGTATAGCATGCATCAAAAAGTCTTCACTGGTTGGTGGCAAGTCATCGTCTGCCTGCTTCTCCAGGGCATCAGCGGAGCGACAATTGCCTCTGCTTTCAGTGTTGTCGCCATTCCTCTTGGCGAAGCCTTTGAGGCCAGTCGCATGACGGTGATGTTGGCTATGAGCTGCGTGGCCCTGGTGACCGGTCTCCTTTCACCCGTTATCGGCCCGCTTATGGATCGCCACTCACTACGCAATGTAATGGCTTTAGGCGCAGTGATTCTGGCAGCGGGATTTGTCGCGATTTCGTTTACCACCTCTATCTATCAGGTGCTGGCCATCTACGGCCTGCTTCTGGCACCGGCAAATATCATGCTCGGGCCCATGGCAGCTTCTGTCTTGTTATCACGCTGGTTTGTCAGAAAGCGGGGCAGAGCTTTGGCTCTAGGCGCTATGGGAATATCACTGGGTGGTTTTTTTATTCCGCCACTGATGCAATTTTTGTTTGACCAATTCGACTGGCGTACCGCGTTTTTGTATATCGCCGGGTTTTCATTTTTGCTAACGGTGCCCGCGATAATTTTGCTGGTAGTCAATCATCCCACCGAAAAGGGACTTTATCCGGATGGCAGCGATACCCCACCAGAAGTGACCACACGCGGTACGGCATCAGCGAATCTAACAACGAAAAGTTTGGTCAGTGACTCGACTTTTTGGATTATTACATTGTGCTTCGGTGTCATCCTGTATGGCTTAAAAGGTGTCCTCTCCAATCTGGTGCCACTGGCCATGGATGTGGGGATCACCGGAGAAATGGCTGCGCTGCTTATCTCAGTGTACTCGGGGTGCAGCTTTACCGGTAAGATTGTTTTTGCTGCCCTGGCCGATAAATTTAATCTTAAAGTGGTACTCGCCGTTGGCCTGATAGGTTTTATCTGTGGGCTTTGCGCATTCTGGCAGGCAGAAGCCGGTTACGGGGTACTGGTTGCCGGTAGCATACTTCTGGGTCTCGCCGTGGGCGGCTTGATACCATTACAGGCGATGATGATTGCCAATGCCTTTGGCCAGTCCAGTGTTGGGCGGGTCATTGGCCTGGTAACGCTTGCTGGATTACCGCTCAATTTTGCTGCGCCCCCTCTGTTTGGTTTCGCCTTCGACTTCACTGGCAGCTACGATCCTGCAGTTATCGGTTTTATTGTAGTGGCAATTTTAGCTCTGATATTGCTGCCAAAGATCAGGAACGGTGAACGACAACTTGACCTGCGCGCCTCCTCTTAATGGATAAGGGCTATTGGCGGCTTCTATCAATACAAGTAGCAATACAACTAGCTGGGCACCTGAGAATATCTAATAATTAATAACGCAAGGAGATAACCATGAGCATAAATCGCAGAGAGTTAAACAAAATGCTCGCCAGTGGTGTTGCCTTAGGTGCCGCAGGAATGACAGCTGCACCATGGGCACAAGCGATCGCTCAAGCAGCCTCAAACCCTGCAGCAGCCGAGGCAGCCTTACCCGGCATTCTGAGCTTACTGGGTGATCTGGAGCTGGCTGTCAGTGAACTGGAGAACACCTGGAAACCTGACGACCCCAACTACCGCGCCGATGTGTATCAACAGATCATGATGAATCTGTCCTATTCCTATTTTGTGTTCTTTCACGCCGACCCGGAGCATCCCGACTGGTCCCCACTGTGGAACCCTGTTTACCGGCAACAGCCCAACCCTGACACCCTCTATCTCTACGCGCCTTTACGAGGCGACCTCACATACCGTATTGCAGGCAACCGTGGTACCTGTCACGGTCTCATCTTCGCAACACAGCAAGGCTTTGCGGGTACAGTTGAGAATGCGAGAGATGTTAAGGATTCGCAAATCATCGATGCCAAAGATTTGCAGATTGGACCAAACGGCGAATTTGAACTGATACTCAGTCAGCAGAAGCCCAACGACTACAGCGGAAACTGGGCGCCTATCCTGCCCGGCACCGATACACTAATGGTTCGCTACATCAGCCAGGATTGGGAAAACGAACGCGACCCCAGCCTTATCATTGAATGCCTCGATCCGGTGCCACTAAAGGCCCGACTTTCAGCATCAGACATTACCCAACGAATTGAAAAAATGGCCGCTTTTCCGGCTAAATTAGATCGCATGTTCTTCAAGATGCAGAACGACCTGAAAGCTGGCGTAGGGGTGAATAATTTTGATGTATTTGTAATGAAAGGTGTGGAGTTTCAGGCATACTGGCCTGCCGTGTTTGAGTTCTCCCCCGGCGAGGCGCTGATCGTGGAGACAGAGTTGCCAGAGAAGCGACCCTACTGGAACCTGCAAGTTAATGATCCCTATTTTAACGCAGTTGAATATGTTTACCGCCTGTCATGCACCAATGGACACTTCGCGAAACTCAGTTCGGATGGAAAATTCCGCGCCGTGGTTGCTCTGGAAGACCCCGGCGTACCGAATTGGCTCGATACAGCAGGATTCACCGAAGGTACTCTATGGGGTCGTTGGTACGACTGCAGCAGCACACCCAAACCTACCATAAAGCGAGTCCCCTTTGACAAGATTCGAGATTACCTGCCAGACGACACCCCCACCGTAACTCCCGAGCAGCGAGCAGAAGAGATTCGCGTACGAGTGCGTGCCTGCCAGCGACGTCGGCGCTGGTAAATAGCTGCCCCCATTTATGTCATCTATTGGGTGTGCACTAATAGCCGCAGGGTGTATAAAAAGTCAAAATGCAGTAGTCTTTAAAAGTACAGGCACCTATACAACGACATGGAACAATGACCATGAAAAATTGCTCCTTTTTATTATTGAGCTTAATCATCATTCTCAAAATATTCCCTGCTATCGCAGAAGACCCGACCATCCATGTTTACAAGTCGGCTTATTGTGGCTGCTGTGAAAAATGGGTTTCTCATCTGGAAGAGAACGGGTTCAACGTAATTTCTCAAAACATGGAGAATATGCAAAAAATAAAGGGGCACTATGGAATTTCTGGCGAGCTGCAGTCCTGCCATACCGGCGTCATTAATGGCTATTTTATTGAGGGGCATGTACCCGCCAGCGACGTAAAAAAATTGTTAACTGAAAAGCCTGATATTAAGGGGCTATCAGTACCAGGCATGCCCGCCGGAGCGAATGTTCCCGGCATGGAAACAAGACCCGGTAATGCATCCTTTGATGTACTTGCTGTGGGAGAAGACGACGTTAAAGTCTATTCACACTATGAATAGATAAGCACTCGTCTGGAAAATAGAAAAAAGATGCAACACCCGCGGTTAATGACGACATAATCACTATGCAATACCTTTTTGTCTACGGCACCCTGCGAACTATCGATGGTCACCCCATGCATAATTATCTGCGTGGACTGTGTGATCTACTAGGAGAAGCAACCGTCGGCGGGATCAAAATTGACCTTGGCGACTACCCTGGCCTAATCCCCTCTTACAGGCAGGAAGAACAAGTAGCCGGAGAGTTATACTACATTCAGGATGGGGCCAGTGAAAAACTGTTTTATGCTCTGGATCGTTATGAAGGCTGTAGCGAAGAAGATCCGGAACCTCATCAGTATTTTCGTCATCGCCTGGATGTCACCTTGCTCAGCGATGACCAAGTCTATGAGGCCTGGGTGTATATCTATAATGGCTGACACAACAGATTTATTAATTCATCAGGCCCCGAATTAATTCTCCCACCTCTCTTGTCTGCCAAACATTCAACAAGCGCGTCATCATATGTAACTGTATCCTTGCATTTTCACTCTGTCGAAAACACTCATCCTGATAACTTTTAACGCTATCAAGATCGATAATTTCCCGCCTGATTGCGACAGGCGCACTCATGGAAAAGGAAACCCCCGAAACTGCCTGAATCAATAAAATATGGAGCCTCAGCTCATCAATAGTTAATTGCGGCCCGCCATGAGCCACATACTCTTCGATAAAGACGGTTAAGATTTCGTCCAGATGATCATTCCAGATTGATTGCTCTGCACCGCTAATAGCACCCAGCACTGCTTGCGCCACACTGAGTTGACCGGCCATTGCCCAGTCCATTAAACCGCACTGTAAGCTTCCTGCCGTATCTCGCCAAAACCAGCAGTTATCAATATTGGCATTCCAGTGGCAGAAGGCGAAGAAGTCGGGATTGCCGGTGATGGTTTCTTTGATTTTGGCTTCAGCGGCAATAACTACCGGAATATCGCTGATAAATTGTTGTCGCAGCTTTTTAAACTGTGGACTTTTAATCTGCAGCGTATCAGGAAATAGCTGTGGATTGCGTTCGGCGAAGTCGAACATCCGGTTAGCACGATCGATTAATTTTTCTTCTGTGTCACGAATGGAAAGAAAAGCTGAGGACTGCTTGGGGTTGTAGGGGAATTTTTCATCAAAGCTTGCCGGTAACCCGCCACGCTTATGGGTGCCCGCTAATTTCGCCAGCGTTTTGATAATTGCTTTGTAGTGCTCAAGCGGCTCCGGCACGCTGTAATCCATACACTTGGGATACAGTGCTTCCAGGCCGTTCGCGCCACACTCTATTTGTTCGGTGATAATTACGCCGGTGGCTGACTCCAACTCCACATCGGCGAAGAGGCACTTGGCGACCGTGACAGGAAACTCTGGTTGGCGAGAGAGCACCGCAACATTCACTTCCGAGAGCATCATAAAGCGGGCACTATCGCGCAGCTCATCATCAAAATTCCGAGAAAACTTTACGAACAGCTTATTCGGAAGGTCCGGTGCGGGCGCTTCATATTCAACAGTCAGTACTAATTTACTGCCAGTACCGCCACCAAAGAATTCTTCAGCCCGTATTATGCGGCTGACTTTATTATTGGCTGGCAATACCCCAAAGGTATGAAAAGCCTTACTGAGAAACTCTTCTCCTCCTGCGATCAGTGTGCTGCCATCGGCCGGGATATCAATGTTAAACAAATCGCCTCTGGCCCAATGTTCGGTTATTGAACCACGCTGCTGATTGTCGGTTTGTGTCATATTATGCTCGATAATCTCAATTGAAAAAGATAGCCAGTGACTACTGTCACTTCTATAGTCTGGCGCGTTTATTATAAGAATATGGTGAGTAATTGCGACTGCTCGACGCTGTAGCAACGGCCAAGAGCTAATAATCACTTCGCAGCTTTTTTCGCATGAGGCGCGATTACGGTCCTATGAAATTACGTCAGAAGTGCGGAGACCGTAATCTAGCTGAGAACCCTTTCTCTCACAGGGATTAAGGGTTGTTTATCGATCAATCCATCGACTCAAAAAACCTGGCTGATTATACATACAAGGATATCCTCGAGTTAACTGGCTTGATAAGCGGCGTGCTCTACCCTCTGGCATGGTACAAAGCTCCAACGCCTGTGCCGACACCGCTAGTGCTCCAGGGTAGTTAGCAGCTCGGCAATTTCCTGCTGAAGCTCGGTATCTTCTATGCCTTCCGCATATTGCCTTGCTTGTTTGGCGGCCGCCAGTGCTTTACCCCCCTCTTTATCCAGCGTCGCGTCCTCCACAAACAGAATCGCCATGGCATAACAGATCGACGCCATATAATCTTTAGCATCAATAGCCTGCGCACGCTGAAAAGCCTTGTCGTACAATGCTAGCGCCTCGGCGTTATCCTGTGTGAAATCCGCCAGTGTTTCCCATTGCACCGGGTGATTTTTATGGTCATCAGTCTCATTGTCGACACAAAGCGCTTTTAATTGTTCGTATAGCAGATCAAATCTTTCATCTTCATCTAATTGAGCGGCTGCTAATAACTCACCGGCCAGTTCATAGACTTGTTTGTAGAGTTTTGTATTCATCGCAGTAATTTCCATCGAGGAACAGGTAAGATAAAGCAGCGCACATTTTTCGTATAATATTGACCAGCCTGCAAGCCAAGCCGCTTAGTATTCCACTTCTTCCTGATCATCAATCATCGAGCCATCAATAACAGAGTCTTCAGCGAGTTGCGGTTTTTGATGGCCGTGTGCTTTCACTTTTTCTTTTTGGCGCTTGAGTAAACTGGTTATTTTATTCGCCACTTCGCCAATGGCTTGATACAGATCATCCGCTTTAGCTTTGGCTGTAATATCCTGACCTAAAAAGTGGGTGATAGCCTCAGCATTTTGCTCGTGCTTTTCAACGGTGAGAATAACCTGAATGGAGGCGATATCGGGAAATTGTTGTTGCAGTTTTTTTAATTTTTGATGAACCGATTGGCGAATGCTGTCGGTAATGTCTAAATGATGACCAGTAATATTAATTTGCATAAAGAGTTATCCTATTTGTGTATTGTCGCAGTTTCAGTATAGTCTCTTGCGAGCGTATTACCGTGGGAAACTCTGAATAAGTCTATAGCTTCTCTGCGTGCTCTGAGGGATACAGATGCAAGGCGCAAGCCGAAGGTCAGGGCTGGTTGTCCCTGGCGAGGTTTGCAACGCGGCAGATGTGTCCCTCAGAGCACGCCCGCTGGGGCTTTTCGGTAAGTCCAGGCTCTGTGTTAGTGTTTTTTGACGTGCCACCAGCAGGGCCTGCCCCGCGAGCGTAGCGAGTGCTGTGGGCATGCCTTCAAAACACTGCCTTGTTCCTGAACTTACCGAAAAGCCAGAGAGGCCATAGACTTATTCAGAGATTCCCTTGACCTTTGTCACCCGAAAAATAAATTAATTCCTCTAAGCTTTTGGTTATATAAAGCCAGCGCTGCCTTTGACCTGTTTTTATTTGTATTCGCCCTCAGTACAAAAAACAACCTGTCGTTTTATATCTTTAATAGGGATGTTTACGGCACTTAACTTCTCTCTTATCAGGCTACGTAAAAAATCATCTTTATGCGTGCTCAGCGCAGTAGCTAAACAGTGGCTGGTCTCGAACACACAAACGACTGACAGTGACGCAGGGAAATCCTTGTAATTCACCCGATGCGTAATCCACTTAAACCCGGCCACCTCATCAAGTGCCACCTCACAGACCTCAGTCAACGATTCTCTTAAGAAATTTTCAATTTTTTTATCCGATTTTTTCATTCGCGATTCGCTTTACAAGCCAAGCTGCATTTTACCCGCTAAACATCGCCCAAACTAAAACACACCGCCACAGGCCGGGGATGCTCTAAAGTGCTATTACGGTTAGCTATGTTACTTCAATAGTGGAGGCTTGTACTTACTCATTGTCGCTATTCATTGTGCCGGCTGACCACTTGCCAGGAATTGCATCAACAGAGGCAGCACTCAAATACCAAAAACCATAGACAACTGTTTTTACATACAGTATTTTGGCATTATGATTTTATATATCGCCGAAAAGCCCAGTCTGGGGCGTGCCATTGCCGATGCCCTGCCCAAGCCCCATAAAAAGGGCGAGGGCTGCATCTATGTGGGTAACGGTGATTGTGTCAGCTGGTGTATCGGCCACCTGCTTGAGCAGGCTGAGCCCGACGCCTACGACCCCGCCTTTAAACAATGGCGCACTGAACATCTGCCGATTATTCCCCAACAGTGGCAACTCAAGGCCAAGGCCGATGCCAGAAAGCAACTGGCGGTATTGCGCAAACTGGTCAAAGCGGCGGATCATCTGGTGCATGCCGGTGACCCGGACCGTGAAGGCCAGCTGTTAGTCGATCAGGTGATTGATTTCTTAAAGGTCACAGGGCCTAAGCGAGACAATATTCAGCGCTGCCTGATCAGCGATATGAATACGCCCGCTGTAAGCCGTGCGCTATCACAGCTCCGTGCCAATAAAGAGTTTATGCCTTTGTCGGTATCGGCACTGGCCCGCTCCCGCGCCGATTGGCTGTACGGTATCAATATGACGCGCGCCTACACCCTGCAAGGCCGCAAGGTGGGCTACAATGGAGTGTTGTCTGTAGGCCGGGTGCAAACACCTTTGCTCGGGCTTGTGGTTCGCCGCGATCATGGCATTGAACATTTCATCTCCAAACCGTTTTACCAGGTACTGGCTCACATAGAGACACCTCAGGGCGAATACTTTATTGCCAAGTGGCAACCCAGCGAATCCTGCCAAGCCTATCAAGATGAAGACGGCCGCGTACTTTCTCAGGCTCTTGCCAATAATGTTATCGCCCGCATTAACCAACAACCCGTCCTGGTGCTGGGTCAGCAGCAAAAAAACAAACAGCAAGCACCGCCGCTGCCCTACAACTTGTCATCGCTACAAATAGATGCCGCCAAGCGCTTTGGGCTCAGCGCCAAACAGGTGCTCGATAGCTGTCAGAGTTTATATGAACGCCATAAGCTGATTACCTACCCGCGCTCGGATAATCGCTACTTGCCAAATCAACATTTTTCACGAGCCACGAGTGTATTAGACGCCATCGGCCACAATCATATCGCACTTAATCAAGCCGTTAGCAAAGCCGACCCTCAACGCAAAAGCAAAACCTGGAACGATAGTAAAACGGCCGCTCACCATGCCATTATCCCGACTGAAAAACGGGGCGATACGGGTAAACTTAACAGCACCGAGCGTCATATTTATGAGTTGATCGCACGGCAATATATCGCTCAGTTTTACCCGCCTTATCAGTATTACGATAGCGAGATACGTCTGGAAATTGCTGGCGGACTCTTTATCGCCAAAGCCAAAGCCACTATCGGTCTCGGCTGGAAGCAGTTGTTTGTAAACAATCACATCGCTAGTCCTAACCATAGCCCCAATACCAACACCAACACCAACACCAATAAAAACGACAACAGCCTTAACCACTCACTGCCCAAGGTCAGAAAGGGCGAGAAGCTTCTTTGCCAACGGGGGGAATTAGTTGAAAAACAAACCACTCCACCTAAATATTTTGACGATGCCAGTCTGCTGGCCGCCATGACGGGCATCGCCCGTTACGTTAACGACGATAGCTTGCGAAAAATTCTTAACGACACCGATGGCCTCGGTACCGAAGCCACCCGTGCGGGCATTATTGAATTATTATTTAAACGTGGTTTTTTAGTTCGCAAGGGCAAACACATTCGCGCTACTGACGCCGGCAAAGGTCTTATCAATAGCCTACCCAAAACAGCCACCTACCCTGACATGACCGCCCGCTGGGAAAAAGAGCTCAATGCTATCAGCTTGCGCGAAACCAACTACCAAAGTTTTATGCAGCCATTGGAACACTACTTAAAACATTTGGTTGTCGATAGTCAGAGTGAAACGCTAAGCGGATTACAGGGCGTGAAGGCGAAGATCGTCGCGTATAAGCGTAAAAAGCCACGAAAGGAAAGGGAGATTAACAAGAGCCAGCACCCGGTAAAAACTAACACACACCAGCAAGCTCACAGTAAATGAATCGGTGGCGTTTTTTTGACGGCACGATAGGCTTTAGCTACTCCGATTAGCCCCGCCGTCCCTTTTTGACAAAATTCAATACCGAAACAGGTACGTCTTTAGCTGGAGAAAAGGCTTCAACGGTTCTGCGCGCTATCAGTTTTTGCTGGCGCCCCTCTATAGCGCACAGCCGCTTAAAATCATCTCTGGAAACTAAAGAGACGGCTTCACCACGGGCATCTGCCCTACCGGTACGACCGATGCGGTGAATATAGTCGTCGGCATCATCGGGCAGGTCATAGTTAACCACACGATCAAGGTTGTCGATGTCGATGCCGCGAGCGGCAATGCCGGTAGCGACGAGAAAGCTAATCGCACCCGATTTAAAATCAGTCAGTATTTGTGTACGCACAACCTGACTTCTACCGCTATGAATGGATTCGGCTTTAATACCGCGCTTTTCTAGCTGGCTAACTAATTTGGCGGCGCCGTGTTTGGTGCGAATAAATATCAAGGCCTGCTGCCACTTCTGGTCCTGGATCAAATGACTTAGCAGCGCCGATTTTTTATCTTTGTCGACGCTAACCAACCACTGCTCTATTTGCGGAGTAGCTTTCCTATCGGCCACCACGGCAATTTCGACAGGGTTGCGAATGGCGGTTTTGGCTAATGCTCGCACCGGCTCTGATAAGGTGGCAGAAAACAATAAATTCTGCCGTTGCTCAGGCAGACGGTCGATGATTTTATTGATATCGGCAATAAAGCCCATATCGAGCATTCTGTCGGCCTCATCCAACACCAACATTTTCAACTCATCAAAATGCAAGACACGCTGATGGGCCATATCCAATAAGCGGCCCGGTGTGGCCACAACAATATCAATACCCCAGATGAGCTGTTGCTTTTGCTCTTCGGCATCAACCCCACCCACCATGACCATGGAGCGTAGTTCTAGGTGCATGCCATACTGCTTGATGTTGTCATCAACTTGCATGGCCAGCTCACGAGTAGGCACCAAAATGAGTGCTCGCAACCGCTTCGCCCTCCGCTTGCGGTCAACATTCAATATCTCCAGCAGGGGTAAAACATAGCTGGCGGTTTTACCCGTGCCTGTTTGTGCGGTGGCGATCACATCCCTACCGGATAAAATAGCGGGGATAGCTTGCTGCTGAATAGCGGTGGGGGTGGAATAACCCAGCTCGTTTATGGCTTGTAAAATCGGTTCGCTTAATGCAAGGGTAGAGAATGTCATGTTGATCTCAAATGTTGAGTTGAAACTCTTGTTGTGACTATTTAGCTATGGTTTTTAACTGTTGTACTGGTCAGTTGTCGAGTTGGCTAGGTGTCTGGCAGCTTAGGCGTAGGCTACTCACGTAGCTTACAGGCACAGCATTTAAGGCAGTGTTTTCCGTTAAGTCTTTTCGCAGGCATGCATTCGTTAACGCATAAGCAATTCGCTCTCTATTGGAGTGAATACACTAGCGGCATTGATCAGGGATGCTGCGGCTAATTTCTCTACGCCATAAACCTCAACCCTTTTGCCCTCATCAACCCGCAGCTTGTTGACCAGCAGATCAAAATCACCATCGCCGGACACCAGCACAACAATATCTGCGCTATCAGCATACTCCATGGCATCAAGGGTGATACCCACATCCCAGTCGCCTTTGGCGGAACCATCTGAGCGTTGGATAAAGGGTTTTAACTTCACCTCGAAGCCAATGGCACGCAGAATACCCTGAAACTCCTGCTGCTTTTTATCGCCCCGATCAATAGCATAGGCAATGGCTTTAACCACGTGCCTATCCGCCGTTGCCAGCGACCAAAATCGATTGTAATCAAAGTTGCGTTTAAAGATCTGCCTTGATGTGTAATAGACATTTTGCACATCGACCAATAACAGTACTTTTTTCATTGCGGACGATATTTCAGGCGCAGACCTTCCAGAAAATTACGCAGCACTTGATTCTGACATTCTCGATAATGCTTATGGCCTTGTTTGCGGAAAAAAGCACTAAGCTCATGCTCGCTAATCACTAAACCTGCAGACTTGAGTACAGCAAGCATATCATCACTTTTGTAATCCAGAGCGATCTTTAGCTTTCTGAGCACGATATTATTGTCGATAGTTTTTTCGGGTACTGGCTGTGGACCCTCTCGCTTGCCTCGGCGCGTCACAATCAAGGCATTGAGAAACGTCGCCAGCTGTTCATCGCTGCACTCGATAAACCAGGGGTCATCATCCTTTCTTAACCAACAGGTGACATCCTTTAGCGCGACCTCCGCACCGACGACGGTAAACATCTGGGCGATTTTTGTATCGGCCAGGTCAAAGATGTATCGCAAGCGTCGAAGGACGTCGTTATTGGTCATAAATTTACCTCTAAAACGGATAGTCTTTAATAGTCGCATTATACGGAATAAATGACTTGAATTTTACACTATCCATCTCCGCGCAAGGCACGACTGACTTCACTGACTTCACTAAGAGCATCGGCAACCAAAGTTATAACAGGAAGCCGTATTAAACTGCCTAGCTTGTTAAATATTCAACAAAGATAAAAGTGCTCACCAACGCCATGGCATATACATATACCAGATCGGCATAGGATAATTAGCACTAAAAAACGGCACTATAAAATTGAAGCAGCATCATTAAAAATAGCTGCCGAAGCAAAGAGCAAAACAACGATCACGAAAATTGCTTATGAGTCCTGAAAACATAATTCCGTCTTTATAACCACCCAGTGATTGATTGTCCGTGACTAAACAGCGGTTTATGCTTAACGGGCGTTCCGCCACAGAAACCAAGGGCACAGACAGACCGGTCATAACGATAACAGGAGAGGCAAACGTGACAAAAAAAGCTATTTTCGATCCCAGCACCGCAATCGTTGGTACCAGCTACCCACCACCGCACGACGAAGTTTGCAAAGGGCGAAAAACCTGGCCTTTGACCCGTCAGTTTAGCCTGAGCCAGTTTGGTGTTAATCGTGTGGAGCTGGCACCCGGGTCATGGTCAACCCAACGACACTGGCACAAAACCTGTGACGAAACCGTAATCGTTATCTCCGGCGAGTTGGTGCTGGTGACCGATGATGGCGAAGAAACTTTAACTGCAGGTGATTGTGTGGGCTTTAAGGCTGGCGTCGCCAATGCTCATCATTTACAAAATCGCAGTGACAAAGTGGCGGTGTTTTTTGATGTGGGAGGCCGCGACCTCTGGGATGTTTCTACCTTCCCCGACATTGGCATTGAAGCCAAGCCACGCGTTGAAATTAAATTTCGTCCGATAACTGAATAATGTCAATAACACTGTATTATTTTCCCACCCCCAATGGCCGCAAAGTCAGCATTGCGCTGGAAGAAATGCAGCTGGATTACCGACTTCAACTGGTCAATATTTTTGACTATGAAGCGCAAACCCCCGGCTACCGCGCCATCTGCCCTAATGCCCGCATTCCAGCGCTGGTTGAGCATATTGATGATGAGGAACCTGTGGTGGTGTTTGAATCCGGCGCTATTCTGCAATATCTCGGACGCAAATCCGGCCGCTTTTATCCTAAAAGTTCAGAAGCCCAACGCGCCCTGGTGGATAGCTGGGTGTTTTGGCAGATGGCCAGTTTAGGCCCCATGTCCGGGCAAATCACCTGGTTTAAAAGAGCTGCCAAAAAACCCGGCCGTGATCCGATAGAAACCTCGCTCACTCTCTATCGTTTTACCAAGGAAGTAAAACGTTTATATAACGTTCTGGAAAGCCAGCTCGCGAAGCATTCCACTACTGGGCAGGCCTATATTTGTGGCGACTATTCCATTGCCGATATGGCCTGCTGGCCCTGGGTAAATCAGTACGGTCATTACGTCGGCGAGTTACAGGATTATCCGCATATATATCAATGGCATCAGCGTATTGCCGAGAGATCAGCAGTAAAAAAAGCCATGGCAGTAGGCTTGGAGGAAGTAAAAAATATCGTGCCGCTGTTCAAATAGCCTGATCAAGCACTTGCTGCACCGTCGCTGCAACACCCTGACTTTTTAATTGCTGAAAATACTGACTTACGCTCGCTGAAAAATGCTCCTGCGTAAATAACATATCACCAAATATTGAATTGATTTCCATCACCGCCCGACAGGGATTTTTATCGGCTATGGCTATTCGCAAAGTTTTAGCCAGCGGATCATCAAGTTCAAACTCCTCACCATTATCTCTGCGGCCCTCAAGGTAACGAATCCATCCTGCCACTGCCAGAGCGAGAATTTCTGTTGAATGATTCTTACCGGCTAACGCTCTGACCGAGGCGAGCCAGCGCTGGGGAATTTTCTGCGAGCCATCCTGAGCAATTTGATAGGTACGATGATTTAATGCTGAATTGGCGAAGCGTTGGCACAACTGATCTTTATATCCCTCAATATTAAACCCTTCTGGAATGTTCATGGTGGGTTGTGCCTGGGTATCCATATACAAGCGCACCAGGCGCACCAGGCCCTTATCGGCCATAACCTCGTGCACATAATCATAACCCGCCAGAAAACCCAAATAAGCAATCAGTGAATGGCTGCCATTGAGCAGGCGAAGCTTCATAGTTTCAAAGGGCGTTACATCATCAGTAAACAACACACCAACACCTTGCCAATCCGGTGCGCCGCGTACGAAATTGTCTTCTACGACCCACTGGGAGAAGGGCTCTGTAAAAACAGCAGCTTCATCTTTAACACCTAAACTCTGTTCAAGCGCGGTCAGGTCTGCAGCGGTTGTTGCCGGCACGATACGATCAACCATACTACAGGGAAATGACACATTGGTTTTGATCCAGGCCGGCAGTGAAGCATCAACCCTGGCAGCAAAATCCAGCACCACTTTTCTTAATATTTTTCCGTTATGGGATAGGTTATCGCAGCTTAGCAGCGTCACGCCCGGCAAATCGTTTTGAGCACGCAGGGCCAGCGCCGAAACCAGATAGGCAATCGCGGTCACCGGGCTTTCAGGAAACTGTTCGATATCCCGAAGCACATCGGGGTGATCCTGTTTTAAACCGCCGCTGGCGGCATCGTATAGATACCCCTTTTCGGTAATGGTCAGCGTAATCAGTTTTATCTCCGCTTGTGCTAACTGCCCGATCAAAGCCTGAGGGTCTTCGGGCGCCACTAGCATTTGCTTGATCGCCCCTACAAGCTGATAGCGATGCTGATCACCATCCCGCTCAACCACAGTGTACCAACCATCCTGTGGTTGCAGTTGGTCACGCACCTCGGGGCGACGCAAACTGACTCCAACGATGCCCCAATCCCCGACTTTACGGTTTAATGCCTGTTCGGTATACCAGGCTTGATGGGCACGATGAAACGCCCCCACACCGAGATGGACTATACCGGCCTTGATCGTATCGCGCTGGTATTGTGGCCTAATGATAGCGTTAGAAAGCTGCCCTAAAGACTGATTGGATAAACGTGTGCTCATAATTTATAGGCCTGCTTGGCCAATCGATAGGTCAGGTCGATAGCTACTTGCTGTGCTTCATCCTCCGGCAAACGGTGCTCAGCCACTAATTGTGCGAGAAAGGCACAATCCATTCTTCGCGCCACATCATGTCGAGCAGGAATCGAGAGAAAAGCACGGGTATCGTCGTTAAAGCCAACGGTATTATAAAAGCCAGCAGTTTCAGTGATCTGCTCCCGATAGCGGCGCATACCTTCGGGGCTATCATGGAACCACCAGGCGGGTCCGACTTTTAACGCGGGATAGTGGCCTGCCAGCGGCGCCAGCTCGCGGCTATAACTGGTTTCATCCAGAGTAAATACAATCAGGCTAAAGTTTCGATCATTGCCAAACTTATTCAGCAAGGGATGCAAGGCTTTGATATATTCCGTCGCGACGGGCAGGTCAGCGCCTTTGTCACGTCCAAAAGCCTCAAACAGGCTTTGGTTATGATTGCGATAACAGCCCGGGTGCAGCTGCATAACCAAACCGTCTTCCAGACTCATCGCTGCCATCTCAGTCAGCATCTGCGCACGAAACAGCTCAGCTTCGGCCGGAGTTTGCTTACCGGATCTAACGATTTCGTATAGCGCCTGCTTTTCGGGTTCGGCCAAATCGGCAGTTTGCGCACTGGGGTGACCGTGATCGGTCGACGTTGCACCGCGCTGACGAAAATAGTCGCGGCGATTACGCAGGGCTTTCAGGTAACCATCAAAGTTATCCACCGATTCGCCGGTGATTTCAGCAAGCTGTTGCAGGTTATCGAGGAACCCCTGATGCTCGGGGTCAAGCACCGGGTCCGGGCGATAGGCGGTGATCACCCTACCTTGCCAGCTACTGGCCCGAATCTGGTCGTGGTAACGCAGATCGTCCAGGGGTGATTCGGTGGTGGCAATCAGCTCGATGTTAAAACGTTCAAACAGCGCACGGGGGCGATATTCATCACGCGCCAGACACTCATTGATCACATCGTAATAGTTGTCGGCGGTGTCGGCGCTAAGCCGTTCAGTCAACCCAAAGACTTCACTGAAGACGTGATCCAGCCACATCCGGCTGGGTGTACCCCGAAAACAATGATAGTGACTGGCAAACCGCTGCCAAATCTTTCGGGGATCCTGTTCAACAGTCTGACTATTTTCAGCGGTATTTTTACGCGCTATACCCATCTGCTCCATTGTGACACCCTGGCTGTAGAGCATGCGCAACAGATAGTGATCAGGCTGCACTAATAAGGCTGCCGGATTTTCAAAGGGCTGGTTTTCGGCAAACCAGCGAGGGTCGGTGTGGCCGTGGGGACTTATAATGGGAAGGTCTTTAATTTCAGCATATAGCCGTCTGGCGATATCCCGCTGGCTGGGATCAGCCGAAAACAAACGATCAGGGTGCAGCGAAAGGCGCTGGTCAGAAGGTGGTAAAGAGCTCATTAGCGTTGAATCCGAAGGTTCAGGTGGTTATAGTAGGCGGAATATTGGTCAGGCCAATAACGCAAAGCTTCCCACATGGGAATAATCAGGTCAACATACCGCCGTCCATTAGTGACTGCTGGTCAAACGGCATCTCAATAATAATAGCTGCTCAAGGGTTTTCATGTTTCGCTGGCGTCATATCATAGCACTTGCTAACTACCGGCTTACTGCCAGCAATCAACCACTGATATTCAGGCCGTTGCTGCAGTTACTGGTACTGGCGCTAAGCCTGACTCTGAGTGCCTGTGGCACCGACCAGTCGGGCACGGTATTAAAAATGGCTCACGGTCTGGATACCAGTCACCCGGTACATAAAGCCATGGTGCATATGGCTGAGCGGCTAACAGAATTATCCAGCGGCAGTATGCGCATAGATATTTACCCCAGCGCGCAACTCGGTGGCGAACGTGAATTGATGGAGCTACTGCAAATTGGCAGTATCGCATTGACCAAGGTTTCCACCAGCCCGATGGAAAGCTTTGTACCGCAATTTAAAGTGTTCAGCATTCCCTACGCCTTTCGGGGCTACGATCATCTCTGGCAAGTCTTACAGGGCGATTTAGGTCAGGAACTCCTGCTGGCTGGTGAATCGGTTCGGCTGCGCGGATTGGGCTTTTATGACGCTGGCAGCCGCAGTTTTTATACCCGCGACATCACCATCAACAGCCCCAGTGATCTGGCCGGCCAGAAAATCCGCGTACAGAACAGTATCACCTCGGTGGAGATGGTACGCGCGCTGGGTGGTGCCGCCACGCCGATTCCCTGGGGGGAGCTGTATACAGCCCTGCAGCAGGGTGTGGTGGATGGCGCCGAGAATAACCCCCCTAGTTACTATCTCTCCAAACAGTATGAAGTAGCACCCTACTTCTCGCTGGATGAGCATACCTTTGTGCCTGATATTCTGTTGGTCAGCCTGCCTATATGGGAGTCACTCACGGCACAACAGCAGCAGTGGTTGCAACAGGCGGCTAATGATTCCGTCGCGTTACAGCGCCAGCTCTGGCTGCAGTCGACCACCGAAGCGCTGGAAAAACTGCAACAGGCCGGTGTCACCATCACACGTCCCGATAAAGCCCCCTTTCGCGCGGCAGTTAAACCCATGCATGATAGCTATAACGGCACGCCGGTCGGCGATTTTCTGCAACGTATTGAGGCGGTTCAGTGATGCAAACCCTACTCAAGTCGCTTATTCGATGTCTGGACCTGCTGCTGAATAGCAGCCTGATTCTGTGCATGGGTGGTCTGGTAGTCACCATTTTGTGGCAGGTCGCTTCTCGTTTTCTGCTCAATGACCCCAGTTCCTATACCGAGGAAATTGCCCGCTTTCTGCTGATCTGGATTGGCATGCTGGGCGGCTGCTACGCCTATCGCAGCAAATCACATCTGGGACTGGACCTGCTCACCAGCAAACTAAGCCCTCCCGCTCAGCGCATTGCCTCAATAATGGTGACACTGGTGGTGATTTTGTTTGCGGTATTGGTACTGGGCTACGGCGGCGGCCGATTGGTATGGCTGACACTGGAGCTGCACCAGACTTCCGCCTCACTGGGTATCCCCATGGGCTACGTGTATAGCGTCTTACCCATTAGCGGTGCTTTGATCCTGCTTTATAGTTTCAACACTATCGCGCCACAACCCTCAACCAAGGACAGCGAGACTTAAATGGATATCTCTGCCATAGCACTATTGTTAGTCTTCTTCCTGCTGTTAGTGCTGAATACCCCTATTGCTATTTCCGTGGCAGTGGCGACTCTTGCGGCCATGTTATTTACCATCGGCTTTGATGCCGCCGTCACCACCCTTGCCCAACGTATGGCCAGCGGTATTAACAGCTTTACCATGGTGGCGATTCCACTGTTTATTCTCTCCGGCATTTTAATGGGTCGGGGAGGCATTGCACACCGGCTGATTGAACTGGCGAAGGCTCTAATCGGCACCCTGCCCGGTGGGCTGGCGTTGGTCAATGTGGTCTCCACCACTTTGTTTGGAGCCATCTCAGGCTCGGCAGTAGCCTCCGCTTCGGCGATGGGTGGCTTTATGGTGCCGGCGATGGAGAAGGAAGGCTATGACAAAAACTTCAGCGCCGCGCTAACCGTAGCATCCTCCACCGCTGGTCTGTTGATTCCACCCAGCAATGTGCTGATTATCTATTCACTGGCCAGTGGCGGCGTGTCGATTGCGGCGTTATTTATTGCCGGTTACCTGCCCGGTATCCTGCTGGCCCTGTCATTGATGCTGATCGGCTCGGTCTATGCCGTAAAAAAAGGCTACCCGGTGTCGGCCCGCATCCCGCTAACAGAAACACTGCGCCGACTGGTTGATGCCCTGCCCAGTCTGTTTTTGATTGTCATTGTTATTGGCGGGATCGTCAGCGGTATTTTCACCGCCACTGAAGCCAGCGGTATTGCTGTACTCTATGCGCTACTGCTGTCGGTGGGCCTGTATCGGGAAGTCAAACCCGCAGAGCTGCCAGCCATTCTGTTAAAAACTGCCGAAACCTCTGCCATAGTGCTGTTTCTGGTGGCGGCCTCTACGGCGATGTCCTGGATGCTATCCTACGAAAATATTCCCCAAACCATGAGCAACTTTCTGATTGCGCTTTCGGACAACCCCTTTGTGATCATGATGATCATCACCCTGATTTTGTTGGTGGTGGGCGCCTTTATGGATATTACCCCGGCGATCCTGATATTTACCCCGATCTTTTTACCGGTAGTAACTGAGCTGGGCATGTCACCCCTGCACTTCGGCATTATGCTGGTACTGAACTTATGTATTGGCATTTGCACACCACCGGTGGGCAGTGTGCTGTTTGTCGGTTGCAGTATCGCCCGATCTAACATGGCAGCACTGGTGCGACCACTGCTACCCATGTACGCAGCGATGTTTGTCACCTTGTTATTGGTAACTTATATTCCTGCGCTTAGTGAGTGGCTGCCGAGAATGGTTGGTTTGATTAAATAGAACGGATTAAACGGGACTGATTAAGAACCCGAACTGCTATTCTTTTTCGCCTTCCAGCAGAGCAATATCCGTGTCTATCGCGTTGGCAATATGCGAACGCATCGCCTGCCGGGCAGCTGCCGAATCGCCAGCCTTCATTGCATTAAAAATATTTCGGTGATCATCCAGCGAAGGGTGCACGCCCTCTTCGCGAACGCGTTGATGGAACAATGTGCTTAACCTGGATTTATTACGCAGCCCCCACAGCCATTCAACCACCGAAGCTAAGGCGCTGTTTTCTGAGGCCTCAGCGATAATGCAATGAAAGCGCTGGTCGGCCTGTTCGGTTACCGAACCCTCGGCATTCTCCTTTTCCATTTCCCGTAGCGCCGCTTGCAACTCCGCAATTTGTTCATCGCTGATACGGGCAGCAGCCAGGGCGGCAATCTCCGGCTCAATCATCAGGCGGCTTTCCAAAACCTCAAACGGGCCGGGGCCTTCATCCGCCAAACCTGTCTCCGCCTGCCTCGCCAGCACATAAATACCAGAACCGGTACGAATTTCGATCAGCCCGGCTATCTCCAGGGCAATCATGGCTTCGCGAATGGTGGGGCGACTGACCTTAAAGCTGGTAGCCAGATCGCGCTCTGATGGGAGCCTGTCACCGGGTTGTATATCCTGTTTCAGAATCATGTCCTCTACCTGACTGGCAACTTCCAGATAGAGACGGCGGACTTTTACGGCTTCTACTTGCATGGTGATTAATTCAACTCCAGAGCGACAATATTGTTATTAAGCTAGCAAGAATTACAAGAGCCACCGCTGCTGTCAATCAGAGCTGTAAAACTTTGTCTGAAGCTTTTCCATTTATCTCGGAGAGAAAGTATTCCCGGGCAATAATACCCCCACGCTGCTGGATCACCGCACCGGCAGCCCGATTACCCAGCGACACTGCTTCCTTCGCTGAAATACCCTGCAGACGGCCGGCAAGATAACCCGCATTGAAGGCATCACCGGCACCGGTGGTATCGACAATATTGGCAACAGGCGGCACTTCGACCCGGTGCAATTGCCCACCCTCGGACAGTAATACCGGATCACTGCCCCGCTTGATGATCAGCTCCGCAATCGGGTACTGGCTGTGATGTTCGAGCAGCGCTTCCGTTGTAGAAAAACCCCACAGCGCCTGCTCATCCTCGACGGTTAACAGAGCTATATCACTGACCGCTAAAAATTGCGCCACCACACTTCGTGCAGTGTCACTATCGCCCCACAGGTGTGGCCGGTAGTTGCTATCAAAGGCCAATACCCCACCGCGCTGGCGATATTCCGACAAAAAGGTTCTTAAGCGTTCGCGGGCCGCCGGCTGCATAATAGCCAGCGTGATACCCGATAAATAAATATGGGAACAGTTCAGCAAGTGTTCTTCGACGGACCGGGTGGAATGACTACTCGACCACAAATCACGAGCAGGTGCTTCGCGACGCCAATAGCGAAAACTGCGCTCCCCTTTGTCATCGTTGGAGATGATATAGAGGCCGGGCTGGCGACCGGGTAAGCGCTCAATGCAGTCGGCACTCACCCCCTCACTTTGCATCAATCTGAGGATGCGATCACTAAAGAGATCATCACCTAACAGGGTCACGTAGCGGGTATCAACATTCAAACGGGCAAGACCGACTGCGGTATTAAAAGTATCGCCCGCAAAGCCCAGCTGAAAGCTGTCTACTGTCTGGCCCGGCGAAAATTCCGCCATAACCTCACCAATTGCTGCGATTGCTTTTTTCATTCAACTTATTGCCTGTCAGGGTTAGAGCTTTAACCAATACACCGCGCCCAATTCATTTGTCAGCTTATTGCTTTCTCGCTAAGTCTGAACGGTAATTGCTGATGAGACCGTTACCAGTTGAACCCTTACCAGTTAAACATAGTCCCATCCTGCAAGCGATTCACCGGCAGGTAGGCAGGTTTATAGGGGTATTTTTTCGCCAGTTTCTCATCGATATCTACACCGTGGCCAGACTGCTCGCCGGGGTACAGATAACCATCTTTGAAACTGTAGGCATGGGGGAATACCTCATCGGTCTCTTCGGTATGGCGCATATATTCCTGAATCCCGAAATTCGGCACCCAGGTATCAAAATGCAGCGCCGCCCCCATACAGATCGGCGACAGGTCCGTTGCACCATGACAGCCGGTACGAACATGGTAAAGGTCTGCCAGATTGGCAATGCGACGCAAATGAGTAATACCACCGGCGTGAACCACTGTAGCGCGAATATAGTCGATTAACTGCTCGGTGATTAACTGCTGACAGTCAAAAATCGTGCTGAAGATTTCGCCAACCGCTAATGGTGTGGTGGTGTGTTGACGGATTAGCCGAAAGCTTTCCTGGTTTTCGGCAGTAACCGTATCCTCCAACCAAAACAGGCGATAGGGCTCCAGGTCTTTGCCCAGCCGTGCCGCTTCAATCGGGGTCAGGCGGTGGTGCGAGTCGTGCAGCAAGTGGTGATCAAAACCGTATTGGTCCCGCAATTTTTGAAACAGTTGGGGGACATGATTGAGGTACTTCTCCGTGGACCAGAGATTCTCCGTGGGCAGTGCCGCATCGGCCGGCTCATAGTACATTTTGTCCTTCGCCACACCATAGGTGGAAGGCAGGCCGGGCACGCCGGTTTGCGCGCGAATCGCCTTGTATCCCATATCGATATAACGCCCGACCTCGTCGGTAGTTTCTTCTATATCAGCACCGTTGGCGTGACCATAGACCATCACACCATCACGTGATTTGCCACCTAGCAGTTGGTACAGCGGCATATTGGCGGCCTTAGCCTTGATATCCCACAGCGCCATATCCACCGCAGCAATCGCCGTCATGGTAACCGGCCCTTTGCGCCAATAGGCACCGCGATAGAGATATTGCCAGATATCTTCTACCTGCTGTGGGTCGCGGCCGATCAGGCAGGGGGCGATATGGTCTTGCAAATAGGAGGCTACGGCCAACTCACGACCATTCAGCGTGGCATCACCCACACCGTATACACCCTCGTCAGTGACGACTTTTAACGTGACAAAATTACGGCCGGGACAGGTCACGATGACCTTGATATCGACTATTTTCATGCTGATTTTTACCTGTGTAAATACCTGAACGGCTGTTTAGAAAAATGGCCCTGCCCTGGGTCCAGAGACAGTGATAGTCCCCTTGTTTGCCCACTTAAATACGACTTCAAGGTAGGATTTTCAGGGCACAAGTCCTGACAACAAGCTCGGAACAAAGCGGGCGGCATATTGGCCTTACCAATTCGACCAGATAGTAGCATTCTGTCTGACAGAGTCAACTGCAAAGCTCAGCGCCCTGGCCTGCACTTCGTAACTAACTATAAGACTCAGTATGGATACGCAAATTTAATCTTAGAAAACTGACCGAATAATGACTACCATTTGCAGTAAGCATATTTCATAAACCATAGGGCCTACTACAGGGAAAAATGGATTTCATCAGTTAATGCCTCGCAATCCAGCTCGAAGTGCAGTTCTTTAAACCCGGAAACACATCGAAGCCAATAAGAGCGAGAGAATGCAGAAGCTAATCCAGTCGCTATTTTTTCTAATCCTATTATCTCCCGGACCATGCTGGACAGACAAAAACGCCAAACCCCAAATGGAGATTTGGGTTCATCTCGCCTATCCCTCTCAGTATGTTCTGGAACGATCTCGCCCCATGTTATTACACCTGAACGAAGTCTCCGGCATACACTTAACCCTGAAGGGAGGTAACGATCTTTCGAAACCGCTGGCCACATGCGCTCAAGGTACACCCATGTTGATTGCCGCCAGCCTGTTCTCAGCAATGCCTTTTATTGAGAAGTGCCACTATAAAGCTTTAGTTCAAACGGAGAGCAGGGTGCATCTGGTGGTTAATACGGGCAATGCAATCATCGATGTGAATCAAAAAACCCGCATTGGCACCCTTGAAGGCCACCCGATTGAACGTTTAGCCCGGCTCGAGCTCGGTGATAAAACCAAAGTCGTCAGCTATACAAGCTTTATATCTTTACTAAAAGCGTATCGCAACAAAGAGATCGACGCCTTAACACTTCCAGATCATCTGCTAGTGCCTGGCACTGCTCTGCGTAGACGCTGGCAAACTATTCATATATTTGAAGGCACAGTAGCGGCGGTTATTATTGCTTCACCCCTGTTACTCGACGAAGAGTTTACGGCCATTCAGAATGCGCTCCTTAGTTTGCAAACCTCTTCGACCGACATTTCGGCCAGCCAGAAATAAATAATCAGCGACAAGGATGAGGGTTTATTTTCACTTTGCTGACGCTTACTTCGCTTCGATGAGTGGAAAATAGGCCACGCGATCACTGGGGTTAGCACCCACCCAAATAATGCCCCTCACTTTAACCGCCGTCGTCGCATGACTAAACTGTGGACTGGTATCCGGGTGGGCAAGTACCGAAACAATATCAGTACTCGGATCAACCTTGGCAATAGCGTATTCCGTGCTGCAGTCCGGCCGGGATACACAGCCCCAATAGGATTGCGGTGTACCCACTGCACCGGCCACCCAGAGCTGACCATCGTCGCCCCAGCGCAAATTATCCGGCATAAAATCCAAAGACAATTCTTCCGGCTCTCGATCATCCTTTTGCTGTTGTTCCCCCATTTTAAGCAAAGGAATTCGAAGAATATTTCGCGCGCCCCAATTGGCCACCCACAACCATTGTCCATCGGCTGAAGCTTCAATGCCATTCGGCCCCGAAGCGGCGGTACCGGCAAGCTGCTGCCAACCTTCATCCACACTCCAGCGCGCCACATGACCCGTAGGGCGGTTTTGCATCAGGTGTTGCAACCACAGCTTGCGATCATTGAGCGCATCTCCACCAGCAAAATAATCATTGGCGATAAACAGGGTAACGGCCAGTCCTCCACCGGGAATTGAAGTAACGGCATTGCCCATGGTTCCTTCCGGCAGTGGCACACAGCCGACCCAACTGATGACAGGCTCCGCTTCAGCAGTATTTATTTCAAAAACCTCAACGGCTTCTCTGCTACCGTGGTTGACCACATACAATCGAGTAATGTTATTTGCTTGCGTAGAAATGTTCATGCCATGAGCAGAAAAATTATCTGCATTAACCGGCCCTGGACAAGCAGGAAAATTATCTCGCTGCGGGTTAACGTTGAACCCAGCATCAGGGAAGAACGCCCGGGCTGTTTTACTGATGCTATCGACTAAAAATAATTTGCCGCCGGTCGCCTTTTGCTTCAAACCACTAACAACAATCCAGTGAGTATTAGGCAGGGCCAACAGATCCTCCGGACCTCTCACCCCAGACACATAGCCAACCGCTCCCAACTCCGCAGCGACTACTTTTCCGTTCGTAGCACTGTTCTCTTTCGCACTGCTATTCCTTGCATTAAGGTCGGCCATCGCGTGGCCAATTAACAGCACCGCAACCATCACTCTGATTAATCCGGACATAAGCTATCCACTACGAGTTGTCGTTTATTTTTAGGGGTATTAATCTGCTATTGTCCCTCAATCTGCGCCATACATCATTGAGGAAAAGAAACCAGAACATTAACGTTTTGACAGAAAACATTACCGCAATATTTTTACCTGCTGCATTTGTCTCCCACTTGAGCCACGCCCTGATAGCATCCTTTTTATAACAGTGTATCCACCACCACTCTCTATCAGACGATTGTCCGTGTACGCGAACCATGATTGGGAATTTTTTATACCACAGGAAGAACCTTCTCACACTGTATATAACGCTTCTGTTAGTAATTAGACCAACACAGGTAAAGCTTGTGCAGTGTGTTGACAATCGGTATTCTCCACTGGCTGAAAAAAAACGATCACCCGGCCACTATTTTGATGCCTCATAATGAGCCCACTGTTCGGGTGCGCAGTATTAATAAAATTCAGCACTGAAAAACTGGCAAGCGAATAACAGTTTAAGCAATTCCAATACGCGCAGTGGTAAGCGTTTTTATTCCTTCTCGTATTAGAACTCAGTGACTACTCTACTGACACAATCATTAAGCGCTGGTTAGGCGCCTAAAAACCTGACGAAGTTTAGACAGTAACGGCCCTGAAAATTATAAAACTAATAAGGCAATACCCAGCGTAATCCCACCTGTTGTTGCCAACTGTATTGAGGAACATCATGTCAACCAGCTTGCAAAATCCAACTTTACCGCCAGGCGATGGCTATCAATTTCCACCGGCAGCTATCGGCTGGTACAGCACGGTGTTACTTGCCCTGCTTTATTGGTTGTCGCTGTTGGATCGTTCGATTATTTCGCTGATGGTTGACCCGATAAAAAATGATCTCGGAATCAGCGATGTGCAATTTGGTATGTTACACGGACTCGCCTTTGCTATTACCTTTTCATTTTTTGGCTTAATGGCCGGCACACTGGCTGACCGTTTTAGCCGGCGCTGGATCATTTTTGCCAGTGTTTCCATCTGGTCACTGGCCACAGCCGCCTGTGGCCTGGCACAAAGCTTCTGGCATATGCTGATTGCCCGCATTGGCGTAGGCGCTGGCGAAGCAGGATTAAATCCCTGCGCCACGTCGATCATTACCGATCTGTTTCCACCCGAAAAATTGACTATGGCGTTAGCTATTTATTCACTGGGGGCATCGGTTGGTGCTGGCTGTGCTTTTCTTTTTGGAGGCATTCTGATTGACGCACTGTCGGAATCCAGTGTGGTGATTCTGCCTCTGCTCGGTGAAGTCAGTCCCTGGCAGGCGGTATTTATTATCATCGGTATTCCCGGCCTGTTGATCGCCTTGCTCAGCTTTACCATGCCCGAACCGAAACGCTTAGGGGTGCGCAAAAAGCAGGTCAATAAATCTGCCTTTCGTAGCGTGATCGATGGCAACGTGGGATTAGTTAAATTTATGGGCCAGCGTCGGAAGTTTTTCTTCCATCACTATCTCGGCTTTGGCCTGGGCTCTCTTTGCTTTACCGGCGGGCAAGCCTGGTACCCCGCCCATATGGCAAGAACCTTCGGCTGGGAGCCAACCCAGATCGGGCTGGCCATGGGCCTCACCATGATCATCGCTGGCTTTGCGGGTAAATTTCTATGCGGATTCAGCGTCGGTGCCATCTACCGTCGCGGCTATCGCGATGCACAGTTCCGCTGGTATGCCATTTGTTTGCTAGTGGCAGCACCACTGGGCGTCATCGCCACTACCAGTGACGACCCGGTTATTTTTCTGGGCGGCTTTGGGTTATTTATGATGTTATTGTCCCCGATTACGGCCGTCTATGTATCCTCACTGAACCTGGTTACACCGAATGAGTTGCGCGGCATAGGCGTCGCCTTCTTTTCCGCCACGGTAGGTCTACTAGCACTCAGTATCGGCCCCATCTTAATAGCGGGAATTTCCGACTATGTGCTGGGCGGCAACTCTATTGGGCAGGCCATCGCTATTATGATTGGAGTTGGCTGTCCCATCGCAGCTCTTGCTCTAATGACGGGGAGGAAAGCAATGACGGAAGCAGTGCATGAAGCGGAAAACTGGACAGAAGAAGCGTAACTAACAATTTTTTACTAACTTTGGGGACGCCTAACGATTGCCAGCCCTGAATGGCTGGCATGGTACTATGAAACTTTAAATTCCTTCGATAGCTGTTCCAGTGCGTCGGTCGCAGCCACCGGTCGACCAAACAAATAGCCCTGCATCAAATGGCAGCCCAGTCGATTCAGTTCCTGTGCCTGCTCCGGCGACTCCACCCCTTCCGATATAACCGACATATTTAAATGACTGGCCAGAGATAGAATCGTTTTAATCACCGAGGCTGCCTGCTCCCTATCACCCAGATCGGCAACAAAAGATTGATCTATTTTTACTGTATTGATGGGCAGTCGATTTAGTGCCGCCAGCGATGAGTAACCGGTACCAAAATCATCCAGCAACAGCTCGAAACCCATTGCGCTCAACTGATCCAGCCGCAGCAACATTGCATCAGCATTTTTCATCAGCATACTTTCGGTGAGTTCCAGCTTAATCTGCCGGGAGGAATGCAAATGCTTCTTCAGCATTTGATCCAGTTCGGCATAAAACCGCTCGTCAGTAAAAGACACCGCAGCCACATTGATACTCACATAAACCGACCTATCAGCAATCGTTTTCTGCCACTGTTCCAGCTGCTTGGCGACGGTCCGAAGCGCCCAGATAGTAATGTCGGAAATCAGCCCGGTACGTTCGGCCAAAGGAATAAAGTCAGCGGGAGAAACCCATTCGCCATTGCTTCGCTGCCAACGCGATAATGCTTCAAAGCCAATCACCTTACCGATGCTAACATCCACAATCGGCTGATAATAAATTTGCAGCTCGCCGCTTTTAACTGCGCCTTTTAATTCACCGTGTAGCGTTCGCAGACGACGGGCCGTTGCATCCAACTTGTCATCGAAAATTACCCAGTAGGACTGTTGAAAATGCTTGGCTCGATACAGGGCGATATCAACATCACGCAGCACATCATCGGCGTTATCGTATTTATCTTCCTCAAGTGGCAACACACCGATACTGGTACCCACCTCCACCGTTTGGCCATCTATTTCAAATGGCTCGGCGATAATGCCTAACAGTTTGTCCGCCATCATGGACCAGTCCTGCAACTCTCTCTGACCTTCCAGCATGATGACAAATTCATCCCCGCCCAGACGGGCCAGCGTATCACTTTCACGACAACTGTTTTTTAAGCGCGAAGCCACAATACGCAACAACTCATCCCCGGCCTGATGCCCAAGGCTATCGTTCACACCCTTAAAGCCATCCAGATCTAATAGCATTACACAGGAGGGAAGTAATTTACTGTTGCGCCGGGTCAGTTTTAAATGGTGATCGACCCGATCAATAAACATGGTGCGGTTGGCCAAGCCTGTCAGCGGATCATGGTAGGCCAGTTCGCGCAGGCTGTACTCGGCCCGTTTCTGGTCACTGATATCAAAACCGCTGGCAAGTCCCAATGGCTCGTCATGAAACTGGGTGAGGGTGAGGCTGAAATACATCCATCTGGCTTCCCCCTCACGATCATATATTTTAAATTCTTCATGGAAAGACTTATCAAAAATCAGCGGCGGTTTCAGTACATCACGCGCCAGATGATTAAACGCCTCACCAAACAACTGCATCAGTGTCATCGTGCGAATTTGCTCATCACTATAACCTAGCACTTTGCTTAAAGCGGGGTTGGCGTAAGTTACCCGTTCCTGATCAAAAGTAAAAATCGCCATCTGGGTACTATCGGCCAGCTGCGAAAAGCGCATCTCACTTTGGCTAAGTGAAGTCGTAACCTGCTCAAATCGCCGATCAATAATGACACCGACCATTAAAAAGCCGAGTATAAACACCGCCGCCAGAAAAATACTGGCAATCAAACCATAGGGTTCAAAGGCCAGTTGTGACAGAGTCAATTTATCATTTGCCACAAAGTAAGTAGCTGCCATCGCAATAAAGTGCATACCACTGACAGCAACTCCCAGCACCACACTGCCCGCAAGCAAGCCAATATTAACGGGGATCACATCCGTGTTATTACTGGCGCGGTGAATATACAAACCCAGATAAGCCAGCAGGTAAGCGGCGACAATAGAAAGCAAGAATAAACCCGGCTGATAATACATATCCGCCGACACGATGATTGCTTCCATACCCAGATAGTGCATCGCACCAATACCCACGGCCAACGAAGCGGCAGGCTGGTACAGCGGGCGCTTCAGGGGGTCCTGCGGGGAATAGGAGATAATACAGTGCGCGCTCGCTAACACTGCCGGCACAATGGATATCGCCGTGATCAACACATCGTAACTCACCGTGAGAGGTAAACGATAGGCGAGCATGGCGGTAAAGTGCATAGCCCAAATGCCCGTCCCCATCGCCATACTGCCACAGCACAACCAGAAGCCACGGTAACGCTGATTGCCATTGTGATAGCGATTGATCACCGGCAATAAAACCCCCGCCGCTAAAATCGCCATCAACATAGCCATGGCACACAACCAGTGGTTATGCATTCCCTCAAGAACAGGCGCTTGGACAAGATCGGAATCGACCAGACGCCAGAAATTTATCTCAACGGACAATTGCAGCACTCCGGCGTTTATTAATATTTATTAGACAGATTAACAGCAAAGAATTTTAGTATGGCTCATTCAAGTTTAAAGAATAGACCGCTTTACACTGAAAAGGTTAACGCAACAGCAGTGAATTATATTGCGCGAGTAAAACACCACTTTTACACAATATCAATAGAGGGGACTAACGGGCAGATCGTTATATTTTATATAAAGTGCGTGTACAGGTTCGCGATGCAGGCTCGACTACGGTGTAGCCATCAATCCTTCAAGCCGTGCTTTTAATGCTAATCTGGCTGAGGTTTTCTTGCTTGAAATAAGCTGTTTATAAGCAGTCTGAAAATAATCCTGCGCTTGCCGCTCGCGGCCTGCAGTTCTTAAATATTCACCCATGGCTGTTGTCCATTCAGGGCTATTACCCATACTGGGTTGCAGGGTTTGATGGCGTGTAATAGCTTGTTGAATATTGCCGCGATTCAATTCCAGTTCAATTGCATAGTGCTGCAATTGCGGAATCAGCCCCAGCCTGGCTTGCCCCTGATCCAATAGCATTAAAGCGGCATCAACCGAATACTGTTGACTGACCACCATCAATTGCGCGGCTGAGATATAGTGGCCGGGATTAGGTTGCGGGTGCAGAGAAAATAGCGTGAGAAAATCGGAAATCGCCGCTTCGCTATTTCCGGCATCGCGCAGAACACGGGCGCGATACTCCAGTGCCTGCACGTGTTGATCATTGTTTTCGAGACAGCGATTGAAGTAATTAATGGCCCGATCAAATTGCTCCATGCGATAAAACAACACACCGAGATCAAAGGCCACTTTGATCGGGTCACCCAGAGTTTCAGCCTGCTTAAAATCCTCCAGTGCCGATTCAAACTCACCACCACTGGAATAGGCAATACCGCGCTCAATATATAAAGCCTGAGAGGCAGGCTGCTGTGAAATGTTTAAGCTCAGCCGTTCCACTTGATGGTGATGACTGGGGTGAGCACTTACCATCACGCTCCATGTTGAGAATGCGAACACGGCTAACAAATAGGCTCGGCGGCAACGAGCCACCCTCAACCAAGGATTACACTGAATAGTAAAACTCTTCACGACAGACCTAACGGGTAATGATGACGTGGTCCAGCTCTTTACCTTTAGCGTCAATAAAGCGGGCTGTGAGTGAAGCTTCACTGGCATCGACGACCACTGACCCTAAAACACCCAGCCCAATAAAATGTGCCGGATGTTGCGCCCCGGGAAAGGCATCAGCTTTACCGGAACTGCCCGCCACGGTGTACACAGCCTTGTCATCCACCCCGGAGGTAGCACTGATTTGCGGATAAACTTCTTCCCCTTGCCCCGATGCAGGCTGATTCTCTTTATCCAATTCAGCATGTTTCAGCGGATCAAAGGTTTCCGAGGTGCCGGTATGGTTGGTGATATAGTAGGAGCGCTCGTAGGAATGAGCGTGGCCACTGTAGACCAGATCCACCCCGTATTGATCAAACACTGGGGTGAATTCATCGCGCATCAAAAACTGTGGCAAGTCGATACCACCCGGAGCCGTTTCAGCCTTATCGGAATCATGATTTTTGCCCTTGGAGTATGGCGGGTGGTGGAAAATCACAATGGTCCAACTGGACTGATTATTGGATAAATCCTGTATCAGCCAATCTTTCATCGCAGCGCGGGCGGTGTCATCTCGTGCCGTCAGCTGCGAGTCCAGGCTCACCACATGGACATTGCCGTAATTAAAGGAGTAATACTGCTCGGTGCCACTGGCAATACCTCCTACTTCAGCCTTGCTGGGCAGAGTGAAAATATCGAGGTAGGGCATACCGGTTTCTGTCGTTGCTTCGATCCCATCCGAGTAACTGCCGGCATCGGTAGATACGCTAATGCCAGGATAGCTGACGTTGCGGCCGCCATACTCCGTCGTGCCGACACCCATTTCATGGTTACCAATCGTTGGCCACAGTGCCGCCTGCTTGAGAATACCAGGGTAGACCTCGAATACTGCCTCCTGATACTCCGGATCCGTGCCACTGTAATAAGCGTTATCGCCCAGCATCAAAAATAGATCAATTGGCTCGCCACCGTTGGCCGCGTTATAGGCGAGAAAACCATCCATTACCGCTTTGGCTTCACCGGGATGTGCGGGTTTACCCTGTTTGTCATACTCCGAGGCAGTGCCGGAGTCACCGACAATCCACAGTTTGACATTGCCATCCTCGGGTAATTGTCCGGGTTTCGGCGCAGTGCGAAATTGCTGGCTAGCAGTTGCATTGCTGGCGCCACCGACGGAATAGAAATAGGCCGTGTCGGGCTGTAGACCGGTGAGCAGGGCCTCTTTATGCCCTGCTGCCGTATTTTGTGCAAAAATCCGGGTGATTAAGGCACGGCTATTGGTGCCCACGCAGACACTGTCGGCTGCACCGCGCCATTTGATGATTGCCTGGGTGGAGGAGACCTGCTGTAAAAAGAGTCTCTCGCTGACGACTTCTGTCCCGGTGCAGGGATTATTCTGATAACTGCTACAGGCGGATAATGTGGCCAGAGCCAGAGTTAATACCCATTTTGCAGACTCTGACAATATCATGATAAAACTCCCCCGAGGTTTTAAGAGTTGGATCGGTCCATATTATTATTTAAAATCAATGAGATATCCATTTAACAGGAACATCGCCCGATAACCCTGAAGGACATTTTTTCGACCAGAACCGGGCTGTTAAACGCAAGACATTGCCTTCCAGATCCGACAGCAACCGGTCAACCCGTGATTCATGTGTAAATGGAGCGAGAAAGTCTGTGGTTAAAGCTGCGGTACTTTACCCGTTCACACATGACCGAGCAAACCATTTGGCCAGTCAGAGAAGCCCGCAACCATCCACCCAGACTACAACTTAGCTCCAACCTTAACGACAAACCTAACTACAGCATAGAAACACCACCATTCACACGCATCACTTGCCCGGTCATAAACCGACTGGCATCGGAGGCAAGGTATAACATGGCATTGGCTATATCCGCCGGCTCACCCGTAAGCTTTAAAGGTGCAGCCTGTCGACGCAGGTTTAGAGTTTCCTCGCGCAACGCCCGATCCACTTCTCCCTGTTGATTGGTGTAACGAAAATCTACCATAGGTGTTTCAATAAAACCGGGAGCGATAGCATTGGCACGAACACCGTATGCACCCAGCTCTTTGGCGACAGCTCGAGTAAGTGCGTTGACGCCCGCTTTACTCATAGCATATACCGACATTCCCTCCGGCGAGCTGTCACCCGCTGCGGAGGAGATATTGATAATCGACCCGCGCTGCTGCCGTACCATCACTTTACCCGCAGCCTGACAGGCCCAATAAACCCCCTTCAGATTGACATTGAGTATCTGATCGACCTCATCTTCTTCGGCATCCAGAATGTTAAAACTTTTCGCAATGCCGGCAACATTGGCCCAAATATCAATGCGCTCACTAAGTGTCAGCGCTTCGGCCGCCAATTGCCCAATAGCATCACGCACGGCCATATCCGTTACACAAATATGTGCCATCGTCCCAACTAAAGCAGCTGTTTCTTCAAGGCCCTGCTGATTGATGTCGGCCAGTACTACCCGCGCCCCTGCCTGTGAAAAGGTCAGTGCAGCCTGTCGTCCAATGCCGGAGGCTGCTCCGGTAACAACGGCTACCCTCCCTTCCAGTGAAAAACTGTGCTCGATCTGTTCATGCATCACCATATTCTAGCCCCGCGACATTTGATTGCTATTGCCTGCTGCATGAGTAAGAAAGGTAGACAACCAACCACCGTCCACCGGCAATGTATGCCCCGTTACATAACTGGCCAGATCCGACGATAGAAACAGGGCTGCCTTGGCGATCTCATCGGTGGTACCCGGGCGACCCAGCGGAAACAGTGACCCCATAAATGCCAGTGCTTTTTCATCGGGCTGCACGCGTTCGGTGACAATGGCACCCGGCGCGATTGCATTAATACGAATGTTGTTAGGCCCCCACTCTACAGCCATGGTGCGCACCATATTGACCATACCCGCCTTGGCCGCACCATAACCTGCATGATTAGGCGCTGAGGTCATACCGCTGACGGAGGCAACACAGAGAATCGAGCCCGGTTTATTGTTTTGAATCATTGAGCGAGCCACCGCACGCGCAGGAAGAAAAAAGGATTTCAAGTTGAGTCGAATAGCGTCATCCAATTGCTCCTCGGACATATCCAACAAACTGGACCAGACACCAATGCCAATGACAGTGACCATAACGTCAATCGAACCCAGCTCAGCCTCAGCCGCTTTTACTGTTGCCGTGACCTCAAGCTCATTAGTGGCATCCGCCTGTAAAGCGATCACTTCAGCCCCCGCCTCCCGGAGCTCATCAGCTATTTGCTGCGCTCGCTCCAGCTCCATATCTACCACCGCCAGTTTGCAACCGGCCGCAGCCAATCGACGAGCGCTGTCCGCCCCCATACCTGCGCCGCCACCCCAAACAATTGCAGTTTTAGCGTCCAAACCTAATAGATCGTTCATCTTATTGTCTCTTAGTGTTTTATTAACCCCTGTTTTGCCCCGGGAACTGCTCAGTTGGAACAAGCTCAGCTTTAACAGATTCAGTGAGTCCCGGCTCAATAACAACGCCAGCGTGAAGTCTACCAATCACCCAAGTTTCAGTCCGAGTAAACACCTCCTCTACGTAATTACGGATTTTCTTTCCTAGCGGACATAGGTTATTGATTCCCTGAACGACAACGGTAAGGATAGGCAAAAAAACAATCCTCATGTTTGTAGTGCAATGAAGCTGTCTGAAATAAGGAACTATCGAAAATGAACCCAGCGGGCCGATTAGCCAATAAGGTTGCTATTGTGACCGGTGGTGCCAGCGGTATTGGCGAAGCTACAGTGCGACGGTTTGCAGAAGAAGGCGCCAGCGTCCTGATCGCCGATATCAACCTCGAAGCTGCCGAACAACTGGCTGCCGAAATAGGGCCCCAGGTTATCGCCATGGCTCTCGATGTCCGAGAGCAAACACACTGGTCAAATTGTGTCGACAGTATGCTAAACCGCTTTGGCAGAATCGACATACTGGTCAACAATGCCGGAGTGGGCACCGGCGGCCCGGTGACACTTGAACCCCTGGAGGGTCACCGCCAGACCATCGACATTAATATTACCGGAGTCTGGTTGGGCATCCGTGCCGTCTTGCCAGCAATGACGGAACAGGCCAGCGGCAGCATTATCAATATTTCCTCGATTGACGGTCTCGTTGGTGTTGCACAACTCACTACCTATACTGCAACCAAACATGCAGTGACCGGCATGACAAAATCGGTAGCACTGGAAACTGGACCGCAGGGCATTCGCGTTAATTCAGTTCATCCAGGATTTATTGCTACCCCGCTGTTTAATAAACCCAACGCGGGAAAGCAGGCTCGATATGAAGATGCAATTGCCAGACAACCTATCGCTCGAGCAGGAACCGCACGGGAAGTTGCCAACGCTATTTTATTTTTTGCCTCGGATGAAAGCTCCTTTTGCACCGGCAGCTCACTGGTTGTCGATGGCGGCCATATTGCCGGCCCCTACAGACATTCTCTGTGAGCGGGAGGTAACATGAATAAACTGATTGCCAATACACGCTCGGGCTTCCCTGCTGAACCCGAGCTGGCAAACCTGCGTGGCTTAATAGATCAAGGGGCTCAGCGCTTCCCTCGTCACCCGCAAGCCAGTCTTCACTATAAAGATCTGGCAGGCGTACGCTGTTTGACGGTTACTCCCCCAACGATCAAATCCAATTTACTTTACTTTCATGGCGGAGGTTTTCGCTTAGGCAGCCCTGAAATCAGTGCTGGATTTGTTTCGCAGATTGCAATGATGAGTGAGTGCCGGGTGACCCTGCCCTTTTATAGCCTGGCGCCGGAGAGCCCCTTTCCCAACGCCCTGCTGGAAGGGCAAGCAGTTCTGGAATCGTTTTCTACCGAGCTGCCATTATTTATCGGCGGTGACTCCGCCGGCGGTAATCTGGCCGCGGTGCTATCCCGCCGATTTGCAGCCCCACTATCGGGAGCAATCCTGCTCTCCCCCTGGTTAGACCTGCGGGTTAATGCCGCTAGCTACAATAGTAACGCCACCAAAGATAAGGTATTTTCTCGCCAGGCAGCCAGCCAGGCTGCCGCTTTGTATTTGCAGGATCACTCTGCCGAAGACTCCGATACCTCTCCCCTACTGGCCAATCTGAAAGACATCCCACAAACCCTCGTTATTGTTGGCAGCCCCGAGGTATTACTCGATGACGCCAAGGCCTATACCGAAGCATCACTAAAAGCAGGCTCCAGGGTTGATTTGCACATTATAAGCGACATGCAACATGTTGAAGCCACACTGAACCCCAACAGCAAACACTGCGGAACCGTATTACAGCTCGTATCGACATTTCTCTCTTAACTCCTGTAAAGTAGCTCGCTGATACTACTGAAAGTTCAATAACAAATAACAACTCCTCCAACGTTATTGAAACGCGATGACTACTTGCCATGAAAGACCTTAAAGCTGAGACTTCAGGCTCGGCGACAATTGCTAATCTGCACCGCCCCGGCGGCAAGCGCAATCAATCCCGATCAGCCACTCGCGCGCTCGATATTCTGGAGTACTTCGCCCTGGTGGGCCGCCCACTGCGAGCCGTGGAAATTGCCCAGGCTTTTGATCTTCGTACCTCCAGCACCGATCAACTGCTCAAAACCATGGTGGACTCGGCCTACCTGCAATTCGATTCCAGTAACAAACAGTATTATCCATCCCCCAGGCTGGTTAACTTCGGTGCATGGCTCTCCTCGAACTACTTCGGTGAAGACCGACTCAGTCGGCTGATTAACTCAGTGCAGGAGGATTGTGGAGAGATCGTTACCCTTTCCATTCGGCGTGGTGAATCGATGCAGATATTCGATGTGATTGAACCGCAGACCCAAACGGGTACCATTCCTAAAGGTTTAAGGGTTTCTGTTACCGAATCTATTATTGGTGCTGCCTTTCTTGCCGCGCATTCAGATCGGGAGGTGATACGAATCGTCGAGCAGGTTTCATTGCAAACTAAACAAAAGCAGACTCCTGCTGGCTTGCAGGAGTTGATAAAACGGATTCACTCAATTCGACTGGCGGGTTATGCTGCCGGGCCCGCCGTTTCCGTGCCCGACCCCTGGGCTCTGGCCATAGCACTACCTCGACCAGCAGCAGCCACCACGATAGTGCTCGGTCTTGCCGGAAAAAAAAGTGCCATTCAGGATCGCGAGCAGGGTTTAATCGAAATTATGAAGCATCATATTGGTAGCTGCTTACCGACGGAGCCTGAGTAAAACACGTTATTAATTAACTGACGGCCCGCCCCCCCGATCCCTTTTAATCACACACCGTTCTGGTGCTCGCGCACCATTGATAGTCATTTTTTTGTTCAAACTCACTGACAAATGAACAGTCTCCGTGCACCCATCACGCTAAATCCCGGCTTTTGCCCCTCGGCAGACCAAATAGTATTTTGGAATAAATTATGCACAGTCTTAGGGGCAACCAGATCAGTGCAACCGGCTCACCTCAGAATGGTTCAGGGAATAGCCTCTTGCATTGAGTGCTTTAAATTTAGAGAACTGGTTTCAGCTCAGGCGTTTAAGCACAACTGATTTTAGTAAGATCGACCTGGATAGTTTTAAATGCTCTATCAAGCCCATGCCATGTTTATGGAATTTTTGCAGCCCCTACATCAGACGGCCAAGACCGCGCGCTACTTCCATAGCCATCCGCTGAACCCGTTTAAGGATTTTACCTTTACTCGCCATATCACCGCCGCCTGTGAATTGTTTGAGCGCCTGAGCGCCTATTACGAAAAACCGGAGTTCGGTATTACCCATACCAACATCGACGACGTTAGCGTGATGGTCCGCGAAGAGGTTGTCATCAGCAATCCTTATATGAATCTGCGTCACTTTCGTAAAGATTTGATCCTCGCGGGCTTTTCCGAACAAAAATATCAACAACAGCCACGGCTGTTAATTGTTGCTCCGCTCTCCGGTCACTACGCCACTCTACTGCGAAATACTGTCAAGCGCCTGTTGCCGGAACTGGATATCTATATCACCGATTGGGTCAACGCCAGAGATGTACCTTTAACCGCAGGCCAAATGCATCTGGATGGATTTGTTGATGATGTCATCGACAGTATTAACCACTGTGGACCCAACACCCATGTGCTGGCGATTTGCCAGCCAACCGTGCCACTGGTGATGGCGCTGGGTGTAATGTCTGAACGCGACAGCCCCAATATTCCAAGTTCAACCACACTCATTGCCGGGCCGGTAGATACCAGTATCAACCCCTCCGCGGTTAATGATTATGCCAGCACACACGAATTCGACTGGTTTGAAGAAAATGTTATTTTCACCGTGCCACCGGGATTTATCGGCGAAGGGCAACGCGTTTATCCTGGGTTTATGCAACTGACCGGATTTTTGTCGCTGAATATCAATGACCATATCAGCAAGCACTATCGCTTTTATCACGATCTGGTAAAAAATGATGGAGACAGTTCAGAGGCACACCGCCAGTTTTATAATGAATATCTCGCTGTACTCGACATGTCGGCACCGTTTTATCTGGAAACAATCAAACGGGTTTTTATCGAAAATCAATTGGCCACTGGAAAGGCAACCTATCGCGGCGAACTGATTAAACTCGACACCATCCAGGACACTGCCCTACTCACCATTGAAGGCGAACAGGATGATATCTGCGGTTTGGGACAAACAGAGGCAGCACATCGCGTTTGCTGCAATATTCCCGAAGACAAACGCAAACATCATGTACAACCCTTAGTCGGTCATTATGGTGCCTGGAATGGTCGACACTTTAGAGAAACAGTCGCCCCAATGATGATCGACTTTATTAAACAACATGATGCGAATCAGCATTAAGAATGAAATGTATCCTCGTTAAATAGTTAGAGCAAAAAAGTTAACCCAAAAATCAGTACCAACATCTCAGGAGAATATTAATGAGCATGAGTATAGAGAGTATTAAAACCGGCGCAGGCAAAGCCTTTGTACCCGTCAAGGTACTCAGCGAAGCCTTTATTGATAACGCAGAAAAAATAGTGGCACTGCAAATGGATAGCCGAAAAGTCTATTCCGAAATTGCCTTTGGCCAACTCAAAAAAATGTCGACTATTACCAGCGCGGAAGCAGCGGGGGATTTTCTCTGGGGACAAATCGAACCCATTGGTGCCTTTAACAAACAATTACTGGCCGACTGGAAATCCATGATGGCGCTTAATTCCCAGTTTACCAGCGACGTTAAGTCAGCCTTCATCACCAAACCAGACGCACCTAAACCGAAACCCGCGACAAAGAAAAAAGCGGCTTCTACCAAAAAGGCCTCTGAACCCGTCACCAGTGTGATAGCAGCCGAACCAAAACCTGCGACCAAAGCAACTAAGCCCAAACCTAAAAGCAGTACGGCAACCAAAAAGCAAACCACCGCTGAATAGTGAGGTGTTTTTACTGCCTGACAGCGATTCAATCTTAGCTGTGCACTGACTTGGCCCAGTCAGCCATTGGCTGGCGACTCATCATATTGAGCTGAGTTTCGGCAGAAACCCGATTAATCTCCAGCTGCGGCTTGTACCCGGGATAAACCGGGCGACGCAAGGGGCGGGAGCCGGCCGGCATCGCCGCGATCTCAGCAATATTACGTGGGACGTCCATCGGATCAGGTGCGCCGGGTGGGAGTTTGGTGGGCATTTCCTGTGGTTTGTGCGCCATGCCTTCAACCATTGTCGGATACGCTTCCCGGTACTCAGGCTCGGTCCGCTGAAATAACGCGTTATTGTATTTAGCTCGATTTTTGCCGACTTCTGTGGGGTAGCCTCCCGGCTGAATAATCACCACTTCTATCCCGTGCGGCACAAGCTCATAGGCCAGTTGTTCACTCATTGATTCAACGGCGAATTTGGTCGCCGAGTAAAGCCCCATACCGGGTAGCATGACGCGCCCCATCTGCGATGACACATTAAAAATCAACCCGCTTTTTTTCGCCCGCATCCCTGGTAATACTGCGCGAGTCAATCTCTGAAAACCATAAACATTGGTATCAAAATGGAGTTGAGTTGCCTCGATATCATGCACCTCCACTGGGCCGCCGATAACAATGCCCGCATTGTTCACCAATATATCCAGCGCGCCGCCATTAATCCTTTCAGCCTCCGCAACACCGGCTGCGACTTGCTTGTCATCGAGTACATCGATTTCGATAACATGTAAATCGAGTTTTTCATCACGCGCTAACTGTCGCAACTCATCGGCTTCGGGTCGTGGCAAGTTACGCATGGTAGCAAACACTCTGGCCCCCAGCCGGGCATAATGCTCCGCCCCCGCTCGACCAAAACCTGAAGAAGTACCGGTTATCAGAATTGAGCGCCCAGAGAGGTCGGGTGAAGTCGAAGTAGCTGATGAATGTGCCGGCATCATGGCCAGCGCTGAAGCAGCAACCGCACCGGCGAGTAATGTGCGACGAGTGATTGGTGGCATGGCGATTCTCCTTATCCAAACGAGGGGTGTACGTTAGGATAGACAGCTTTTAGTTGGCAAACAATCCTTGAGCCATGTAAGCAAAAGCCAATACCACTATAACAACTCTTTAATTCTAAACAGTTATGAATAATCAACCGGCCAGGGATTTACTGGGTGCCTGCCTTCTAAGGTATAGCAGCGTTCCAAATTAGCTTAAATAATTCTGGTATTGATCCCGCAGCACATTTTTTTGTAGTTTTCCCGTTGCAGTATGGGGCAGCTCATCCAGCTCGATAATATCATCGGGCAACCACCACTTTGCGACGTGCTGTTTTAGCTGTTCCTTGATACTAGCTTTGTCCAGTGCCTTGCCTTTTTTTAACACGACAAACAACAAGGGCCTTTCATCCCATTTGGGATGGGGCACACCGACCACACAGGCTTCGACAACGTCCGGGTGCGCCACAGCAGCATTTTCAAGATCAATGGAGCTAATCCATTCGCCGCCAGATTTAATCACATCTTTTTTCCGATCGACGATGCGCAGATAACCTTGCGCATCAATCGTTGCGACATCGCCGGTATCGAACCAACCGTTGATAAATTTATCTTCGCTATCCTGCAAATAATATTCATCACAGACCCAATGACCCCGGACCACCAAACTGCCTGACGTACTGCCATCTCTCGGCAGCGACTCATTATTGGCATCGAGCAGATCCAGTTCGATGCCCCAGATATTTTTGCCGGCGGTGCTTTGCAGTTGATAGCGCGGCTCCTTCTCCATCGACAATATGTGATTATTTTTCGCGCCAAAGCTGGCCAGCGGGCTGGTTTCAGTCATACCCCACATAGGCATTAAGTAAATACCGTATTGCTCATGCAGCTTTTCCACCAATATCCGCGGTGGTGCCGAGCCACCCACCGCAATAGTCTCGACTGAGGGCATGGTAGCGCCGGTTTTCTCCAATTCTGCCAATAGGTTTAACCACACTGTTGGCACCCCCAATAAGAGAGTGGCGCTACTGTGATTGATGATTTCCAGCAGCGAGGCACCATCCATACCATCGCCGGGCAGCACCAGTGCACTGCCATTCAGCAAAGCCGAATAGGGAATGCCCCAGGCATTGACGTGGTACATTGGTACCACCGGCATGACTACCGTGTCGCAGGATAAACCCAGACCATTGACACAACTGCTGGCCAGGGCATGCAATAAAGTCGAGCGATGGGTATACATAACGCCTTTGGGTGAGCCGGTGGTCCCCGAGGTGTAACAAAGCCCCGAGGGTAAGGTCTCATCGAGCTCGGGCCATTCGCAGCGCGCGCTTTGTTCGGCCAACAACGCTTCATAGCCGTAGAGTGCGTGATGCGTAACAGCGTCAGCCTCCTCAGGAAAGTGTTCATTATCAGTCATGACAATCACCTGCCTCACCGTCATTAACTGATCGGCAATGCGCTGATACAAGGGGTAAAAACTGCGATCAACCAGCAATACGGAATCTTCGGCATGATTAAGAATATAAATAATCTGCTCGTCATAAAGACGCGGGTTAACGGTATGAACGACGGCTCCGATACCGGAAATGGCGTAGTAGGCTTCAAGGTGTCGGTGGGTATTCCAGGCCAGTGTCGCGACGTGATCGCCCTTCGTTACCGCCAGTTGCTGTAGCGCATTCGCCAAACGCTGGCAACGCTCATCAATATCCCGATAACTGTGTTCAACAATCCCCGATTCAAAACTTCGGCTAATCACTTTCTGCTGTGGGAAGTTCACCGACGCCTGTTGGATGATGGACGAAATTAAAAGTGGCTGATACATCATGCTCATAGTCTGCTATTCCTGATGCTGTTTCGGTGCTGGGTGCTTAAACTGGGCACCTATTCTGCGCAACAACTCTCTCCACCACTTATTTCTGACTATTGAGTAATACCTTAATACTATTATCATTACCCTAATGAATATCCTTGACTTAATAATTTTCGTCGCTTTTTGGTGCACCTGCACCATTGTTATGGCGCATAAAAAAACGGCTCGAAAATTTAATAGAACACTAATCTATAAACAAAACACTTCTACGCTCTTTTCATTGCAAAAACTGCACTTTAATCCCTCAATGCAGTATTTTTTTCTCTATCTTTGCAATGGCAAACAAATTGCAATAATTCACAGGGATAATATGAAAACTTAATATCAGGATTGCCGCATATTTTTATGCCACGTGGCGAATTGATTACCGCTTTCTGATGTCCTACTTGTTCCCTACTGAGAAGTACTGCTTTTTTTATGCCAGTTTAAGCAGCTTTCAAATTAAATATAAAGACTGAAAGCCCAACTAATCAGACAGGCAACAGACACCAGCTTGTTACCGTTTATTGACAGGAAATGAAAGATGAGAACCATTGAAAACAGACCTGAAGCCTATACCAATACAAGTCAGTTAAGCGTCTCACTTGAGGTAGACTTCAATGCGGCAGAGCAACTAACGGGCTGCTGCTCCTCACTATCACTTGAGCCATGTAACTGCGTTAGCAATGATGAGAGCAATGATAACTTACAGAGTTACTGCTTCGACTGTAACGATAGCTACACTGGCGTAGAACACACAACTATTTCTCGGGAAGCTATTCTGAAGAGTATGAATGAATATCATGGTCTGTGTATGAGCGATGAAAACCTGGAACACTTTGTTGACAATCGTGAGTCCACGAAATCCTCAGTGGAACTGATGATGCTCTGTCGGTAGTACTAACTCCTGCAAAGAAAGATAAACCTGTAAACCTGAACTCTCTAAACCTGAACCCTCTGAACCTGAACTCTCTGAAAAGAGCAGTCTGTAAAGAACAGCCTTCAATGAACAGAAAACCCCCAACATCTGGCTGATTCCAGGCTGGTTCAAATCTTAACTTTTAATTTCAAAAGCTTTAACCATAAAAAGAAAACAGGAATTCACCCCTGGTACCAGCAGGGCATTTCCTCCTCCTATCCTGAAGGCAGGGGAAGTGAATTTATCAACTAGAATTTATCTGACAGAGAATCACCGTCGCGAATTTAAGCCGCTTGCTGATCGGGCGGCGGTGGTAGTTGTAACAATTTTTTGGGCTGAGAAATATCATCCAAGCGCTTTTTAACATAGCGCCCCGGCGCGTCTTCAAGGACCCGCGCAATATCAATCGCCGTTGCTTCGATTTTATCCCCTGCGTACTGGCTCATCCAGTTATACCAGTCTGGCCACCATGACCCTTCATGCTTAAAGGCACCATCCAACCAATTTTCAGGGTCATCGCTCACATTTGTATTCACATAATAATGATATTTATTACCCGATGGAGGATTCACTACACCGGCAATATGCCCCGACCCTGCCAGAACAAAACGGCTGGGACCACCATGAGCCTCAATGGCCGGAAAACAGGATTGCCACTTGGCAATATGATCCTTCTCAGTAGCCAGGATATACACCGGAATATTGATCTGTTTGAGATCAATGGTTTCGCCCAACACCCGTAACGCATCGGGCTGTATCAGTTTGTTGTAACGCACCATATCCAGTACAAACTTGTGGGTATTGGCGGGCACATTAGTACTGTCGCTATTCCAGTGCAAAATATCAAATCCGCTGGGCCGCTCACCCTTGAGATAGTTCTGGATATAGTAGTTCCAGTACAGCTCGTTCTCCCTCAGCATAGAGAAGGTTACCGCAAGTGTTCGGCCATCAAGATAACCATTTTCATCCAGCGTCTGGTTTAAACCGTCAATGACGGATTCATCCAGTACCACCCGCATATCACCGGGGTCTTTAAAATCAAAACTGGTGGCCAGATAGGTGGCGGAACTAATACTGTTATCGCCTTTTTTTGCGAGGTACGCGGTGGCTGTTGCCAGTAACGAACCACCGAGGCAATAACCCACACAGTTAACACTCTCCGAGCCAGTAATCGCCTTAACTTCGTTCACCGCAGATAACACACCGCGCTGCAAATAATCGTCAAAGTTCAAATAGCGATAGCTTTCGTCCGGGTTAACCCAGGAGATCATAAATACCGACAGCCCCTGATCCAGGGCCCATTTCACCATCGAATTTTTTTCACGCAAGTCATATATGTAAAACTTATTTACCCATGATGGAGTAAACAATAGCGGCACCTGATGCACCTTCGACTGGCTGGGGCTGTACTGAATCAACTGAATCAGATCATTCTCATACACCACTTTTCCTGGCGTGTGTGCAATGTTTTTTCCAAGCTCAAAACAGTCGCTTTTCGACATGCAAACATTTAATAAATTGCCACTTTTCTTGCGATCCTCAAGCAACTGTTCAAAACCTTTATATAAACTTTCGCCATTGGATTCATTAAATCGACGAACAATTTCTGGATTACTGATTGGGAAGTTACTGGGTGACAAGGCACTACTGATTTGGCGTGTATAAAAATCCACCCGCTCTTTATCGGTTTCCGATAAATTCAAACATTCGACCAGATTTTTAAGCGCCTGGCTGTTTAATAGATAGGATTGCTTTACAAAATCAAAAAAAGGATTTTCATTCCATTCATCATCAATAAAACGACGATCATTAACCGAAGGGCGAATAACCGGATCGACTTTTTTCCCCGCTACCCGCTCAAAGGTTGCTTCCATCAGTTCGAGCTGGCTGCTCATCAGATCGAGTTGGTTATCGATCACTTTGTGCATACAACCGGGATCGCTGTTCAACAGTGATTTAGTGAGAGATGACAGGCTACCCAGAGTCGTGTCGATTTCTTTATAGGGCCTGGAGAGCTGTTCAAGCGCACTCTCAATAATGGTTTCGCTACATTCATGGGCAAAGTTCATCCATTTACCCAGACTTGAGAACAGGTCATTTCCTGACTCAGTTTTTTCGCTCATCAGAACAGTCCCCGACTAAACGCCAACACGTTGAGTCACTACTTAAAAGCATTGCCGCTCCCTTCAACAGAATGCAGCCGAAAGAAGGGCAGCGGTCAAAGAGTTGCGGTGCCAAGCCGCAACTCGCTTTGGTCTAATTGCTAACTATTAGCCGCTTGGTGTTGCTACCAACAGACTACGCAGCCTTCTTTTTCTTGATGATGCCAGTGATGTCCGCCTTGTAACTTGAACCGGTGGCCATCAGCGACTTCCCATCTTCCAGCGTTTTCTTGGCGAGTTTGGTGCCCATTTCCAAGGTGCTCGAAGGTAGCTTTTTGGCTGCGGCTAAGCTGTCAATACTGGTTACGGTTTTGAGCTGCTCAAAACCCAGATCGGCGACATACTTGGACGATGCCATTTGGCTGGCTGTCATCTCTTCCATGTACTTTATGTTCAGGGCGCTGATTTCACTCATGGAGGACATCAAGCCTGAATAACCTGCTTTTACTTTAGATAACAATTCCATCACACTTTCCTCATAGTTAGTTTTGTAGAGTTACACCGTAGTTGTCGTGAAGATGTGGTGAGCTACGGTGCAGCCTGATTCATTGATCGAACGGCTTAATCAGACTGCTTAATCAATAAATAGCAAAAGCTGTACCAAGTCATTTTCCAGCTTCGCCCGAAAAATAAATGTCTGCGAAAACAGCCACATAGCAAATCACCGAGCTCATGCAGCCGGTACAGGCATGCAGCTCAGGCGGACTACTTAATCGCCCACCGCTCTGTTCTGGATCAATACGCCCCTCTGTGGTGCTATCTGGAGCCAGCACTAATAACCATCCTGGATAAAACAGTTTTTTATAAAGTCATCAGCCGTTAAAATTACGCCTTTTTCCCAGAGAGCCAGAGGCCCGGAGCAAATAAAGATAAATCGACCTGATTAGCTAATTCACTGCCTAAAGTTGACGTTTAATGAGCCAATTCCACAACAACCCAGAATCCGACCCCAGCTTCTACCAAACCCTGCTGGAATCCACCAAGGCCATTCCCTGGCGTATCGACTGGAAAACCATGCAGTTCACCTATATTGGTCCGCAGATCGAAGCGCTGCTGGGCTGGACGCAGGACAGCTGGATTTCGGTGCAGGACTGGGCCGATCGAATTCACGAGGATGAGCGGGAGAAAACCGTTAACTTCTGTGTCAGCCAGTCTCAGGCGGGTACCGACCACGAGGCCGACTATAAGGCTCTGACCGCCGATGGCAGCTATGTCTGGATTCGCGATGTGGTCCATGTCGAGCGCGATGACAGCGGGGAAGTACTGGCGCTGGTGGGCTTTATGTTTGATATCAGTGAACGTAAAAAGACCGAACAGGAACTGGTGAGGCTAAAGCAGGAACTGGAGGAGCTATCACTCCGCGACAGCCTTACCGGAGCGGGTAATCGCCGTCAGTTTGACGCGGTACTGGATATGGAATGGAACCATGCGCGCCGCAATAAACAGCCTCTATCACTGATTTTTATCGATATTGATTTTTTCAAGCAATACAACGATCACTACGGTCACTTGCAGGGCGATGAATGCCTCAAACTAGTGGCCTCCGTTCTGCGTTCCGGGGCTACTCGAGCCAGGGATTTCTTCGGCCGCTTTGGTGGTGAGGAGTTTGTCATTATTTTGCCCGAGTCCGATGCGCAGGCAGCCCGTACCGTCGCCCAGCGCTGTCATCGACGAATTGCGGAAGAAATGATTCCACACAATGGCAGCACAGCGGATCACTTGAGCATTAGCCTGGGTGTAGGCACTATTATTCCCACTGAGGAGGATTACCCGCTGGCCTTTGTCGACAAAGTTGATCGACTGTTGTACCGAGCCAAAGAGCGCGGGCGCAACCGGGTCGAGCTCGACCAGGGCTGTCCGTCCTGACGACAGCTACTTACAACTCTTGTTTTATTATTTATAGCCCAGGCCAGGAAACACTCTGTGAAAATACACTCAAGCAGCTTCTTTACAAATGCTTGAGCCCTGAATCTTATACCTATTTATTATTTGTTTTTATAAGCCGTCCACGCGCCGTTATTTCCTTTCTGAATCACTGCTGTGACGTACCGCAGCACAGGCTGTGAACAATCTCCCATTTCAACAAAGCCACCGTTTCAGTACGCCCTTTCGCCTATACCATCGCAGTTCCTCTATGCATACTAAGATTGTTTTGTGCGCGCTCACAGTTACCACGCTGAATGGATAGCAACGCTAAAGCCATTCTAAAAAGGCAATTTCAAAAAAGCCTCTTCCAACGTAACTCCATAAGGACAAACCGATGAAACTTATTTTTTCCCAAAACAGTATTTTTCACCTGCACCGTTTAAGCGTACTGGTTGCGGCCAAAACCGGTAATAAATACCGACTCAGCAACCTGGAAGAACTCAACGCTCTGATTCGGTTCTGTAATCACTCAGAGAACACCAGCATTGCCAGACAATACGACACATTCCTGCACTCGCTTGATCTGGAAACACTCAGCGAAATCGAGATTATGACGGGATCAATGTTTGAGGAAGTGCGATTGCAATTGGTTGGCTAACTAGCCCGTTCCCCAGGCCTGCCCTGCAAAATCCGGGGCTTCATCAAGCACAGGGCCGCTTACAATCAGGAAGTGCCCGGGAGCTCTTTGTTGTCGGTTTTCACCCAGGGTTGCAGCGTTTCCACCAGCTGCGGCAGGGTGACAGGCTTTGCGAGGTAGCTATCCATCCCCGCCTCCCAACAAAGCTGCCGCGCCGATTCCAACACATGGGCCGTCAGTGCCACAATCGGCGTTGGCGTCCGCTGCTCGTGCTGCTCCCACAGGCGGATTTCTTCAGTGGCTTCAAAGCCGTCCATGACTGGCATATCACAATCCATCAGAATCACATCAAAGGAGCGAAAACGCACCATTTCCAGTGCTTCGAGCCCATTATTACTCAGCGTCACCCGACACCCCAGATGCGTTAACAAGCCCTTAATCACAGAGCGATTGACCGGGTTATCCTCCGCTACCAGCACTTCTAAATCCAACTTGACCTGCTCACTGCTCAACGGCTCATCATCGCGACCCTCACGATGCTCTACCATTTGAATATGGGGAATTTCAAACCAGAAACTGGAGCCGCGACCCACTTCACTGCTAACACGGAGTTCACCACCCATCTTCTGGATCAATCGATTGCTGATCGCCAGCCCCAGGCCAGTTCCGTTGATTTGATGCAGGCTGTCGACTTGATGGAACTCCTGAAAAATTCTCTCAATATCCGCCTCAGGAATACCCTCCCCGGTATCAGTGATGGTTATTTTTAAAGCGGGAGCGGTTGACTGATCATCGGCGCTCGCATAATCCTCGCCCGTCGCCGTTAACAGTTTTGCCTCCACTTCAATATATCCTGTGTGGGTGAACTTCAGGGCATTGCCCACCAGGTTGTATAACACCTGACGCAACCTCACGGGATCGAGCATTAACAGGTAATCATCAAATCCGCTGGCGTCGAGCCTGAGCTGTACCGGCCGCTCTCGTAGTTGCTCCTTAAACTGAATCCACAGCTCCTTGAACATACTGTTGATATCCACCGGTTCCGGTTGAAGAGACAGCTTGTCGGCCTCTAAGCGAGAAAACTCAAGAATGTCATCGATGATTTTTAATAGAGTATCGCTGGATTGGTGCAAAACTCTCAGATAACGCTTCTGCTCTTCTGAGGTTTCGGTGGACTCCAACAGCTGCAGCATCCCCATCACCCCATTCATTGGCGTGCGGATTTCATGACTCATATTAGCGAGAAAGGCGGACTTGGCCTTCGAACCGGCCAAGGCTTCCTCTCTGGCCTTGTTCAGCTCCGCCGCTTGCCGTTTCAGGGCATCGGTCATAGCAAAATGCTGCCAGTATGAAGCACTTTGGGCCTTACCCATTCCTAGCAGAAACACATAAAACAGTGCGTAAAGTAATACCAGCAACCAGCGCTCATCCCCATTGAGTAGTACCGGGATTGCCAGAATAGGCACAAACAACATGATGGTGATAAAAATCACGATAAGGCGAAAATGTGGCACCAGCACCACGGCACTGCTAGCAGTAAACCCGGCGGTGGCAGCAACGATCACCGCCACACTGCCACGCAATTCGGTCATGACATACATCAGCTGTAGCGAAAAACTGGTCCACAACACGGCGATGCCCAGAAAGGCAAGGACATAGAGGACAAAATATTTCTGCGCCGCATCAATAGAACGCATCACCAGCCGAAAAGCCACTTCGCGGCACAGTGCAACAAGAGTAAAGGCTGTCAGATACAACAGCACAGACATTTGATTCAAGGACAGAGAGGGCGTCACCAGCACACAGCCAACGGCCCCCATAAGATACAACCAGCCCCCATAACGCGCTTTTTGTGCAAACTCCACAATGGCAAGGGACTGCAGCTCTGCATGCGGAAGGCCTGTTAACGACTTGTCCATTTTCGTCTCATTATAAATCCACCCGCCAAGCTTACCATCGCCAGGGCGATTCGCGAACAAGTGAATAAAGGAGCGCGTCTCACAAAAGGGAAAGATATTTAATGTACGAAGCTTAGGGACAAACTGAAACCAGGGCCTGTTAACTAAAACAAATGGTTTATAGCGATGCTTTTTAATAACCAGAAACAGCCGTGGTGGCTAACGTTCCCACTGCATAATAAAATCGCGAACCAGCGGGTACACTTCCGTTTGCCAGCGACGTCCACTGAAGACACCATAGTGGCCAACCCCTGCCTGCATATGATGCGCTTTTTTAAAAGGGTGCAGTCCCGTGCACAAATCATGTGCAGCCATAGTCTGGCCCAGCGAACAAATATCATCGCGCTGGCCTTCCACGGTCATCAATGCCGTACGGCGAATAGCAGAGGGATCCACCCGGCGACCTTTAAACTCCCAGACACCGCGCGGTAATTGGTGCTCCTGAAAAACCTTCTGAACTGTCTCCAGATAAAAGTCTGCCGACAGGTCCATCATGGCAAAATACTCTTCGTAGAAAGTGCGGGTAAAGCTTACTTCAGCCTCGTTTTTTTGCACCGTATTGTTAAAAAAATCGAGAAACGAGCTGAAATGATTATCGATGTTCATGCTCATAAACGCCGAGATTTGTAAAAATCCCGGATACACTCGACGGCCGGCTCCAGCGAATTTTCCAGGCACGGTACCGATCACGTTTTTTTCAAACCAGCTGATCGGCTTGTCGGTCGCCAGCTCATTGACCACGGTCGGACTGATGCGAGTATCAATAGGCCCGGCCATCAGGATCATACTGCGCGGCTGGTTCGGGTGATTGTCCTGCGCCATGATAGACGCAGCGATCAGTACCGGTACCGCCGGTTGGCAAACACCTAATAAATGCACGCCGCTACCGAGAAACTCCAGAAACTGAATGACATGCTCGGTGTACTCATCAAAGCCAAACTTACCCGCATTCAGCGGCACATCGCGAATGTTATACCAGTCGGTGACATAGACATCGTGATCTATCAGCAAGGTGTCTACGGTTTTGGTCAGTAGCGTAGCAAAGTGACCTGACATCGGTACTACCACCAGCACTTTGGGCTGTACTTCATCGCTATCTTTTTTAAAGTGCAGCAGGTCACAAAAGGGTGTGGACATAACCACCTCCTCCGACACCGCGATATTTTGCCTGCCCACCTTTACCGACTCGATGCCAAACGCTGGTCGACTATGGGTCAGCTTCAGAAAGTCAAAGGTCCTCCAACTGCCAACCAGCATTCGCCCGGTAAAGGTATCCGCCGCACAGGGAAAATAATCCGTCAAACAATCTGCAGCGGTATTACTGAAATGCCGTAATGGCTCCAACATATCATTGACGGTTTGATAGGTCTGATAGAAAGGCAAGTAAGAAAACATACGCCGATTTGTGCTCCCGCTTTGGAATACTCGATTAGAGTACCCGATTTAGAACATACATTTAGAATGCGCGATTTATGTAAAGCATCTCTCGCTGGCCGTTATGGTTGGTCCACAGTTCAAGGTTTAACATCTACTGCATTTGCAATGGCTCTGCCAGATCTATGTATCTGCAATGGCTGTGCCAGATCTCTAATGGCTGAGCCGTTATTCATTGATGATTCATTAAATTTCAGGCTATGAGTATCGATCGGGTTGCTCTGTCAAGATGACCAATGGCCTTATGGCACCGCATTGAATCCCCAGCAACGCCCCAATGTAACACTGAGTGAAAGAAGTGGACACAACAGCAAACACAACAATAAATAGTGGCGTGTAATTTGCTGTAAAAACATCGATAGCATTTTCCCGGATCAAACAGGTAAAAAAATTCAAAGCCATCTCGGCCATCGCCGTGCCGAGAACAACAATCGAAACCAATTTATCCTGATGTGAGTACAGAGATGGAACTGTTACAAATCACTAACGCCAACACTTTGCGACATAGAAATGATATTTTGAAAAGTAACTTAACCTGTAACTCTATCGACCATCAAAATCAACAACGCAATGAAGCGGGGAAAGGTGATAATGACTGAAGTAGCCACACTTACCATCAGCAGTAAGAATTACTCAGCCTGGTCTTTGCGAGGATGGCTGTTAACTCGTCTCTCCGGCATTGAATTCAAAGAGCACTATCTGCCCCCGGACGACCCGGATATGTTGGCCGAAATTCTGTTGCTGTCATCCTCCATTCTGATACCCAAATTGACTATTGGTGACATGGTGGTGTGGGATACCATCGCCATGGCTGAAATGCTCAATGAACTGTGTCCCGAAGCTGGTATGTTGCCCGCCGATCAGACTGCAAGAGCACGCTGCCGCTCAATCTGTGGCGAAATGCACTCCGGGTTTCACAGTCTGCGCTCTGCTTTACCCATGAATGTTAAGGCTGATTTGCCCGGTTTTAAAATCTGGTCGCGCGCCAAAGCGGATATCGAACGCATCCTATCCGTTTGGACTGAATGTCTGGAAACCAGTGGCGGCCCCTATCTGTTCGGTAAAAGCCCCTGCATGGCCGACGCCATGTATGCTCCCGTGGTGCTGCGCTTTCGCAGCTATCATGTAGAGGTACCCACGCTCTGCCAGGCCTATTGCGAAACCATGCTAGCCACCCCCGCGCTTCAGGAGTGGATTGGCGCAGCCATGGAAGAAGATGATGATATCGATGAGTTTGAAGTGGAGTTTTAGCAGGCGGTTAGTAGTCCGATAGGGGAGGGGCATCCCCCTCCCCTATCCTGAAAGACCTGAACCACTCAGCTTGCCAGCTCTCTTTCAATCGCAGTCGAGAGAATGGGATCCTGCGGTGTCATATCCGGAGAAAAGTGACCCACCACTTCACCCTCGGCACTGATCAAAAATTTCTCAAAATTCCACATTACCGCTCCATCCTTAACTTCCTTACCATAACCTTTCATGCGCTCGGCAAACTCGCTATCCGGTGCCGCCTGACGCGTCGGGATTGCGGTGAGTAATTCTTTATACAGCGGGTGCTGTTGTTCACCGTTAACATCAATTTTGGAAAACATCGGAAACTTGACGGAAAACCTGGTGGAACAGAACTCCTTGATCTCCTCCTCCGTACCCGGTTCCTGTGCCCCAAATTGATTACAGGGAAAGCCCAACACCTCCAGCCCCTGATCTTTCTTCGCTTCATACAGAGCTTCAAGAGCCTCGTATTGCGGCGTCAGGCCACAGGCCGAGGCGACGTTGACTACCAGCAGTGTCTTGCCTGCGTAGTCGCCCAGTTTTTTTTGCTCGCCGTCAATGGTAGTCAGGTCAATATCGTAAAGATTGCTCATAGGGGCTCCGTTGTTAGTAAAAGTCATGAGTAAGTATCAATCATCATTAGTGCAAAAAAGTGATAATCGCTAATCAAGCCATAAAAGCACAGGTTAAAGGATTAATTTATTGTTAACAAAGACCCTGTGGATTATGGCCGCTGATAGCATCTTTTAAAGTAAAAGACCGTTTGAGGTATTGTGAACTCTGTGCCTATACTGGATATAGAGTCACCGAATATTGATATGACCGTGAACCTAACTTGCCAAGCGGGCGAACACGGTCCAAATGGGGGATGTATGGAACCGCAAAATCAAACTGATCATATTGCAATCCTGTCACTGATGATGGTGGGTGTATTAACCAAGCGCCTCAAGGATCTGGGCCAATTGGATGCCGATACTTCAAAGCATTTACATAAACTGGTACGAAGCGTCAGTACCCATGCCGAAACCCTGGGGATTGAAGACCTGACGGTATTACTGAAAAATATCGATAAGGCTCTAAGCTAAACCTTCAACTCAACTGCCAGACCGTGTATCAATGATGAACCACTGCTGGTCAGGGTAAACTGCTGGCAGCCATAAATTGCTACAGAATTCAGTGACCGTTTCGAACCCTCGCTGAATACTGCTGTTGATTGTTATCCTATGTAGTTATCCTGTGTAGCTTCCCTATGTTGTTTTAGCTGATACTTTACGGAACGGGCCGGTGACATTCACCGCACCCTTCGCCAAGGCTGTATTTTGACTGATATCGCGCCCTATTCAATCGCCCTGTTTTCCCTGCCATTCATTTCCGCGTTGATCGGCTGGCTGACCAACTACCTGGCGATCAAGATGTTGTTTCACCCTCGCCAGCCGATCCGGATGTTTTTTTTCACCATGCAGGGCATCCTGCCGCGACGACAGGCGGATATTGCGGTACAACTCGGGCGCATCGTCGCCACGGATTTACTCTCCTCCGAAGATATGATCGATCGCCTCACCGACGCCAATAGCCGTTCCGTGTATCGGGAATTCGTCGATGCCGAAGCGGAAAAATTTATTGAGCAAAAACTGTATCCTTCAGTTCCACTGTCACGGATTTTTTTACGTACTAAAACCGTCAATCGCTTAAAAGAATCACTGGTTGATGAGCTATTGGAAAACCTGCCCGAACTGGTTAATCGCCTCACCGATCCGGATACCGGCTCACTGGATATCCAGGTAATGGTTGAAACTCAGGTTCGCGGTTTTTCCACTGATCGACTGGAAGCCATGCTGCATGACATACTGGCCAAAGAGTTTCGCTTTATCGAAGTACTGGGTGCGGTGCTTGGATTTATTATTGGCACCATACAAATGTTGTGGATTTACTTTGTCATTTAGCCGGGCTCTTTACACTGCTAAACTTCAGCTTAGCTAAAATTTCAACAAGCCCTACTCTTCAAACCATTCAACGGGATCAAGCTGAAAATATTGCTGGAACTGCTGATACAACTCCGGATGCCGGTTTTTTAACGCTTCAGGCTTTTCAAAAAAAGCCTCGGTGACCACGGCAAAGAATTCCGCGGCAGAGTTTGCGCCATAACCATCAATGACCTCATCGCCGTGCTGACAAAGTTTTTCATATTCCCTACTCAGCACACTTGCCCATGTCGAATAGTGCTCCCGACTACTCAGTATCGGCAAACCATCCATATAATTATTTTCTTCATCCAGCTTGTGAGCAAACTCATGCAGCACGACATTGTATCCGTCGCGGTCATCCCTCGCTCCCTGCAGCACTTGATCCCAGGCTAGAATCACCGGCCCACGATGCCAGGATTCCCCGGCACGACTATCCAAAGTTTCGGACTGAATTAAACCGTCGCTTTTTGTCACCTTTGCCAGATAGGTTTCCGGGTATATCAAAATGGTTTCAAAGCCAGGATAGTAATCTCCAGGTTTGTTGAGAATTAACAGACAAGCCTGGGCTGCTATCAACAGCCGGGCCCTGTCAGTTACGACAAAGTCATCACGCCCGACAAACACTTTCTCGCTGATAAAAATATGAATATCGGCTTGCAGTTTTTTCTTCAGGTCGGCCGGTAACTTTTTGTATAGCGGAAACTCGTCTTGCAATACCTTTTCCCACCTTTCTGAAAAAGGTTTAGCAGACAAAGTTGCGCGGCGTTTTTGTTTAAGATGACGAGCCAATCGGACCGCCAAAAAATACAGTGCAAAAGCCAAAAAGGGGCTGATCAATAGAATATAAATAAGCAAGGCTTAATTCTCTTGACTATCCATTTTCATAAAGCACAGAAAACGGGTAGACATTAATGCTAATAAGCTTTCCACCACCTCAACCACGCAGGCCTTTTTCAATCAATATTTTGGTAGCAATTTCTTCTATGGAGCGATGGGTAGTATCAATAAACGGGATTTTGTATCGACTGAAAAAAGCCTCGGCTAAGCGCACCTCATCCTCACAACAGGTCAGTGAGGCATAGCGGCTATTGGCTCGGCGTTCGTTGCGTATAGCCGACAGGCGGTTGGGGTTTATCGTCAGGCCAAATAATTTGTCACGATGCGGCTGTAAAGCCCTTGGAATTGTATTGCGATCAAGGTCTTCGTCGGTAAGGGGGTAATTGGCCACATAGATACCTGCCTGTAACGCCAGATACAGACTGCTGGGCGTTTTACCGCTGCGGGACACACCTACCAGAATCAACTGCGCCTGGTCATAGCGAGTGATCACAGCGCCATCATCATTTTCCAGCGCATAATTGATTGCTTCGATACGGGAGTTATATTGCTGGTCGGCGGTGGCATTCTGCGGCCGGCCGATATTGAAATTACCCTTCACCCCCAGAGCGTTCTCCAGCGGGCTGAGAAAAGTGGAAATAATATCAATGATAAAACCCTGACTATCAGCAATAATGTTGCGGATAGTAGAATCAACCACCGTATCGAAAATAATTGGTGGATAACCATCGTTACTGGCCGCCCGATTGATACGCTCAACCGCTCGCTGCGCTTTGTCGATGTTATCGACGTAGGACAGGATAACCGGGGTAAATTGCACCGAGTCAAAGTGAGCCAGCAGGCTACGCCCCAGGGTTTCTGCGGTAATGCCGGTACTGTCGGAAATAAAGAAAGCGGTGCGCTGCATGGTATTTTGGGCCTTATTCGGGTTTGACTGGTAACACCGGGGTGAGGTCGTTATTATTTCGCGACCTTGAACGATGACGCTTATTTAGCTTCTTATATAGACAACTATATATAGACTAAAACATCACATTGCAAAGACAGGAGAAGTTTCTTGGCCGATTACGTATTACAGTTTGAAAACCTGCGCATGGATATGGTGGGACAGGTTGGCGGCAAAAATGCCTCACTGGGCGAGATGATCAGCCAGCTAACTGCTCTGGGAGTGAGTGTGCCCGGTGGCTATGCCACGACCGCCTCCGCCTATCAACAGTTTCTCGATCAGGATGGTCTCGCCGCTACTATTGATAGCTGGTTGGAGCCACTGGATATCGACGATGTTAAAGAGTTGGCCGTGGTAGGCGAGCGTATTCGTCAGGCCATTTTGCTAGCACCCTTCCCACCGGCACTGGAACAGGCTGTGCGTGAAGCCCATGCCGTCATGACCGGTGATGACCCCATGGCGCCAGTAGCCGTTCGCTCCTCAGCCACCGCCGAAGATTTACCCGATGCCTCCTTTGCCGGCCAGCAGGAAACCTTCCTCAATATCCGCGGTATCGACGAAGTGCTCCATGCCATCAAAGAGGTGTTTGCCTCTTTATTTAACGACCGCGCCATTGCCTACCGGGAGCATCAGGGCTTTGCCCATAGCGGGGTGCAACTCTCCGCCGGTATTCAGCGCATGGTGCGCAGTGAGACCGGTGCCGCTGGCGTGATGTTCACTATGGATACCGAGTCCGGCTATGACGGCGTGGTGTTTATCACCGCTTCCTATGGTCTGGGTGAAACCGTGGTACAGGGATCGGTCAATCCCGATGAATTTTATGTCAGCAAACGTGCGCTGGCAGACGGCCACCAATCCATTCTGCGGCGCAACCTTGGCGGCAAAGCAATCAAAATGATCTACGGCAGCGAAGCCAAGGCCGGCAAATCGGTTGCAACTGTGGATGTCGATGAGTCCGATCGCAGTCGCTTTTCCATCACCGACGACGATGTGGTCGATCTCGCCCGTCAGGCACTGATCATTGAAGAACACTATGGTCGCCCTATGGATATTGAGTGGGGTAAGGATGGCGACGACGGCAAACTGTATATCTTGCAGGCGCGCCCCGAAACCGTCGCCAGTCGCAGCTCCAAAACCGTGATCGAACGCTATATGCTCAAGGAAAAAGGGCCGGTTCTGGTGGAGGGGCGCTCCATTGGTCAACGCATTGGCAGCGGCCCGGTTAAAGCGATAAGCAGCCTCGACGATATGGATCAGGTACAACCCGGTGATGTACTGGTTACCGATATGACCGACCCCGACTGGGAGCCGATCATGAAACGCGCTTCAGCGATTGTCACCAACCGTGGCGGACGTACCTGCCATGCCGCGATTATCGCGCGTGAGCTGGGCATTCCAGCGGTCGTGGGTTGTGGTGATGCCACCGAAACCCTGCAAACCGGGCAGCAGGTCACTGTGTCCTGCGCCGAGGGTGATGCAGGTTTTGTCTACGAGGGTGCGCTGGACTTCGATATCAACACCAGCGATCTCAATGCCATGCCGCCGCTGCCCTTCAAGCTGATGATGAATGTCGGCAACCCCGATCGCGCCTTTGATTTTCAGGCCTACCCCAACCACGGTGTAGGATTGGCCCGGCTGGAATTTATTATCAACCGCATGATTGGCATCCACCCCAAAGCCCTGCTGGAATTCGATACCCTGCCCGGCGATGTGAAAACCGTGGTGGCCCGGCGTATTGCCGGTTATGCCGACCCTGTCAGCTTTTTTGTCGATAAACTGGTCGAAGGTGTTGCCACCATTGCCGATGCTTTTTATCCCAAACCCGTTATCGTGCGGCTGTCGGATTTTAAATCCAATGAATATGCTCATCTGATTGGAGGCCAACTGTACGAGCCCGACGAAGAAAACCCCATGCTGGGCTTTCGCGGTGCCTCGCGTTATATCTCCGATTCCTTCCGGCAGTGCTTCGAACTTGAATGCCGTGCCATGAAAAAAGTGCGCAATGAAATGGGGCTCACCAATGTGCAGTTAATGGTGCCCTTTGTTCGCACTCTGGGAGAAGCAGAGCGAGTTATTCAATTACTGGATGAAAACGGTCTGCGCCGGGGCGAAAATGAACTGAAGGTGATCATGATGTGCGAGATTCCTTCCAACGCACTGCTAGCCGATCAGTTTCTGGAATACTTCGATGGCATGTCCATCGGATCTAACGATTTAACCCAGCTTACACTGGCACTGGATCGCGACTCCGGTTTAATCGCCCACCTGTTCGACGAACGCAATGAAGCGGTGAAAGTGCTGCTGGATAAGGCCATCACTGCCTGTAAAGCGGCGGGGAAATATGTCGGCATCTGTGGCCAGGGGCCCTCGGATCATCCCGATCTGGCTAAATGGCTGATGGAAAAAGGCATCGACAGCGTGTCGCTAAACCCTGACTCGGTGCTGGAAACCTGGTTATATTTAGGTGGAAAATCGGAATAGCGGGAACAATTGCTTTAGTAAACAGCACCTTTGGCAGCTCACTATTGAGTTGCCAAAGGCATGCTTAACGTTGACCGTTAACCCTCAATCCTTACCATCACATTTCCCTCCTCCACTGTCACAGGATAGGTTTTTAAGGCCTTCTCGCCGCGTACAGCATTCAGTAATTGCACCCCCGGCGGAAAATTGGCCCACTCGGCGACTTCCCCTGTACGGATATCAAACCGTGCGCGATGAAAGGGGCACTGCACCTGACAGCCCTCGACAATTTTACCTCGCCCCAACGGGGCAAAGATATGCGTGCAGTTATGCTGGGTGGCGTAAAAGTCATCTTCCAGCCGATATAAAATCAATTTGGTATCACCGGCTTTAAACACCTTCATTTCACCAACAGCCAGCTCACTCTTGTCACAGAGCTTATGCATCGTCATAGCAAACCTCCTGCGTTTCTTGTTATCGTACTTTTATTAACGTTAACGGAGTGTATACCTTATCTGGCGCTTAATTCATCTCCCGCATTTTTATTAAAAAAACAAACATCGCGGCGGCAACGGCGGGGATAGAAAAATATAAAAATAAATCCGGCATACTCACACCCATGCCAATCAACACACCCGCTAATAATGGACTGATTACCGCACCGGCACGGCCCAGACCTGCGGCCCAGCCCATACCGGTGCTACGAACCTGTACCGGGTAAATCATCACGGCAATACTGTAGAGATTGGAAAAGCCCCCCATAATCGAGACTCCCACCAGGAACAGCATGCCCCACAGCACCGGAAACGACAAAGCGGCAATATCTTCCACCATAGCACTCATTACCACAGTACAGGCCGTACCAAGAATAAACGCGATCGCCACCAGGCGGTTAATCGACCACCAGCGCGCCATCCAACCAATCAACATGGTGCCGATGATAGAACCAAAGGGAATCGCCGCCGTCCCCTGAATCGCCTTTTCCTGCGAGAGCCCGGCATTGGTGAGAATCTGCGGCATCCAACTGGTAATAAAATACACCACTAAAAAGCCGGTGAAAAAAGCGCTCCAACAGAGCAGTGTGGTCCCTCTGCGGCTCGGCGATAACAGGGAGAATACCGTAGCCGATTCCTGGCGCTCTGCCTCAGTCACCACCGGCAGTTGCGTTACCGCTTGCTGCCCCAGATAGGCCAGAGTTTGATTAATTTTCTCCAGGCCGCTCTCAGGATGACGTTTGATGGTGAAGGCCATTGACTCCGGCACCAGCCACTGAATTAAGACGCCCAGTACAATTGTCATCAATCCCGCATAGAGAAATACATATTGCCAGTCCTGACTGGCAATAATCACTGCGGTTAACAGGCCACCAATCATGGCCCCGGCCGAACCCGCCGCAATCACCACAGAAATAATTAACACCCGATGGCGACGAGGACTAAACTCACTTGCCATTGGCGGCAGGCAAGCCATCAGTACCCCCAGCGCCAATCCGGCCAGTACCCGTAGGATCACCAATTCGGTGACACTAGTCGCCATAATTACCGCAGAAGTGGCGACACCGGAGATTAACAGCATGGCCGTTATCGCAATACGCCGACCGTAGCGATCCGCCAGCCAGGACAAAAACATGGCCCCCATGGTCATACCCAACATGCCAGCACTGAAGACCACGCCCATCTCCTCTGCGGAAACCTGCCAGGCCTCGGTAATCGCCGGCGCAGTATAGGCAATCACCACAATATCAAAGCCTTCCAGCATGCTGGCTAATACGCAGAGCACAATGATCAGCCATTGCTTCGGGGTTATTGTAGACTCATGAAGGATATCCGCTGACGGACTGTCAGGGCTGTTGGTTTCTGTCATAGAAGGGTTTCCGATTCTTATGGTTGTTGATAAGTTGGTGTTGATAAATTGCCCCGTACAGGCAGAATCAAGTGCAGATTGATACTAACGCTACCATGCCCACATACCTTAACCGTAAGTCTCGGCAAAAAGCGAACTGGCAATTTCTGATTATGTTTATGACCCGCGCAAGTTTTAAAATCGCTATTGAAAGCGACACCCATATTATCCTGATCGATATGGATGATGGCCGCTCGCTGGCTAACGATATTGTCTCGGTAGTGTCTCGCCTCAATCAATCACTCGGAAAGGGTATTGGCAACCGGCGGGTTTATTACCGCGACACCAGCGGCCACTTTCGGGAGATTGTCGTGCGTAACCAACAGTTCTCTGCGCTCAGCCCCTGTACCGAAAGCCAACAGTTGAAACTGGCTGAAACGCTTGCTGGCTGTTATTAGAATCATTGCTGCCGCGACAGCTCCAGCAAGTCCTCGCTTAGTGACCCCAGCTTGGCGCGCACTCGACGATCCTGTTTCTCGCTGCGACTATTGATCAGGGTCACTGCAGTATCGGTGAGCAGGCCTATGTTGTGCTGAAAGGCCTGCTGATACTCAGGGGACACCTCACTGGCCTGCTGCCCGATCAAGTCGCGAACGGCCTGCTTCCAGTGATCTCCACGATTCAGCAAGATCTCCGCCAGTTGCTCAGTTCGCTGCGCTTGTTGCTCAAGCCAGAAGCGATCAATACGGCTTAAAGCCTGCGAACAATCCCGTAACAGTTGGAGCTGTTCCGGACTTAAGCGCCCCAGGTAGTCACTGTAAAGGTCCTTAAGCCGCTCGTAGTTATCCCGTTGATATTCTTCGGCATCTCTGCTGAGAAACTTTTCCTCATCCTTTTGGTGCTCCTCTTTTACATTATCGAGGAACTCGCGCATCTGCTCGTCGCTAACCGTATCTCCAATGTCCAGCATCCAGTTTAGAGACTCGGTTTGCAGCAGAGCCAGTTCGCCTTCTACCCGCTGATAAATACTTTCCAGTTGCTCACTGGTCAGGGGCTTATCCAGCGCCACCAGCAACTGATCGATAATCGCTACATAGCGCGGGAGATAATCCTGCCGGTGTTCGTTGATAAACTCCTTGAGCAAAACCTCCAGCTGTTGCTCCTGGCGGGAATCAAGGTTGATATAATCATCAACCACCCAGGGAATAAAAATATGCAGGCGATTGTAGATAAAGGAGGTGGCACTGCAGGCGGTGAGCACCAGTGCCAGCGCAAGCACCGACAGACGGCGCAGGCCGAGTCGTTTAGCCAGTTGTAATAACTGATGACGAGGACGGAGAGAGGTGTTCCCTGACATTGATCCACTACTCATAAATAGCAATCCTGATGGACAATATACGCCTAGCCCTCTGCCACGGATTGGTCTGCTCCAGCAGCATTGAGCTGTTTTTATCGCCAGCTTGTCATGACTAGACGTCCAATCACTTCACGCTTCGCTGTTAAATATGCGCCTGCGGCCCGGCCGGCACCAGCGGTGGTAAATCACCGGTGCGCATCAATCCGGGCTCAGCCACACAGACAAAAGGTATCGCGTTAACCGGCGGGTTAGCTGTTAAGGCCGGCGTATATTCTGCCAACTCATCCAGTGAGACCGGGAACTTCAAATCGACATTCATCGGGGTATCGCTCTTGATTTGTACCCGCCAGCCGGTATCGCCCATATTCCAGGCAGGATCCAGTTTGGTGGTGAGATACATACACTGGATAAACTTAACCCGCTCGGCGTCACCGCTATAGCCTGTAATCACCAGCCGCCTGGCACCAACGGTTCCGGCCTCAATAGCACCAGCCAACACCTCGGTGCGCTCCTCGGCTGCTGCAAATTCCGTGACCGTGGACCAGCGATCAATCTCCCAGCCACAGGCCCGGGCAATCGGGGCAAAGGCCGTTGGCGCACTGGTCAGGCGCGGCTTTGGATACGCCTCAGGATCCATCGGCTTGCCGAAGCCAATCTGTTCAAACAACATCACGGCGGAATCCCGCTGCGACATATTGCCAAACTCTTCGATCTGGTAGCAATCCACTTTGCGCTGTATTGACAGTAAGGCAAAGGGAAACAGATCCGTAATAAAGCCGGGACTACTACCCGAGCCGTAGACCGAGGCACCGCCCTGCTCACAGGCTTTGGTCAAACGCGCCCTATCCTCATCACTCAAACCAGAGGCACCGTCGTACATTTCCATACAGATGGAGACAATATTGGTACCGGCCAGCGCAAAGGCGACCAAATCCTCAATATCCACCACCCGAGGCATATACAGCACACAGTCCGCCTTGAGGGTATGAATTTTAGCCCGGTCGGTGGTCATCGCCACTCCGATAGACCCTTCACCACAGAGCTCACCGGCATCGACGCCCTCTTTTGCCGGGTTATAGGTTAAGGCACCGACCAGCTCCATAGCAGGGTCCCTGATCACTTCTCGCATTGAGCGCAGCCCAATATTACCGGTTGCCCACTGCACAACACGGAGTGGTTTTGCTTGCATATTCATAGCGTGATCTCTGATTATTGTTCTCTTGGCTATTGTTCTCTTGGCTATTGTTTTGGTCTAAAGCTCTGAGAAGGCCAGACTACCATGCCAGCAAGTATCGCTTAAGCCAGTGCGCGATTACAGATTAGTAAGAAAGTGCCTCATACTGGTCGCTGAAACTCCTGCTCACTATAGGGGTCTGTTAGTTATAGAGCCGCCAGCATTAGGCTTTACCGCCTTCTTTCTACATAATAGCGGTTTCCAACCAAACAGCGGCTATTCAGCCCGGGAGAACATATGGAGACCTATGAAGCATTGCTAGCCACGCTGGCGTTAACCATGGGCGTCTCCTGGGCTAGCGGTATCAACCTCTATGCCGCACTGCTGGTCCTGGGGATTGGCGGCAGCACCGGCAATATCGACCTCCCCCCCGATTTAATGATCCTGCAGGATCCTCTGATCATCGCTGCGGCCGGGTTTATGTTCGCCGCTGAATTTCTTATTGATAAAACACCCGGCGTGGATTCCAGCTGGGATGCGCTGCATACCTTTATTCGTATACCAGCAGGTGCCATGCTGGCAGCAGGCGCGGTTGGAGATGTCACCCCCGCCTGGGAAATTGCCGCCGGTATTATGGGCGGTGGCATAGCCGCAACCAGTCATTTCTCCAAGGCCGGCAGTCGAGCACTGATTAACACTTCGCCAGAACCCTTCAGCAACTGGACCGCCTCCTTTACTGAAGACTTATTGGTATTGGCCGGGCTGTGGACGGCACTCAACCATCCTATCCTGTTTTTAATTCTGCTAGTGGTGTTTATCGGGCTAGTAATCTGGTTGCTGCCAAAAATTTTTCGTGCGATAAAAGCGATACTGCGCAAGCTCGGACGCTTATTGGGGCTGATCAAGGAAGAATCCATTTTTCCAGGTGCTACAGGAGGTACGACAGGAGGCGCCACAGGAGCCACCCCCAATCCACACACCAAAAAACTGCAGCAACCGAAAGACCACTAACCAGCATTGTTCTCATTTTCAGGCCAGTCACAAAATATTCACTGAGTACCATTCACCGGTCAACAACGCAGCTTGGCTAACGCGCAGTGTTTTGCCACAATAGCCGGAAGATAACGATAAGGACTGCCTTAGAGTGATGAAATCTGCGCTAACCCTGCTGGTAGCTATCTTACTGTCCGGCTGTGCTACCACCAACCAATTCACCCTGGCCGAATTTGAAACCGCTGACGAAGCCAAGCTGCCTGCTATCAGTGTTTTTTACAAACGCCCCGCCGATGAGTTCCGGCAGGCCTGTGCCGAATTCGATCAACAATCCCTGCTACATCACTGCCGACTTAATCGACTGAACCTGGCAAAATTTCGTACCGAAATGAAAGCGCCCGGTATATTCCAGGATGTACACTACGCCAATGAGGAGGTGGATTATCAGTTGATTGTCTCCACTGCTGCCTATAATTTTGAGGGCGGTGATGATCTGGGCAGTGCCGTGGTTGCCGGGGCGACGCTGATGGTCGCTCCGATGATTAGTTCTTCTGATATAAAAGTGGATGCCTCGCTTTACTGGCATGGCTTTGAGCTGAAGACATTTCAGTACGATATTCCCTTTGAAATGCGCTCATCGTTAATGAGTTTAAATCAGGATACTGATCAGGACCTTGCCAAAAGCATTGCCTCGCACCTGCTGCGCGACCTGCAGGCGGAAGAGTTATTTACGCCCCAGTATCTGGCCAGCCAACTTCACTCCACAGATTACGCCAAAACGACGCAATTTCCGGATCAGGCCGAAGGCTATTTCCGTCAGGGTGCGTTTATCTACACCCACCCATTCAATGGTATGCAGGTTCGCTATCTGCATCCGGAAAAGCCCGAAGATTTTATTGATGTTTTTGTCTACCCGGTAAGAAACCCCTACTGGCAGCAGGACCAGCAGCAACTGCTCACCAAAGAAGTGGGCAATGTGCGAAAAGATGCCGAGTTGGTGTTAACGGAAAGAGAGTTTACCGACATTCATTTTGGTCAGGATTCGCGCTATCTGTGGCAGATCAACCACAATACCCTACCGGTCCATTTCTTTGAGCATGAATACACTGACCTGATTATCAATACCCACGTTTCCAATACTTACCTCACCATTGTCGGCGATAAATTTGTCAAGGTACGTCACAGCGCCTTGAAAGATTTTACCAGCCAGCAGGAAATTGATGCCTTTACCCGCAACCTCCTCAGCGCGATCCAGATTCCCGGCGAGTCTACTTTTATGGCAAAGCTGCGCAAAGAATGGCGGGATAAAAGCCCTTTGTAAGGAAACGCTTTCACCCTTAGAAAACTCTTTGCTATAAACGAACTCACAGCATCACCGAGTTCACTGCGCAGTAAAATTCATGTCGAAAAAGCCATCTAAAAATTCGGATGGATTTTTAGAAAATATTGTCACGCCTCAGTCAGCACCCACGCTAATCGGCAGGGTGCTCAGTCCCCAGGCACCGAGGAAGGGCCGCCAGCCAATTTCGCCGGCCAATTGAGGATGCGGTATACGTTGTGCAATCAACTGTAGGCCTTCCTGCAATTGCGCTCGGGCGAGAAACTGCCCCGGACAAATATGCGCACCGCGACCAAAGGCCAGATGTTTATTTTCATCAACGCGTTCCGGATCAAACCGCATTGGATCAGGAAATGCCTGCGGATCACGATTAGCCAACGGTGTGGCAAAGGCAACCAGCACCCCCTTTGGAAAACGGTGGCCCTCGTAATCAAACTCTTGTCGAACATTGCGGAAGGTCGTTGCAATATTGGAGTAGCGAAGAATCTCTTCAATCACTTTTCCGCAAAATTTTAAATCTTCTGCACAGCGTGCCCAGTAATCGGGGTGCTGCAACATTTTATACATTATTAAAGTCAGAATATTTTTAGACGTGTCATAACCGCCAATAAATAATACCAGCAACATATAACGCAACTCTTTCTCCGTTAAGTTGCCTGCATTTTTTGTTGCGATCAATACATCAAGCAAACCACTGTCATTGGGATCTATATCGACGACACGGCTTTCCTTTTCACGCTCCAAAACCAAGTCATCGACAAAATTCCACAGTGTGTCATAGGCGGCTGTTAATTCCGGCACCAGCTCCCGCTGCAGAGTAAAGATCTTCATATAGCTTTCAATTGCAGAACGAATTCTTCCAATCGGCTCGGAAGAAACACCCAACACACCACACAAAACCGATACCGGAAAGTAAGAGGCAAAATCGGCGAAATCAAATTCACCCCTTGGCACCCACTCATCTAACAACTCGGTAATTTTTTCCTGCATTAAAGGTCGTGCACGATTAGCACTGCGCGGAGTAAAGGCACGGGCAATACTGTCACGCAGGCGGCGATGGTCTGCGCCGGTATTCGAGTTCAGCATGCCCGAAAGAAAATCGGCAATCGGCGTACCCTGTACCTGATAAAACTCGGCGACATTATCCAGCCCCATTTCCAGCATCTCATCCATAAAAGCCAGGTCTTTCAGGGCCTGATAGCCGTGAATCACATAGCCGCCATGAAATCTGGCCAACCAGGGATGCACCTCGCGGGCAGCGTCCACAAAGGTCATCGGGTCGCTGTGAAACGCCGGAGTTTCAACTGGCAATTCCGGAAGTTGCATATCGGTAATCAGTGGCATCAAAACCTCCTTATAGTTATTGTTCGCGTGATTCGCGTTAGCTCGGGGAAAGCCGATTGCGCCTAACCCCCAATGCCGGGAAAAGAGCTCCTCTTTTCAGTAAGCTTATCAAATTGTAAGAGCTTTCGTTTCTACTTTTCCCGTCTCAAGCCTGTTACAATTCGCAACGATTTTCAGCAAGCTGTTCGCCAACCGACCCGCCCCGCGTCAATCACCTTCTTATTACACTCGTTTTATCAGGACTATTCTGTGATTACTACCGCCAATATCACCATGCAATTTGGTGCCAAACCGCTATTTGAAAATATTTCCGTGAAATTTGGCGGGGGCAACCGCTATGGCCTGATTGGCGCCAATGGCTGCGGCAAGTCCACCTTTATGAAAATTCTGGATGGTAGCCTCAAGCCCAGTGCGGGCAATGTCTCGATTGATCCAAATGAACGCATTGGCAAGCTGAGTCAGGACCAGTTTGCCTTTGAAGCGTTTTCCGTGGTCGATACGGTTATTATGGGGCACACCGAACTATGGGCGGTGAAAGAGGAGCGCGACCGCCTGTATTCTCTACCCGAGATGACGGAAGAGGAAGGCATGCGGGTTGCTGATCTGGAAACCGAATTTGCCGAAATGGATGGCTATAGTGCCGAGAGCCGCGCCGGCGAGATTCTGCTCGGGGCCGGTATCGCTCAGGAGTTGCACTACGGTCCTATGAGTGAAGTCGCCCCCGGCTGGAAGTTGCGGGTGCTGCTGGCACAGGCGCTGTTTGCCGACCCCGATATTCTGCTACTGGATGAACCTACCAACAACCTCGATATCGACACTATTCGCTGGTTGGAAGGCATTCTGAACGAACGCAAAAGCACCATGGTGATCATCTCTCATGATCGCCATTTTCTTAACGCCGTCTGCACCCATATGGCCGATATCGACTACGGTGAACTACGCGTCTACCCAGGTAACTATGATGACTTTATGATTGCCTCCACCGCAGCCAGAGAACGCCTGCAATCGGAAAACGCCAAAAAATCCGCTCAGATTGCCGACTTACAACAGTTTGTCAGCCGCTTCTCGGCCAATGCTTCCAAGGCCAAACAGGCCACCTCGCGCGCCAAACAAATTGAAAAAATCACGCTGGATGAAATCAAACCCTCCAGTCGGTCCTCGCCCTATATCCGCTTCAAGCAGGATAAAAAACTGCACCGGCAAGCATTGACGCTGGAAAACCTCGGCTTTGCTTATGACGACGACACCCTTTTTGATAAGGGCAGTTTGATTTTAGAGGCCGGCGCCCGGTTGGCTGTGATCGGCGAAAACGGCGCCGGTAAAACCACGCTGCTGCGCTGCCTGGTGGATGAACTCAGCCCAAAAAGTGGCCGGGTTAAATGGGCAGAAAATGCCACTCTGGGCTATTGCCCGCAGGACAGCACCAGCGACTTCAACACGGATATCACGCTGTTCGACTGGATGTCACAGTGGCAGAAAGCCCACCACGATGACCAGATTGTCCGCGCGACGCTGGGCCGCTTGCTGTTCTCCTCTGATGACTTTAAGAAGAAGGTCAAGGTCTGCTCTGGCGGAGAAAAAAACCGGTTGCTGTTCGGTAAATTAATGATGATGGATAGCAATGTACTGATCATGGACGAACCCACTAATCACCTTGATATGGAATCCATCGAGGCTTTGAACCTGGCGTTAGAGCACTACGAAGGCACACTGATCTTTGTCAGTCACGACCGCGAGTTTGTCTCCTCACTGGCGACCCATATCCTTGAGATCAAACACCACAAGCTGGATTATTTTCAGGGTAATTATGATGAGTTTCTGGCAAGTCATGCGGGCTAAAATTAAACGCCCAGCAATAACTTGTTAACCCTGTCATTTCATAATCGATAAAGCATCAATAAAGCAAGCACGGCTGATATGAACTACTGGCTATTTAAATCAGAACCGGACGAATACAACCTCGACGATCTCGCCGCCGAGCCATCCGGTCACGGTCGCTGGGATGGCATTAGAAATTATCAGGCCCGCAATATCTTGCGCGACCAGGTTCAGGCGGGGGATCAAGTGTTGTTTTACTACAGCAGTTGCAAAGTACCGGGAGCGGCTGGCATTGCCGAAGTGAGCCGGGCCGCGTATCCCGATCCGGCGCAGTTCGATTCCAGCAGTCGCTACTACGATGCCAAAGCAACGCCGGATAATCCTCGCTGGTACTGTGTGGATATTATCTTTAAAGAAAAATTTCCGCAGGTGATCAGCTTAACAAACCTGAAAAACCAATCCGCCCTGGCCGACATGGTTTTGCTAAAACAGGGACGGCTGTCGGTACAGGCCGTCAAACCAGCGGAGTGGCGTACGATCCTATCACTGTCAAATCCCTAGTCCCAGACAACACAAATACATAAAGGGAGGATGCAACTTCAACCAAGCTGGTTTGTCCAATGCCTCCACACACCTTCTCCCAATACTGTGATATTGAATCGGTTGTAATAATTTAACGATAGTCGCCTGCCAGCTATCGGAGGGCACTAGAATCCTAGCGCCTCAGGATGATTACTGCATGAGTCGTCAACAAGTGAACCCCCAGTCCCGCTACCAATTAGCGTTAAGCTTTTTGCTAAGCATTTCGATAAACGTCTGGGCAGAGTTGCCAATATTGCGCGTAGCCTCCACGGGCAATGTATTCCCCCCCATTCCGCCCTACAGCTGGTACGATAGCTGCAAAGCCCACCCTGACGGTGCAGCAGTTCACCTGCTGCAAATGATGGCCAATGACCTGGGATATGAGCTGCAATGGGTGCGCCCCCAGATACCCGATGACACTGAAGACTATCAGGACTGGCCTACACTGATATACGATTATCTTGTTGCGGGTAAAGCAGACATTTCTATGGCATCCGAGTTTGACCCGGCACTTTTTGCCAGCACAGATAAAGCGATCATGAAGCTGCGGCAATCGATTATTACGCGTAAGGGCAAACCCGCACCCGAAGACCTCTCCGACCTGCAAGCCCTGCAGGGAGTCATGTCCCCTTTTTTTGCGCGCCGACTGCTGGAAATGACGCCACAATACCAGCTAAATATTCGAACCAGCACTAATACGCTCGAGGCATTGCAACAGGTTATTGAAGGTAAGGCAGATTATTCTGTACTGAATTACTATCTGGCAAAATCACTGACATATAACCTGGAAGGAAAGCGCAAACACAATTCTAGCGATCTGCACTACACTCACCTAAAAAGCCTGGACCAACCGGTTTTTTTGATCATGCCTCAAAGCCATCCCAATAAAGGCTTGCTTAAACAGTTCGACCGACAGCTTAACGAATATACCCGGAAAAGTATGAATCTCAATATGGAACAAATTTTCGTCAAGCGCTGGTTCAGAAGACAACACTGCGTCATCCCCAAGGCCTCTGCAACAATCTCCTCATAAATTAAAGCCAACAGATAGTTAGACACTGTATTCCTCCCGCACACTCTACTGCCACTGCCGCTATCTCTGGCGCCGAGCTTACCCCCTGCCCCGCGACCTCAGGGAGTGCTTTGGGTAAAGAGATGTCACGGTGTGCCGTGATGGTGAAGGCCGAATTCATGCCTCGCTCGGGGCCTAATGTCGAGCAGCCCCCAGGCATCGGACCAAAACTGTCTGTCGGTAGACAGTTAATGGGACAGCAGTTATTTTTTACCCATTTTTAAAACACAGAAACAGCTATCAATGTTATTCTGATTCGTTAAGGTTCTAATATGATTAATACGGGCAGGGCAGACTGTTAAGGGGTAAAAGTTTATTGCTGACACCACTTATTGTCAGTTGTCGAAAACATTATCATTCGACTTGACCTCAGGCCCCCATCAATTTAACCAGGAGTCACTGTGCAACCGATTATTTCCATACGGGGTTTAAATAAGATATACGACTCCGGCTTTCAGGCACTGAAAAATATCGATCTTGATATTCATAAGGGAGAAATTTTTGCTTTGCTTGGCCCTAACGGCGCAGGCAAAACCACACTGATCGGTACGATATGCGGCCTTGTGAATCCCTCTTCAGGTACCGTGCTGGCCGATGGTCACAATGTCGTCAGCGACTACCGTTTAGCCAGAGAAAAGATAGGCCTGGTGCCACAGGAAATATCCACTGATGCCTTTGAGAAAGTCTGGGTAACGGTTAACTTCAGCCGCGGCCTGTTTGGCAAACCCCGCGACCACGCCTTTGTCGAAAAAATTCTACGCGACTTATCGTTATGGGACAAACGTAACTCCAAAATCATGGCGTTGTCCGGTGGTATGAAGCGCCGGGTAATGATTGCCAAGGCACTCTCACATGAGCCGGATATTCTTTTTCTGGATGAACCAACCGCTGGCGTCGATGTGGAACTACGCCGCGATATGTGGGAAATGGTCCACGGACTGCGCGAGCGCGGTGTGACGATTATCCTCACCACGCACTACATTGAAGAGGCCGAAGAAATGGCCGACCGTATCGGCGTTATCAATCAGGGTGAAATTATTCTGGTGGAGGAAAAAAATGCCCTGATGAACAAGCTGGGTAAAAAACAGTTAAGCCTGCAATTGCAAACGCCGCTGCAGGTGATTCCCGCTGGGCTTGAAGACTACGTTTTGGAACTTTCAGAAGATGGTAATACGCTGGTTTACAGCTACGACGCTCAGAGTGAGCACACCGGCATTCCCCATCTACTCCGGCGACTGGATGAGCGTGGCATTGATTTTAAAAACCTGCACTCCAGCGAGAGTTCACTGGAAGATATATTTGTTGATTTAGTGAGGGTGCGCCGATGAATATTTATGGAGTTCGAGCTATTTATCGCTTTGAAATGGCCCGCTGGTTTCGCACCCTGGCACAGAGCATTATCTCCCCAGTGATTTCCACCTCCTTATACTTTGTGGTATTTGGCGCTGCTATTGGTTCGCGTATGGGTGAAATCGACGGTGTCAGTTACGGAGCATTTATTATTCCGGGGTTGGTGATGCTATCGCTATTATCCGAGAGTATTTCCAATGCATCCTTTGGCATCTACTTTCCAAAATTTTCCGGCACGATTTATGAGTTGCTGTCAGCCCCGGTATCCATGGTGGAAGTAGTGCTGGGTTATGTCGGTGCTGCAGCCACCAAGTCAGTATTGCTCGGGCTACTGATACTACTGACTGCACGCCTGTTCGTCGATTACAGCATAGCGCATCCGTTATGGATGCTGGCGTTTCTGATTTTAACCGCTGTGACCTTCAGTCTGTTTGGTTTTATTATCGGTATCTGGGCCGACGGTTTTGAAAAGCTGCAAATCGTGCCGCTTATGATTATCACACCACTGACATTTCTCGGCGGCAGTTTTTATTCCATCGCCATGCTGCCACCGCTGTGGCAGAAAATCGCGTTGCTCAATCCTGTGGTGTATTTAATCAGTGGGTTTCGCTGGAGCTTCTACGGAATCTCCGATGTCAGCGTTGAGATTAGCCTGGGTATGATTGCGCTATTTATGCTGCTCTGCTTGACAGGCATTTGGTGGATTTTTAAGACCGGCTATAAAATCAGAACCTGATATACTGGTTAACCTGCCCGAACTGCTGCACTCGATGATACTGCTATGAAGCTGAATTCAAAATGCTCATTTACTACGGGTAAATTCCGCTTTCTCGTCCACTTTTGCGTCGGCTCATCAGTGCTCGCTAATTTTTAGAAAAACACTCTGTATTGACCTTTTTATTACTAAATGACAGTTGTAACTCTTTATGAATACGTTTATTCCACCTGCCAACACTCGCACATACCCAATTGATAGCGAAGCACCACAATGGTTTGTAGACAATTTACATCAGGCGGGTGAATCACATGTTGTTGAAATAGTAGGCTGTCGAGCCCATTTTTTAGCCTGGAACTGGGAGCGTACCGAGCTGCCCGCCTTGATATTTGTACACGGCTTTGGTGGTCATGCGCACTGGTGGAGTTTTATTGCTCCCTTTTTTACCCAACATTTCCGTATCCTGGCGTTGGATTTACCGGGCATGGGTGATAGCGGTCCACCGCGTGAATACCATGACAGCTGTTTTGCCGAAGTGATTATCGGGCTGATCAAACACTACCAGCTGCAGGAGGTCACCATCATCAGCCATAGTTTCGGTGGCGTGCAAACCATGCGCGCCATGATGATGCAGCCAGAACTATTCAGCCATTGCATTATTGTTGACTCAATGGTCAATATGAACCCCGAACAACCGATACCCATTATTCCCGCCCGTGGTACTCATAAATACACAAACAGTCGCGAAGAATGTCTGCAACGGTTTCGATTGATGCCGCCACAGCCCGATGTCATTCCGTCACTGGAGAAATTTATCGGTCACTACTCCTGCATTGAAAGCGAGCAGGGGTGGCACTGGAAGTTTGACCCCAATGTAAGAAACTTTGGTGAGATCAATGACCTTAAAGCTCTGCGCAAGATTAGCGCCAGGGTCGACTGTATTTATGGTGAACTCAGTATGTTTAACGTTAACGACTTACCGACAAAGGTGTTGAACAGTTTTTCCAATCACGGTGATTTGATCATGATCAACAATGCTCATCACCATATTATGCTGGACCACCCTCTGGAGTTGGTCGAGGCCATTAATAAACTGTTAGATGCTAGCGCTTAGTGTTTATTTGTCACAGGAATTAAGTTTGATCAGATCGATAAAATCTGATGACTGGCCCAGCATCTTGCATATCCAGTCGCTCGCCTACCCGGCTGACTTTCTCGAGTCAGAGATGAACCTGCGTGCCAAACATATGATGGGCGCTAGATTTTGCCAGGTAATGGAGTTACAGGACCAGATTCACGCCTACTGCCTGGCTCACCCCTGGCCGACTGGCGAAGCGCCAAATCTGTTCAGCAGTCAGATTGAGACTCGCCACGCCGACAATCTGTTTCTGCACGATATGGCCGTTAACCCGCAGCTTGGCGGTAAAGGATATGCCCGCCAACTTTTCAACTGGCTGTTATCCACCGCCAGAGCCGCCGGTATGACATCCATCAGCCTCGCTGCAGTTCAGGGCTCTGCACCCTTTTGGACGCACCTGGGTTTTACCGTCAGCGTAGATTATCAACTCCCCGCCAATTACGGTGAGGGAGCTGTTTTTATGAACCACTCACTCTAAAAGATAGGGTTAAATTGCACCCAAATAGCACACCGGTGTTTAGCTGGCACTATTAATCAGCCCAAACCTTCTGGCAACACTCGCCACTTTTATGTTCCCGCACGATCCAGTAAGCCCTCCCTCAGCCGGCATCTTGATTATTGCTGCAATATCGGCCTTAATAGCCCATGTGTACAATAAAATGCACACCGTGTTTTAAATAGTGAATGTATTGGCCGCTATCTTGCTTCCCTTTTATTAATTATTTGGGGAATAAAAGACAGCTGCCGGGTCGGTTTCCAAAAGCTTTAACTTATCGTTAGACAGGAGAAATGGGCGCATGTTTGCTGACGCCGTTGTCGACAATAGCAATAACAAACGGGTCAAACTCGAAATAAACCAGGCTACCAAAGACTTTGATGGTTTCAAGGCCGTCAATGAAGTTAGCCTGAATATTTATGACGGTGAAATTTTTGCACTGCTGGGCGCCTCCGGCTGTGGCAAGTCCACCCTGCTACGTATGCTGGCCGGTTTTGAAAGCCTAACCTCCGGCGAAATATTACTCGACGGTAAATCGCTAGCTGATATTCCGGCCTATGAACGCCCCATCAATATGATGTTCCAGTCCTATGCGCTGTTTCCGCACATGACGGTGGAGCAGAATATTGCCTTTGGCCTGAAGTACAACAAGCTTTCCAAACCAGCGATTAATCGCAAAATCGAAGAGGTGCTTAACCTTGTTCGCATGACGCCCTATGCCAAACGCAAGCCGCATCAATTATCCGGTGGCCAGCAGCAGCGAGTAGCACTGGCACGCAGCCTGGCCAAGGAGCCGAAATTATTATTACTCGATGAACCTATGGGGGCGCTGGATAAAAAACTTCGCACCCAGATGCAACTGGAGATCGTCGACATTATCGAGTCCGTCGGCGTTACCTGCGTCATGGTGACTCATGATCAGGAGGAGGCCATGACTATGGCCTCACGCGTGGGCATTATGGATGCCGGGGTGATCAGGCAAATTGGTGCCCCCTACGAAGTGTACGAGCAACCTAACTGCCGTATGACCGCTGAGTTTATCGGCTCGGTGAATATTTTCGAGGGCACCCTAAGCGTTGACGAACCTGATCATGTGGAAATCAGCAGCCCTGACTTTGATCAACCGCTGTATATTGCCCATGGCATATCAGGCTCTTTGGGTATGGAATTGGCTTTTGCTATCCGCCCGGAAAAAATGCGCGTTTCTCGGCAAGCTCCCGAGCAACAACGCAATGTTGCCAAGGGCATCATCGAAGATATTGCCTATCTTGGCAGCCACTCAATTCTTCATATTAATTTGCACAGTGGCAAGAAGGTAACCGCCTCCATTTCGAATAGTGACCGCAAAGTAGTTGGCGACGATGAGGACCGCCTCACCTGGGAGGACGAGGTTTATATTAGCTGGAGCGAGCGCAGCGGTGTGGTACTGACCTCATGAGCATCCATCCCGTTAAAAGCTGGAACATCCGCTTGCTGTTAGCGCTGGGCAAACGTCTGGTTACCGCAGTACCCTACCTGTGGTTACTGCTGTTTTTTCTGGTTCCCTTTATTATCGTCATCAAAATCAGCTTTGCCGAGGCTCAGATTGCACAGCCGCCCTTTACCAGCCTGGTTGAGTTCGCTAATGATATGCTGACCATTAGCCTCAATCTATTTAACTATATCGATTTATATGAATACGACCTCTACCTAACAGGCTATATCAGCTCGGTTAAAATTGCTGCACTCTCAACCTTGTTCTGTTTGCTGATTGGTTATCCCATAGCCTACGCTATAGCCCGCTTACCCGAGCACTCTCGCAATTTAGCGTTAATGTTAGTCATTCTCCCTTCATGGACGTCTTTTTTAATTCGTATTTATGCCTGGATTGGACTGCTAAAAAATAATGGACTGATCAATAACGCGCTGTTGTCTCTGGGGCTTATCGACGAGCCACTGATCATGTTACATACGCCCTTTGCAGTTTACATTGGGATTGTCTACGCCTATTTACCTTTTATGATTCTGCCGATCTATACCAATCTGGTAAAACATGACAATCGCTTATTAGAAGCCGCCTCCGATCTTGGCGCTTCGCCGCTGGAAAGTTTTTTTAAAATTACTCTGCCGCTCTCCCTTGGCGGCATTATCGCTGGCTCCATGCTGGTCTTTATTCCGGCCGTGGGTGAATTTGTGATTCCTGAATTACTGGGCGGACCCGATACCCTGATGATCGGCAAATTGTTGTGGAACGAATTTTTCAATGCCCGCAACTGGCCGGGCGCATCGGCAGTAGCCGTGGTTATGCTGGTGATGTTAATTATCCCCATTACCATTTTCCAACGCTACCAAGCCAAGGAGCAGGAGGATTCACAGGGTGGTTAAGACACAATCACAGTGGCCCTCCTGGCTAATTCTCGCCATCGGTTTTTTATTTCTCTACGCGCCCATTTTTGTGCTGATGGTTTATTCTTTTAATGAGTCGCGATTGGTTACTGTGTGGGCTGGCTTTTCAACCAAATGGTATCTTGAATTGTTTCAGGACGACCAGTTGATGGGTGCCGTTTGGATGAGTTTGAAGATCGCGTTTATGAGTGCGACCTCTGCCGTCATTCTCGGCACCATGGCATCGGTGGCACTGGTTCGCTTTGGTCGCTTTCGCGGCAAAACATTGTTTACCGGCATGATGACCGCGCCTTTGGTTATGCCGGAAGTGATCACCGGTTTATCGCTGCTGTTGCTGTTTGTCACCTTATCCCAAATGATTGGCTGGCCTGCCGAGCGCGGCTTACTCACCATCTGGATTGCTCATACCACCTTTAATATGGCCTATGTGGCCGTCGTGGTTTCGGCTCGCCTGCGCGAACTGGATAAATCATTGGAAGAAGCCGCCATGGATTTAGGCGCTAACCGAGTTGCGGTATTTTTTAAAATCACTTTACCGATTGTTGCACCCGCCCTGTTTTCCGGCTGGCTATTGGCTTTTACGCTATCGCTGGATGACCTGGTGATTGCCAGCTTTGTATCCGGCCCCGGCTCGACTACTTTACCTATGGTGGTGTTCTCTAGCGTACGGTTGGGTGTCAGCCCCAAAATCAATGCACTGGCGACAATTCTCGTACTCACCGTGTCGATGGTATCGCTCCTGACCTGGTGGTATATGCGTCGCAAGGAATTGCAACGACAGAAAGAAATTCGAGCGGCTTACACACCGTAAGCCGTTCATTGCAACGACAGGGAAGAGTTCATTCGGTCAGCTTACGATCAGCTCAGAATGAACTCAGCAAAGGAAAAATTTGTAACACGTAGATATAAAACAGCTGATTAACCGCTTCAATAAAGTATTTGTAATCAATACAAATCGAGGAGATACCGTGAAAAAACTAGCCAATCTGGCATTAGCTGCGTCAGTGTTTCTGGGCGCCAACCTTGCCTCAGCCGATAGTAAAACGCTTAATGTCTATAACTGGTCTGACTATATTGCAGAGGACACATTGGCCAACTTTGAAGCCGAAACCGGCATCAAGGTGACCTATGATGTGTTCGATAGCAATGACGTCCTCGAGGCCAAATTGCTTTCGGGTAAAACCGGCTACGATGTAGTGGTACCCACCGCTACCTTTCTGGCTCGTCAGATTAAAGCCGGTGTGTTTCAGCCTCTGGATATGAGCCAATTACCCAACCATAAAAACCTGGACCCAGCGATGATGAAAAAACTAGCTGAGCTGGATCCTGAAAACGCCCACGCCATTCCCTACCTCTGGGGGACTACCGGCATCGGCATCAACGTCGCGAAGGTGAAGGAACGGCTTGGTGAGGATTACCCATTGAACTCCTGGGATCTCGTGTTTGATCCGAAGATAGCGGCCAAACTGGCTGACTGCGGCATTACCCTTCTCGACGCCTATGACGAGCTGGTACCCACGGTACTGAATTATCTGGGGGAAAACCCCAAGTCTGACGATATCGGCATGCTCAACAGCAAAGTCGCAAAAACTTTAAAAGCTGTACGTCCACATATTCGCTATTTCCACTCCTCCCAGTACATCAACGATTTAGCTAACGGGGATGTGTGTTTGTCCGTGGGCTGGTCTGGCGATATTCTGCAAGCGGTTGATCGCGCGGCAGAAGCAGAGAACGGAGTTGAAGTCGCTTATATTATTCCCAAGGAAGGTGCAGGCCTGTGGTTTGATATGCTGGCCATTCCCAAGGATGCCAGCAGCGCCGATAATGCCCACACCTTTCTCAACTACTTAATGCGCCCCAATGTCATGGCAGGCGTTACCAACTACGTTTGGTACCCTAATGCCATCCCTGCATCCAAAGCCAGTATTGATGAGGAGATCACCTCTGACCCATCGATCTACCCAACAGCCGATGTAGAAGCGAAACTGTTCACCTTCCCCGTCTATGGTCCCAAGTTTGATCGCGCGGGCACGCGGATGTGGACTGGATTAAAAGCGGGCAAATAAAGGTGCTACGCAGTCCTGGATTAAGTGAATTGGCTCTTGCAAAAGCAAGGGCCATTTTTTCCTGTGTTATTTCCAGCCGTTCCAAGTTAACTTGCAACACCCTGGATGAAGCCCGGAGGGCTGCCAGTCGTGGAACGATAGTGCCAAGCTGTTACCGGGCATCTTGCGCCGAGCGGGACAGCAATGTTGTGTTTTATAACATCTAACGCAGCTTTTCCAACAGCTGGTAATACCACATCCCGATAGCCAGCAACTGATTGCCAAGCCATTCACTGCCGGGAATACGAATATGCTTGCAGCGTGCAAACCTTTCAAATTCGATGGATGCCGATTCGTCCCCACGTAATTCTCCATCCAGTGTTGTCGCCATAATTTCCGCTACAATATGGCTGGTGGCAATACCGTGACCGGAATAACCCTGCGCATAAAACACATTGTTACTAAGCTTTCCCAGTTGTGGAATACGATTAAAGACAATACCCATCATCCCGCTCCACTGATAATCAATCTTTACCCCTTGTAAACGAGGAAAGGTTTTTTCAATGGCCGGTCTTAATTCAGCGGCAATATTTCTAGAAGGTTTACCACTGTAATTGGCTCCACCACCAAACAACAAACGTTTATCGGCGGTTAATCGATAATAATCCAACACAAAACGGCAGTCATACACCGCAAGGTCTTTGGGGTTTATCGCCGCAGCCACCTCATCACTTAACGGCTCAGTGGCAACAACACCACCAGCTGCCGGGAAAATTTTCCCGCTGAGTTTTCCCCGCTCAAGCCGGTGATAGGCATTGCCTGCCAGCATGACCTTATGCGCTGTGACCTTACCTGATTCTGTAATCACCACAGGTCGTGAGCCATGCTGTATATCAATCACCGGACTGTTTTCAAAAAACTGCGCGCCTAAACCCGCTGCCGCATTGGCCTCACCCAGGCAAAGATTCAGTGAATGCAGATGCATGTTTTTTTTATTATACAAAGCACCGTGGTAGATATCGGTTTCCAGAAAAGCAGGAATATCTTTTTTCTCCAGCAGCTCAACCTCTGCCGCCATTCCACGACGCCGTACCTCATTATAGCTGTCAGTTAATTCACGCATGTGGGAAGGTTTATAGGCCGCATGCAGATGGCCAAACTTCAAGTCACAATTTATCGAATACTGTTCAATACGTTGCTTGATAATATCGTGACCGCGCCAGCGCAACTGCCAGATATAATTATCGACATCGGCACCCATTGTTTTGCGCATTTGCTTACGCATGGCGTCATCACCGGAAAGGCTACCGGTAACTTGGCCACCATTTCGTCCCGAAGCACCCCAGCCCAGCTTATTCGCTTCCATTACGACCACACGATAACCCCGCTCAGTTAGCTCCAGTGCAGTATTAATACCGGTAAACCCACCACCAATTATGGCGATATCGGTTTCAATATTATCTTGCAGTGATGGGTAATCAGTTTCCTGATTAATGGTGGCAGTATAATAGGCGGCGCATCGAGGTTGAGACATTGGCAGTGGGTAGTCCCTTTAAAAAGTGGGGCCTGAGTTTAATGGCACTTACTTAGCGTCATTGCGTACCCAAAGCACTCGCTTCGCTCGCGGGGCAGGCTCAGGAGCAGAGCGACGTGGCAATCCATGTTTGGCACTTATCTGACAGTCCATCTAAGGTTATGGATCGCCGCGCTATCGCTCGCGATGACTGGCTAAAGGGCTTAAGTCAGTGCTATTCGGGCCTCGGTTAATTGACCTGCAGGCTAAATTATTACTCCACACTTTTATTATTCGCGACTAAAGCAATTAAATGCGTAGCTATCGTTGCCCCGGCCAGTGAGGTAATTTCAGCATGGTCATAGGCAGGTGCCACTTCCACCACATCAGCACCCACTACATTAAGTCCGGCCAGTCCCGTCAATAACTCGATAGCTGTGAGCGTACTGAAGCCACCGCAGACAGGCGTACCCGTACCCGGTGCACAACTGGGATCGAGGAAATCAATATCGAAGGTAATATAACAGGGACGACCACCGACAGAGGCCTTAATTTTATCGATGGTTTTTTCCACCCCATGTCGATGAATCCACAACGCATCTAAAACATTAAAGCCATGGGTGTCCTTGTTATAGGTTCGCATACCCAACTGTACCGAGTGTTTTACATCAACCAAGCCTTGCTGGGCGGCGTGATAAAACATGGTACCGTGATCTATACGTCCCTCTTCATCCTGCCAGGTATCACTATGGGCATCAAAATGAATCAGCGATATTGCGCCATGCCTGGCATGCATCGCTTTTAAAATCGGATAACTGATAAAGTGATCGCCGCCAATACTCAACGGCACCACCTCTTTATCGAGAATGGCGCTAATGCTCTCTTCGATTTTTTGTGGAATCGCTTGCGGACGACCGTAATCAAAACTGATATCACCACAGTCCACCACATGCAGACGATCAAAGGGGTCAAAATCCCAGGGCCAGAGTCGAGTCCAGGCCAATTGGGTTGATGCCGCTCTCACACCCCTCGGGCCAAAACGAGAGCCGGGACGATTGGAGGTAGCCAAGTCATAGGGAATACCGACCACTGCCAAATCAACGTCATCTAACAACTTAGTATAGCGACGCCGCATAAAACTGGTGGCGCCGGCAAAGGCCGCCTCAGAAACCACGCCGTAGAGAGGCTCGGAAGTTAAGGCATTATCGCCAGTGGATAAATCTTTGAACTCTTCAGTCATATATCTTCAGTTATATCGCATAAGAGGGTATTAATGTCGCTTGCCGCTTACTTAAACCGACACAGAGTACACCGTCAACAGATTACACTGTCGATAATAGATACTGCCGTTCCCAGGAACTGATTACGCGCTTAAAGCCTTCGTACTCAGCCCAGCGGGTACCAATAAAGCCATCGACAAAATTATTCCCCAATATGTCACGAATTTCCTCACAGCCATCCATCACTTCCAACGCCGCTTCCAGATTGAAAGGAATATCCGGGTCCGATACTTTACCGTGCCGCCCGGTTACCGGGTCACGCGGTGTCAGCCCTTGAACCATTCCCAAATAACCACAGGCCAAATTTCCAGCCAACGCCAAATAAGGGTTGGTATCCGCTCCAGGCAGCCGGTTTTCAATACGACGATTGTTCGAATCCGAGTTGGGCACTCGAATGCCTACAGTACGATTTTCTTCGCCCCACTCAATATTAACCGGTGCATTACCCGTCACTCCCGGCAGGTAACGTCTGTAACTGTTTACGTTAGGTGCAAAGATCGGCATGATCTGTGGAATATATCGCTGCATACCGGCGATATAACTTAAAAATTCTTTTGAAGCACTGCCATCGGCCTGCGAGAAAATATTGCGCCCGGTATTCACATCGATCAAGGACTGATGAATATGCATAGCACTACCGGGTTCGTCGGCAATAGGCTTGGCCATAAAGGTGGCATCAATATTATGCTTAAGCGCCGCCTCTCGTACAGCCCGTTTAAAAACAAAAACCTGGTCAGCCAGTTTTAACGCCTCGCCATGACGAAAGTTAAACTCCAGCTGCGCGGGCCCCTCTTCATGGATCAAGGTATCCACATCAAGACACATCTGCTCACACCAGTCGTATACATCTTCCATAATGTGATCAAACTCGTTGGCAGCATCAATACTGAAAGACTGACGACCACTTTCCTGACGACCGGATCGACCCATCGGTGGTTCCAGCGGCAGATCGGGATCGGTACAACGACGTGTGAGATAAAACTCAACTTCCGGGGCGACAATTGGCAACCAGCCTTTGTCAGCATAGAGGGCAAGCACCCGTTTCAATGTCGCTCGCGGCGACAACGTGATCATATTGCCCGCACTGTCGAAACAGTCGTGAATAATTTGAGCAGAGGGTTCCAGCGCCCAAGGCACCATAAATTTGGCGCAGTCGTCGGGGCGCAGCACCATATCGATATCAGCGGGGTCTAACAGACGATAGTACAAATCATCATCCGGGTAATCACCCGTGGCGGTTTGTAGCATCACACTTTCCGGAAGACGTATACCGCCTTCGGCAATAAACTTTTCGGTTGGCATGATTTTGCCGCGCGCAATACCGGTCTGATCAGGTGTGATACATTCAACTTCAGTGATATTGTTTTCTTTTAACCACTTCACTAGGTTTTGCATAATGATTTCCGCTGCCGTTTAGCAACGTTTCCTTTTACTTATAATCGCCAGCTTAGCTAAGAGTTTCTATTGCCCTACAAGCCTGCCCAAAGGCTTCAAAAATCCGTTTTTGTTCCGGGTTATCCAATACCTTCCACTCAGGATGCCACTGCACCCCAAGCCCGAATTTCATTCCTTTGATACTCACCGCCTCTACTAAACCGTCGTCAGCCATCGCTTCAACCTGTAAATCTTCGGCCAGCCGATTAACACCCTGCGAGTGTAGGGAATTCACCGACAGACGGTTCTGACCGAGTATTTTCTGCAGTAACCCACCGGCGGTAATACTGACCTCGTGCGCGGGACCATATTGAACCTCGAGAGCAGCACTCTGATCTTCCCGGTGGTCGTTCAGCCCTGGCTCATCGTGAATCGCCTGAAATAGAGAGCCGCCCAGCGCAATATTAATATCCTGCATACCACGGCAGACACCAAACAGAGGTTTGTCGAGTGCGCGAATACCGCGAATCAAAGCCAGGCTTTGAGCATCGCGACGCGGGTCATAAAAATAGGGGCGATCAAGCGCTGTTTGGCCATAGAGAGCCGGATCGGCCATGGAGTAAGCGCCGGTGAGAAAAACACCATCGACATGGCTCAACCACTGCTCAATGTCGTATTCAGAGGGCATGGCCGGGATCAACACCGGGACCACATCGGCTGCCCGAGTCAGGGCTAAAAGATATTTATCACCGGCCACATGGTAATCCTGGCCATTAATAGTTCGAATGTCGCTGATGACCCCTACCAAAGGTTTCAGCGCGGGGGATGTCATAAAAAAACCTGTATCCTGTTGAACTGTGTTGTATGTGAATCAAGCTGTTTTCTCACCTCACTACAGAAATGACTTTAAACCAGCTTGCCCACTCAGAGTGAAAAAATGTAAAAATTAACCTTAGCCACAGATTATATTGTCGTTGACCAATGTCAAATATATTTTATAAGATGTTCGATATATCGTTCACCCACGACTGTACTGTTATTGATACTACGGTGACGAGCCGCAACCGCTATTGAACTGCGGCTGTTAGAGCATCAGGCCCTAACCACAAGAGACCTCCCCATGCCCAATCGCACTCAAGAAGCCGAAGACTTCCTGAACCAATATCCCGAAGTTACTACTATCGAGCTGTTGGTAGTAGACCTTGATGGTATTATCCGCGGCAAACGGGTAGAGCGCAGCCTGTTGTTAGAAGTCTATAAAAAGGGTTTCCACCTGCCGCAATCCGTACTCGGACTGGATGCCACTGGCACCACTGTTGAGCAAACCGAGCTGGGCATGCTGACCGGAGATGCCGACCGTCACTGCCGTCCTATACCCGGCACGCTCAAACTGGTCCCCTGGCATGATGAAGGCGATCGCGCCCAGGCACTGTGCACCATGTACGAGGTAAACGGTGAACTACTGTCCTTTTATCCCCGCAATGTACTGCAAAACGCTATCCAACGATTTAACAAACTGGGTTATACCGCCGGCCTTGCGCTCGAACTGGAATTTTACCTGTTAGACAAAGAACTGGATTCTAACGGTAATATTCAGCCGCCACTATCACCGGTGTCGGGTAAACGCCTGTCATCAACCCAGGTCTATTCCATGCAGGATCTGGACGATTACGATTTTTTTATTCGCGATGTGCTGACCATGGCCCGCGAACAGGGCATCCCCGCCGATGCAGTGATTGCTGAATACGCCCCTGGACAGTTTGAAGTCAATCTCGACTACGGAGACGATATTCTCGCCTGTACCGATCAGGCCGTATTACTAAAACGCGTTATTGCTGCCGTTGCACAAAAATATGAAATGCAGGCCACCTTTATGGCCAAACCCTATATTGAAGAAAGTGGCTCGGGTTTACACATCCACTTAAGCCTACTGGATCAAAACGGCGAAAATATTTTTGCCGATGACGACCCTACCACTAACAGCAATATTCGCCACGCTATAGCAGGTCTGTTAGACACTGCCGATTCCATGCAGGCATTTAGCTGCCCAACAATCAATAGCTATCGCCGACTGGCCCCTCAATCCTTTGCTCCCACCAGTAAAACCTGGGGCTATGATAACCGTACCGTCGCCCTGCGCATTCCATCCAGCAGCCAGAAAGCTACACGGATCGAAAACCGTATGAGCGGTGCTGACGCTAATCCCTACCTCGCAGTAACCGCCATGCTCGCTGGCGTTTATGAAGGCATGACTAATCACATGTCGCCTCCAGAGCCCTCTGAAGGTAATGCCTACGCTGACGATGTGCCCGTAGTTGCCGACAACCAGCGCGACTCACTGCGCGCGATGGAAGCCGACCCTCGCGTGCAGGATTGGTTTGGCGAAGAGTTTGTACGGATTTACTCAGCGGTAAAATGGCATAACGTGTATTTATTCGAGCAACAAGTCACGCCGATGGAATACGAGTTATTGCTGCCCTTTGTTTAAATCAATAAAGTTTAAACTCAAACTATACCGCCTTTTTTGCACTTCCCCACTTGGTCATTTTGATCAGCCAGCCAATCAACTGGGCCAGCAAATCGTAAACTCTTAACAGAATCAGCAGAGCCGACGCCGCCAGATAGGGCCACAGCCAGAAGCGATCAATATTGGACACAAACGCGCCCAAAAATACCACCAACAAAAAGTACCCACCCAGGGAATGTAGCAGTCGCCACAGCGGCCTTGTTAAGTATTTAACCGCCAGATTATTCGACGTAAATAACATAAAAGCAGTGATGCTAAACAGAAGCACCCCATAGAAGAGAACTTTCGGCGCCGGCTGGTCAAAGTTTTCCGGATAGGTCACCGATAAAAAATAGATAAGCAAAGCGTGCAGTAGAAACGCAATACCAAAACAAATACCCAAATAGCGCCGATTTCTCAGCACCCAAGGCGAACTCAATATCGGCAACCGGCGCTGCAGCGGCCCAGCAGCAAAGGCTAACCAAAACATTGGAAACGCCATATCCACCGAGCGGTTTAGCGCCCAGCGAATGGATGCCTCATCAAAAAACCGAAAAATCATCGGCAGCACGCATATCAGCAACAACACTACCGTGAATACATACACCAGCCTTGTTCTTTCCATGTTGTACTCCTTTTACTTTCTAAGATTTATCCATCTCTGACTGCTTCCATGCAATAGCTCTCTCCGCCAACGCCTTTAAGAATGGTCCTTTTTTATAGGAATAACTCAAGAACATCGAAGCGCCAGATTCAATCGTCGCCCACTTTTCCTTTGAGTAGGCAGCGACTTCATCAGGATGGGCACGCAAGTAATCTCTTACCAATTTAAAGTAATTCCAGAGGTCACCATCCTCTACAACAATCACCGCATTAAAATTTATTTCTCCACGACGTCGTAAATAGACCCGACCCGGCACCAGCACCTCACCCAGATTTTCGTAACCCAGCTCTGCGATTTGCTCAGCCACCCGATGCGCCTGCTCCATATCATCAACACCAAACAGCAGATCAACTACCGGCTTACCCGACATACCCGGCACCGAGGTACTGCCAAAATGCTCAACGACATTCACCTTCTCGGTAATGCTGCCCTGAAGCCTTTTCGCCTCTTCCACAAAAAGCTGCGGCCATTCCGGGTTGTAGCTCACAACGTCAATCGCCTCGTCGACTTCTACACTCATAATCCCTCCTTCTTATTCTGTTCGCCTGCAACTGGCTAAATAATAGGCTAGCCCTCCCACAAAAGCAACGGTATCGTTGTTTTAAAATTTCAGCCATTATTAGCCCTGAGAGTACATAGCTGCAGAATGTCGCTATGAATAAAAATTGCGTATAGTTAATTCAAACCTCTAAACGGATAACACCTTGGCAAACCAGCAGAAACTCCGAACAGCTTCATCGACTAAACCAACAGGCCTGACCTTAAAAAGGGGCCGTCCCAGTCTTGAGGAAGACAAAGCGATTTCAGCGGCAATCATTTCAGTTGCTGCTCAGCAGTTTTTATCGAGAGGCTACGACGCCACCTCTATTGAGGGCATCGCCAAGCAGGCCGGCATCTACAAAAATGCCGTGTACAAACGCTTCCCCTCCAAACGCGCCTTATTTCGTGAGGTGATGGAAGCCAAACTCGCCGAGTGGACCAAGCTGGCCTCCGAGCAGGAAGACAACCCAGGCGAAACGCTGGAGGAAATTTTACGCAGCCACACCCGGCGCACCATTAAATGGTCAGCCAATCCAGAGGTTCGCGCCTTTAGAAAACTGCGTATGAGCGCCTGTCAGGAAACCGATGATTTTGCGCAGGAGATACGCAAACGCAGCAGCGACACCATGATAAAAAGAGTCGCCGACGATATAAGAAACTGCACGGCAGCAGACAACAAGCCGGCCAAAAACCCAGAAGCTATTGCCCGGGCACTGCTGTCGATTATCGCAGGCTGGCTGGAAAATCAGCCCGACTCTGCCAGACTAACTAAAAAGGTTATTGATCAATTTACTGATCACACCGTTGAGCTGCTGATATATGGCCGTGAGGCTTGGTAGAAAGCCTTCATTAAAAATAAGGTCTGGTTATACCGGGAAATATCCGGGCAATAATTTTTTCTTTGTAAATTCAGCAGCTTAGCAATATCGTTTTCCACGTAGTGGAATACCAAAATGACAAGCACTGGTTTATTAACCTACAAAGTAGATAATCAGGCCAGGGCTGTTCATCTTGATAAGAATGCGCTAATTTCATTTAGTATCAGGAATAATAAAAACTTAGAGGCATATTAAAACTAGTCAAAAATCATGATAGGCGGCATTGGCTGCTTTTTACTGCCTATCTGCAATTCAACCAGGCTCTGCCTGAGTTTCGAATTTATGCATAGTGAGCTGTTCATTAGTAGTTACATTTCATAGAGGATCCAAGTACCGGCTGATGAAATATTTTATTCTCTTAACAATCATGTTCTTTGTAGGTTGTGTAAACACTGGTCGCCTTGACACTTTTTCAAATTTTGATATTGATAAAAGCAAAGTTTCAAAAATTTACTTAATTGTAGACTGTTTTGTACTTGATGATGTTAGTGGTCAGAATCATGCTATAGATGTTGAGTACAATGGGAATATTTGCACTCAACTGTCCTTAAGTACTATTAGAGAAATTAGCAGAAAAACCGATATTGAAATAATGCCAATGACAGTAACCACTGGCCTTCAAGCAGGTATTGGAAAGTACATAGGAGCAACCGAAGATGAGAAAGGCCCTATCAACCTACCAGTCTATTTCTCTGAGGCCAAACTCGATCCAAATTACGAAAATATATTTAGCTTTGTAGCTGAGAAATTGAACGTCCTAATTTACGGTTTTGAACACAGGGAAAAATATGTCAAGTCTCTTACAAAGGTGAACTACCCTGACATGAAGAGAATTGTATTCAAAGATAATAGCCTAGTTATGTTTGTACTAATGGATGGGGTTCGTGTTCCAACTGATAAATCCGTTGGTCAGGGTGTAGCTACTACACTGCTTACTTTCGGTATGGTTACAGCATTTGAGCATTCCATAACATCAGCCAAAGCCATACTCTTGAATTCAGACGGTTACCCTGTGTGGGGCGATGCTGCATCTAAAAGAGAAGCCGTTGAAACAAATAATGAAGTGATATCTTTGGCCAGCAGTTTATTCAGGTACTTTCCGGTATCTGTCGATATTAATGACAATAAGGCGCGTAACCCGACGACTACGCCACCGGTTCGCTAAACGTCAAATTCAGGGACGACTTCATGCCATCAGAAGAGATTTTAAAATACTTTGATGCCACGGAATTCAGGGAAATTCGAGATGATCTTAGACTAGGGGTCTCGCTCGTTAGCGGTCTACGCACTGCTATCGATTGCGGATGCGGAGCGGGAAGTGATATCGCTTTCTTGAGAGACAATGGATTCAAGGTACACGCGTTTGATATTGAACCTGAAGCTATAGCGAGATGCCAGGAACGGTTTCGCGGCGATAATAGTATTACACTCACGCAGAGTAGCTTTAGTGCATTTGATTATCCTAGCGCATCTTTAATAGTCGCTGACGCTAGTCTGTTTTTTTGTCCTCAAAGCGAGTTCGCTGAAGTTTGGAATAAAATTTGCTCTGCCTTGTTGCCAGGTGGCATTTTTGTGGGGTCGTTCTTAGGTCCGGAGGACACCATGGCAGGTGATGATTATGACCGGGACGCCTTTTGGCCGGACATTTTGGTCGCGACAGAGCAAATGGTGAGAAAGTGGCTCGAATCATTCGAGATCGTTTCATTCTACGAGCACCATAAGTCCGGAACGGAACCTGGCGGCGGCCAACACGAATGGCACATATATTCTGTAGTTGCGCGGAAAGAATTTAACAAAGCGATCAACCCCGCCTACGGCTGGAAAACCTTAATGTTAACTGACCGCAAAGAGATGGATGTCATCAAAGATAATTAGACCATTCTGCTGCACCTCTCAGCCTGGACGAGAATGCTTGCTTATCCAGTCAAGTGGCTTGCCACTGCTTTCCTATGATGTCGTCAGCCCATGCTTACTCAACGGCAACGACCGAACACGCTGCCCGGTTGCCGCATAAATGGCATTTACCAGTGCTGGCGCAATCGGTGCGGCACCGGGTTCACCAACACCGCCGGGAAACTCGTTGCTCGGCAGAATATGCACTTCTACCTCGGGCATTTCCTTCATACTCAACATCCGGTAGTCATCAAAATTGCTTTGCTGAACGGCGCCGTTGTCTATGCTGATTTCTCCCCACAGCGCTGCGGTCAGGCCCCATACCAGCCCGCCCTCTATCTGGGCGCGGGTATTGTCCGGGTCCACATTAATGCCGCAATCAAATCCACAGGTAATGCGATGAAGGAATATTTTCCCGTCTTTGGCTGACACTTCCGCTACGGCAGCGATATAGCTGCCATAGGATTCCACAACGGCAATACCCCTGCCACGCCCTTTCGGGACTGGGTTGTCCCAACCCGCCTTGTCTGCGGCCAGATCCAGTACCTGCAGGTAGCGCCTGGCTTTTGCTTGCTGTAAAAGCGAGCGCCGGAACCGGTAAGGATCCTTGCCGGCGGCATGAGCCAGTTCGTCGATAAAGCTTTCTACACCAAAGGGTGTGTGGGAATGGGCAACGGAGCGCCAGAAGCCAAAGGGAACGCCCAGTTCCTTGTTGTCGCCAGAAACCTCGATATTGGCGATGGCATAGGGCATGTCCGCCACCCCGCGCAAATAAATCGGTGTCCCCTGCATCTTGAAGCCGGGGACGGCTGAGGTGACGACCCGCGCTGACAGGGCTTTGGGTTCGCCATTGTTGTCCAGTACCGCCCGGTAGCGACTGGCTACGGCGGGACGGTACAGGCCGTGCTGGACGTCCATTTCCCGGCTCCAGATCATTTTTACCGGACGGCCGGGAATTGCCCGGGCAATGGATACTGCATACTCGACAAAGTCGGATGCGCCACGGCGCCCGAAACCACCGCCGAGAAACTGGCTGTGAACCTTTACCTGTTCTTCGGGCATTTCAAGTAAACGGGCGGCGGCGCTTCGCGCTCTTCCCGGTGCCTGCGAGCCAACCCAAATTTCACAGTTTTCATCGTTCACCACGACCGTACAGTTCATGGGTTCCATACAGGCGTGAGCCAGATAGGGCACCTGATAGTCGGCCTCGATCACGTTGGCGGCATTTTTCAGAACCACCTCGGCATCGCCGTCCTTACGGACGATCCCGGACTTTTCCTCCAGCCCCTGGTTGAGCGCAGCAAATACCTTTTTGCTGGTCAGATTCTGGATCGGTCCGGCATCGTAGTCGATCTGGATTTTCTTCAGTACCCTCTCGGCTTGCCAGTAACTTTCCGCCACTACTGCAACACCATTCTCCAGCGGTACCGTTCGAACATAGCCCGGGAGTTTTTTCACTTCGCTGTCGTTGAATGTTTTCAATTTGCCGCCAAAGGTGGGGCAGAAGGTGACGGCGGCATAGAGCATATCCGGCAGCCGGATATCGATACCATAAATGGCCGTGCCGTTGGATTTGGCTACGGCGTCGGTGCGGGGTACGGACTTGCCGATAAAACGGAACTCTTCGGGGGATTTGAGTACGGGGTTATTCGGACGGGGAAGAGACGCGGCCTGCTCCGCTACCTGCCCGTAGGACAGAGTGTTGCCGCTGGGGTTATGGGTCAGTACGCTGTTGGCAGCAATAATCTGCGTCTTCGGTACGCCCCAATGGTTCGCTGCGGCACTGACCAGCATTTCCCTGGCCGCCGCCCCCACATCGCGGAGCTGGTAAAACCACCCTCGCACCGTGGCGCTGCCAAAAGACGCCTGGTTGTTGACCAGGGGGTTCTTGTAGATATCCGCCACCGGAGCGTTTATCCAGCGCATTTTCGACCAGTCACCCTCCAGCTCGTCCATCAGGATCATGGGTAGTGCGGTGTGGCTGCCCTGACCCATCTCAAGGCCAGGGACGGTGATGGTAATGGTGTTGTCTCTACCGATATGGAGAAAGCCGCTCGGGCTGCGGTCATCGACAAGGCCGGCGGGAATTTCCGTGCTGGCGGATGAGCGGATGGAGAGCAATAGCCCGCCGCTGATAGCGATGGTTGACTGGAGGAACTGTCGACGGCTCAGTGGCATGGCTGGTTCTCTCGCTGGCTGGTTTTCTCGATAACTGATGCTTAGGATCTATTAAAGTGTAGCAGGGGATTCGCCTATCCGGCTGCCATCGAGATGGTAGCCGTCACATATATCACTAACCGGTTTCAGTCGATTATTTCAGTCGATTAGTGCTAACTTTAAAAAACCAAGGAGCAAGATAAACCGAACTCTGGTGCTAATTCCGAACCGCTCAGGTCATGGACCACTTTCACCACATCACTACCGCACACAGCTTTTCTAACATCTCTCAAAACCAATCGGCGTTTAAACCCCCAACTTATCCCGCAAGCCATAATACAAAGCCCCCAGCGCCGTATAAGGCGCTCTAAATAAACGCCCTCCAGGAAACGGGTAATGCTTTAAGGCAGCAAAGGCATCGAAGCGTTCGGCATTACCTTGCATCACTTCAGCTATTAACCGTCCAGCTAAATGTGTAGTGGTAACACCATGGCCACTATAGCCCTGAGCGTAATAGATGTTAGGGGTTAAACGACCAAACTGCGGCAGGCGACTCATGGTCAGGAGAAAATCTCCGCCCCAGGAATAATCAAATTTTATTCCCTTGAGTTGCGGGAAGGTTTGTTCCACATGTTTACGTAGAAAGCGTTCAATAGAATCGGGGTCGCCGCCACCATAGGTAACACCACCGCCATACAATAAGCGGTTATCGGCCGTTACACGAAAGTAATCCAGCTTGTAGTTACAGTCTTCAATACAATAGTTATTGGGAATCAGGGATTGAGCCACTTCAGACGCTAAGGGTTCGGTGGTAATAATCTGGGTACCGCAAGGCATGGATTTAGCCGCTAACTCCGGCACTAAGCCGTCCATATAGGCATTGCCGGCCAGCAATACGTAATCAGCCGTAACCGAACCCTGCTCGGTATAGACCACCGGTTTTTCACTGCGATCCAGTCGAATCACTTTTGAATCTTCGTAAACACGACCTCCCAGGCTTTCAAAGGCTGCGACTTCCCCTAACAATAAATTTAAAGGGTGAATATGGCCGCCGCGTTTATCGATCATGCCGCCGCAATACACATCGCTTTGAATTTCCTGCCGAATTCCTTCACGGTCCAGCAGTACCAGTTCGTCGTGACCAAAGCGCTCCCACAGTGTTTTTTGTTCGCTCAGTTCATTGAGTTGTCGATGGGTAAAGGCGGCAAAAATGCCACCGGGTTGATAGGCACAATCAATATCGTACTGCGCAATGCGCTGGCGAATAATATCGGCGCCTTCAAAGGCCATCGCCCCTAAGGTCGCCGCCATCTCTTTACCATAGTTGCGTTCAATCACATCAATATCACGACTATAGCTATTCACCAGTTGGCCACCGTTGCGACCGCTGGCACCAAAACCAATGCGCGCAGCCTCCAGCACCACGACACGAAAACCCGCCTCGGCCAAATGCAGCGCGCTGGAGATGCCGGTAAAACCGGCACCGACAATACAGACATCTGCAGTAACAGATTCTTCTAGTGGCGGGCGGTCACGCGTATCGTTTCGCGTTGCGGCGTAATAAGAAGTGGTGTGATCGGTACGCATGAAATTCCTAAAATAAAAACTAACACCTAAGCCAATGGATAGCGCATCTTCGTTTATCCAGCCGTTACTGGTATTCCAATCCTCTGCCGGACATGAATTCGGCATTCACTACTGAGACACGCCATAAACCCATCCATGGGGGCTCGACGCCAGCAGAGCCTGCCCCGCGACCGCAGGGAGTGCTTTGGGTATCCATGCTGGCGACGGTCTCAGCAGCAAATACCAAATTCACGCCAATAAGCTTTATGCTTCAGCAATAACCATTATTAGTACAAAGATTTTATTGCACTGCGCAGCGCCATCATCAATTCATCAACATGTTCACGCTCGGCAATTAATGGCGGCGACAGGGCAATCGTATCGGCGGTACAACGGACTAATGCATTACTCTTCCAAAAACAGTGCTCGAAGACGGCATAGCCGCGCTCACCCATTTTATCGCCAGCGTGAAATTCAATCGCGCCGACTAAACCGATATTGCGAATATCTTTAATCACATCAAACTCGGCCAGACTGTGCAGCGCATCGGCCCAGTAATCTTCCAGCGTGAGCGCCTTGTCGAACAGTTTTTCATTTTCATAAATAGCCAGCGTCGCCAAACCGGCGGCAGCCGCAACGGGATGACCGGAATAAGTGTAACCGTGGAAGAGTTCGATCACTTCCTCTGGCCCCTGCATAAAGGCATCGTGAATGGCGTCTTTAACAAACACCGCTCCCATGGGAATCGCGCCATTGGTCAAGCCCTTGGCCGTAGTCATCAGGTCCGGCGTAATACCAAAACGGTTGGCGGCAAAGGCTTCGCCGACACGACCGTAGCCGGTGATCACTTCATCAAAAACCAGCAGAATATTGTGTGCTGTTGCAATCTCACGCAGGCGCTTTAAATAACCCTTGGGCGGCATCCACACACCGCCGGAGCCGACCACGGGCTCTACAATCACTGCGGCAATCGTTTCGGCACCATGCAGCGCAATCAGCTCCAGCAACTCGTCGGCCA
>CBFIDJ010000003.1:0-218886 GCA_965661375.1 Oceanicoccus sp. | reverse complement strand
CACTAATTCAAGTCCTGCCCCGGCACCAATCTAATGCTTAATTGTCTTTACGTAGACGCAAAAAGCTCGCAAATCGCGGTATTCCCTTAGCCGTTCTGCCCGTAAACTTGAATGTGACTACACTCCCTATCGGTGGCGGAGTTCTACGCTGAGCATCAGTGAACCCCGTGCCTATTTTAAATTGCATCCCATTGTCCAACTCCACTAACAATGCCCCCATCATTCCGGAAAATTTTCCCTTACCCGGCATATGTGCAACTACAACCGCCTCGGCGTCTTGAAAGCGTTTTAGTTTGAGCAAGTCATCCGAACGGATCGCGCGATAAAACGAACGCCCTGAGTGCAACATCAGCCCTTCGCCTCCGGCATTCACGGTCTCATCAAGCAAGTTCATCAATGCCTGCTTATCCGCTATTTTTTGTTGCTCAACTAAGGATATATAAGGCGTGGCAAGGGTAGAAAAAAGTGCTTTAAGTTCATCTAGCCGATGATCAAAGTCAGCTGTGGATGCGGGCAAATCAAACACCATAAACCGTATCTTCTGCCATTCCTCATCCTCTGGAAGACTTTTCCGCACAGCACCGGATAAGGCATCAAAGGTGCCTCGACCACTCCAAAGCTCACCATCCAGAGGAATCGTGGGAAACCCAGAGATAAACCATGCTGGCGCATGATATTTATTTCCCTGCCGGGAGATTAATTGCTTACCATCCCAATAAGCACGCACACCATCAAGCTTCTCACTGACCCAGTAATCGTTTAGCTCAATCTCATCATCATAGCGATTAGCCAACATCAGGGGAGGTGCAGGATCAGCCAACACCTCCTGAGGCAGGTAAAAAACTGTAGCAATTAAAAGTAAGTGTAAAGCGGGTAATAAAAACGAAACGGACTTAATACGGTGAAACATAATCATCTTCCTTGATGTTGGTGTTAGAAATAATATGTGGATTATAAAATTTTATGGGCCACAAAGCCTTATTAAAACGTCGATATTTTTTAATAATAAACCGCAATCGAGTTAATAATAAACCGTTATCGAGAAGAGCCAGCCAATCTGACAGGCTTTTTTCGACTTACGCGTATATTCAAGTAGGGAATGGCCTACTCCCTGCCAAGAACCTCTGGCGCAGTGCTAATATTTTTTAAAATCTTCTGCTTTTAGGCTTTAGACCAACAGTGGAATTATTAACGGTAATCAACTTAAAACTCGGTGCACTACCAATATAGAAACTATCCGAGCCAACTTTTCAAATTGTTTTTCCTACAACTTCTCTGTGTTATCTTAAAATCCAATCAACGCTACGAGAGACGACAATGAAACTTGGCATCATTTACCCCCAAACCGAACTCCAGGGCGACCCGCAAGCCGTCAAAGCCATTGGTCAGGCCGTAGAAGAGCTCGGTTTTGATTTTCTGGTTGGTTATGACCATGTGGTAGGCGCTACCCATGATCGAGAGCCGAAGCTGTGGGGGCCCTATACCGACAAGCACCCATTCCATGATCCACTGATGATGTTTTCCTATCTAGCCGGTAACACCCAACGGCTTGAGTTTGTTACGGGCATCTTGATTCTACCGCAAAGACAAACTGCTTTAGTGGCTCGTCAGGCGGCGGATCTGGACCTCCTCTCTAATCAGCGCTTTCGTATGGGTGTGGGCATTGGCTGGAATTATGTAGAGTACGACGCGCTGGGGCAGAACTTTAAAACACGTGGCAAGCGGGTTGAGGAACAAATTGAGTTACTAAGACGTCTCTGGAATGAACCGCTAGTGGATTTTACCGGTGAATTTGACTGTCTTGAACGAGTCGCACTCAATCCCCGCCCCAAGCAAAATATTCCAATCTGGCTGGGAGGTTTTGCCGATGTCGCATTACAGCGAGCGGCCAAAATTGCCGACGGATTTATTTTTGCCGATGGTGCTGCCGATGCCTTTGAGCAATGTGAAAAGCTGCAGGAGTACCTGGAACAAAACGGTCGCACCGGGGAATCTTTTGGCATGCAATGCAATATGCTTAAAGCCCAAACCCCCGAAGCAGTTCTTGATACTGCTACTCGCTGGCAGTCAGCCGGTGGCAACCATGCCGCTGTCAACACAATGGGCTTGGGATTTTCTACCGTCGATCAACATATTACCTATATAGAAAAAATTGCAGAAGCGGCTAAAACTTTAGCCAACTAAACCGGTGTCTAGTAAGGACTAAGCAAAAACAACTGAGCCATGCTTTTTTATAGTGTACTTTAGCCGGAACACAGGCTATTTCAATAATGCCGGGACATATCCCAGCATTATTACGTGAATATAAGCACAGCTGTAGTATTGCTTATGATGTGGCTGCAAATACTTTATAAAAGTCTGCTTTTGATTCGATATCAATAGGCAGATTTAAGGTCCGGGAAATATCACTGGCTGAAAATATACCCCTAACCCGATGGCTTTTTTTGTCTATCACCAGGCAGTGTTGCTGATGAGAATCTTTTAACACATCAATTACGTCAGCAATACTTACCCTTTCTACTTCGGCAATATCCAGCGCCTTTAACTGTTTTTTGCAGGTCATCAAATCAGTTAGCTCAATATCATCCCGGTTATAGCCATCTGCAACGTGTTGAACAATTTTTCTTTCAGCCAAATCATCGGCACTGATAATACCAACGAATTGACTGAATTCATTGATCACAAACATCAGCCGGATGTGGGTTCGCAACATCACACTCCTGGCATCAATGGCTGAAGCTGAGGAGTCAATAACGTGGGGCTGTACTTGAGAAAAATCAGTAAAAAAATGGATAGCTGAAGTGTCCAGTGTAGGGATATCACCCTGCTCAGGCCATAATAATTCGTCGGCCAGCGATACAGAATACATAGTTAATTTTTTCATGGCACATTTCCTCGACCTGGCCACTTCATAGCCAGGCAATATCAAAAGAAGCCTATAAATAGACCTGAATTTTTTGCTTAAACGAGGAGGACGGGTGGCGCGCGAATTTGATCACTAAGGCGCTCAGAAAAATGTACTAAACTTGCAGTGTGTAAAGATTTTTGGGATAAAGGGCTATATGCAGGAGACGATACTGCCTGCAGAAAAACAACATCACCCTCATCAGGGCCACTGTTATTTGAATCCGTCGCGCTGCGGTTATCATCTTGAAGATCAACGGTAACAGCAATATACGGTGAAGAGGATTCCAGCGTGGTTACGCTGTTTCCCACCACAAAATGTGCGGTGAATAAAACACTTAGTAATAATAAAAAGCGGCTCATACTAAAATACCTCAGCTCAAGTATCGCTCCACCTCTTTGCCCTTGCAAGTGTTAATATGACATACACCTCGATAACCGCCTTAAGAGCCTTTTACCTATCTTCCAAAATATTTTCCAGTAAACATCTGCTCACCTGAGATATATGAGCCAGCTCTAAAACTATTTCGGTATCATCCTGCTGTTGTATTTTCTTGATTATTGAATAGCCAAGCCAACGCCTTCTCTCTGTCCCAGAACATTTTTAAATTCCATTTATCACTATTGGGGTTAATAGCAGCCAAAATCTCTGTACCCACCTGATTCGATCGAGTGTAGTGGACCACGGCCATTGATAGTATTTCATTTAGGGATGCAATACCTAGCAGCGCATCAAAATCATAGGTGTAGGAATTGATTTTATTAATTAGCAATGAAAATGGATGACTAAGATGAGAAAGTAAAAAAGCATGATACTCCTCCACCATGGGCGCATTCATTTCAACACCTTCATCAATAATGACCTCGGCGACATCCTCCTGCAAAATGATTATTTTGCCAAATGGCAATTCATGTATGTCCATAATCTTATACTCTTCCATTTTTAGTTCAGAAAACTTAATTGCATGTTGCCTATTGCCTATTGCCTATTGCATAGGCAAGAGCCTCAGCGCACAGCCATGTCACTGCCCCGACTATTCAGCTCACCGTACCTGACCAACTAAAGCAAATTAAATTTAATATTTTTCAATAACTTATAATATTCTATAAAAAAACCACTGGCAGCACGCACACGAAATACTATTTTTCTTGCCCAGAGGACCTGTTTATGATTATGATCAATTAAACGATCTGGGTGACATTAATTATCTCGCGCCTTCGAACTAAAAAACATAGCATAAATGTTAGGCCATTTGCTACATACTGTTTTTTAAATTCTGCCTGACAACATATAATCAAAACATAATAACCAATAAATTATTCAGGAGATTTCCAGTGACTTTCTCCAGCACCAACTTAAATCCACTGGTCGGCTCGCAGCTAGATTGCGATCTTGAATCATTGCTGAGCGGCCGCTACAGTCAGGATATCCGCAAGCTGCTGGTCGAACGCGGCGTAGTGGTGATACGCGATGTGCCGATGAGCGCTGATCAACAGCGTGAAATTGCTCGTAGCCTGGGTGATTTACGCTTGGGTACGGTCAAAAAAGAAGGCGACGAAGGGCTATTGAAAGTCAGCTTTGACGCCAGAGTGAATCCTGATTATGCACGCTTTTTCTTCGGTACCTGGCTATGGCATATGGATGGAACCTACGAGGAATACCCACCCTTTGCGACGATTCTGACGCCCCATAAACTCTCAAAAACTGGTGGTGAAACCGAATTTGTTAATACCTATGCAGCCTTTGAAGATCTTCCAGTAGAGGAACAGCAGCGATTGGAAGATTTACAGGTTGTCCACACCATGCAGGCAGCACTATTTCCAGCCAAGCGAGATTGCGATACCGAGGAATTCGCAGTCTGGTACGACTACCCCAATCGCACTCATCCGCTGGTTTGGCGCCATAAATCAGGTCGCAAGTCGCTGGTGCTCAGCACTTCGGCCTCTCATATCGTCGGTATGCACCCAGCGGATAGTCACGATCTTCTACAACGCTTAATGGCACATGCCACTCAGGAAAAGTTTCTCTATCGCCATCACTGGCGCATTGGCGATATGTTGATGTGGGACAACACCGGAACGATGCACCGGGTACGTCCCTTCGATGAGAATAGTGGTCGCCAGCTGTTCCGCTTTACCCTCAACGGCGAGGAGCCGGTAACTGGTGTGCGTCAGATTTCACCTCAAAACTGACAACTAACATTAGCTCAATGCCTTTCTTAACCATTAGTCTAGGTACCCATTATGCAAGTCGGACTTCAACTTGGATTTATGAACTACCACGATATGAGCGATGCAGATTTCTTTCGTGAAGAAACCAAACTCGCGGTGGAGGCGGAGGCCATGGGCTTTGACTTTGTCGCCCCAGTCGAACATCACTTCACCTCCTATGCCATGTGCCCGGATAATTTTCAGTTTTTGGCCAATGTTGCAGCGAAGACTAAAACCATCAAGCTCATGACCGGGGCCTGTATTCTGCCCTGGAATGACCCACTGCGCGTGGTCGAAAAAGCCACCATGCTCGATATTATCAGCGAGGGCAGAATGATTTTAGGTATGGGCCGAGGGGCTGCTCGCCGTGAGTTTAATGCTTTTCGGCTGGATCTAGCGGATTCGCGGGAAATGTTTGACGAAGCAGCCCCCATTATTATCAACGGCCTGGAGAACGGCTACATCGAAGCAGACACCAAATTCTATAAACAGCCTCACATAGAAATTCGGCCCCGCCCCGAACGCTCTTTCAAAGATCGCACTGTTATGGTCACCATGTCCGCCTCCTCCGCTGAAGTAGCTGCAAAACTTGGCCTTCAGGCATTGCGTTTTTCACAGGGACGCTGGGATGGCACTGCACTGGAGGAAATCAACTTGTATCGCGATGCCTTCAAGAAATATCAAGGCACCGACGCCCCACCCTTCTACCTCTGTGATTTTGTCGTTTGTTTTGAAGACCATAAAAAAATTGAGAAGTACACCGATACATATTTTGCCAAATTATTTCAATCAGTAGCTGAGCATTACGAGTTTGGTGGTGAACACTTTAAAGAATTACCCTCGTACACAACCTATAGAATTCTGGGAGAGATGTCGGCGGCGCGGGGCGGACCTGAAAAAGCCTACAAAGATTATATCGGTGCCAATGCGATCGGTACGCCGGAGGAAATACTGGAGCAACACTTTACCCGTAAGGAGATGGTCGGAGAATACAATATCCTTGCTAACTTCAGCTTTGGTGGTATGCCTTATGAGGATGTCTACGACCAAGCCAAACGATATGCCGATAAGATTCTGCCAATTCTTAAAGGCTGAACAATACAGGCTTAATAATTCAAAGAAGCTGTTTTGGGCATTATTTTCTGTTTATAAACCTGCCTACAACAATATCCTAACGAATATATTGTGCCGAAAAATCTATTAAAACTAGAGTGTCTGTAGGTATATTCCCCTATTAACCTAATTTTGTTGCAACCTATACTGGGCCCGGATGAATTAATATATAGCTTAGGGAAACCAGTTCATGCCATACCACACTGACTGGAAAGGCTCATTCCTTTGCAGAAAATTCTCTGGGAAAATAAGCTCTGAGGAAATCGTTACAGCCACCGAGGAGCTCATCAATGACCCCCGATTCGACCAGCTCTCTATTATAATTTCAGATTATCTCGATATCAGCGAAATAGACCTCAGTATGCGTGAGGCCATCCGACTTGCCCACCTCTGCCATGCGGCCTCTAAAACTAACTCACGAATTAAATCAGGCGTCCTCGTCACCAATGAGACAGCTCAGGCTCTGGCCTCATTAGTAAGCTATGAGCTTGAAGAACTGAATAGCCCTTGGGAAAATATTTATTTCAACACGTGGGAAGAGGCAAAAAGCTGGCTCCAATCTTTACCTAATTTCGATGAAGAAAAATTTACCAGCGTGCTTTTCCCTACCTAAGATCGAAAAATCGATTAAATCGATCTTAAGGCCGCATTAACTCAGTTTCAACCTAGCCCTAGTCGCTATTACCTTGCAGCTGAAATTCTGGCCAGGCAGCTCTCAAATAAATCACCATTGACCACAAGGTCAATATTGCAGCCAGATAAAGCAAAGCGTAGCCAAGCTGCAATAATAACCCGAACTGCCCCGGAGTAGCCGCCAACAAAACCACAATAGAGACCATCTGGAACACGGTTTTTAATTTCCCAATTTGCGAAACCGCCACATTGGTACGTTTACCCAGTTCGGCCATCCACTCCCGTAGAGCGGAAATGACAATCTCTCGGCCAATAATCACCATGGCGGGCAAGGTAAAATACCAGACCTCAAAGCGCTCAATCAGCAAAGCCAGAGCAACCGCCACCATCAACTTGTCTGCTACCGGGTCCAGAAAAGCACCAAAGGGTGTTGACTGGTCAAGTTTGCGCGCAAGATAACCATCCAACCAATCCGTTAAAGCTGCCAGCGTAAAAATCACCGCCGATGCCAGAAAGCTCCAGGTATAGGGCAAGTAGAATACTAATACCAGAACCGGTATTAGAACAATTCTGAACAGGGTAAGCGTGTTTGGAATATTCATTAATAACAACTTGAGTTATGGCGCCTTGTACAGGCAAGAAACGACAGCCGAATTATTCTACCTATTATGCAGAGCCGCCACTATATCCCTGGCTAACTTTTCGCTGATTCCCGGCAATTTTGCCAAATCATCGGCACTGGCGGCCTTAACCTCCTGCCAGCCCCCAAAGTGCCGCAGTAACTCTCGACGCCGTTTGGGACCAACTCCAGGAATCCCTTCCAATGGGGATTGCCTCCGCTTTTTATCACGTCGCTGTTTATGGCCGGTAATAGCAAAGCGGTGCGATTCATCTCGTATATGCTGGATCAGGTGCAGGGCGACAGAATCCGATTTCAGGGTAAATTCATCGCCGGTGTCCGCGCGGTACAAGGTCTCAAAACCCGCTTTCCTTGTTGTACCCTTGGCAACGCCAACGATTAACACTTCGGCCACCTGTAACTCCTCAAGCACCTCAACAGCCTGTCGGACCTGCCCCTTACCGCCATCAATAAACAGAATATCTGGCAGTGCCCCTTCGCCCGATTTGATTCGAGTATAACGCCGACTTAAAGCCTGGTGCATCGCCGCATAATCATCACCTGCATTGATACCATCAATATTAAACCGGCGATAATCGGACTTAAGCGGCCCGTTAGTATCAAATACAACACAGGAGGCGACTGTCGCCTCACCACTACTGTGACTGATATCGAAGCACTCCAAACGGCGTGGCATCTCATCCAGGGCCAGCACATCCTGCAGGGCTTCAAAGCGCTGGTAGAGTGTCTGTTTATTAGCCAGATGCCCCACCAGATTTTGTTTTGCCGTTTCCTCCGCCAGCTTTAACCACTTCGCTCGATTGCTCCTGACCTTGTTACTAATACTAATCTTACGACCCGCAATGGTCGATAGGGCCTCGCGCAGCGCCGTGGAATCCAAAGGATGGCTGACAATAATCTCTCTTGGAAAGCCCGCTCCTATCATTGGCCCATCACCAGAAAACCCTGCCGAGCCAGCAGACAAACCCACTCCATCACTTAAATAGTATTGCGACAGGAAAGCTTCCAGAATTTGTGCTCCATCTTCATCCAAATGGTTTTTGGGGAAATAACTTTTACTGCCGAGTACCCGGCCACCACGGACAAACAGCACCTGTACACAAACGGCTCCCGCCTTATAGGCACAGGCCGCAATATCGATATCACCCTGCTCGCCTTCAATGTATTGACTGGCCTGTACCTGTTGCAGATACTGAATTTTATCCCGGTAATCGGCCGCTTTTTCAAACTCGAGATTAGCTGCAGCCTGCTCCATCGTATCGGCCAGTTCCTTTATTAAGGTTTTGTTATTACCCTCAAGAAACATGACTGTATGGCGTACAGCTTCATCATACTCGCTATTGTCAACTTTATTGACGCAGGGAGCGCTGCAGCGATTGATCTGGTATTGCAGGCAGGGTCGCGAACGATTATTGTAAAAACTGTCTTCGCATTGCCGGACCTTAAATACCTTCTGTAAAAAATTAAGACTCTCTTTTACCGCACCCGCACTGGGATAAGGACCAAAGTAACGGCCTTTGTTTTTTTTAGCGCCGCGATGTATAGATAAGCGGGGAAAATCATGTTGCGTGGTCAGATAGATATAGGGAAAGGATTTATCATCACGCAGTAATATATTATAGGGTGGCCGCTGTTGCTTGATCAGGTTGTGCTCAAGTAATAAAGCTTCGGCTTCGGTGTTAGTCACGGTTACCTGGATCGAAGCAATTTTGCTAACCAAGGCCGCCGTTTTTATCGCAAGCCCCTGCGAACGAAAATAACTCGACAAGCGATTTTTCAGGTTTTTGGCTTTACCGGTATAGAGAATCGCGCCGTCGGCATCATACATTTGATAAATGCCGGGCTTGCTGGTGACTGATTTTAAAAAGTTCACATGATCGAAGGGTGGCGAAGAAGCGTTCGACTTTTCAGCCATTTTTTTAGTAACTTTTTTTCCTTCCGAGATCTGTTTTTCTTTCACGGCCTTTGCTTTGTCGACGGCTTTAGCAGATTTACTCATCACTCTCAGCTCTGTTAGTGGTAGAGAACTTCGAAGAGGGATAAATAGTACGAAAAGTCAGATTAATACGACCACCTACAGCCTGCTTTGTTTTTGCCAGCTGATGTTGCCAGCAGGCTTGAGTTCGACCCGCCATAAGTAATACGGAACCACCCTCAAGGTCGATATGCCGGGTTCCAGACATCACTGTTGCATCTTTATGGCGTAGTGAGAAACGACGTGTCGCGCCCAGACTAACGGAAGCAATCACCGGATTTACACCCAGCTCTGGCTCATCATCACTGTGCCAGGACACACTATCCTCACCCGTGCGATACCAATTAGCCAGCACGCTGTTATAACAGTGACCCGTTAGCTGTTCCACCTGTTGTTTGATGGTCAACAACTCCGGGGTCCAAAGCAATGGAGCAAGGGTAATCCCAGAATAACTGTAAGCAGTATCAGGGTCACCATACCAGGCATTCAGCCGCGGAATTTTCATCCATTTGCCATACATTTTTATTCGATCATGTCGCCAGGCCAATTTCTTCGACAGATACTCGTAGAACCTCTGTTCCTGATCAATGACATCCGGGTAATAGTGCAGCTCTGCATCGGGCAGATCAAAGGTGTCGGCCATGGAGGAAAATAACGACTGTTGCATAGCAATAAAAAAACTACTGGTATTGAACGTTAAAACGCTTATAAGGCATGTTCCAGAAAGCCAAGATGTCGGCTCAGTTATCGACTTTGTGTCTGTTTCTATCTTCAGGTTCTATCTTCAGGTTCTATGACTGGTTCGACCTCAAGAGCAATACCGAATTGCTGTTGAATATCCTGCTGAATAGAGTGCGCAAATGCAATGACTTCTTCACCCGTTGCGTGGCCATAGTTAACCAGTACCAATGCCTGTTTTTCATGTATCCCTACCGAGCCTTGACGCTGTCCTTTCCAGCCGGCCTGTTGTAACAACCAGCCTGCTGCCAATTTGGCGTCGCCATTAGACTGTAGGTAATAAACCATCTCCGGATAATACTGTAATAACTGTTGTAATTTTTCAGCCGACACAATCGGGTTTTTAAAAAAGCTTCCTGCATTGGGCAACTGCGCAGGGTCAGGTAATTTACTCTGACGGATCTGTATGACGGTATCTGCGAGTTGCTGGGGGCTTGGCGAGGAGAGGTTTTGCTCAGCTATGGCTTTTTTCAGCGCGTCATAGTGCGTAATCACACAGGAAACCGTCGACAAGCGCAGAGAGACATCAGTAATAATAAACCGTTTTTTTAAATCACCCTTAAATACACTGTTACGATAGGAAAAATCACACTGGTCACGCGTCAATGTGCGCCACTGTCTTTTTTCACAGTCCCAGCCAGATAACTGTTGAAAGCGCTCGGTTAGTTCCACACCATAAGCGCCAATATTCTGAATGGGAGCCGCGCCCACACTCCCGGGAATGAGGGCAAGATTTTCTAAACCATAGTATCCATGGCGCAAACACCAACAAACCAGTCCGTGCCAGTTTTCCCCTGCTGCGGCGGTGATAATCACCTCCTCGCCCTGGATTCTTACCTCAATACCCTGTAACTGGATTTTTATCACCAGCCCCGGAAAGTCATCTTGCAATACAATATTACTGCCTCCGCCCAGCACCAAAACCGGCAGCTTATGTTTTTCTGCAAAATCCAGGCAGGCGGGTATATCCTCTTTGGAGAAGATCTCTACGTAATAGTCGGCTTTAGCTTCAATACCCAGAGTATTAAGTGATTGCAGCGAAACCTGTTCTTGTATTGATAGCATTGAAAGCAGCTGTATCTGAGTTGGTATTTAAAATGATGCAAAGAAATAAATCAGAGCGCATGTTTAGCAATAATCCTGTTAAGCAGACCTTCGCTGGCGTTTTCAACCATATCCAGTACGCGTTCAAAACCATCACCACTGCCATAATATGGGTCGGGAACTTCTGCATGCTCAATATCTGTGTCAGTAAAATCTAAAAACAGGCGCAGTTCTCCTCGAAAGTCTTCAGGTTCTATGGCTTTCAACTCACTAAGATTAGCCTTATCCATCGCTAGAATATAATCAAACACGTAAAAATCCGCTTCGGAAACCTGACGCGCTCGCAACGCCGTCAAGTCATAGCCTCGAAGCTGTGCGGTACGGCTTGTTCGATTATCAGGAGCTTTACCGATATGCCAGCTGCCAGTGCCAGCCGAATCTACTTCGATTTTTTTATCCAATCCTAGCTGCTTTACACGATGCTGAAAAACACCGTGCGCCGTTGGGGAACGACAGATATTTCCCAAGCAAACAAATAACACTTTAATAATTTTATCTGACATAAGGATTCGTAAAGCAATTTATTGTTTGAACTATTGAATACTTAAGCTCATTAGTAGCTATTTTTAATCGAACATTGCTCGCACGGCAATCAGGTCCTGTTCGGTATCAATGCCCGCGGGTATTGTCTCACAGCTTTCGCTGGCAAGAATGGCGACTCCGTTTTCCAACGCTCGCAGCTGCTCCAGTTTTTCTACTCTTTCAAGCGAGCTTGCGGGCCATTGAACAAACTGGTGTAAAAAAGAGACACGATAGGCGTAGATACCGATATGGCGATAATAGTTCACCCCAACAGGTAATTGCTGCCCTTCTTTACTAAAACCATCTCTAAACCAGGGAACAGGCGCGCGGGAAAAATACAGCGCCTGCCCATTGGTGGCAATTACTGTTTTAACGACATTGGGATTAAATACATCCTCGAGGGCGTGGATTTTTTCAACCAGCGTTGCAATTCCCGCCTCACTACCCGCTTCAAGATTAGCGGCGACCTGATCAATCACTGCCGGCGGTATCATGGGTTCATCACCCTGCACATTAACGACAATATGTTCGTCGGCCAGACCTAACTGACTGACGACCTCCTGTAACCGGTCCGTGCCCGACTCGTGAGAGGCTTTGGTCATACATACCTCTGCCCCAAAACCAGTTGCAACCTCAACAATGCGCTGATCGTCGGTCGCGATAATCACTCTATCCGCAGCGCTCTTTTTCGCCTGCTCGTAAACACGCTGCACCATTGGCTTGCCGGCTATATCGGCCAAGGGCTTTCCAGGCAATCGGGTAGATGCAAAGCGTGCAGGAATAACGACACTGAAACTCATACTAAAGCCTTAGAGAATTAATTGTCTCAACGCATACTTAAAGTTTGATCCCGCTGAGACTCTTTTGTTCAAGAGCACTATCCACACGTACTTAGTCAACCATTAATCTGTCAACCAGCACCTGGGGAAACCCGGATGCGCTATCAAAGCTAGCTGACACCGGCAAATACCAATAGCTGCTTCCACAGAGATTCACCTCGGTCATCAACGGCTTAATTTTGACCGCGTCCTTCTCCGTCATAATAATAGGCAATTCATCATCAAATTGTATATCCTCAGGACGGTAAGGATAATGATCAGGAAAACTGTGCTCAATCACCTCAAACCCCAAGTCAATGAGGCTCTGATAAAAGCGTTTAGGATTACCAATACCGGCAATAGCATGTACTCGCTTTGAAGCAAACCACTCAGCAGCCTGACACTGTAAACTACCATCGAGGCTCATTAAAGAGCCCCCCTCTAAACACATAATAGCTGCTGCGATCGTTTCAGGAACGGACTCAGGCCTACTGCCATTGCACACCACATAGTCAACCTGTTGTAAGCGGCTGACCGACTCTCTTAAGGGCCCTGCAGGCATTAATAAACCATTGCCAAAGCCGCGCTGTCCATCCACAACAACCAGCTCAATATCTCTTGCCATGGCATAGTGCTGTAAACCATCGTCTGAGACAATAATATTGCATTCGTAGTCATTGAGGAGCTGCATTATCGCCTGCTTTCTATTGGCATCAATAACTACAGGGGCCTGTGTTCGGGAGGCAATTAAAAGAGGTTCGTCACCACTATGTTCTGGCGGGCTGTCTGGCGCTACGGAAAAGGGATAGTGTGGGGCCTTACTGCCATAGCCACGGCTGATCACGCCCGGTTTATATCCTTGCTGTTGTAGCCATTGCACCAGCGCGATCACCAGCGGTGTTTTACCCGTTCCACCTACGGTAATATTGCCCACAACAATAACCGGAACCGGCGCACGATAGGACGACAATAGCCCCAGTCGATAACAAAGCTTCCTGGCGATACTTAGCAGAAAATAGATAAAACTAAGAGGGAGTAAGAGATAAGCTAGCACACCACCCTGATACCATAGCCGCAACATTGAAGAGTGCTCTGTTGGAGCAGCCATTCACTAATCGTCCTGCGGTTTGGTAGTTGTTAAGCTCAGCTGCGAGAAACCAAGCTGACCGGCAACATCCATCGCAGTAATAACGGCCTGGTGGGGTGTTTTGGCATCAGCCGTAATCACCATCGGGATACTGGTATCACCTTCTGCAACTTCCTTCAGGGCCGCTGTCAGCACTTTAACCTGACTCGATACCAACCCCTTGCCATTGACCATATACTGCCCATTGGCATCAATAACAATTTCAATCTGCTGCGTAAGATCGGTTTTTTCAGTGCCAGTAGCCTCAGGTAAATCCAGGCTCAGGTGGGTTTCCTGGGTAAAGGTAGTAGACACCATAAAGAAAATCAGCAGCAGGAACACCACATCAATCAGTGGTGTCAGGTTGACCGAAACATCATCTATTTTCTGCCGTTTAAATTGCACTCTGCATCCTTTATTTGCCGGCTATACGCCTTTGATATCCACCTGACGATCGCCGTGCAGGGCATCGACCAACTTAATCGTCTCCTGCTCCAGAGTGATCACCATGGCATCCACCTTACGTGAAAAATAGCGATGCAAAATCAACGCGGGGATCGCCACACTTAAACCCGCCGCCGTGGTGATCAGGGCCTCAGAAATACCTCCAGCCAGCACGCCGGCATTACCTGTGCCCTGCACCATGATTTCGGTAAATACCTTGATCATACCGATAACCGTTCCCAGCAGCCCTAACAGCGGCGTTATGGCGGCAATAGTGCCCAGCGTATTCAGGTAGCGCTCAAGATCATAAATCACGTGACCAGCAGCCTCTTCGATGCTTTCTTTCATCACATCACGGCCATGCCTGGAATTACTCAAACCCGCTGCCAGAATCTGGCCCAATGGTGAAGCGGTTTTCATACTCCGCAATTTATCAGCAGTGAGCTGATTATTTTTGATCCAGCCCCAAACCTGGGCCAGCAAGTGTGGAGGGGCAATTTTCGTGGGATTCAGAGCCAGATACTTTTCAATACAAATCGCCACTGCTGCTATAGAACAAAGGATAATGGGCAGCATCAGCCAGCCGCCTGCCTTTACCAGTTCAAACACGTCTATCCTCCAGATGAAATGCCAGATCGAATGATCATACCGACACTTGTTTTTATTATCCTGTTACGGAATCACATTATACAAATAGCCCATAGAAAAACTATCAGAGATAACAATTAGTCTTGTCCTCGCGAACCAGCCACTAATCACTCGAGCCAGATATCGATCAACAGTACAAACGCTATTGCTCAGCTAAATCATCAAACCAATAGCGACGATGCTGTAAACGGTACTGCTTCGGTCTCTGCAAATTGCCATCAAGCACCATAAAGCTGACTGCCCCCGTTTTACTGGTGGTATAAGTTTGGCTTCCCAGCAGCTTATACCTGGTCAGGACTTCTGTTCTGGGGTGGGCAAACTGGTTTTGATAACCACTACTGAACACAACATGCTCAGCAGAAACCGCTTTGACAAAAGCCCAGGAGGAGGAGGTTTGACTGCCGTGATGCGGCGCGACCAACACCGATGCCTGGAGCGTTTGCGTGCCGTAGGTGTTCAATAATTGCCGTTCCACCTGCTGATCAATATCGCCTGGAAGCAAAAAAACCGCATCGCCCGCCGTGACCCTGAGTACACAGGAGGCATTATTGCCCTCGGCCAATGACTGCAGATCGGTAGACATAAAATCAAAATTCACCCCATCCCATTGCCAGCTTTGGTTCTGATGGCAGGAATGAGCCGTGCTATGTTGCGATATTGCCACTTTTCCAGTAGAGCTATATGGAAATTCTTCAAGTGTAGAAGACTCTCCATAATAAAGCCTGTCCACGTCCATTTTAGCGCGCAACACCGCCCAACTACCGGCATGATCATTGTCGTTATGGCTGAGCACAACCTTATTCAGTTGATTGATGCCCCGGTGTCGCAAATATGGCAGCAGCACGGTATCTGCCATATCAAACTCCGGGCTGAATTTTGCTCCCACGTCATAGACCAGTTGATGCTGCAGCGTTTCCACCACCACGGACAGGCCCTGCCCCACATCCAGCACGGTGAACGCTAAATCTCCCCTATTAAGGGTTTGTTGTTTGTGGATAAACAGTGGCAGCAGCATCAGTAAACCCATCCAGCGTAGAGGCACACCGCGTGGTAGCAGGATAATCAGCACTGCCAGTAGCGCCAGTACCTGAACCACCAGCGGCTGACCGGGAATATCCTGCAACGCCCACTGCCCCTGCGGAGAATAGGCATAGGCAGATAACGTCTGCAGATAAACCAGACAATACGACAATAGCGCATCCAGAAACTGCCAGATGATCAGAGCAAGCGGCTCTGTCATCGGTGCGAGTATCAGCGCCAGTAAATTAAGCGGAACCAGCAATAAACCAAAGACTGGTAACAGCAGGATATTCGCCAACGGTGCAAGCAGTGTCACTTTTCCCAGTAAGATTCCCACCACCGGCATCAAGCCCAGAAAAACCAGATATTGCGACAGCACCATGCCCCAAAGCGGCTGACCCCGTTGTCGGCGCCCTGTCACCCCGTACAGGATGCAGGCGACGGCTACAAAGGACAGCCAGAATGACAACCCGGCTGGGGCCAGAGGATCCCAAATCAAACAGACTAACAACGCGGTCACCAGCCCCTGCGCCGGGGATATTTGGCGATGACAATAGAGAGCCAGAAAAAAGACCAACAGCATCAACAGGGCCCGTTGGGTAGGCAAGCTGAAACCCGCCAGCAGCGCATAGACCACGGCGCCACCGAAGGTAAGCAGATAGGCCATACGTTCTGTCACGGCCCCAACGGGAAGAATGACGGAGGCCAGTAAACACACGTAGCGACTGAGGAAAAACACCAGCGAACAGACCAGTCCAATATGCAGCCCGGAGATCACCATTAAATGACTGGTACCGGTATCTGCAAACAGCTGCCACTGCTCGCGACTGATGCCACGCTTGTCGCCCAGCGCCAGCGCAGCGAGTAACTCGGGATGCTTGAGCAGCGCTCCCTGGACTGGATAAACCTTCTCTTCCTGCTGGTTGCTTGTTTGAAATTTCAGCAGATAGTCCGCCAGCTGCCATCGCACCCAATCCAAGGAAAACCGTGACGGCTCAAGCAGCGTATTCAAGCTGTGCTCGCGCACATAGCCGACAGCCCCGATTCTCTGGCCGATCAACCAACTGTGATAGTCGAACCCACCGGGGTTAGCCAAGCCATGCGGGCGGCGTAGTTTGACCAGCAAGCGCCAATGCTGACCGGGTTTGATGCTGGACTGTCCGTACCATTTCAGCCGCAACTTTTGTAATCCCGCCACACAGTCTTCGGGCGAATCATCGAAGCAAGCAGGAACGCTCAGCTCCAGATCAAACCGCTGTACAGGTTCACCCCGCAACCAGCTCTGTTCGGGCAAGCCCAGGACCTGGCCTTCTACCCATAGCGCTTGTTGCTCTGCATAAACTGGCAATTGTGCGGCTATTATCTGGTAGCCATAGAGACAACCCCATAATAGCCCTGCCAGAAAGCTGGCCAAAATGCCTAAAGATCGAATAAAAACACAGAGGGGAATTGCCAGAGCTAAACACAGCAAACACCAGCGTGGCGGCAACTCAGGAATCCAACAGACAACTGCGATTCCAGTTGCTGTTGCTATCATCCGTGACAGCATCTCTATCAATCCTTGTAAATGAACCTGTCGGGGCTAATGCCTATGACCTAATCTCTTTGGCCTAAACCTTTTGATCCTTTGGACCAAAACCATAGAAACCAACCCCAATTGAACGAGTCTTAATAATACAATCCCGATTTATAAGCTCTGATACTCTCGAATTTAGCACCAATAGTTTTTATCAGCCTGCTAGAGTACTCGGAGTTTTAAGGGCATAATACCGCGCGGCCAACCAAGGTGCCAAATAGGTGGAACCCAATGACTTTGGATTCGCCTGGCCATGGCTTTTACACATAGCTTTTACATACAGCCTCAGAATAGTTTTACGACCACAAGCTTTGCGACACTGCATTTTATGGCACGTAATATCGTTAAACGCTACCTACCCGACCCCGAATGGATTAAGCAGCAGAAATCCCTGCGTGTTCTGGGCAACTGGATTCACGACCCCAATATCTGGCATCTGACCCGGCACTCTGTCTCCAGTGCCTGCTTTATCGGGCTTTTTATTGCTTTTATCCCACTGCCTGCACAAATGGTGATGGCCGCCATCGCAGCGATTATGGTTCGGGCCAATCTGGCCGTAGCAGTGATTCTGGTCTGGTTCAGTAACCCTATCACCATGCCCCCGTTGTTTTTTGTCGCCTATAAAGTTGGCGCAGCGGTGCTCGGCTCGCCCACGCGCCAGTTTAATTTTGAACTGTCCTGGGAATGGCTTAACAGCAGCCTACTGCATATATGGGAGCCTTTCTTGCTGGGCTGTTTTTTATGCGGGTTGTTTTTTGGCCTCACGGGAGCGACCTTTGTGCGCGTGGCCTGGCGTCGACACACCATCAAACGCTGGCATGATCGACGCTTAAAACGTGAACGACGCAAGCCATAAATCCGTTAATTTTTTCCACCCTTATTGGTAACGTAAGGCCTCGGCTGGTTGCACCCGAGAGGCCCGCCAGGCCGGATAAACCGTGGCGATCAGGGTAATCACAAAGGCTGTGGCACAGACGAGTAATACATCCTGCAGCCTGAGATCAGAGGGTAGATAATCTATAGGATACACATCCGAATTTAGGAAGTGTACCCCCGTCAACTGTTCAAACAACGCCACGACATCGGTAATAAATAGCGCCAGCCCCGCCCCTAATACACAGCCAATCACCGTACCGATCACCGCAATTAAAGCCCCCTGCACCATAAAGATCGCCATAATGCCACCAGAGCTGGCCCCCGCAGTTCTCAGTATTGCAATATCACCCCGTTTGTCGGTGACAATCATCACCAGTGCCGACACCACATTAAAGGCAGCCACGGCAATAATGGTTAACAGCATCAAACCCACCAACTGCTTGGAAAGCTGAATAGCGGAATACAGATTTCCATGAGTGCGCGTCCAGTCACGGGTGGTGAAACCATAGGGAATATTTTGAGCCAATTCCCAAGCCACTCGCGGTGCCTGAAAGGTATCTTTCACCGTGACGCGCAGCCCCTGATTACGCTGTTCCCCGGGCATCATCGATAGCGCCCGGTTTAGTGAAATCAGTGCGATAGACTGATCCAACTCCGTTCCGGTAGTAAACACATCGGCCACCTGCAAACGCACAAAGCGAGGGGAAATACGTCCCTGCTCATTCGACTGCGGCACCATAATATTGAGACTTCCACCAGCCTCTGCACCGAGGCGTTGCGCCAGAGCGGCACCCAGCAAGATCTGGTTGCTCACCGAGTCTTCGCTATCCTCGAGCGCCTGCAATGCTGTTTCATCGACATAGTCGGCCAGTATCGACACCTTGCGCTCCTGTTTGGGATTGATGCCGTAGATCAACACGCCTTCAACAGTGGTACCTTTGAGCAACATAGCATTGAGTTGGGCAAAGGGTGCGACCGCCTTGACGTCGGGGTGATGCAGAATTTTTTCCTCCACCTGCTGCCAACTCAACTGATCGGGTTGGGTAAACGTCGAGCCGGTGTTATAGCCATAGCCGATAATCGTGACATGAGGCACCAGACCGAGTATCCGGTTGCGCATCTCTCGGTCAAATCCGTTCATCACCGACAACACCAGAATCAGCAGGGCAACACTCAACGCCATACCCAACATGGAAACTGCGGAAATAAAGGACACCAACTGACTGTGGCGACGCGCCCAAGCATAGCGAACACCAATAAAAAAGGGATAAGGTTTAAACACGAACAGCTTCCGTCAGACGACCATCACTGAGTGACAGAGTGCGATCCATTTGCCTTGCCAGATCGAGATCATGTGTCACCACAATAAAACTGGTTTCAGACTGTTGGTTTAACTCGCGCATTAAGTCGTGAATGGCTTCTGCCGTGTGATGATCCAGATTGCCGGTTGGTTCATCTAACAGCACACATCGAGGGTTGGTGACCAGTGCCCGGGCGATAGCGACGCGTTGCCTTTCACCACCGGACAACTCGGCGGGTTTATGCTTTAAACGCTCGCCCAGGCCAACTCTTGTCAACATCTCGTTAGCTGCAGCTTCTGCAACGGCGGCTTTTTCCCCCCGAATTAATAACGGAATGGCTACATTTTCAAGCGCGGTAAACTCACCTAACAGATGATGAAACTGGTAAACAAAACCCAGCTCATGATTACGCAACTCACCCCGCTGTTTTTCTGAAAGCTGATTCAGGGGTTTTCCTGCCACCATCACTTCGCCAGAACTGGGTAAATCCAGCCCGCCTAACATATTAAGTAATGTGGACTTGCCCGAACCGGAAGCGCCTACTATCGCCAACCGCTCGCCTGCATAAACGGTCAGATCAACACCGCATAGCACCTGTAATTGCTCCGGGCCTTCACGATAACTTTTGTGAAGCTGATGACACTGCAAAATAATGTCTTTACTGGATTGCATCAAATTCCCTACATCCTATTTTATTCTGAAACACCGGTTTACTCTCAAACCTTACTCTCAAAGCCTAAAGGCGATCCGATACTAACCGTTCACAGTAATAACATTCTATTCATAACGTAACGCCTCAGCGGGGTGTATGCCGGCTGCCCGCAGTGATGGATAAATTGTTGCCAGAACACTCAGTAGGAAGCCGCTAATGGCTACCCAGGCAATGTCACTGCTATTCACCACGGAGGGTATACGGCTAATAAAATACACTTCAGGATTAAACACATGGCCACCGACGGTCGTCTCCAGCCACACCACTATATCGCCAACGTTTAAGGCAATGGGCACACCCAACGCAATACCTAAAGCTATACCAAATACACCGATAGCCGTACCCTGAATCATAAATATTTTCAAAATGGATTGCGGGCTTGCTCCCATGGTCCGCAATACCGCAATATCGGAGCGCTTATCGGCCACCATCATGCTTAATATAGAGACAATATTAAATGCCGCGATCAGCACAATAATCATCAATAACAGGGCTACCATGGTTTTTTCCATCGCCACTGCCTTAAACAAACTGCCCTGTGTTTCAGACCAACTAACCCCGGCACTGCCCTCAGGCATAATGGGTAATAATTGCTGGATATAATAGGGAGCGGCAAATAAGTCATCAAACTGAAGCCGTAAACCCTGCACGGCATCGCCTAACTGAAAGAGCTTTTGCCCATCGGACAGATGAATAAAGGCGGTAGTACCATCCAGATCGGCACCTACCTGAAAGATACCGGTCACCGTAAAACGCTTTACCCGTGGAAAAATACCCAACGGTGTTACAGTGATACGCGGTAAGATCACAGAAATCTCATCACCGGGATAGACGCCTAAATAGCGTGCCAAAATCTCACCCAGCACAATATTAAACTGCCCCGGCTGTAACTCATCGAGCTTACCGTTAACCATGCTTTGCTGAATTTTTGAAACCTCTGATTCGGACGCAGGATCAATCGCAAACAGTTTCGCCCCGCGGATCATACCCGGCCGGCTCAACATTATATTGCCACTGATATAGGGCGCGGCGGCCTTCACTCCCTCTTCCTTAAGCAGTTGTTGTTTCCAGTGCGGCCAGTCTGACAGACCTACCGAGCTGCCATTGATATAGCCATGGGGAACCAGCGAAAGAATACGACCGCGCAATTCCGCCTCAAATCCATTCATTACCGATAGCACCACAACCAGCGCCATTACACCCAGGACCATGCCCAATAAGGAGACCAGGGATACAAAGGAGATAAACTGATTACGGCGCTTGGCTCGGGTGTAACGCAATCCGATAAACAGGCTTAGGGGCTGAAACATAAGGTCAGGCTTTACTCAATCTTTTATTGTTGTGTCGGGCTTACCGGGTAGTGTGACTCAACAGTTGTCATCTGCGTAGTAATTTAGATGTTTTTTTGCATAAGCTGTACTAAAGTTAGAACAGCTAGCAGCTATTACGTTCAACAGACTCGATTAGCTAGATACAATTAACTACATAGGCTTAATACGGTTAACTACAGCTGCCTTCATATACAGCTGGCCAATCAACAGGCTCAGGCTTTATAGGGAGTTTAACCCATTGCAACACAAACCGTCCTCACAAAGAATGATTAATGAACGACGCAGCTATTTCCGAATAACGGATGCGGTGTTGATGCGCTATCAGCCCATTGACGAAAACTCTGCACTGGCACACAAGGTCCCCGCAGCTCTCAATGGCGACCCCGGTTACTCCCTGATACGTGAGTTACAAATTATCGATCAGGACCACAGCAAGTTTTTACGTGCACTGGCCGAGGAAAACCACAATCTGGAAGCCTATTTAAAAGGTATCAATAAAAAGATCGAGGTATTAGCCGCCAAATTAATGGAATCTGAGGAGTCCGTCTCGGAACAGGAGAAAAAATCCATTACCCTTAGCGAAGGTGGACTATCCTTTCATTCAGCCACCCCGCATGCCCATGACAGCTATATGGCGGTACGACTAACCTTATTGCCCAGCCATATCGCCTTAATGCTGTTCTGCCGGGTGATCAATTGCTCAGCCGCCGGTGACGATTACGCTATCGCCCTGAGCTTTGTTCATCTAAAGGATAGCGATCGTCAGATTATCGCCAAACATATTATGCAACAACAACTCGCGCAACGAAGACAGCAAAACAATGACCAAGACACTCTTTAAACTTCTCCCTTTCGCCGCTTTGTCTCTGGCATTAAGCCCATCGGTGACAATCGCGGATGCTCTTGAACTGCCCGCAGGTAGCCAGGGAGCTTATTTGGGCAATATCGAACGGCCAACTCTCGGCCAGAGCAAAGCGGATGTGGAGGCGATGTTTGGCTCGCCCAGTAAAAAATACTCCGCCATCGGTGAACCCCCAATCACTCGTTGGGACTACGAGAAATTCAGCGTCTATTTTGAGAATGACAGCGTATTACACAGCGTCCTGAAACATAAGCGTCAGGATTAGGCTGACGCACATCCCCGTTACCTGTTAAACTTCCACCCTCTCTTGCTTCAACAAGATAACTTTTTTGACCCGCTATAAAAACACAGGCTCTGGCCTGGGTACGAGATTTCATCATGACAACACGCACTGACGATATCCATATCGCCGAACTTCGGCCACTGGTCTCTCCCGCCATTTTAATGGAAGAGTTACCACTGGCGGACGAATCCTCCGACATGATCGGTAGAACCCGCCAGGAAATAGCTGATATTTTTACCGGTAAAGATGACCGCTTGCTGGTGGTAGTGGGTCCCTGCTCTATTCACGATCCCAAAGCAGCGCTGGAATACGCCCAACGGCTCAAAACCCAGATCGAAAAACATCGCACCGAGCTACTGATTGTAATGCGAGTCTATTTTGAAAAGCCGAGAACCACCGTCGGTTGGAAAGGCTTAATCAATGACCCGACACTCGATGGCAGCTTTAATATCAACAAAGGCCTGCATATTGCCCGCCAGTTACTGTTAGATGTAGCCGATATGGGCATACCCGCTGGCTGTGAATTCCTTGATACTATTTCACCACAGTTTATTGCCGATCTCGTTTCCTGGGGCGCTATCGGAGCGCGCACCACGGAAAGCCAGATTCATCGTGAACTGGCCTCGGGCCTGTCGATGCCAGTGGGATTCAAAAACGGCACCGATGGCAGTATCCAGATTGCTATTGACGCCATCGGCGCAGCTTCACATCCGCATCATTTCCTGTCCGTCACTAAACAGGGGATTTCCGCCATCGTCACCACTAGTGGCAATAAGGACTGCCATGTGATTCTGCGTGGATCGAACCAAGGCCCCAATTGTGATCCTGCCTCGATTGCCAGCACCGTCGAAACACTGGAACAAAAGGGGTTACCGCCCCATATTGTTGTCGATTGCAGTCACGGCAATAGCAATAAGGATTACACCAAACAGCCACAGGTGGCAGCAGAACTGGCTGAGCAAATCAGAGCGGGCAATCGCGCCATCAGCGGTGTGATGCTGGAAAGCAATCTGGTTGAAGGTAATCAAAAGCAGCCTGAAATCTACGGTAAGAGCATTACCGATGCCTGTATTTCCTGGGAGACCACGGAACAGACTTTAGCGGTATTGGCCGAGGCAGTAAGCCAACGGCGCCAGCGTTAGCAGCTAAAGCTTTACAAGTAAGCTGTGCAAGAAAGCTTTTTAAGAAAAGTTTTTCAGGAAGGTTGCTCAGCAGGACTTCTCTGGATACGATTCCGAAAAGCAAAAAGCCGCGGCGCTGGTTTAAGTTCCGCGGCTTTTTATTGGATTTAAATCGAGCTCTTGGGGCTAAGGTTAGTCAGGAAGAGGTTTTCTTGCTTTGCCCTGCCGTAGAGGATTCAGACATCGCATCGTAGGCCAGATCGTCTACCTTGCCTATCGCCTCAACCTCTTTTCTCCACTCGTTTTCATCGCCGCCGCAGATCATGCAGGATTCTTTCATCCCCAGCGCACTCAGGCCACCACAGGAACCTTTAATCGGTTTATTCGCCAGCAAGACGCCAATAGCCATGGCGGTAACGACCAGCAACATAAATAAAAATGCAAAAATTATCGTAGCCATAGGCCCAGTCTACTCCAGATAAACCTTAAATGCATTGCTGTAGCGAGATTCAAAGCCCTGTTCGGTCTTCACCATCATATAAACCGCTAAGCCCTGTGACTCGGCAAGTTTCAAGCCCTTTTCAGGCCCCAACACATTCAGCGCGGTGGCCAAGCCATCGGCATAGGCGGCCGACTCAGCAACTACCGTCACCGACGCCAACTTATGCTTGATGGGGTAGCCCGTGGCAGGGTCAATGGTATGTGAGTAGCGAATACCCTCCTGCTCGAAGTAATTGCGGTAATCCCCGGATGTAGCCATCCCCACATCCGTCAGTACCAGAGCCTGATGCACCTCCCCCAAACGTCCCTCCACCGGCTCTTCGATGGCAATACGCCAGGGCAAACCTCTGGGGCTATGCCCTTGCAAATGCAGCTCTCCACCGATTTCAACCATAAAATCTCTATAGCCAGCGTAATTCAACAGCTCGGCAACCTTGTCGGCGGCATAGCCCTTGGCGATGGCGGAAAGGTCAATACTAACGGCTTGCTTTTTACGAATCTGGTTATTTTCCAAATCAAATTCAATATTTTGAAAGCCAAGGGACTGCAACTCAGACTGAATACTTGATTCGCTTGGTACAGCATCCGGCATCTCCAGAGTACCGGGTCCGAAACCCCAGAGTTTAACCAGCGGCCCCACGGTAATATCAAAGGCACCGTTGCTTAACCAGCCCAGCTCCAGACTCAACATCAGCACCTCGAACAGATTGGCGCTGACCGGCACCCACTCACCAACCGCTGCGCGATTCAAACGCATCAATTCGGAGTCGTCTATATAGGTGGACATCTGCTGATTAATCAATTGCAATTGCTGGTCAATTGCCTGCTGAAGCTCTTGTTGATTGGTGGCTGAATCACCCTGTTGCAATACGGTGATGTGATAGCGGGTACCCATGGTCGGGCCAGAGAAGCTGAAATGCGGCACCTCTGGTTCAGCACAGGCCATAAAAAAAAGCGATAGTAAAATTACTATCGCTTTCTGTGATACAGAAGCTCGAAGAAGTTTAGCCACCGAAATCATCCAGTAGAATATTTTCTTCCTCAACACCCAGACTTTGCAACATGCTGATTACCGCTGAGTTCATCATCGGTGGTCCACACATATAGTACTCACAATCTTCCGGTGCCGAATGGTCCTTCAGGTATTCATCATACAGCACTTGATGAATAAAGCCGGTTAACCCCTCCCAGTTATCTTCGGGCTGGGGGTCACTTAGAGCCAGATGCCACTCAAAGTTTTCATTTTCTGCAGCCAGTTGATCGTACTCATCCTGGTAGAAAACTTCACGCAGCGAACGCGCGCCGTACCAAAATGAAATCTTGCGCTTGGAGCCAAGCCGTTTTAACTGGTCAAAAATGTGGGAACGCATTGGCGCCATACCCGCACCACCGCCGACAAAAATCATTTCGGCATCGGTTTCCTTGGCAAAAAATTCACCGAAAGGACCGTAAACATTCACCTTGTCACCAGGCTTCAGGCTGAACACCCAGGAGGACATAATGCCAGGCGGAATATCCAACTTACCGGGCATAGGCGTGGCGCAACGAATGTTGAATTTAACAAGCCCCTTCTCTTCGGGATAGTTAGCCATGGAGTAGGCACGGATTGTGGTTTCGTCACACCTGGATTCGAGATCCAGAAAACCAAAGCGCTCCCAATCGCCTTTATATTCATCACCCAACTCAAAGTCAGAATACTTCACCAGGTGTGGAGGACATTCCAGCTGAACATAACCACCGGCGCGGAAATCAACGTTTTCACCTTCAGGCAGCTTTAATGTGAGCTCCTTGATAAAAGTCGCCACATTGGGGTTACTCTCAACCGTGCACTCCCACTGTTTAATCCCGAAGACCTCTTCAGGCACCTGAATTTTCATATCCTGCTTAACCGGTGCCTGACAGGATAAGCGCCAGCCCTCCTTCGCTTCACGCGGGGTAAAATGTGCTTCTTCGGTAGGCAACATAGAACCGCCACCTTCAGTGATCACACATTTACACTGCGCACAGCTGCCACCGCCACCACAGGCAGAAGCCAAAAACACATTGTTGGAAGCCAGTGTCTGTAGCAGCTTATCACCAGCGGGAACCGACAAGGTTTTCTCGCCATTGATTTCAATATTAACGTTACCAGAGCTGACCATTCGCGCCCGGGCAAAAAGGATGATGGCAACCAGCGACAAGACAATCGCTGTAAACATCACCACACCGAGAACGATAACTTGATTACCCATTGATTAACCTCTTCTTATCTTCTCGGTTGATTACAAGTCGATGCCGCCAAAGGACATAAATCCCAGCGACATCAAACCTACGGTGATAAAAGTAATACCCAGGCCCTGCAGACCTTCCGGGACATCACTGTATTTCATTTTTTCACGGATACCAGCCAGAGCGACAATGGCCAGCGCCCAACCAACACCGGCACCAGCACCATAGACCACACTCTCGGTAAAATCGTAATCACGTTCTACCATAAACAGCGACGCGCCCATGATCGCGCAGTTAACGGTAATCAGAGGCAGGAACACTCCCAGCGCGTTGTACAAAGCCGGCACGTATTTATCCAAAAACATTTCCATGATCTGCACAATCGCCGCAATAACGCCGATATAGCTCAGCAGGCCCAAAAAGCTGAGGTCAACTTCAGGAAAACCAGCCCAGGCCAATGCACCATCGGCCAACAGGTAGTTAAATATCAAATTGTTAACCGGCACCGTAATAGTCAACACTACAACCACGGCGATACCTAACCCAATAGCGGCCTGAATTTTTTTGGAGATAGCCAGGAATGTACACATCCCCAGGAAGAAGGCCAAAGCCATGTTGTCAATGAAGACTGACCTGATGAACAGGCTCAATAAGGCTTCCATTACGCGCCCTCCTGAACAGCTTTAGTATTTGAAGTAATTTTGAACTCCGGTTTTTCAACCTGAGATGTCTTCCAACTGCGCAAAGCCCAGATGAAGAAACCAATCAGGAAAAACGCACTGGGTGGCAGCAGTAACATACCGTTAGGTACGTACCAACCACCTTCAGTCACCAGCGGTAATATTTCAAAGCCAAACAGTTTTCCGGAGCCAAACAACTCGCGAACCACCGCCACACAGATCAATACGACACTGTAGCCAAGGCCATTACCAATACCATCGATAAAGCTGGGGATTGGCGGATTTTTCATCGCAAAGGCTTCTGCCCGTCCCATAACAATACAGTTAGTTATGATCAAGCCTACAAAGACTGATAGCTGTTTACTGATAGTAAAAAAGTATGCCTTCAGTACCTGATCCACCAGGATTACCAGCGAGGCGATAATGACCATCTGCACGATAATCCGAATATTACTGGGGATAAAATTCCGAATAAGAGATACGGCAAAGTTAGAGCAACCGGTTACCAAAATAACCGAGATACACATAACAAAGGTCACTTTAAGACTGGAGGTTACCGCCAGCGCACTACAAATCCCGAGTATTTGTAAAGCAATCGGGTTGTTTTCAAAAATTGGAGCAATCAGGGTATCTTTTGTCTTAGCCATGTTACACCTCCCCTGCTTTTAAGTTTTCCAGAAAGGGCTGAAAGCCCATTTCACCTAACCAGAATTTCATCAAATTGGTGACACCCGTGCTGGTGAGCGTTGCCCCTGCCAGACCGTCAACCTGATACTTGGCATTGGGCGAATCAGGATTCACGGTACCTTTAATCAATCCCAAAGCCGCTTCACCGTCTTTATAGACCTCTTTGCCGGGCCATTGAGATTTCCAGCGCGGGTTGTCCACTTCACCACCCAGGCCCGGGGTTTCACCGTGCTCGTAAAAGCCTAAACCGGCAACGGTATCGGCATCACTTTCAAGAGCCAAAAAGCCATAGAGAGTCGACCACAGTCCATAGCCGCGAATTGGCAGAATGACTTTGTCGAGCTGACCATTTTTCTCAACCAGATAGACCAGCGAGTAGTTTTCACGACGGCCAATCTTGGCGATATCTTCCTGCGGTCCCAGATCCAGAGAGCGCTCAGGATCCTTAGCCGCCTTGCTCTGCTCGTAACGAGCCGGGTTGACCTCATCGGAAAATTTACCAGTGCGTAGATCAACAACTTTGGTTGTCACCTGGGAAAACTGCTCCTCAACACTTTTGCCCTCTTCCAGCAAACCTGCGGCCGCAAGAATATTGCGTTTTCGGTCAAGGGCTTTATTAGCCTCCTGAGCCGGCTTTAACATGACTGCGGCGGTGGAGACTACCAGGGAACAAACCACACACAGGGCCAGCGCCACAGTAATGGTTTTTTGAATACTATCGTTAGCCACGAGCAAGCCTCCGTTTAATATTGGCTTCAACCACAAAGTGGTCAATCAGTGGTGCAAACAAATTAGCGAACAGAATGGCCAACATCATACCTTCCGGGAAAGCCGGGTTAACTACACGAATCAATATCACCATCACGCCAATCAGGCCGCCAAACCAGTATTTACCGGTATTGGTCATCGCCGCCGAGACCGGATCCGTCGCCATAAACACCATGCCAAAGGCAAAACCGCCCAGGGTCAAGTGCCAATACCAGGGCAGAGCAAACATGGGGTTGGTTTCAGAGCCCACCATATTCAGCAAACCTGACATTGCAAACATACCGACGAACACACCCAGCACGATGCGCCAGGAAGCAATACGGGTCCATAACAGCCCCGCTAAGCCGATTAAAATTGCCAGCGTAGACGTCTCACCGATGGAACCCGGAATAGTGCCAAAGAAGGTTGAGTTCCAACCGAACTGAGCCTCCAGTGCTTCAACACCACCAGAAGCAGCCACCGACAGTGCCGTTGCCCCGGTATAACCATCAACCGCGGTCCAGACCATGTCGCCAGACATAGCCGCCGGATAAGCAAAGAACAGGAAGGCGCGTCCGGTGAGCGCCGGGTTGAGAAAGTTTTTACCCGTACCACCAAAAACCTCTTTCCCGATGACCACACCAAAACTGATGCCCATCGCCACCATCCACAGCGGAATCGAAGGCGGACAAGCCAACGCAAACAGAATAGAGGTGACAAAGAAGCCCTCGTTCACCTCATGCCCACGCTTCATCGCAAACAGGACTTCCCAGAAGCCACCAACGATAAAGGTCACCAAATAAACCGGGACAAAAAACCAGAAACCATACCAGAAGTTATCCCAGAGGCTGGTAGGATCATTACCGGCAAAGGCACTGATCAGGGCATAGCGCCAGTTGTTATCCAGCATTAAATTGCTGTCAGCAATGATGGTGTTAGCTTGAAAACCAACATTCCACATACCAAACAACATGGCTGGGAAAGTACACAGCCAGACAGTGATCATAATGCGCTTGAGATCTACCCCGTCACGCACATGGGCTGTCGTCTTGGTGGTGCTGTCAGGCGAATAGAAAATGGTATCAACCGCCTCAAATAAAGCGTACCAGTTTTCATATTTCCCACCCTTGTGAAAGTGGGGTTCGATATTATCGAGTAATTTACGTAAAGCCGGGAATTTAACCGCCACGATCAACCCTCCTTCTCAATGCGGGTCAGGTTGTCACGGAGTATCGGGCCATACTCGTACTTACCTGGGCAGACATAGCTACAAAGCGCCAGGTCCTCTTCATCTAATTCCAAACAACCCAACTGCTGAGCCATTTGGCCATCGCCAATGATCAGCGAACGCAGTAGCTGGGTTGGTAAAATATCCAGCGGCATAATTTTTTCGTAGCTGCCGACGGGCACCATCGCTCGCTCACTGCCATTTGTGTTGGTGTTAAAATTAAGTAGCTTGCTTTTAGCGAACTGACTCAGGTAAATACCTAACACAGAATGTTTGTTGGCGCCGGGCGATAACCAGCCCATAAACTCGCGCTCTTTACCCTCTTTTAATACAGTCACTTGCTGATGATAACGACCAAGATAAGCCACCGAGCCATAGGCATTGCGACCACCAAGCACAGAACCGGAAATCACCCGGTTATTGCCCGGGATTAGTTTGCCCGCGGTCAGCTCATCAAGATTGGCCCCAAGTTGGGTACGAACCAATTCCGGTTTCTCAACCTGAGGGCCAGCCAGTGCGATCACGCGTTTGGTATAGAGCTTGCCTTCCTTCAACAACTTACCAATCGCAATCACATCCTGGTAGTTGATGGTCCAGACCGACTTGGTCGCATTAACCGGATCAAGGAAATGAATATGGGTTCCAGCCAAACCTGCAGGATGCGGGCCGGCGAATTCGGAAACTTCAACGGAAGCTGAACCAGTAGGAATATTGGCGCCGGGCGATTTGGTCACATAAACCTTACCGGTAGTCAGCTTGTTTAAAATCGATAAGCCATCCACAAAAGCTTCAGGCTCCTCTGCAATAATGACCGCAGGGTCAGCAGCCAGTGGCTGAGTATCCATAGCATTCACAAAAATTGCAGCTGCGTTAGCATCTGGTGAAGGCACCTTACTGAAAGGGCGAGTACGAAATGCTGTCCACTGTCCCGACTCAACCAGACTTTCAACCGCCTGATCGCGACTGACCTTACTCAGATCGGAGTATTGCGTAAAGCTTTCAGACTCATCGCCTTCAATGTCGATAACCACCGACTGAAATACGCGTTTTTCCCCGCGGTTAATAGCAGCAATCACACCACTGGCCGGGGCGGTGAATTTAACACCCGCTGTTTTTTTATCGGTAAAAATGACCTGACCGGTCTTGACTCGATCCCCTACCTGCACTTCCATGGTGGGCTTCAGCCCCACATAGTCAAAACCGATTAACGCCACGGAGCGAGCTTTCGCCCCATCGCTGATAACCTGAACTGGTGCACCGGAGATAGGCAAGTCCAAACCACGATTGATCTTAATCATAGATATGCCTGATTCTCGAAATTAAACAATTTGAATAAACACGTATGAGTAGAAGAGGCTTTTGCCTGCGGTCTTCCCGTGATCTATTGCTATGGTTCACTTAAAAGTCCCCGTTGGACTAAGGGACCTTCTAAAGAACCCACTAAGAATAGACCAAAAAACACGCTTAATATGGCCAACTGGCGCTGCGCCAAGTCCGCTCTTCAGAAAATCAGCAAGTATAAAGATCTGGCCTCTCAAATACCATAGGTAGCACCCGCATTTGCTTGATATAAAAAGAGGTTTAATGCAATAGACTAAACTGAGCCGGCAAAATCCAATTCATTCAGAGTCAACAACGAAAAAGGCCGCACAAAAGCGGCCTTTTAAAAGAGCTATTGCTTAGCTCTCCTTTGGGTAAACCCGGTAGGTAACACCCGCCATATGTTCCAGAACCCGGTGTACCTGGCAACTATAACCAAACTCATTGTCGTACCAGCAGTACATAATGACCTGATTTCCATTCACAATCGTCGCTTCGGCATCATAGATACTGGCATGACGCGAGCCGACAAAATCACTGGACACCACTTCAGGACTGTTAGAGTAATCGATCTGCTTGCGTAGGGGCGAATGCAACGACATGTGCCGCATATAATCATTGACCTCTTCTACTGAGGTTTCCCTGTCCAGCGTCAAGGTCAGGATTGCCATGGAGACGTTAGGCGTCGGTACTCGAATCGCATTACCGGTTAGTTTGCCCTTCAGGAAGGGTAGAACCTTGGCGACAGCCTTGGCCGCACCGGTTGATGTCAGCACCATATTCAACGGCGCACTACGGCCGCGGCGATCAGCTTTATGGTAGTTATCAATCAGGTTCTGGTCATTAGTGTAGGCATGAACAGTTTCGATATGTCCAGATTGGATGCCAAACTTGTCATGCATAGCCTTGAGTGGCGGTACAATCGCATTGGTGGTACAGCTAGCCGCTGAAATAATACGGTCTTCCTCACGAATTTCCTGATGGTTAATACCGTACACAATATTCGGCACATCGGAACCCGGCGCTGTCAAAATAACCTTGGACGCGCCAGGACGCAGGTGGCGGGAAAGCCCTTCGGCATCCTTAAAGATACCCGTATTGTCGATCACGATGGCATTGTTGATGCCGTGCTCCGTGTAATCCACCTCTTCGGGCGTATTGGCATAGATCACCTTAATCTCATTACCGTTGGCAACGAAGGAGTTGCGCTCCTCATCCACTCTAATCGTGCCCTTGAAAGGACCGTGGATAGAATCTCGACGCATCAGGCTGGCACGTTTTAACAGGTCATTCTTGGCGCCACCTTTCCGCACCACTATTGCCTTGAGGCGTAAATTTTCGCCACCACCGGTTTTCTCGATCAGCAGACGCGCCATCAAGCGGCCAATACGACCAAAACCGTAGAGCACTACATCCCGGGGCGCAGGCTCGGGAGCTTCAACACCAATCAGGTCTTCTACCTGCGAGCGAACAAAATCATCCACTGAGACGCCTTGTTTTTTCGGCCCCTCTTCATACATGACCGCAATTCGGCCTGCATCTATATGTGCAATACTCAAATCCAGCCTGGCCAGGGCCTCGATAACCGGGAAGGTCTCAAACTCAGACAGCTCATTACCCACCACCTGACGCACGGCACGGTGAGCCTTCATGATCTCAAGCACCGATAAATTGACCAGGTTCTGGCCATAGATATAGGTCTTTACACTACTGCGATAGAGTTTGCCCACCAATGGGATCATGCCTTCGGCCAGAGCTTCGCGCTCTTTCCAATCTTCGAAATAATCGTCCGGACGCTCACGGTTTCTACTATCGGTGCTCACTATTTTGATCCTTTGGTTGGGTAGCATTGGCGGGAGTTACAAGTATAAATTAACGATGTAGCTCCCCTGCATAAAATTGGCCGCGCCAAAAAAGCGCGTATTATGTTCATTCACCCTTGCAAGTTCAACTGCGCATTTTCAAAATGCCATATATTCCCCGAACTTATATTTTTTTGAGCAAGAAAATCCCGGGAATCGCCTTTTGGCCTGACCAATCCACCCTTTTCAGCAAAGTCCTGGTGTGTCAGGGACAGAATATAGCGGTGTAAATCATTCTGTGCTCCGCTACAATATCGCCTCATTTTTTCGGGGCGACAATTAACTATCACCCCATCGCTCAACGCCCTGTGATTTGACCATCATCAAACCAGGAACAGCCGCAGAATGAGCAGCTGAGAAGTAACAGCAAAACCAAAAAACCAGATTCTGAAGGAACACCCCCGGAACCCATGCCAGAAACTTCGTCAAACCGCTCCATTCACGCTCCCGCCGTTAACTTGATCGCAGGTGACCGCCAGCGCTGGGGTAACCTGTCGGGCAGCGCGCCCAGCCTGGCCATTGCCAATGCCGCCCGAGAATCCTCACGCTTAACGATTTTGATCTGCAATGACACGGCAAGCGCCCTGCGCTATGAACAGGAACTGAAATTTTTTGCTGGCTCGCTGGAGGTACTGCACTTTCCGGATTGGGAAACCCTCCCCTACGATACCTTCTCTCCACACCAGGACATTATCTCTGACCGTCTAAATACCCTCTATCGCCTATCACAATTGAAAACCGGTATTTTAGTCGTACCGATTTCGAGCCTGATGCACCGCCTGCTGCCCAGCCAGTATCTGCAAGCCCACAGTCTGGTCATTAAGGTCAGCCAACAATTTGATATTGAAGCCATGCGCCTGCAGCTGGAAGCCAATGGCTACCGCTGCGTCAACACGGTCTATGAGCACGGCGAATTTGCCTTACGTGGCGCAATTATGGATATTTTTCCCATGGGCAGCCGCCACCCCTTTCGTATTGATCTACTGGATGACGAAGTCGATACCCTCAGAATTTTTGATGCTGAAACCCAGCGCACGGTAGAACAGGTTGCAGAGATCAGCCTGCTGCCCGGCAAAGAGTTTCCTTTAGACGAGGCCGGCATTCGCCGCTTTCGTAATCAATGGCATGAACAGTTCGACGTAGATCACCGTCGCTGCCCGATTTATCAGGATGTCAGCGAAGGCATCGCACCCGCGGGTATTGAGTATTACTTACCGTTGTTTTTTGACAGCACCAGCACTTTGTTCGATTACCTGCCGGTGGACAGTCTGGTCATTAGTCTGGAGGGGCTGGAGGCCGCTGCCGACCAATTCTGGCGCGATGTCCACCATCGTTTTGAAGATCGTAATATTGATCCGCAGCGACCACTGCTAAAACCCCAACAATTATTCACCCCAACTGAACAGGTGTTTGGCGAAATTAAAGGCTATCCCCGCATCGTTCTGCATCAGGATGTTTTGGAGGAAAAAGCAGGTCAGCAGAATTTTGATTGCGCCCCGCCACCCTTCCTGGCTATAGACAACCATACTGAACAACCACTGGCCGCCGTTGAAAAGCTCATTACCGAAAGCTCCAAACGTATTTTGTTTTGCGCTGAAAGTGCCGGCCGCCGGGAATCGCTGCTGGATATGTTGTTGCGCCACGGTATCAAGCCAAAAACTGTTGAGAACTGGCAAGCTTTTACCAACGGCGATGAATCGCTTGCTATCACCATTGCGCCGCTTGAAGCCGGACTGAACCTTCACAATATTCTGGTCATTGCCGAACCTCAGCTATTTGGCCAGCGCGTCATGCAAACCCGGCGCCGCAGAAAAAGCCAGGACAATAGCGACGCGGTTATTAAAAACCTGACCGAGTTGAGAATCGGCGCTCCAGTGGTGCATATGGATCACGGCGTCGGACGCTATCGCGGCCTGCAAAGCATTGGTATCGATGGCGAAGATACTGAGTTTTTAACGCTGGAATATGCCGACGGCGCGAAACTCTACGTGCCGGTCTCATCACTTCATCTGATCAGTCGCTACAGTGGCGCCGACGAAGATCTCGCTCCACTACACCGGCTGGGTAGCGATCAGTGGTCAAAGGCCAAACGCAAAGCCGCTGAAAAAATCCGCGATGTGGCCGCTGAATTACTGGATATTTACGCCCGCCGAGCTGCTCGCCCCGGCCAGAAACTGGCCCACCCCGGCAAGGCCTATGAAGCCTTTGCAGCGGGTTTCCCCTTTGAAGAAACTCCCGATCAGGAAACCGCCATCGCCGCGGTATTAGAAGACATGCAAAATGGCACAGCCACTGATCGCCTGGTCTGCGGCGATGTGGGTTTTGGTAAAACCGAAGTCGCCATGCGTGCCGCTTTTATTGCCGTGCACAACAACAAACAGGTAGCACTGTTAGTGCCTACCACACTGCTGGCGCAACAGCACTTTGAATCTTTCAAGGACCGTTTTGCTGACTGGCCTGTCACTATCGAAGTGCTTTCCCGCTTCCGCAGCGCCAAAGAGCAGGAAAGCATTCTGCAAAACGTAAAAAACGGCAAAGTGGATATTCTGATCGGCACCCACAAATTACTACAGAAAGATGTTAAATACAGTGATCTGGGCCTGTTGATTATCGACGAAGAGCATCGCTTTGGTGTTCGGCAAAAAGAACAGCTTAAATCCCTGCGTGCCGAGGTGGATATTCTCACCCTGACCGCCACACCGATTCCCAGAACCCTGAATATGGCCATGTCGGGTATGCGTGATTTATCCATTATCGCCACCCCTCCAGCGCGTCGTTTGTCGGTCAAAACCTTTGTGCGCCAGAAGGACAAAGGCACGATTAAGGAAGCCATTCTGCGCGAAATCCTGCGCGGCGGTCAGGTCTATTATCTGCATAACGAAGTCAAAACCATTGAGCAAACAGCAAGAGAATTAAAGGAGCTGATCCCCGAGCTGCGTATCGGCGTCGGCCACGGGCAAATGCCCGAGCGCCAACTCGAACAGGTGATGTCGGATTTCTACCACAAGCGTTTTAATCTGTTGCTCTGTACTACCATTATCGAAACCGGAATCGATGTACCCAGCGCCAACACCATCATTATTAACCGTGCCGATAAATTTGGCCTGGCACAACTGCATCAACTGCGCGGACGCGTGGGACGCTCGCATCATCAAGCCTATGCTTACTTGCTAACTCCGGGCAAAAAGAATATGACAAGTGATGCAGAGAAGCGACTTGAGGCTATCTGTCAAGCCGAGGAATTGGGATCAGGCTTCACCCTGGCCACCCACGACCTGGAAATTCGCGGTGCCGGTGAACTATTGGGCGATGACCAGAGCGGGCAGATTCACAATATTGGTTTTTCACTCTATATGGAAATGCTGGAGCGAGCAGTAAAGGCCATTAAAGAAGGTAAAGAGATCAATCTTGATGAAAGCTTCTCCTCCGGCAGTGAAATCAACTTGCGCCTGCCCTGCCTTATTCCCGATGATTACCTGCCTGATGTACACTCACGACTAATTCTCTACAAACGGATTGCCAATGCCGAGAACAATACAGAGTTGCGCGAACTTCAGGTGGAAATGATTGATCGCTTTGGTCTGCTACCCGAACCGGTAAAAAACCTGTTTCGAGCCACCGAGTTGAAGCTGCGAGCACAGACGATTGGCATTCAGAAAATTGAAGCCTCCGCGTCTGGCGGCAAGCTGGAATTTGCGGACAATACCAGAGTCGAACCCATTGCCTTAGTGCAGTTAGTACAAAGCCAACCGGCCACCTATCAATTGGCAGGCGCTACGGCACTAAAATTCAATGAGACACTCGAAGAAACAGAACAACGTTTTCAGTTTGTTGACCAATTACTGGATACGCTGGCGCCCAGAGAGAAGTCTGCGGTAGCCTGACCAGAGAACGCATGACTAGAAAACGCATGACTATAATTTTTACCGACAAAGATAAATGGCGTCAACACTAATGCCGAAAGCTGTGCTGGCCCTGAATAACACCGATTAATTGCCTAACGATTTGGCTGCAACGAAATAACAATGACTTTGATGATAGCAGTGCTCAAAAAAAAATCCCTCGCCATGACCTTGCTGGCCACCCTTTTACTTGTCAATCGAGCTGCGTTGGCACAGGATCAACCACCCGAAGATCAGGAGCAAAGCCGCTCGCAGTGGTATCAAATTGAAGTTTTTATCTTTGCCTATGAACGCCCCGCCCAGGAGACTGAAACCTGGCCATCTGATCTCGGGCTAAAATACCCGCAGAGAATTATCAGCCTGCAAGCGGCATCTGATGACGAGGCAGTATTGAATAACGTATTATTTGATGATCAGTCAGGTACCGGACCACAAGACCCAGACCAGCAAATCAGAGTGCAACAAGGCACTAGTCAACAAAGCACTGACCCGACCACTGTGCCCGCCGCAACGGCAGGCGACGCTGACGCAATCGCCGAATCTAACCAATTAACCCCTGAGTCAATACCCACTACTGGACCACAAGCCGCTCTGGAAGAACAACCCTTTACGCTGCTGCCGGAAGCTGAACTTCAACTCAATGCAATGGCAGACAAACTATTAAGGCAGGGCGATATTAGAAAACTCTTCCACGCCGCCTGGCGCCAGCCAATCGGGCCGCGCGATGACTCCGAAAGCATTCTGGTACGTGGCGGTGATCCCTACGATAATCACTTTGAGTTGGAAGGCTCCATCAACTTCGGTCTTGAACGCTACCTGCATATCAGCACTGACCTCTGGCTAAGCAGTTTTGTTAGCAATGTAGGCGGTCTGCAAAATCCCTGGCCTGTGCTGCCGCCGCTGCCCCTTGCCTCTTCACTCTTGAGTGGGGATTCTATGAGGTTATCCTTTGAAGAGGACGATCCACTGTCTGGATTAACGGACGCCGATTCATCTGCCGCCAACTCATTTGCCTCTCAATCCACTGCCACCAACACACTGGGGCTAAATTTCAAAGCGCTGGAGTTTGATAATCTCTTTACTGATCTGGCAGTTCAAAAGTACTCCGTCGAAAGAACCGTCACCATGCGACAACAGCGACGCATGCGCAGTTCAGAGCTACATTACCTGGACCACCCGCTAATGGGTTTACTCGTAAAAATTATTCCCTACGAGCGACCGGAACCTGAAGCAGTAGACAATGAATTACCGGCAATCGACGAAAACGGAACAGGCGATTTACCGCAAGCTAAAGCTAGCTTGCAATAGTGTTTTAACCCGGCCTATTCCTTCCGCCAGTACTTGATGGATATCCTCCATGGTGATGAGCTGATCACTTTTACCCGCCGCTGGGTTTACTACCAGGCAGAGGCTGGCATATTCCATCTCAAGCTCTCGCGCCAGAGCCGCCTCAGGCATCGCCGTCATGCCCACCAAATCACAGCCATCCCGCTCCATCCGTAAAATTTCGGCCGCTGTTTCCAGCCTCGGCCCCTGCACAACACCATAAACCGCCTTATCAATTAATGGTATAGAGGCAGTATCCCCGCCTTTTATTAAAAGCTGTCGCAGAGTTTCTGCAAAGGGATAAGTGAAATCTATATGCTCAAGCCCCGACAGCCCCCCCTCAATGATGTCGCCATCAAAATAGCTGTGCTCGCGCCCCCAGCTGTAATCGATTATTTGATCGGGGATCACCAGTTGACCCGCTTGCATCCCCGGGGTAATACCACCGACAGCATTAACCGCCAAAATTTGACTTGCACCCAGGGCCTTTAGCGCCCACAAATTGGCACGATAATTAATTCGGTGCGGAGGGATTGTATGGGGCGTACCGTGTCGGGCCAGAAACAGCACCTCAGTGTTGTTAAACTTGCTGGACACAATTGCTGCCGAAGGTAAACCATAAGGCGTTTCCATCTGTTGCTTTTCCCCGGCAAGAAATTCATTCAGGCCAGTACCACCAATGACCCCGATCATGCGTCTCGCCCCTCAACCGCTGCGTCAGGCTTCAGAGATTCTCCAGCCCCCTGCTCCAGTTCCTCTAACTTTTCAATTTTAGCGTCCCTCAACATTCCAATGCCATCCGGTATTTTCAGAGTAGTTGTGGGGTAGGCGATATCGGCATCATGTTTGAAGACAATATCCATAATCTCCAGCAATACCCGCTGTTTCACTTCATGGTACTCAACCCAGTTAATGGTTTTGGTAAAGGTGTAAACAAAGAAATCCAGCGAGGAGGCACCAAACTTGTTGAAATTAACAATGATGATCTGGTCCTGGTCAATATCTTCATGCTGCTCCAGCAACTCTCGAACATCGGCGACAATCGCCTTAACTTTACTGGCATCATCGTAGCGTACGCCAATCGTCTCGTAGATACGGCGATTTAACATGCGAGAGGGGTTTTCCACCGAGATATGACTAAACGTTGAATTGGGCACATACAGCGGCCGCTTATCGAAAGTGCGAATCCGCGTCTGCCTCCAGCCAATGTGTTCAACGGTTCCCTCAATCTCCTGGTCGGGTGAACGCACCCAGTCACCCACGGCAAAGGGCCGATCCAGAAAAATCATCAACCCGCCGAAAAAATTGGCCAGCAAATCCTTAGCCGCAAAGCCCACCGCGATTCCACCGATCCCCCCAAAGGCCAGCACCCCCGAGATGCTATAACCCAGAGTTTGCAAGATCACTAAACTGGCTGTTATCAGTATGGCGATCCGTACTAGTTTGCCAAGCGCCAGCACCGTAGTTTCATCGACGGGGTCCGCATTGTAATCTGCTGACATCAGGCGCTGCTCCACCTGCGACACAACCCTGATCAAAAACCACCCCAACAGGCAAACTACCAACAGCTGTCTCAACTCCGACAGCGACTCAAACACCACCGCCTCGGAATGCTCAACCAGAACCTGTAACACCCAGCTAAAACCTACCAGCAGTACCATGTAACCTGCGGGACGCCGGGCAGCCTCAAGCATGGCATCATCCCAGAGGTTGTGCGTTTTATTTAAATGCACCTCCAATCTGCGCAATACAATACCCAGCACGTAACGGGCAACAAGGGTGGCCAGGACAACCCCAAACACCTCCAATAGCCAGGGATATTCAGAAATACTTATTCCAAGAACAGGTTGATCAATAATCGAAGAGGACATAGCGGGTATTCCACAGAAAAAAGGGGAAAAAATTTGAAAAATCAAAGACTTTGTTGGTAGTCACTAACTTAAAAATTTATACAAATTTATATCGAGCAAGGATATTTTTATATTAAAAATCTATAAAAAACACTTTATAAAATATAGTCATTCAAAATACAAACGGTAAGCCATTGAATCGTTTGTAGTTTTGCTTAAAAGCAATAACAATGCCTGCAGATCAACCCAACTACCAGCTGTTTTTTCTGTCTGGACAGTAATTTTTTACGTGTTATTTTGAGCCAAAGCGATCAATAAAGTAGAGGGCATATAATGAATCAGACTACTCCCCGGATCGGTACTTGGTATAAGGATATTCAACAGGACCTTATGTTTGAAGTCGTGGCTGTCGATGAATTTGCACAGACCGTAGAGACCCAACTCATTGATGGCGCCATCGCTGAATATGACATGGAAAACTGGCATGAGATGCTACTGGAAGAAATCGAGGAGCCGGAGGACTGGCGCAATGCCTATGAACTCAGCAGCGAAGACTATCTCAATCCCGATGACACCATCTACCCTGAGGACTGGAATGGCCCTCTAAGCATGATAGAGACAGATATTGTTAACGGCATTCTGGACGACCTTTAAAAGCCAGAATAAACCTACTCAGCCACTGAAACGAAATTAAGGGAACCCAGTTGGGCGAATAATGGTAATCCAAATAAGAAAAGCTTGGCGGATTAGCTTTATTACCCGCTTTATCCCCGATATTTCCGACACTGCATAGGCGCGACATATTTAATAGATCCTGCAATAGACCCTGCAAATTTACTAAAAGTCATAACCTGCATTCGCTATAACAACGTTAATGAGTAAGCCTGTGCCAAAGCACTTCACAAAATACCCAGACCAACAACCAGAGGCATATAATAACAACCGAATAACAAGCCGATGAAATTAGCTGCTTAAAAAACTTGAAGCCTCTCAATTACTGTATATAATCACATATACTGTACATAAAAACATGTTCGCATGTAATGACTGGCGCCTTGGGGCAAAACAATCGCGCATGCATCTTGAACAATAAAATTATCTAAGTGGCCCGAATATATGGCCAATCAAAGCCAACAGGAATCAGCGTCATGACCAAATTGACAGCCAGACAATCGGAAGTTCTCGCCCTGATTAAATCCCATATCGATGAAACCGGCTACCCCCCTACCCGGGCTGATATTGCCAGAGAGCTGGGTTTTAAATCAGCCAACGCTGCAGAAGAGCATCTAAAAGCACTGGCACGTAAAGGAGCGATCGAAATGATTGCCGGCGCCTCCCGTGGCATTCGCATTCCGGAATCCGAGCACAAGGGCATTCCCATCGTCGGTCAGGTCGCTGCGGGTAACCCTATCCTCGCACAGGAACATATTGAAGATTACTGCGAAATGCCCCAGTCTTTTTTCCACCCCAGTGCCGACTACTTTCTTCGCGTACGCGGCGATAGCATGATTGATGTTGGAATCTTTGAAGATGATTTACTGGCGGTGCACAAAACCAATACTGCCAATAATGGTGAGATCATTGTTGCCCGCATCGACGATGAAGTTACCGTCAAGCGACTGAAACATACTCGCAGTAAATACCAGATACTGTTATTACCGGAAAATCAGGATTACCAGCCGATAGAAGTAGATTTGCGCCATCAGGACTTTGCGATTGAAGGCCTTAGCGTGGGCGTGGTCCGACGTCAATAACACACGCCCCACCCACTGACTGCGGATCAGCAATTATTGGCTTAATGCAGAACCGGCGGCGACTGGACCGAGGTATCCGTATTGTCCACTGACTTCTGGTCAGCGAATTCCGCCACGGCCTGAATACCCGCCTGAATCATAATTTTAGCAATATCCAAACCCGCGTCACCCAGATATGCTTTTGACTTTTCCGAGAATCGAATATTCACCAAAGGCTCGTCATCTTCGAGGCTATTCGCCTTTTGCAATACAATTTCGCCAGTGGGAAGCTGAATAATCTCAAGATAGGATGTGGACACGGGTACCTCTTTATAACTGCCTGACAAGAATAAACATTCTAACAGTCAGCTAAAGCTTTAGAAAGATCACCATTCTTCCAGGCAGGTCCGCTGTCTGCTTATTAATTCAGTCAAAGCGTGAAAAACCCCTTCGTACTCCTTTAAACCCAGATGATCAGCCTCATCCTGCTGTGCCGCATAAATGATCGGTGATTCACTTGGAACCTGAGGGCTACTCGTAGCAGGCTTTCCGCTCATTATCGATCGATAGTGCTGAAATAGGGCTGATAACCAGCTTCCGGAAGCTTCCAGTGATAGCAACTCGTTAGCCTCAGCGGATTCCTGCTCAGCAGCCCGCAACCCCTCGACGAGTACCCGAGCAGAACTGAAATCACTAGCCGGCAAGGCATAGCTCTCTGCAATTTCACTCAAATAGGCACGGTAACAAAGCATCAGGTGAAACAGGATCGAGTCGCCAATGGCGTTTTCCAATATCGCTTTGGGAGTATCCTGACGCAGTAACTCTGCCGCAAGGTAATCCAGATGCAAGCGGCAGTAATATAATCGCTCATTCACCAGCGGACGTTGAGAATTATCCATCAGCTATCAACCTTCTCATTTCTTGCCTAGCCAGAGTATTGGCAATCCTGTCTATATTGGCCATTCTGTGTATTGGCGATCCGCTGCTCGCTGAGAGCCACGATTACTTGGAGGCTTTTTTACTTTTGCCATCCTGTGTCAGCCACTTACCACCCTGATAAAAGGCTTTCCAGCCAGAGGGTTTGCCATCGATTTCCGTTTGTACGTACTGCTCCTTGGTTTTTCGACTGTAGCGAATTACCGTCTTATTGCCCTCCGGATCTTCCGTAGGAGCTTTAAAAAGAAACGCGTACTTGGGGTCAATCTCTTTTTTGAAGGGCAGAATTTCTTCAACCAGCGGTGCACGGGTTTCCCGGTTTTTGGGGAAATTACTGGCAGCAAGAAAAATACCGGATGCGCCATCGCGTAGTACATAAAAGTCATCGACCTTCTGGCATTTCAAGTCGGGCATTGGGACCGGGTCCATTTTCGGTGGCGCCGCCTCACCATTTCGAAGCAGCTTACGAGTATTTTTACAGTCTTCATTGGTACAGCCAAAATACTTACCAAAGCGCCCCGACTTCAGCTGCATCTCCGAACCGCATTTATCGCAGTCCAGCACTGGCCCTTCGTAGCCTTTAATCTTGAAGCTGCCCTGCTCAATTTCAAAACCAGAGCAGTCCGGGTTATTGCCACAGACATGTAATTTTCGACGCTCATCGATTAAATAACTGTCCATCGCAGTATTACACAGCTTACAGCGATGCTTTTTGATTAACAGCCGGGATTCGCCCTCCCCTTCATCATCCTCATCGGCGCTGACCGCTTCATCACCGGGTATCAGATTAATCGTGCTTTTACAGCGCTCTTTAGGAGGCAGTGCATACCCTGAACAACCCAGAAACACGCCTGTACTCGCGGTTCTGATCTGCATATCGCGGCCACATTTGGGGCATTCGATATCTGTCTCGGTGGGCAAATTAGCGCGCATGCCCCCCTCTTGCGATTCAGCAACTTCAAGCTTTTTCTGGAAATCGGCATAAAAGGCATTGAGGATGTCTTTCCAGTTTTTCTGGCCTTCAGCAACTTCATCCAGTCGTTCTTCCATGGACGCGGTAAAGTTGTAATCCAGCAAGTCACTAAAACTTTCAACCAGCCGTTCAGTGACAACATCACCCATTTTTTCCGCATAAAAACGTCTATTCTCGACACGGACATAACCACGATCCTGAATAGTCGAAATAATCGAGGCATAGGTTGATGGCCTTCCAATCCCTCGCTTTTCAAGCTCTTTAACCAGGCTGGCTTCGCTGTAGCGGGGTGCCGGTTTGGTGAAATGCTGGCTGGGATCTAACTTGTCTAGCCTGAGCTCTTCATCCACCTTCACATCGGGGAGAATAACATCCTCGTCTTTTTTAGATGATGGCGGAAGCACTTTCATAAAACCATCAAAGCGCATCACGCGTCCGCGTGTACGCAATTCAAAATCACCCGCGCTCACGGTAATACTGCTACTGGTAAATTCTGCGGGTACCATCTGGCAGGCCACAAACTGTCGCCAGATCAACTCATAGAGCCGCTCGGCATCACGCTCCATGCCAGATAACTGTACCGGCTTGAGATTTACATCGGACGGGCGAATCGCCTCGTGCGCCTCCTGTGCGCCCTCCTTACTGGAATATCTAATCGGCTCTTCTGGCAGATACTTTTTGCCATAACTATCGACGATAAAGTCACGGCAGGCATTAACAGCATCGACACTGAGGTTGGTTGAATCCGTACGCATATAGGTGATGTAGCCCGCCTCATAGAGACGCTGTGCCATCATCATGGTTTTCTTTACACCAAAGCCCAGACGGGTACTGGCGGCCTGCTGCAAGGTCGAGGTAATAAAAGGGGCTGAAGGTTTGGATTTTGTGGGCTTATCTTCACGTTTGGTAACGCGATAACTTGCCGTCTCCAGTAGGGCCAGCGCCTGATCCGTTTCTTCCTTGTTGCCTGGACGAAAATTCGTATCGCCCTGCTTTTTCACTTCCAGGCGGAGCTTTCCTTTCTCCGCAGTAGTATCAGCAAATACTTGCCAAAACTCTTCGGGAACAAAGGCACGAATTTCCTGTTCCCGCTCTACTACTAAACGGGTCGCTACCGACTGGACCCGGCCAGCGGATAGGCCTCTGGCCACTTTGGCCCAGAGCAGTGGTGAGACCATATATCCCACCACGCGATCCAAAAAGCGTCGCGCCTGTTGGGCATTTACTCGGTTAGTATCGAGCTGTCCTGGACTATCAAAGGCTTCAGTGATGGCTTTTTTGGTAATCTCATTAAAAACCACTCGGCGGTAGCGTTCTTCATCACCCCCAATGGCTTCTTTTAAATGCCAGGCGATGGCTTCCCCCTCGCGATCCAAATCGGTCGCGAGATAAATGGTATCGGCGTTTTGGGCTAGCTTTTGTAGTTCAGAGACGACTTTTTCCTTGGCAGGAAGTATTTCGTATTTAGCCTCCCAATCCTTTTCCGGATTGATGCCCATCCGATTAATCAGCTGTTCGCGGCTTTTCTTCTTCTTATATTCCGCTTTCTTCTCCGGCGACATTTTACGTGTCAGCGCCGCCTGCTTTGCCCGCTCCTTGGGATCAACCGGTTTGCTGCCCGCAGTGGGCAGATCCCTGATATGGCCAACACTGGACTTTACTACATAGTCTTTCCCCAGATATTTATTGATGGTCTTTGCTTTTGCTGGAGACTCGACGATGACCAGAGATTTTCCCATAACTGCCTTCTATTTAACCCTTCATTTGAATTTAATCGTCTGCTCGATGCCTGACGAGGCGACATATATAAGTCCTGAACAAGGTCGGGTCAAGGGAAGCGCAGGAAATAAATCTTCAGCAAAGTAGAGTTGCCGCCTGCAAACCTGCGCTCTTCGAATCGAAATAATCCGTCTAAGCCTCAGAAAAACCTCATTATTTTAAGTATTCCTGAAGTATTAAACCCGCTTATCGGATAACCACCCAGCACCTAGCCTTCAACCAACTGAAACCGCGGAAAGATTTCGCCGTCACGTTCCACCTGTTCAATAAACATACTCAGCGGTCGAACCCATAAACCCCGCTCACCATAGAGCGCGCGATAAACGACCAGTTCCTCTTCAGTTTCAGTGTGTTTAGCCACCCCCATGACTTCATAGTCATGGCCTTTATAGTGCCGATACAACCCGGTTTTTAATGCTGTCATGCAATCCTCACTTATAAAGCTGATTGGCAGTTTAACCCTTTACCCGCTTTAGGCATGTTTTTGTCTGGTATATATTTAGTTATCTGTCTGATGTATCTGTTTTAGGTATCTGGGGACAGCATTGGCAAGGCCTGCAATTCATCCCGCAGCGAAAACAGCCGCTGATAAATAGTCTCCAGTAACTCAATCCCGCCCTGCTCAGTCCAATATATGGCCACTCCCGGGGTGGCACATTCAATGGCTTTCACCTGCACCGGAAGTTCAAGCAAGGCTTGGCGTAATTTTTCTTCCATGGGCGTCCAGATCCGTTCTGCTGTGGCAGTATCAATCTCAGTCCGTATCAGTAGGTGCTGATACATCTCAGTTTTGCGCTTCTGCTGCCAGGACAAAAGATACATAACGCCCTGTTTCGGCTCTTCTCTACGTACCCGCTCCCGCTCTGTCTGCGGCAACTCACAGACTTTCACCTGAAACCCCAGAGCCATTGCCCGCTGGCGAAATTGCATAAGTTTTTTTTGTCGAGGGCTGGGCATAATCCAGAAGATAGGGGATACCACCATCGCAAAAACAAGCGCAATAATTAAATAATTCATTGAATTCTCCGCTCGCGGTAGCTAAATAATAATGCCTGGATAGTATCTAAAATGCTTCGAAAGCATCGGAATAGTAGCTGAGTACCGAACAAACCTTGATCTGGGTCATTCTACCCGGCCGCCAATCTATAGCTTAATTTGTACGAGGTACAGAACTTTATCGCCCACCTTATTGCCGAATGAAAGAAGGCGCTGACATAAATGGAATCTGTACTATAGTTTCATATGAGGTCTTTTTTTGACAACGTTCAGATAACGAAAGGAAAGAGTTATGAGCAGCTATAACACCATTTTGCTGGCAACCGATTTATCAGACGAAGCAGACGCAGTCGCCGAAAAAGCGGTATCTCTGAGCAAAGTTAATGATGCTCAACTGCATATCATGCATGTTATTGAACCACTGAGTTTTGCCTATGGCGGCGATATTCCGATGGATTTTTCGGGAATTCAGAATGAGATTCAAAAACAGGCTGAAACCCAAATGTCCGAGTTTGCTGCCCGCTTTGGCGTCAGCAGTGATCGCCAATACATCGTGGTCGGTCGCCCGGAAAATGAAATTCACGCCTTAACAGAACAGCTCTCCGCAGATCTTATCGTGGTCGGCAGTCACGGTCGACACGGTATTGCACTGCTACTGGGTTCAACTGCCAATGGCGTATTGCATGGCGCCACCTGCGATGTACTGGCTGTTCGTGTGGGTGAATAGATAATCCGTTCAAGTGTGGTATTTGTTCAAAGCAGGATATTAATCTTCCGACAATTCCATCCAGCGCTCATAGCAGCTCTCTAACTGTTGCGTTACAGCGGCGAGCTGCTCCAGGCGACTGGAAACCTGCTGATGATCCTGCTGATAAAAATCGGCACTTGTCGTTTCTTCTTCAAGCGCCGCCTGTTCCTGTTCCAGTTTTTCAATCTGCCTAGGCAACTGCTTCAGTTCACGCTGCTCGTTATAGGATAGCTTCCTTTTAGCGACGGTATTATTCACTCCAGTGGCAGCGTTCGAGCCTGCCGACGATGCCGAGTCAGTGCTGCTGTGATCGGTAGGGCTGGTACTCTCTCTTGCTGTAACGCCATCAGCTGAGGACTCTTCAGTAAACTGTCCTCCCTGCCTGATCCAGTCCTGATACCCCCCCACATACTCACGCACCACACCATTACCTTCAAAGGCAATGGTGCTGGTGACCACATTATCCATAAAATCCCGGTCATGGCTGACCAGCAACACTGTGCCCTGAAATTCGACCAGCACAGATTCCAGCAATTCCAGTGTTTCTACATCCAGATCGTTGGTCGGCTCATCCATAACCAACACGTTTGCAGGCAAACTAAACAGACAGGCTAGTTGCACCCGATTTCGTTCGCCACCAGATAAGGCTTTGAGTGGGGTTCTGGCTCGCTCTGCAGAGAACAGAAAATCCCCCAGGTAGCTCATAATATGTCGCGGCTTGTCATTGATAGTGATGCTTTCCCGACCCTGACCGACAATATCAACGATGGTTTTTTCGCCATCCAGTTGTTCCCGCATCTGGTCAAAATAGGCAATATCCAGACGGCTTCCTAACTTAACACTACCGCTATGGGGAGCCAGCTCACCCAATAACACCTTTAGCAATGTTGTTTTACCAACGCCATTGGGGCCTAACAGACCAATCTTGTCACCACGGATAATATTGAAGCTCAGATCATTGAAAAGCGTTCGCCCCGCCGTACGGAAACCAATGTTTTTGGCCTCTACCACCAGCTTGCCTGAGGAACCCGCTGCATCAACATTAATAGTAGCGGTGCCCTGCTGATTGCGCCGCTGGCTACGCTCCTGACGCAATTTTTCCAGAGCGCGCACCCTGCCCTCGTTACGGGTGCGACGAGCTTTTATCCCCTGCCGGATCCACACTTCCTCCTGCGCGAGCCTTTTATCAAACAATGCATTCTGTTGCTGTTCGACTTCCAACAGATGTGCCCGCTCTTCGAGGAACTTGTCATAGCCACACTCGTATAAGCGCAAATGCCCGCGATCCAGCTCGGCGATTTTAGTCGCCAGCCTTCTAACCAGGGCACGGTCGTGGGTGATAAACAGCACAGCGCCTTTGAAGTCCAGTATCTGTTTTTCCAGCCATTCAATGGTTTCAATATCCAAATGGTTGGTGGGTTCATCGAGTAACAATAAATCAGGCGAAGTCACCAGCGCTTTTGCCAGGGCCACACGACGACGCCAACCGCCGGACAGAGTGGACATTGCCTGATCGGCTGGAAGTGATAATCGACTCAACACCTCTGAGATTTTCTGCTGATAGTTCCAGCCATCCTTTGCTTCCAACTGGTGCTGTAAGTCTTCAAGCTTTTTCAGCCCATTGGCATCCAGCTCACGGCAGGCAAGCTCCTCATATTCCTGCAGCATTGCGCCAACCTCGGCCAGCCCCGAGGAGACCACATCGACAACGGTCTGGTTATCTGCCTGCGGCAACTCCTGATCAAGACGAGAAATATTAATCCCTGGGCGCTGCCAGACGGTTCCATTATCAGGCTTGATCAAACCATCTACCAATTTCATCAGCGTCGACTTACCGGCGCCATTACGGCCGACCAGACAGACCCGGTCGCCCTTAAATAATTGCAGATTGGCTTTGTCCAACAGGACGTGATGGCCATAGGCCAAATCAAGGTCATTCAGGCGTAACAGAGGCATTAAAAATGTCCAGCATCAGATGTTGAGAAAAGGTGTGGTAAACGGAATGAGTGTGAACAGACTCTAAGCTTACTTTTATCGGTCCTGTCATCGGTCCTACTATCATCAGTATTAGTTTAAGTAGGAAGTATCGGCCCAGATTGATTTGATCGAAACTGAGAACTGCGTTGCACTCCAAGCGGCTTTCACTTAAGAAAAATAGTATGAAATATGAACAGCCTTTAGTTTGTCGCGTTTTAATAGTTTACACTGCAATCAAGTCGTGAGAGTCTGACCTATTGCTATTTCACTATGAAAGGCTATCTTCATAGAACAGGATTATATTGGCCGGGACGAACACTCAATTTGTCATTCTAACATTCAGCTGGATTATGGCCCAACATACTTTTGCCAAGCAGTACTCTAAAACGCTGAGAACGCCGCAATTTTCCCATCTGCGACCGACTTACTACCTTTGCTGTTTCCTACTCGTGGTTGGTGTTGCTCTCTCAACTGCCAGCACAGGGGTCGCTGCGACGACAGACTCCTCAGAAACAGCTGATCTGGAAGCACAGCACGCGCTCTATCGACAAACCCTGATTGCCATCAATAAGGGCCACCGGACTCGCACTCGCGAGGGCATGGAGGCACTGGCCGATTACCCACTCTTTCCCTATCTGGAAAAAGCTGAACTCAGTCGTAAGCTGCGCCAACTTCCCTACGAAGAAGTAAACGACTTTCTCAGCCGTCATGACGAAACGGTTGTGGGCAAACGGTTACGTCGGGAATGGCTGGTTGTGCTGAGTGACAAAAAGGAATGGCAGCAATTTCTAAAGTATTATGACCCGGAACTGGCTGGCCAGAACACCCGCTGCTGGCACCTGGAAGCGCTGCATCAAACCGGCCTCGAAAAAATCGCGCTGGAACAAACGACTGACATCTGGCTCTCTGGCAAATCCCTGCCGGACAGCTGTGATCCCGCCTTCAAACGCTGGCAGCAGGCTGGTTATCAAACCGACGAGCTTGTCTGGCAGCGGACCAAGCTGGCATTGCTGCAAAAAAACACCCTGCTGGCTCGCTACCTGTCAAAACGGGCCTCTGCCTACTTAAAGCCCTATACCCGACGCCTGATTAGTGTATACCGCGATCCTCAGCGCCTGACCGACGCGGATGACTTTGCCGATAGCAGCCCGTACAACACCGATATATTAAGTATCGGCCTGCAGCGATTGGCTAGCAGAGACGCTGATATGGCCACCAAGTTGTGGGTGGATTATCGAGGCTATAAGGACTTCTCCCCAGCTCAGTACAGCCAAATTCGGGACAAAATTGCTCGCCAGGTTATAGCCTCCGGTGATGGAAAGGCTTTGCCCTGGCTGATCACCCATGACCCTAATGCCGAGGACAGCTACCTGTTGGAATGGCGTATTCGCCTGTCGTTAAAACAGCAACAGTGGAGCAAGGCTGAAAACTGGATCTCGCTACTCCCTGCAGAATTAAGGGCCGATCCTCGCTGGCGCTACTGGCTGGCCAGAAGTTGGCAGCAACAGGATAAACATCCTCGCCAGAGCGAGTCATTACTGCAGCAGCTCGCTGGTGAACGCCACTACTACGGATTTCTGGCAGCCGATGCCAGCCAATTCCAGTATGGCTTTAATCATTCTGCTCTGCCCGACAGCAACGCAGCACCTTTAGTTGCCAATGACCCTGCAATTATTCGGTCCAAATACTTCTACCAAATGGGTGAGTTGATTCCGGCCCGTCGCGAGTGGAACCAGGCGGTGAAACACTTTGAAGAGTCACAGCTGATAGCCGCCACCGCTATCGCGCACCAGTGGGGTTGGCATCAGCAGGCGATCAATACCACGATTAAAGCGAATCACTGGAACGATCTCGATGTCCGTTTTCCGCTGGCCTATCAGCAGAATATGCTAGCCTCGGCCAATTCGGTCACTATTCGTCCCGAGTGGCTCTATGCGATTGCCAGGCAGGAGAGCGCCTTTGCCCAGGATGCCTACTCCCCCGTTGGTGCCAGAGGTTTGTTACAACTTCTTCCCAGCACTGCCCAGCGCGTTGCCAAACGGATCGGGGTCAATTATGACCAGCGCGAGCTGTTTCAGGCCGACAAGAATATTACACTGGGGAGCAATTACCTCAAGGAGTTGCTAGACGACTTTCAGGGCAACCACATCCTGGCTACAGCAGCCTACAATGCCGGGCCCTATCGAGTTAAACGCTGGTTGAAACAGCAGGGGCAAGCACTGCCCTACGATATCTGGATTGAAACATTACCCTTTTATGAAACCAGAAATTATGTCCAGAATGTGCTGGCCTTTTCGGTTATCTACGGACATCGGCTCGGTATTAACTCGCGCCTGATTGGCCAGAATGAATCAGTTATTGGTACTCCGGCTAAGATTCCTGCCGTGCAAACGACGGCACTGAAATCACCTTAGCCAATCAACTCGACAGCATCCCCCACCGAAATCTGCCCGGCCTCCGGACAGATGACATTTTGACCAAAATAAATGGCGCCATCCCTGCGTCGATATTCGGCCAGGGCGGTCAATACTGATTTGTCTTTCTCAGCAGTCAGGGGATCAATCGAAGGGATGACACAGCGTGAACAGGGCTTCACCACCGAAAATTCAAGCCCCCCTATGCTCAGGCGCAGGCCAAGCCAATCATCTTCCGCAAAGGGTAAAGTACCTCTCACCACAATATTCGGCCGAAAACGCCACATATCAACCGGCTTGGAAAGTCTCTCATTAAGCGATGCCAGTGAGGCTTCACTGATCAGCAGAGCGGGGAAACCATCGGCAAAACTGACGCGTTGGTCGGCGCTGACGTAGTTAGAGGCAATGTTAGGGGTAAAGTTAGAGTCAATCGGTCGGTGACAGTCATCAGCCATATAGACCAATCGACAGCGCTGCTCCAGATAATCGCTCAATAAGCCAGCAATCTTATCTCCACAGTCTATGGCTTCGACCTGATCATGCCACACTTTGACTTGGGTGACGCGCTGTTGAGCCATACTATTGCGATCCACCAATACCTCGCCAACACCGGGAATCCCCAGTATTAAGCCCTCATCGACCAGCCGGGTTTTTAGCAGACACATGGCCGGCTTCTGCCGCTGTGTAATAAAGCGGCCATGGTTATCAACCACCATCCAGCGCCGATCTGCCTCCGGGCCAAAGCGATCAAACGGCAGGGTATGTAGTGCAATGCCGCGCGCCGATTTTACGGGGTAGGTATAGAGCTGGCTCACTTCAATCATTACAGGTGGCCCAGAGTTTAGAGCTTTGATACGTGAAAGGGTCGAAAAGCCTACAGTATATAACTAACCTTCAACACGTTGGCGAATTCGGTCCTGTACCTTAGTCGCCAGACTGTCGGGTTGGAACTTGGAGAGAAAATCATTACAGCCGACCTTCTCTGCCATGGCGTTATTAAAACTGCCGCTGAGTGAGGTATGCAGCACGACATAGAGATCCTTCATGGCTGGATCCCTGCGAATCTCCGTAGTAAGGCGATAACCGTCCATCTCGGGCATTTCGGCATCGGTGATCACCATAAGCAGCTTTTCGTGCAAGTCTACGCCCTCATCTCGCCACTGCCGAAGACGATTTAAAGCTTTGAGGCCATCAGTTTCCACAATTACCTTCAGACCCAATTGAAGTAACGTGCTTTTTGCTTGCTCTATAGCTATGTGCGAGTCATCCACTAGCAGCACCTCCATACCCCTGGCATGAACCAGCAGTTGTTCGTCTTTTACGTCTTCCGAGATATCGGTTGTGAAATTCACTACCTGAGCGAGCACCCGTTCCACATCAATAATCTCGGTAATCTGATCATCAATGCGAGTTATCGCTGTCAAAAAATGACTGCGGCCAGTAGCCGCCGGCGGAGGCATGATAGCTTCCCAGTTCAGGTTAACAATACGATCTACACTGCCGACCAAAAAGGCCTGTACCGAGTTGTTATACTCCGTCACGATGATATTCGCTTTTTCATTCTGCTCAATGGGAGTACGGCCAATGGCGCTGCTCAAATCGATAACGGGAATGGTTAACCCTCTAACGGTTGTTACCCCCACCACAACCGGGTCACTCTGCGGTAAAATATTTAAAGTAGGCAGTTGTTGAACCTCCTGCACTTTAAAAACATTGATGGCAAACAACTGCCGACCTCGTAACCGAAAGGTCAGTAACTCTAAACGGTTCTCACCTACCAGCTTGGTGCGTTGATCGACGCTATCAAGAATGCCTGCCATCTGGATACCTACCTTTCTTTACTTGCAATCAATAACTATAGAATAAGAAACATGATACTTGTCAGAGCGGCCATTCAGACTGACAAGATTATGTGTCCTGGTCCTGGCCCACCCTTGCCTGCGCTGTCTCTAACAGTATTTATGACAAGAGTTTAGCTCAATTGCCAGTAATCGTGATTGATATTGAAGTTGATAAAGAAAACTAAAGAGATAACAATGAGTTAAGGTATCTTTATAAACTCAACATTAACTAGCATTTCCTTCTCTGGAGAAGCCATTGAAACCGGATAGTAGCAACAAACCAGAGCATCAACCCGTATTTCCGCTCGTCGATATTGGCGCCAACCTCAGCAATCGAAGCTTTGATGATGATCTCCCCGCGGTGCTGGAGAGAGCCATCAGCGCAGGAGTATCAACCATCATCGTGACGGGAACCAGCCTGCTGGAAAGCCAGCGGGCAATCGAGCTGGTCGAAAAATATTCCAACCACCTTTATCCCAGCCAACTCTATTGTACCGCTGGAGTACACCCGCATGATGCCAGCAGCTTTGCGCAGGTGAACCATCAACAGAAAAGCTACGATGAGTTGAAGGCGATGTGCCTCAACCCTGCGGTCAAAGCCATCGGTGAATGCGGCCTTGATTTTAATCGTATGTACTCACCCCGAGACCAACAAATATCTGCATTCGAACAGCAATTAGAGCTGGCCACCGAGTTAAAACTACCGATATTTCTTCATGAACGGGAAGCCCATCAAACCCAGCTTGAAGTGCTGCATAACTACCACGATAAGCTTACTGGAGCCGTCGCGCATTGCTTTACCGGCAGCCGAGAAGAGGCCTTTAACTATCTGGATCTGGGCCTGTCGATTGGTATTACTGGCTGGATTTGTGATGACAAACGCGGAGCGCACCTAAGAGAGTTTGTCAGCGATATTCCCCTCGACCGCTTGATGATCGAAACTGATGCGCCCTATTTAATGCCCAAGGTGAAACCCAAGCCACAACTCCCCTCAAGTCGCCGCAATGAGCCCTGCACTTTGCCCTATGTGCTGGCCGAGATAGCCCGCAATCATAGCGCCTCGATAGAAGACATCGCGGCCGCCACTACGCGGAATGCACTCGCCTTTTTTAATATCGTCCAAGCATGAAGGGTTAATTCAAAAAAGCAATAAACTGTGATTGATCAAAGGGCCAGCCAATTTCGGCCTCAGTATCGGCCCGCTTAACGACTGGAATTCGAATGCCGTAGCGGGCCATCAACTGATCGGATTCGCTGATATCAACCTCTTCCAGCTGATAGGCCTCGCCCAGTACGGGAGCAATAACTTCCATCGCCAACTCGCAGAGGTGACAACCCGCCGTACTGTACAAGACCAACTTTTTCATGGCTTTCGTCTAATTTCACCGCTGATTGCAACAAATACGCTACAGATCATAACCACTTTCATTGTGGGCAACCACATCCAGCCCCTGAGTTTCTTCCTCTTCAGTGACTCTCAAGCCGACCATCGCTTTAACAACCATCAGAATGACCAGTGTTACCACCGCAGTGTAGATCAAGGTTGCACCTATACCGATCAGTTGCACGATCAATTGCTGGCCAATGGTGACGCCTTCTGCCAGTCCCTGACCGCTGAACAGGCCCAGCTCACTGGAGGCAAAAATACCCGCCAGAAAAGTACCCAGTATTCCGCCAACACCGTGCACCGGAAAAACATCCAGTGAGTCGTCGATTTTCAGCTTTTGCTTCAGGGTCAGCGTAGCGTAAAAACACACGATCCCGGCACTGATCCCGATCACCAGCGCACCCGCTGGGCCGACAAAGCCCGAGGCGGGCGTGATGGTACCGAGGCCCGCCACCATGCCGGTAACAGCGCCCAGCGCACTGGGCTTGCCATATCTTATCCACTCGATACAGAGCCAGGTAAAGGCACCCGCGGAAGCCGATAAATGCGTCACCAGCATCGCCATGCCAGCATCGCCGTTCGCTGCCAGTGCACTGCCCGCATTAAAGCCAAACCAGCCCACCCACAACATGCCGGCGCCGGTAAAGGTCATAGTCATATTATGTGGTGGTAGCGCCATATCACCAAAACCCTTGCGCTTGCCCAACACCATTGCGATCACCAGTGCGGCTATACCGGCTGTAATATGTACAACCGTACCACCGGCAAAATCCAGCAATCCCATCTGAGCAAGCCAGCCACCACCCCAGACCCAGTGCGTAACCGGTGCATAAACGGCTAACAGCCAAATGGCCGAAAACAGCAGCACGGCGGAAAACTTCATCCTTTCGGCAAAGCCCCCGACAATCAGCGCCGGAGTGATAATGGCAAAGGTCATTTGGAACATCACGAATACGGTTTCCGGAATATCACCGCTCAAAGAGCCCTCCGTCATCCCATCAAGAAAGATCCTTGAAAGCCCTCCACTGAAATCTCCACCTTCTGTAAACGCTATACTGTAGCCCGCAATAAACCACAGCATGGAGGCTAAACAGGCGATGGTGAAACATTGCATCAAAACACTGAGCACATTCTTTGATCTGACCAGACCACCGTAAAACAGTGATAGGCCCGGCAGCGTCATAAATAACACCAGTGCCGTAGCCGTCAAAATCCAACCGGTATTGGCGGCGTTAAGCATGTCCTCTGCCGAAGCAGCACCCGAAAAAAGCAAACAAAAGATCAGCGCCGAGATGCGCTTAAAAGGATATTGCATTGTGTCCCCCAGAAAGGATGTTTAAATTTAAATTATTTTTATTTATCAATATATTATGTTTATTTTTTAAAGTAATTTATTAATATTTTAATAATCATTACTGCAGCAATAAATCTTCACCAGACTCTAAGTTAACAGCACCACTCTGGGGCATTATATCGACAACACCCTATTAAGCAATCACTCCTCACCTGAAGCGGACAAGCCGATATTGCTGACTGCCTGACGTCCCAGGTATTCCTTCAATCTCTTCACCAGTGTCCCCCTATCGCTCGCACAACGTGCAATGATGGCCTGCAGCTCCGCCATACATTCAGCCTCAGCCATTTCCAATGGATGAGGCTCATCAGCACCCGCCTCGTCAACAGCTTCAAGATAACCACTGATTGTCGCCTTCGACAGTTCCACGATCGATTGTACTTCACTCTCGTCCCAACGCTCGCAGCAACTCAACAGTGAGGACAGTGCCACCGTCGCATCCAGTGCCGGCCATACGCCATACATGTCAAATACTGCCGGATCCGGTGTTATCTGCTCCAGCTTCTCCAGCTGTTTCTCAAAGTCCACCCGCTGATTTTTGCCACTGACAAACTCCCACACCAGATTGACTATATTGCCGAACACGGCAGGGTTGCCAGAGCCGGTAATTTCACTGAAGAGCTGGTAATTGGGCGCCATTCGCTGAACCAGAGCAGCAGCAAAGGCTATCGATTGCCACTCCTCCGCAAAAGTTGGTAATACACTACTACTCATACCCGTAGATGACTTCACGTCGTTTTGTCCTCTTCTCGTTGATCGGCAACCCGGTTCAGCAAGCCACTCCCGTGCGATATTATTAAGGAGTCTGTGGCTGCAACTCTACTAAACTAATCTATACTAGCTTACTGAAATATAAATAATTTTTCCCACTTCGGGTGCTGGATGCCCCGAACAGGCTTCACCCTCATCGACAAGCAGTGATTTATGGCCATTACAAAGATTGACGTTATCAAAATCTATAAGCAGAAAACCGCATTGGTCATCGATGATTACCCTGATATGCGCGGCTCCATACGCCGCATGCTGGACAACTTTGGCGTTATCAAATGCGACACCGCCTCCAATGGCGAGGAAGCCATCCAGAAATGTGAGGAAACCACCTTCGATATTATTCTCGCAGACTACAATCTGGGTGATGCAAAAAACGGCCAACAAATTCTCGAAGAACTGCGCTTTAAAAACCTGCTAAAAAATACCACAATTTATATGATGATTACCGCAGAGACCACCAAGGATATGGTCTTTGGTGCGCTTGAATATCAGCCTGACGACTACCTGACCAAACCCTTCACGCAAGGCGTTTTACAAAAACGTCTGGACCGTTTGGTACTTGAAAAAGAATCGCTCTATGAGATTAACAGCGCCATGGACCGGCTCGACTTCGACCTTGCGATCGAACTGTGCCAGCAGCGTATCGAGATGCACGATAAATATGAGCAACGCTGCTATCGCATCATGGGCAACTGCTATTACAAAAAACACAAGTACGCCCAATCCAAAAAAGTGTATGAAGGAATATTGAAAGAGCGGGAACTGGAGTGGGCCGCGATTGGTTTGGGTAAATCCATGATGGCCTTAAATGAGCTGGATGAAGCCGAGGCTTTATTTAACAAGCTTTCCCATCAGGGCTGCCTCTGCCTTGAGGTTTATGATTGTCTCGCCGAGATCAAAACCCGGCAAGGTGATGTGGAAGAGGCACAGCGCATACTGGAACACGCTATCGAGCTCTCCCCTAACGCCATAATGCGACAGGAGAAACTGGCTGAAATCAGTGAAGACAATCACGATTGGGATCGTGCTGAGAAATCCCGTCGCAAGGTGATTCGCCTGGGCAACAATTCCGTGTACGAGTCACCCGAGCATCACTTCAAACTTGCCCGCTGTATCAACTCTGAAATAAGCCAGAACCCGGAGGCATCCAAGGGCAGGGTCAAGGATGCCGAAGAAGTGTTGCGTAAGGCTAAACGCAAGTACCGGGATCAGGAAAATATTGCCCTACAATCTGACATCATCGAAGCCAATGTGTATGCCAGCGCTGGAAGCACAGAAAAGTCACAGCAAAAAATTGATGACATTCAGAGCCGAATGGAGACCGCCACCAACAAGTCAGCACAATTGTTGCTGGATATGGCCCAGACTTATAAAGCGGTTGGCGACCACGACAAATCCAAAGAGCTTTTGCAGGAGATGGCTACAACCTATGAGAATAATGCGGAAATTTGCGATGCTATAGATCGCCTCTCAGACGAACCACTGAGCAAACAGGGCAAGCAAAAAGCGGTTGAACTCAACCAGCAGGGCAAAGACCTATTTTCCAGTAAGGACTACAAAAAAGCGATTCAGCTCTTCAATCAGGCTCTGAAACATTATCCCAATAACATTGGCCTGAACCTGAATCTGATGCTGGCGCTGGTACGTGAAATGTCCGCAAACGGTGCCAACCCACCACTACTGCAACGCTGCCAGGTCGCCAGGGAAAAAATGCAACATATCTCAGCCGACAACCCGCTATATGACCGCTACAAAGTGTTGTGCGAGCATCATGACAAACTCAGCAACTCCATTTAAGAACATTGGGTTTAAAAACATTGGGGTTTTAAGAACATCGGGGTTCGACTATGAGTAAGGATAATAACATCGATTTTTCGATGCTACTGGCATCCTCAGTACACGACATAAAAAACTCATTGAGTATGCTGCTGACCTCACTGGATGATGTGATTGATATCAGTACTGAAGAACGGCCCGAACAGCGCAAAAGTTACAGTGTTCTTCGCGGCGAAGCTTCGCGCATTAATAATGCCTTAATCTACCTTCTCGGCCTCTATCGACTACAAAACGAACAACTATCATTGAGTCTGGATGAGATTTTTATTGCCGACTTCCTCGAGGAACAGGTGGAAAGTCAGCAGCTGCTATTCGATGTTAACAATGTAAGCGTTGAAATCGATTGCGATGAATCACTGACCGGCTACTTCGATGAAAATTTAATCGCCGGCGTAATCAATAATATTCTGGTTAACTGTGCCAAATACACGCAAGATCACATTGTATTAAGGGCTAATCAGCTTGATGGGTATTTAGAGATTGCTATCCAGGACAATGGTAGCGGTTATCCGCAACAAATTATCGACCATATCAGCAACGATAAACGAAGCATTGATTTTAACAGCGGCAGCACCAACCTTGGGCTGTTCTTCTCTCAACAAATTGCCTCTATCCATCACTGCAAAGAGCGCAGCGGCTATATTGAGTTGTCTAATCTTCCCGAGGGCGGCGGTTGTTTTAAATTATTCTTGCCTTAGACCGATATTCACCGGACACTTACCGTTTCACTCGAATTCGGATCATGCTCCATGGCTAAAACTGGCTTTGCCCTCGACGATATACAAACCATCTTTAACGAGTTCAGACATTGCAAAAACCTGGGTCTGCAAGTGGTGGAGGCGCATAATAAACAAGTGATAGTGGCTTTACCCTATTCCGATCAAATTATCGGCAATCCGGAGACTCGGGTAATTCACGGCGGAGCCATAACTACCCTGTTAGACAGCACCTGTGGAATGTCAGTGCCGCTAGCGCTGGGCGAATTTTTTATTGCACCAACACTGGACCTGCGTATTGACTATATGACGGCGGCCAAACCCGATTTAACCATTTACGCCAAAGCTGAAGCCTACCGCATCACCAAAAATATTGTATTCACCCGTGGAATTGCCTATCAGGATGACGAAAGTCGCCCCGTTGCACATTGTGTCGCGACCTTTATGCCACTGCCCAAAGCCATGACTGACCAAGCCCGGAATGACAAAGCCCTGAATAACAAGGCAGGCCAAGTATCATGAGCAAAGACCTGAGTACATTTTTTAAAGTCGCCGTGGAAATGAGGGATATGGAAGCCCTGATCAGTAAAATTCCTTATGCGAAAATGATTGGCATTGAATGTCTGACTATCGGCACGGACTATATCTTCAAACTACCACAAAATGAGGACAATCTGGGCAACCCCACCCTACCGGCCATTCATGGCGGTGTCATGGGTGGATTTATGGAAACTGCAGCCATTTTGTACATTATGATGGGAGCCAACACTTGCCAAGTCCCCAAGGTTATCGATTTTTCGATTGATTATCTCAGCCCAGGTCGACACTGCGATACCTTTGCCCGTTGCGAACTGGTGCGGCAGGGATCAAAGATCACCAATGTTCACATCTATGCTTATCAAACTACGGAAAGCAAACCCATCGCCACCGCCAGAGCACACTTTCTGCTTGGTTAACCGCAGGCCGACTTTCCTATAAATCGAATAATTTATGACCGACTCGATTGACTACCAAAAGAAGAAAGCGTTTTTCGACAATCTGTTAACGGTATACGGACGTAAACCTGTCCTTGAAGCCCTGCAGGATAACAGTCTGAGTATTTATCGCCTGCATCTGGCAGATTCAAACCGCAGTGGTGGAATCATAGATCAGATCCTTGACCTGGCTAAAGAACGCGATATCGACATTCAATGGCATGATCGTAAAAGCCTGTCCCGCATTTCCAGAAACAGTAAACAGGATCAAGGGGTGGCAGCAGATATTGCCATCGCCCAGCACCAATCACTGGATGAATATTTAAGGCAACAGGGCAACAAACCCTTCACCCTGATTGCACTGGATCGCATTACCAACCCACAGAATCTGGGCATGATTATTCGCTCAGTCTGTGCGGGTTATATTGATGGCCTTATTCTGCCACGCAAGGGTTGCGCTGCCCTGTCTCCACTGGTGATCAAAGCCAGTGTCGGTACATTATTTAAAACGCGGCTATTGCAGTGTGATCGTTTAATCGACGGGCTTAAACTGGCACAACACCAGGGCGCGGCGATTTGCACGCTATCCTCCCATGCCCAACAATCTTTATTTGATTTTGAGCCAGAACACTCAGCGGTATATATTCTTGGGAATGAAACGGAAGGCGTCTCAGCAGAAATTACAGAATTGGCAGATCAGCAGCTCTGTATCCCCATGAGCAATAATGTGGAATCTTTAAACGTAGCAATCACTGCCGCACTGATCGCCTTTAAGCGCCAGGTTAAAAAACGTTAGAGCGGTAAAAATGTGAGCAAGCCAAAACGCCTCGGCTAAATAAGCCGCATTTTATTTAGAGAGAAAACTCATCCCCTCCTCCAGGCCATGTACCGTCAGTGGGTACATATGCCCCTCCATTAAAGAGTTAGTGATTTCAATAGAACGAGTGAAGGGCCATTGCTCTGGTGACACCGGGTTAATCCAGATCACTTTCTCATAGGTATCTTTCAGGCGGCGCATCCAGGTTTCACCGGATTCTTCATTCCAGTGCTCAACACTGCCACCGGGATGAATAATTTCATAGGGGGACATGGAGGCATCACCAATGATCACGACCTTATAGTCACTGCTGTATTTATGCATGATATCCAGCAGACTATGACGCTCAGCATGACGCCGGGCGTTATTTTTCCAGACAGACTCATAAATAAAATTATGGAAATAGAAATATTCCATATGCTTGAATTCGGTCCGTGCCGCCGAGAACATTTCTTCACAGACTTTGACATGCGGGTCCATCGAGCCACCCACATCAAAAAACAGCAGCACCTTCACCGCATTATGCCGCTCGGGCACCATTTTGATATCCAGCAGCCCGGCGTTTTTTGCGGTTGAGCGGATGGTACCATCCATATCCAGCTCATCTTCCGCACCGGTGCGGGCAAATTTACGCAATCGACGCAACGCAACTTTAATATTGCGGGTGCCTATTTCTACATCGTCATCCAAATTTCTGAAATTGCGCTTTTCCCAAACCTTGACCGCCGATTTGTTGCGGCTCTCGCCACCAATACGAATACCCTCTGGGTTATAGCCACTATGACCAAAGGGTGAAGTGCCGCCAGTACCAATCCATTTATTGCCACCCTGGTGACGTTTTTTCTGTTCTTCCAGACGTTTTTTGAACTCTTCGATGAGTTTTTCCAAACCGCCCAGCGATTCGATTTTATCCTTTTCTTCCTGAGTCAGCTGCTTGGTAAATTCCTTACGCAACCAGTCTTCGGGAATCATGGCCTCAATGATATCTTCCAGCGTTTCGAGATCGCGAAAGTAATAACCAAAGGCGCGATCGAAGCGGTCAAAGTATTTTTCGTCCTTCACCAGCACGGTTCTACTGAGATAATAAAACTCGTCAATATCAGCAAAGGCCAGGTGATTTTGGAGCGCAAGAACCAGATCCAATAATTCTTTGATGGAAACCGGGACACCTGCTCGTTTCAGGACTTGAAAAAAACTGATTAACATAAACTGACTATCTATCCGCGGCTTTCACGACGATGCATAAAAGCCAAACGCTCCAGCATATGAACATCCTGTTCATTTTTTAATAATGCACCGTAGAGCGGCGGAATGGCTTTGGAGCCATCGCGGTTTTTGAGAATTTCATCGGGAATTTCATCGGCCATCAACAGCTTCAACCAGTCGATTAATTCAGAAGTGGACGGCTTTTTCTTTAAACCGGGGATGCCCCTGACCTCAAAGAATACTTCAAGCGCCTCTGACACCAACTGTTGTTGAATATTCGGGTAGTGGACATCAACAATTTTCTGCATGGTTTCCCGATCAGGGAAATTGATAAAATGAAAGAAACACCGACGCAGGAAGGCGTCGGGTAGTTCTTTCTCGTTATTACTGGTAATGATGATAATCGGACGGTGTTTAGCTTTAATGGTTTCGCCAGTCTCGTAAACAAAAAACTCCATTCGGTCGAGTTCGACCAGCAAATCATTGGGGAATTCAATATCGGCCTTATCTACCTCATCAATCAGTAACACGGCCTGCTCTTCAGAATCAAAAGCTTCCCACATTTTGCCTTTCTTGATGTAGTTTTTGATATCGTGGACTTTATCGTCACCCAACTGCGAATCGCGTAGGCGCGATACGGCATCGTATTCGTACAAGCCCTGCTGGGCCTTGGTGGTGGATTTAATATGCCACTGGATTAGTGGTTTGCCCAGCGAAGCCGCCACCTCTTCGGCCAACAAGGTCTTGCCTGTGCCGGGCTCGCCTTTTATGAGCAGCGGCCGCTGCAGGGTGACAGCAGCGTTTACTGCCATCTGTAAATCATCAGTCGCTACGTAGCTATCAGTACCTTCAAACTTCATTAGAGCATCTTCAAATAGTTAAAAAATCGGTGCATAGACTACCGACAGTGTGAGGGCTTGGCAAGGGAAGGGCTTCCTGTTCGGCGAGAAGCTGCGCTAGAGATAGTTCGCGCTAACCCGGTTAAAACCAATTAGCGCTTACGGTTAACGAGCGTTTATTTATCTTCTTTTTCACTATCGGGATCAATATCGATGGCATCATCAGGCAAATCGAGCATATCATCCAAATCGTCGATATCATCCTCAAGTTCCAGCGAGGGCTCGTCATCCTCGTCTTCGTCAGCATCATCAAGATCAATCTCTGGATCTTTCTCCTCAATGCTCTCGCTATCGTCTTCGATATCAATTACGTCCTCATCAATATCCATTTCTCCGACATCTAATAGATCATCTCCATCATCCAGCGCCTCATCGGCATTATCCTCAGTGAGTTGCGGGTCGGGCTGTGGAATAGGTTCTGGGTCAGCTGCTTTTTTCGGTTTGGCGTCCTCGGCCACATCACGGATAGCGGTTTCTTCGACATCAGCATCATCGTCTAACAGATCATCATCGATCTCACCCTCGTCAACTTCAACCTCATCACTGCTCTCCAGGATATCAGACTTATGCGGGCTGCCCGATACCGCCTTGTAAGCAAAAAAGCCCAGCACCAGTACCAGTAAATTGCCTAAACCAATACCGGTGTAAAGTGCAATATCCTGCCAACCGGAGCTAGCCTCTGGCTCCTCGGCGGGAGGTACTTCTTCGGCGACAGGTTCCGGTTCCGGTTCTGGTTCAACCGGTTCCGGCGTTGGTTCAATGGGGGCTTTTTCTTGTGGTTCTGCAACAGGCTCAGGCTCTAGATTTAACTCGGGCTCTGGCACAACCATGGCCGAACCCGCCACCTGATGTTCGATGCTGACAGTATCCGTTGCATGACTGAAACTGGAGCCATTGCTATCCCGCCCGCTTATATCAAACATCACCTGGTAGTAGCCTGACTGCTCACCTCCTTCAATTTCCAGCCGCCAGCGCCTGCTGGCTATGCTGGGCACCTCTTCCTCAACGGTACTACCGTCCGGCTTTTGTATATTGGCTACCACCTTGGTGGTTTTTTCATCGACGGAGGAATTACGCGCAAACAGGGTGACGCTGTGATTGGGCTGGTCAGCCACGGTACTTGCTACCCGAATATCGAAAGGTTCGCGTACCGCCAAGGTTTGCTTAGATTGACGCTGGAAAGTCTTGCCGTTAGCCATGACGGTCACATCGTAAATGCCCTCATGATCAAAATGGTCCAGCGGACCACGAAACAGACCGTCATCCGGGATCGGATTAATTTCGGAGAGGGATTGCAGCCAGCGCTCGCCATCTTCGCGGCGCGAAATCTCAACACTCACATCCACCAGATTCAAAAACTCCGGACGGCTGATCACCTCACCCTGCTCAGTCAAGCTGGCCTGAATCGCTTCCTGATCACCCACGAACAGGCTCTTTGACAGCGGTGAAGCCTGCAAACTCAGATCACTGACAATGGTTACTCGGCTGTTCGGCTCTAAATCCGCATCGATACGCCATTCACCGGCAAAGGGTTGTTTAATCGTGATCAGATCATAATTCTGTTGATGAAACCACTTGGCAGAATTCGGCGACTGGCGGCTATAGGTTTCTCCATTGGGGGCCACCAGAGAAACTGTACCCCCTCCCGGTTGACTGAAAACCAAGGCGGTAAACTCATCGATACTAGCATCGACCAGGAAGTTATTACCCTCCAGCGGTACCTGTTCCGCTGGCGCGGCAGCATCAAAGGCCTGCAAAAAGATTTCGGTTAGATCATCGGCCGTCTCTGCAATAGCCGCAAGACCTCCGGTTTCAATGGCAAGTTGCTCCATCAATTCCTGATCGGCATTTTGGGAGAGCGCAACCGTATGAATAGTGACGCCAGCATCGCGCAAGCGGGGAAGAATGTCGTTAATAATCCGCTCCCGTGCCCGGTCATTATCAGCAGCGGATTTGGAGACATCCACCACGCCATCGGTCAACAGGATTAAATGAACTTTGTAGGCTGGATCCAGGCGGTCGATATCATCCACGGCCTTTTTCAGCGCTTCGGGAATGTTGGTGCGTAGGGCTACCGAATTGATTTTAACTGCCTGCGCGGAGGCTTTATCACGCCAAGGCTGATTAACCGTATCACTGGGAACAAGATTATTGACCCACTGGCCAAAGGTCCAAACCCCGGCTCGAGAGCCTTCAGGAAAGAGTTGTACCAGCAGCTCAAGCGCTGGGCGACGCAGGTTGAGCGGGTCATTCTGTTTCATGCTACCGGAAATATCGATAATCACCCGTACATCCGGCGTGCGCTGAGATTCACCAATAACAGTGTTGCCCTGTGCAAATAGCGACAGGCTAAAGACACCGCAATAGATAAAAACAAGTGCTCTAAAGCTGCGACGTAGCATATACATACGATCCTTACGAACCCGAAACCATGAATGACGACCAGGTTGGTTTGTTGCTGTAACCAGCTGCCGGCAGTCTTCCCCTATGCAGAGATCCTGCTCACCGCTTCCAACCGATGGTTATGATCGGGGCAGAACCTATAAACAGCAATATTAACAATTAGTTATAGCAGGTATTTGAATATTAACAACAACTGAAAAGGTACAGAAAAGAACGCTGAATCTACCCTGCACCGCTGAGAGTGAAGCGATAATTAGCGTTTAAAAATAAGATGACGCAAGCGCCAGACCAAGGCCAGTAGCAACAGTACTAGCATCACAACCCATACAGGGGTGAGCCGCGTCATAGCGGCAGGAAAGCCTTCATTAATGCCCTCCATGAGCGCGGCCATAAAGGCTGGCACCCAATAACCATCGAGCGAGACGGCCTGTGTAATATCCAGCGTAGCCGGAGTGATCAAGAGCGCAAAAACCAGAATTTGTAACACATGCAGAACATCTCTGTTCAAACGTTTATGCAGACCACGCCATAACAGTAACTCGGCCGCCAGCACAGCGGCCAGATAGATTAGCCAAGCGATATAGTAGTCACGCGCTGGTTCCATCAGTGTTTCAACCATCAATACGTTTCACCTATTTGCGAATATCATTAAACGCTCATCGCATTCATTATTCTACCCAATGAATAATATGCTCTTCAAAGTCATCCGGATGAATACAATCTTCCTTCATTGACCAGTCCCTAACCGACATACCACCGCTGTGAACAGTATGCGGATCACCCGACATCAAAGGGTGCCAGTCGGGTAACGGGTTTCCTTCAGCCACCAACCGATAGGCACAGGTGGGAGGCAGCCAGTGGAACTCTTCGACATCTTCCGGGCGCAGGGATATACAATTATCCACTAATTCATTGCGGCGTTGGTATTCTGTGCAACGGCAATTGTCACCCAGATAACGGCATGCCACACTGGTGTAGTAAACCTCGCCGGTCTCTTCGTCCTCCAGTTTATGCAGGCAGCATTTCGCACAGCCATCACAGAGTGATTCCCACTGTTCTATGCTCATTTCACTGAGGGGTATACTTTCCCAAAAATGCGTCGAATCCTTGGCCATAAAAGGAACCCTGGTCATAAAATTAGTGGCTGGCGTTCATCGACTAACAAAAGCTGTCTCTGCTACATCTTGGTATTTCGATTGCGAATCTCCCGCATAACTCCATCCTCAGGCTTCGGGGGCAGCTGCAGATAAAAACCCTCCTCATCCAGAGCCGCTAACACCGACTGAGTATCCACTCGTGCCAGTTTTCTGGTCGGCTCTATTAGCAAAGTCATCGCTCGCTCTGGCCTGCCAAAACGTTTTAGCAAAGCCTCTGGCACCCGTGATAAGTCTTCTTTTTTCTCGACGTAAAGATACATACCTTCATGTTTGGCGCTGCGATAAATGGTACAGATTTTTTTCATCAACAAGTTTCCATCAACTTTCACGCTGGATAATGGCCAGCAAATCTCGCCCGATAACATCCTCACGCCACCCACCCAGGGATTCGGGCAATTTATATTCACCCCGCTCCATCCCTGACCTCAATAGCGCTTCGTAGTCACGTTTTTTGACCAACAGCTCCTGCGCCAACTGCAAGTGATCAGCTCTTTGCCCTACGTGAGCTTTAAGCCGTTTCAACAGAGTACCCGTCTGTGGGGGCAAAGGCTTAGGGAGGCTCTGTGGGTATTCGCGCTCATCTATGTCCAGAGCGGCTTGGACTATGCCCAAAATTGTCTCACCATCCTGACGCAGGGTTTTTGGCCCAACGTCTTCAATCCGGGACAGCGCTTTCAAATCAGCGGGTTGCCAGCGCGCAATATCATGGCAGCTTTTATCTTTTAAAATCCTTCCCCGTGGTTTATCCCGTTTCCGTGCCTGCTGTTCACGCCAGAGGGTCAAAGCCTGAAGGACGGCCAACTGCTGACGAGATAACTTCCACACCGATTTTACTTTTTGATAATACAGTTCAATATCAGAGTTACGGCGATAATTTTCTGCCAACCCCTGGCATTCTTCCACCAGCCAGGACCATCGCCCTTTCGCCTGCAAAGAATCGCGAAGCATGCGATACATTTTCGGTAAATAGGCCACATCCAACGCGGCATAGTGAATTTGTGAGTTGGTTAAAGGTCGCTGTAGCCAGTTGGAACGGGTTTCACCCTTGGGCACATGAATCTGTAGTAGCGCCTCTGTTAAGCGCTGATAGCCCATGCTAAAACCCAGGCCATCAAGGCCGGCAGCAATCTGCGTATCGATCAAGGGCTGGGGCAGCACACCGAGCAATCGGTCAAATACTTCCAGATCTTCACTACAGGAGTGCAACACCTTGATGATTTTGTCATCGATCAAAATCTGCTTAAAAGCGCTGAAATCTTCGATGGCAAGTGGGTCTATAAGAAAACAACCCTTGCCATCTGACACTTGAATCAAGGCACCAATGGGGTAAAAAGTATCTGTTCGAATAAACTCCGTATCCAGCGTGAGAAATTCGGCCTGCGACCACTGCTGACAAAACTGTTCCAGACTTTCGCTATTATCGATATAGACTGGATGATCGATTTGCTGCGATTGCAAACTCATTCTGCTTTTCTCATTAGTCTCTCTCAGTTCTCTCTTAGTTCTCTCTTAGTTCTCTCTCAAAGCACAGAAAACAATTAAACAATTCTGGTTCAAAATATATTCAACAGGGTTTATGTGTTGAGTTAACAACGCAGCCCTTAAACTAGACGACACGCCTACCATTTAAGGCATGTGCCAGGGTGCCTGCATCCACATATTCCAACTCGCCGCCCAGAGGCACACCATGAGCAATTCTGCTTACTTTAATACCAAGCGCCTTCACCTGTTCGGTGATATAAAACGCTGTCGCCTCGCCCTCAACCGTTGGGTTGGTAGCCAGAATAACTTCCGCAATCCCTTCTTCCTGCAACCGCTCCAGCAAATCACTGACGCCGATTTCGGCAGGGCCGATACCATCTATCGGGGATAAGTGCCCCATCAACACAAAATATAAACCCCGATAAATGCCCGACTGCTCAAAGGCAAAAACATCTGCGGGCGTTTCTACAATACAGATAACCGAGCGATCTCTTTTTGTATTTTCACAAATAGAACAAAACTCTCGCTCGGTTAAGGTTCGACAGCTTTTACAACGGGCCACGCCCTGCATGGCTTTTTCCAGCTTGTCAGCAAGTTTAAAGCCACCCTCACGATCGCGCTCCAGTAAATAAAAAGCCATGCGCTGAGCTGATTTGGGGCCAACACCTGGCAGGCAACGCAGGGCTTCTACCAGGCTGTCAATTAAGGGACTAAATGCCATTGAAGGGTTCTCTAGGGGCTTAAAGCAGGTCTTTAAACAAAATCTTTAAACAAGCGCTTAAAACGGCATTTTGAAATTGGACATATCCATCCCACCGGTAAGCCCGGAGAGCGCATCTTTATTGGTTTTCTCAACTTTCCGCACAGCGTCGTTAACCGCCGCAGCAAGCAGATCTTCCAATATTTCTTTATCTTCTTTCAGCAAACTGTCATCGATTGATACGCGTTTCACATCGTGACGTCCATTCATGACCACTTTAATCAAACCCGCACCTGCCTCGCCCTGCACTTCCTTATTGGCCAGTTCCTGTTGCGCCTTCTGCATTTGCTCTTGCATCTGCTGGGCCTGTTTCATCAAATCATTAATATTCATCGTAAGCGTTTAAAACCTCTGAGAATGTTGTGTTTTAGCCAGGCAATATTCTAAGGCTGAGCCTCTGCCTAAATCGGTTGGACAGATTCCAGATCAAGCTCAGCATCAAACTCACTGATCAACACCTGGATATTGGGGTCATTTTGCAAACTGTTGACGGCCTGCGCCCTGCGTTCCTGTTGCAATCGCTGTTTATGGGCCGCCGGTGTTTCTGACGTCACGGCACCCACAGTAATCGTAAGCTTTAATGGCGCATTCAGCGTGACGGATAAATGCTCCTGAATACGGGCTGTATGATTGTCGTTAAACAAGGTCGCATTGCGCGCATCCAGAATCAACTCCAGTTTATCACCCTGTACTGAATGTAGTACGCAGTGAGAGGCAATATTGCCTACTACGCCGCCAAAGCCGAGGCGCTCAAACTGGGTCAGCCAGTTATCTGGGGATAAGGAACTCACGGTCAAGGGCTGTATCTGGGAAACATCAACCTCAGGGGCTACCAGCGCTTCATCGGGCAATTGCGCATCATTGGTCTCAGCAGCCTGCGCCTTTGCAATCCCGTCCAAATTCGGTTCACTGGACTTAGGAGCAGCCTGCAATGCCTGTGGAGAATGTGTTTTTGGCTGAGGTGACGACGAAGCAGTGGCCGCAACCGTCGGTGAGCTTTGCGGCCTGTCATCAAACAAAGCTCGGGCGGCGGCCGTATTAGCGTTTGAAGCTTTGCTAGCAGGCTTTTCTGTAACAGGGCTTTCAGGTCCAGGCTCAGCCGTGGCTCGCGCTGCTGGCTGCTTGTTGTCTCTCAGTTCTGGGGTATTCGCCGTAGTGACCGGCGCTGGAACCGGCTCAGGCTTTTTTACGGATTGTGGTGCCTCCTGGGTCACCACAGAGGCGGGAGAAGTAGCCGCTTCTGCCTGACCACCGGGCTGCGACGGAGCAGGTCTGGCTGAGTTCTGCACAGCCCTCACCGGCACATCGACCACTCCCGCAGGTTTGAAGGCCAGCATTCTGAGCAGGACCATTTCAAAGCCGCTGCGAGGATCCGGCGTCAGCGGCAAGTCCCTGCGGCCGTTCAGACCCATTTGGTAAAATAACTGTAAGTCTTCCCCGCTGAGCAGAGCCGCTAGCGCCGTGACCTTCTCCTGGTCACCAAAGCTATTATCCGTGGCCTCCGGTACCACTTGCGCAATGGCTATGCGATGCAACAGGGTTAACAATTCTTCCAGCGCTGAAATATAGTCCGGGGCATGCTCGGATAGAGAGGCAACTGCCGCCAGCACCTGGCTACCATCGGCGGCGGCCAAAGCCTCAATAATCTCGTACACCGCCGTCTGGTCAATGGTGCCGAGCATATTACGCACATCGCCTTCATTCAGCTTACCCGAGCCAAAGGCAATCGCCTGATCGGCAAGACTCATCGCATCGCGCATACTGCCATCAGCCGCGCGCCCCAATAACCATAGTGCAGGCTCTTCAAAGCTGACCATTTCCTGCTCAAGCACATACTGCAGATGCCCGACAATGCGCTCAGGGCTCATATTCTTGAGATTAAATTGCAGGCAACGGGACAAAATAGTCGCTGGCAGTTTTTGCGGATCGGTGGTCGCCAACAGAAATTTTACGTGGGGCGGGGGCTCTTCCAGTGTCTTCAACAGTGCATTGAAACTGTGTGTGGACAGCATATGCACTTCGTCGATTAAATAGACCTTGTAGCGCCCTGAGGTGGGGGCATACTGGACATTTTCCAGCAGCTCGCGAGTATCTTCTACCTTGGTGCGCGACGCAGCATCCACCTCAATCAAATCAACGAAACGACCTTCACCAATTGAGCGACAGGCACTGCACTGGCCACAGGGTTCGGAACTGACGCCCACTTCACAGTTGAGACACTTGGCCAGTATCCGCGCAATAGTCGTTTTGCCGACCCCCCGGGTACCGGTAAACAAATAGGCATGGTGCAGGCGATCGTGGTCCAGAGCGTTAATCAGTGCCTTTAGCACATGTTCCTGCCCAACCATTTCGCGAAAGGTTTTTGGCCGCCATTTACGGGCCAGTACCTGATAACTCATGCAATTCTTACCGGTGATTATTCAAGCCGCAAAGCATACACCAGCACCGCCCAGACATAAACGGGGAACGCCAGGAAATCTCAGTATGACAAGGACTTAGCTAAAACCCTGTAGAGGGTGACGAGGAGTGAAACAAGGGGGATTAGGGTGGCGGCCCAACTAGCCACATCCCGGCACACATATCGATAACTACCGTTGCTCCCTTCCGGGCCTGGCGGGGTTTGCCATCTAATGTTGCGAGAGGACCAGAAGGACCACCATAACGACTGAAGCACTCACCTTTTCATGCAATGGCATTTCACACAATGGCATTGCCGTTTGGAGCAGCGTCTCAGAGGGCGCGTATTGTGCTCAATATTGACCGCCCTTGCAAGGGCAAAACTGCCCGAAGATCAAAACCTATAGAGGTTTTTTCCCCGGCGGGAAATGCGCCAAAATCGCCGAGACAATTTCCTTCACATAGGCATCGCGTTCATCGGGTGAGCCGGTGTTGAGCTTACGGCCAGCCACACCACGCCAGATCAGCTGTTCACTGGCCGGGTCCACAACGTCCACCATAAAGGTGCCCTGCTTATACTGACGCACAACAGTTTCATGCCCGAAACGATGGCCAAAACCATAGCAACCCCAGCAGGGGTAATAGCCATAGCTGGCATGAAAGCTGTCAACACTGAGCTTATCTTCGGCACTGACATGGTAGGTGACAAAAAAGTCTGCAGATTCATCACCGCTGGCCTTGGAGTAACCCTGAGCCTGTAAACTGGCTTCGACCGCACGCTGGATACGGCGATTCATCAAGTCATTATTGACCAACGGATCCACCACCAGCTTCTGCTTTGGCTCCATCCAGGCATAGGTGGATAAATTATTAAACTGACGTGAATTATCATAATCCGTGGAAACCGATACGCCGGTACACCCTTGCAAAAGCAAACTGCTCAAGCAGCCCAGCAAGACCGCCCATAACCGCCCTCGACGTGCCGAAGCCTGGAGGTTTACAGCCGGACTTGTAATCAGACCTTTAGCCGCGCTCATACTTCTCATCACACCCTTCTCAACACCAGCAGTTTTCATAAGCTATCCCTCATTGTCACGCTGTAAACAAAGCAGCATTTGGCTTTTTTCTCCGACGCTAGGCACTTAAATGTACTCCCTACTCATCACTTTACCCTACGCCCAGCATACGCCAAGGTAAGGCTTTCGGTTAGTAAATTTGACCGCATTTACGTCACCCTGTTCCTCGAGAGCTGGCGTGGTTCAGTACGACACAGCACCGTACTTAAAGCCCTGTGGCTCAAAGCCTTGATATATATACGGCCCAGCCACTGCGCTGGGTCAAGTTCAGCAGGGATGTCAACTGACCGAACATGCCATTACTGCAATGCCAAGCACTTAAATTATTGCAACACCAGATACAGTGCAGCATTGCCCCGGCGAATCCTTAGCACCAGCTTGCGATCGGACTTACTGGCCAGCCGACGCAAGTCTTCAATACTGGTGACCTTACCGCGATTCACCGACAGGATGACATCCCCCGGACGCAGACCGTTAGAGGCCGCTACTGATCCCCGCTCTACATCGACGATCTCAACACCGCCCTCTTCCGCCTGCTGGAGCTTGGCCCCGGCCAGGAAAGGGTGCACATTCTGGCTGCTTGCCACGGCACTAACCGCCTCACCTACCTTGGCCTTAATCACTTTACTGCGACCTTCACGCAATACCGTGAGCTTAATTTTCTCTCCGATACGGCGCTGACCAATTTCGTTGCGCAATTCCGCTGAAGTCTCTACGGTCTTGCCATCAATACTGATCACAATATCTCCAGCCTCCAGACCGGCGTCCTCCGCTGCAGAACCTGGCTGTATCTGCGCGATTAATACACCTCTTTGCTGCACATCGATATCAAAGGCCTCTGCCAGGTCACGTGTAAGATCCTGAATAATTACGCCCAATTGTCCTCGTTTTACTTCACCATGCTCTAAAATCTGATCAATGCTGGATTTCGCCATATTGACCGGGATAGCAAAGCCAATACCGACATTGCCACCGGCAGGCGCAATAATTGCCGTATTAATACCCATCAGCTCGCCATTCAGATTCACCAAAGCGCCGCCGGAGTTACCCGGGTTAATCGAAGCATCGGTCTGGATAAAGTTTTCATAACCTTCGATGCCCAAACCACTTCTACCCAACGCACTGACAACACCTGAGGTAACGGTTTGTCCCAACCCAAAGGGATTTCCAATGGCAATGGCAAAGTCACCCACCTGTATGTCATCAGAATCTGCAAACTTCAGATCAGTCAAATCTTCGAACTCCTCCAGTTTCAACACCGCAATATCGACTTCCGGATCTGAACCAATCAAGGTAGCCTTATAACTTCGACCATCCTGCAGAGCCACATGAATCTCGTCGGCACCATCAATCACATGGTGATTAGTGACCACAGTACCCTTCCCGGCATCAATGATGACACCTGACCCCGCACTTTGGGTTCGGCGCTGCGGCATGGGCTGGTTTTGGGGAATATTAAAAAAACGGCGAAAAAAGGGATCATTTAACAGCGGGTTTTGCTGCATAGTGTGGGTAGTATAGGTGGATATATTCACCACTGAAGGGCCCACCTCTTTTATCAGCGGCGCTAAACTGGGTAGCTCTTTGCCCTGACTATCCATCACTGGCAGAACCGCCCAACTGGGCGAGACTATTGCCAAGATTAACAAAAATCCAAGGCTGCGAATAACGGCAAGTTTCATTAAATACTCCTGGTTATCTTCCGTCTATAAGAATCCCGCTCAAAGTCAAGCTGAACGCAACAGCTGTTGATTACGGATATATAGGGTCGCTAACAATTTATACAAGGTTTAAATAACATTTGGCTTTATATTCCGGTTCAGACTCCTTAGATACATATTTGTCCAAAATACTCCCCAGACAACAGGACAACTCTTTATAATGATCCTAAGAGCCTAATCGCTTTAGCTACTAACAGTGCACAATAGCTACAGCGCACAATAAGAAGAGACTATCAGAGACGAGTAGACCTATGAACCAATATGCTGCTGACCGAATTTGTATACGGGACTTAGCCTTTCTTTACGCGACCGCAGTCGATCAAAGAGATTACCCGCTCTTTGAAAGTATTATGACTGAGGACGCCAAAATCCATGGCCCAAGCTTCAATTACGACGGTATTGATGAAATTATCGAACAAATGAAGGAAATCGAACAGTTCAAAACCACTTTTCATGCCGTGCACAATCACCTGATTACCATTGATATCGACACGGCGGAAGGTGAGATATACTGCGTGGCATCCCATATTTACGAACAGGAAGGCATCGAACGAAAACTTGACATCGGCATACGTTATTTTGACAAATACCTACGCTGCGAAAACGGCTGGCGCCTCTATGATCGCGAACTAAAACTGGATTGGAAGCAGGATCTGCCGATACAGGGATAAATAACTAATAAGGTAAGCGTTTATTAGCTTCAACGCTCTATCAACGACAATAATAAGCGGGAAGCTCGACGCAAATAACCGCCAATATTCACCAATTTTGGACTCATTATTCTCATCAAAGCAAGACCGGCCAACTGGCTATGGATAGTTACCAGCACTTCACCCAGCTCTCGCTCATCAATCTCAATCCTGTTAAAAATCCTGCGAAATAATTCGTGTACATTTCTGGTCTGAAGCTCAGACATCACCGCTAATGAATTAAAGTCACACTCGGTGCGAGTTGCAATTAACGTCTCTAACATGGCCTGATAGACATCACTTTGATAGTGCCGCCAGGTAAAAGTAACAAATAAACTAACACGCTCCTTTAGCGAGCCTTGTAACAACTCCGGGCTACTCATTAGTTCAAGATAAAGCTGATAACTTAACTCAACCAACGCTTCCAGCTTAACAGTATTATTTTGAAAACATTGTTGAACCGCCCCTACCGAGACCCCGGCGTGTTCTGCTATACGCCTGGCAGTGGTAGCTTGAAAACCTATTTCATTAACCAGGCTAATAAAGGCAGCAAGAATTTTCTCCCGGTTTTGATTTGCTCGGGAAGTACTAGGAGAGGATTTTATAAAGACAACATTTGCCATAGCTGTGTAGCCTACATAGGCTTGGGAGATAGCGTTATTTTAACTTCAGTATAGTTGTAGATTAAAAATGGCAGCTATTCAAAATTTACATTTTACTACCGCATCAAGTCAGGCAGGCCAAACTATTGCATTAGTGGTGATACAGTTCCAAAAATGAAAGGCCAGTGTTTACCATAGGAAAACCATCATAAACCGGCCAGGTCGACAACAGGACCAGGCCCGTCATAATTGTAATTCCCAGAATTGAGCCTCGAAATTTTACCGGCCAGGGAGATGAGCACAGTCCGTAGAGAAAAGCCAGCCCGGCACAGACCAAAAGCGAAATGCCTAACTGTAATATTAACCCCAACAAGGACAAAGGCTGTAGACCTGCCCCCACTGAAGTCCAGTGTTCGATAACTAACATAAGTACAAAACCCGGAGTGAGTAGAACCCAGCCTGATAAATAAAACGGCAACGGCAACATCACCATTAAAGCTAGAAAAAGAACACCGCGAGCCATCGCAACGGACATGGGTTTAATATACCTCAGGCAAAGCGAGAGTCGGCCACAAAGGGGTTGGTTTGACGTTCCTGACCAAAGGTTGAAGTGGGCCCATGACCCGGAATAAAAGCAACATCATCGCCCAGAGGCCAAAGCTTTTCTCGGATCGAACTGACCAGGTCGTCATAATTACCCATCGGAAAATCAGTCCGGCCTATCGAACCCTGAAACAGCACATCACCCACCACGGCAACCTTAACCTCAGCGTTATAGAAGACCACATGTCCAGGGGTATGACCGGGACAGTGTTTTACCTGCAAGGTCTGATTGCCAAACTGAACGGTATCTCCATCCACCAGCCAACGATCAGCTTCAAAGGCGTCGGCATGCGGGAAACCGGATTTCTCACACCATTCGGGTAGCTTATCAATCCAAAAGCGATCAGCTTCGTGCGGGCCTTCAATGGGTACCCCGTACTTTGCCCGTACCGTATCGGCAATGGCACAGTGGTCCATGTGCCCGTGAGTCAAAAACACCTTCTCAAGCTCGACTCCCAACTGTGTCAGAGCGTTTTCGATTTTTTCCAGATCACCTCCGGGGTCAACCACCGCCGCTTTCCTGGTTTCTTCGCAGACAAGAATGGAACAGTTTTGTTGATAAGGGGTGACGGGGACAATGGCACACTTCATGGTCATGAGGAAACTCTTTAAATAACAGACAATTAACATCTAAGAATAACAATTAAAGCGAAGAAATTATACTGCCTCGGTATTGACGGGGTGACGCATGCGACCGACACCAAAGCTTCGCTGACCCTTAAAGATCACCAAAGCTCCCTTCAGTCCCCCAGTGACATCGCAGATCGGTGTCGCAGTACTCTCAACCTGGTAAACCTTGTTATCGGCTACACTGCGCGACACAGTGCAGGGTGATATTTATATTACCGCCACACTCCCCTGTTAGCTGAAGTCACACGCAGGGAGTTTTGCGCAACGGGTTTATTCTCTGCCCGAGTAAATTGCTTAGTGCCCTTCATTGGTCACTTTTTACATCAAGGGGTTTAATTAAAATAATCAATAATGCCGGCCTGGACTACATAAATCCTCTGCCAGAATCTTCGATTGAGAAAAAATAACTGCCGACTCCGTCGTTCGGAGATCAGCCTTTACGATACAGTAGACCTAAAAACCACTCAGCCCAGGCATAAAGAAGATACTTTTTAAAACAATTCTGTATTATCAAATACTTGAGGTTTACAGGCATAGTAAAGTGGTTATTATCGGTGTGAAACTCAAGGATAATAAATACGGATGTAACCCAAATGATCGACCAACTCTTCTCCATTCCCGAGGAAAAATTTAGCAGTTCACGTATTCTCATAGCTGATGATCAGCCGATGAACCTTGCCATGGTATCTGCGGTACTGGGTGAACATTACAAAATTATTACGGCCACCAATGGCGAACAGGCCATAGAAATGGCCCTGCTTCATTTACCGGATCTTATTCTGCTGGATGTCGAGATGGGCAAAATCAGTGGCATTGAGGTTTGTAAGAAACTCAAAACCAATGAAGCCAGCAGTGACATCCCCATACTTTTTATGACCAGCCTCGAAAGCCAGGCCGACGAACAACTCTGCTGGGAAGTAGGCGCTGTAGATTTTATCCCTAAGCCTATCAGCGCCCTTACCCTCTATCATCGCATCAAGGTTCACCTGCGATTAAAACACCAATCCGAAGCCATGCAGACCTTGGCCTTTATAGATGGTCTAACAGGCGTGTTCAATCGCCGCTATATTGATAACCAACTGGCGATAGGGCTCAAGCAAAGACGCCGCAAAGAATCAGACTACAGCCTGCTTATGATCGACGTAGATTTTTTTAAAAATTTCAACGATATGCATGGCCATATTGAGGGCGATAACTGCCTCAAAAAGGTAGCAAAGACTATTGCCCAGGTAGCCTCACGTCCATTGGACGTCGTTGGTCGCTACGGTGGCGAGGAGTTTGCTGTGTTATTACCGGAAACAGATTCCGAAGGAGCCTACGACCTCGCCGCCAAAATAGTAGCGAAAGTACACCAACAAAAAATCCCCCACCCCGGCTCGCCCTTTGGCGTAGTCACCATCAGCCTCGGAACCGTAACCGGATCTGGAATCCGGGCTATTGCACCGGCCGAACTGATTAAGGCGGCCGACGTTGCGCTTTACAATGCTAAATCCTCTGGTCGAAATAAAGTACAAATCGCAGAGTTACTCTGCACAGCTTAAGCATTTTTCCATCTACCCTAAACTGAATACCTGCGATTGCTGTTGCTAAGACCTATCTGCCAAGAGCAATAGCAGACTGTCTTATGAACTGCAGGCAGCCATTTATTTTATTGAGTAGCCCACTCCGCACATCTGATTTTATTCAAAAAAATAAAACTTATTACAGTGTCTTCATCTACAGCTTCCGCGAGAGTCCACTTAGTTGCTATCAATTTGACTACCTGTTCTAATAGCTTTCTCTAAGAATAAATTAAAACGATATATTATGTGCAGTAAACAACCTCATCCTCTCTCGTTTTTTTTACTACCTGCATTGTTTTTGGCTTTGGCATCCTGCAAGTCGATAGACCAGGAAAACACCACGATATCCGCTAACGACGAGTCTCAACTGGGCTATGACACTTTCTACCTTGATAATTGTGCCGTTTGCCATGGCGATAATTTACAAGGCGCATCCCAGGGGCCTCCCCTGGTAGGAACGCTAAAACATGGCGATAGCCTTCAATCCCTTATTAAGAGTATTTCCGAAGGATATATTGAACAAGGCATGCCTGGGTGGAGCAATACATTAAGTCGAGCAGAGATAAAAAGTGCTGCAATGTATATAGCTGAAACGCGAGAAAATTTTAGCTACTACGATTTTAATGTCGATAAAAAACTACAAATCCCGCCAGGCAGAATAACAACTGAACTGCATGGTTTTCACTACAAGACCATAGCGCAGAACCTTGACCAACTGCCTTACTCCATTGAACCGTTAGCTAATGGAAAAATATTAGTCACTGAAAAAATGAGAGGGCTTCGCATCATTGATAGCCATGGTAACAAGTCCACATTAATAAAGGGCACTCCAAGTGTATTCGATGATAGCGTCACTATGGGCCCTCAACTTGAATACGGTTTGGGATGGCTATTTGAAGTAGTTGCTCACCCCAATTATAAAGAGAATCAATGGGTTTACCTGTCCTACACAGACCGCTGTGACAACTGCGGCCAGAATGACAAAGAAGAACAAGTTCCAGTGTCGATGCTAAAAGTCATAAGAGGCAGAATCGACAACAATCAGTGGGTCGATGAACAGGTTATATGGAAAGTAGAAACTGATCTATACACCAATAATTCTGACATAATTACTGGTGCCCGCATGACTTTTGACAACAAGGGTCACTTGTTTTTTAGTATAGGTGCTAAAGGAAATGATGAGTACACCGGCGTTCAGGACCTTAGAAAGCCCTGGGGGAAAATCCATCGCATAAATGATGATGGCACCATTCCAGAGGACAATCCATTTAACGACACACCAGGTGCCATAAAAAGCATCTGGAGTATTGGTCACCGCAGTCCTCAGGGGCTGGAATATAATTTTAATACGGAAGAGCTTTGGGGTACGGAGATGGGTCCCCGTGGTGGCGATGAGATTAATAGAATATTGCCCGGACGAAACTATGGCTGGCCCCTGTATTCACTCGGCATGAATTACGATGGCACACCAGTGGAATATGGTAAAACCTTAGGCATTCCTTTTAATATACGAGATATCGAACAGCCTATCGTGGATTTGACACCCTCACCCGCAATATCAAGCTTTATCTTTTATACGGGAAACATGTTTCCTGGTTGGAAAAACCAGATGCTGGTTGGGTCATTAAAAGCCAGCGCAGTTTTCAGGATGAAATTCCAGGATGCCCTGCTTATAGATAGAGAAACTATCATTAATCAATTGGCCCGTGTAAGAGATATAGAACAGGGCCCACAAGGAGAAATTTATCTTTTACTGGAGCACAAATCCGGTGGGCAAATTCTGCAAGTTATACCCGATTAATTCGTCGCGTATAAAAAAGCCCAGCTAGAAGCTGGGCTTTTTTATGGATGGCGGTGAGGGAGGGATTCGAACCCTCGATACTTGCGTATACACACTTTCCAGGCGTGCTCCTTCAGCCACTCGGACACCTCACCGAGGCCTTTGACATAAGGGCATCAAAACTTGCCCTTCAAAGCGGGCGCTAATGTATAGCACCGAGCCACCAATGGCAAGTAAATGCCGGATTTTATCGGAGTGATTACACATGAACAGGCTCTTCGGTGCTATTCAGGCCTTCTATCAAATACCTAACCAGCAACATCAGTGGTTTATCCATGCATTAAGCAGTGCTAATCTTGGGTGGCAATGAACACCTGTATCGAATCAAAACAATAACCGGGGAAGAATCATGTCCAGACTCACTCCTATCCTTGCCACATTAGTTACTCTATGCCTGCTATCTGCTTGTGACGGACCCAACTTTGAGGTCAAAACAGGTAACAAAAGCGAACAGCCGGAAGTGCCGGCACCGGATTATTCGGCGCTTGAAGCCGCCCTCAATAGCGGTGATATCGAGCTGGCTCGTCAATTATTGGCAGATGCCAAACAACTAAACCCCGAGGCACCGGAAATCGCTGCCTATGAGGCTCAACTGGCTGAGCTGCTAAGCGAAGCAGACTTCCAGCAATACCTTCAACAGGCCAGGGAGCTAATGGCGGTCGATTACCACCGCCTTGAAGATGATGAGCAGGATATGGCCCGTAGCAAGTTGCTTTCAGCCCATGAGTTCATTCAAAAAGCCAGGGCCATAAACAAGGATGAACAATTGATTAAAGATGCGCTGGGTAATTTGGAACAAACCTACCTGAATATGATCGAGTCCTCAGCCGGAGACCGTGCCTACCACCGCGCCAAGGGTTTTATCAGTGACTCCATGAACACAGATATTGATAAGGCGCGGATTGAGACAGCGAAGGAAGATCTGGGCAAGGCTATTCTGAAAAAGGCACGTATGCTGGACCGGATGTAGCCTCTCGCCCCACCAATACGAGATACGCTAGTCATCTGATATTTATGGAGAAAATAAGAAGATGTTAACACTCTATGGCTACCCCGATTCACGCTCTCTGCGCGTCAGCTGGATGCTTGAGGAGCTGGGAGTAGATTACCATTACCAGCTTGTCGATCTGGCCAAGCGTGAAGGCCAGTCGCCGGTTTACCTTGCTATTAACCCTGGCGCCAAGGTGCCTGCATTGCAAGATGATCAATTGGTTTTAACGGAATCTGCAGCCATCATCACCTATCTTGGGGACAAGTATCCCGAACAGAGCCTGGTACCGACAGCGGGAAGTTCGCAGCGCGCTATATATGAGCAGTGGTCTTATTTTGCGATTAGCGAGTTAGAACAACCGCTTTGGACGATGGGCAAGCATAAATTTGTTCTTCCTAAGGAGCGACGGGTTAAGGAGGTATTACCGACCGCCCAATGGGAATTTCAAACGGCACTGGCTCTACTCAGTCAAGGGCTGGGTGAAAAGGACTATATTCTTGGGGATCAGTTCTCCGCTGCGGATATTCTGCTAGGCCAGACTCTGCTCTGGGGACTCGCCTTTAAGCAAGCCATTGAGCAAGCCAATCTACAACCTTACGTCGACCGGTTAAAACAGCGCCCGGCTTTGGTCCGGGCGCTGGAAAAGGAAACGATTAAATAGCAAATTGAGCAGCGATTATTTACTGTCGCGCAAGCCAATAGTCAGGTTGAATACCGGCTGATCCACACGGTGCTCGTAGCGGTCAGCGGCAAAATACCCTTCCCGCTCAAACTGAAAGGCGGTTTCTGGCTCGGCCGAGACAGCCCCAGGCTCTACCCAGCAATTGTCCAGCACCTGCAACGAATCACGGTTGAGGTGTTGCAGAAAATCTTCCTCACCCCGATCCGGCGCTTCGTGATTAAACAGGCGATCATACAAGCGAACCGTTGCCTGCTTGCCCTGCGTGGCTGACACCCAGTGAATCACTCCGCGAGGTTTAATACCTTCAGGCGGGTTTTCTCCCACGGTGCCGGGGACCAGTGAAGCAATAATCGTCTCAATTTCGCCGTCGCTGTTTTTAATCACTTCATCAGCCTTGATGACGTAGGCACTTCGCAACCGCACATAATCACCCAGTACCAGCCGTTTGAACTTCTTGCGGCTCAAGCTGGTGTCTTCGGTAAAATCCGCCCGATCAATATACAGCTCCGGCGTAAAAGGCAGTTCCCGTGAACCCATGGTTTCATCATTGGGGTGCACCGGGGCCGACATGGTTTCCACTTCACCCTCAATATGCTCAGCGAAGTTGCTGATCACCAGCTTAACCGGGCTCAATACACACATCGCTCGCGGCGCATGATCATTCAGATCTTCACGGATAAAGAACTCCAGTTGCGCCATATCAACCACACCGTCGGTTTTCGCCACCGCCAGGCTCTGGCAAAAGTTGCGAATCGCTCGCGCACTGTAACCGCGACGACGCATACCGGAAATGGTCGGCATGCGTGGGTCGTTCCAACCATTAACAATGCCCTCATCCACCAGTTTTTTAAGCTTGCGTTTACTGGTAACAGTGTAATTGAGGTTAAGGCGACCAAATTCATACTGCCGAGGCTTAGCCGGCACCGGCAAATGCTCAATAAACCACTCATACAGTGGACGATGATCGGCAAACTCCAGGGTACAGATGGAGTGTGTCACGCCTTCAATGGCATCCTCCTGACCGTGGGCAAAATCATAGGAGGGATAGATACACCACTTGTCACCGGTCTGGTGATGTGAGGCCTTGCGAATGCGATAGATAATCGGGTCACGCAGGTTCATATTCGGCGAGGCCATATCGATTTTGGCCCGCAACACACAATGTCCCTCGTCCAACTCGCCAGCGCGCATTTTTTCAAATAAGGCCAGATTTTCCTCAACACTGCGGTCGCGATAGGGGCTGTTTTTGCCGGGCTCCGTCGCCCAGCCACGATACTCACTGGCCTGCTCCGGGCTTAAATCACAGACATAGGCATGGCCCTCTCTGATCAGGTGCAGCGCCCACTGGTAAAACTGATCAAAATAATCCGAGGCATAGCGCACCTCACCGGCCCAGTCGAAACCCAACCAGAGAACGTCTTCCTTGATCGCATCCACATACTCCTGCTCTTCCTTGGCGGGGTTGGTATCGTCAAAGCGCAAATTACATTCGCCATCAAAGCTCTCAGCCAGACCAAAGTTTAAGCAAATCGACTTGGCGTGCCCGATATGCAGATAGCCATTGGGCTCGGGTGGAAAACGGGTGATGACCCTGGAGACCTTACCCTCAGCAAGATCCTGCTTGATAATCGTCTCGATAAAATTATCAGGCTTGGTATGTTCAGTTTCAGAAGCGCTCATTAATTAATAGTTTCCATAGTGACCAGAGATAATGACAAGAGGTAAAGAACTGCCTTCAGTGCGGCGAATAGAGGTTCCGCCGGGCGGGCAAAAGCCGTATTATAGCCGTTTTACCATGACATGAAACACGGCTCTGCCTTAATTGAATCGCTTTCCCTGAATTAAGTAACATTGCCACGATTAAACAGAAGGTTATTACAGATATGGTTATTTTAAAGACAAACTACGGCGACATTACTATTGCACTTGATTATGAAAAAGCACCAAAAACCGCTGAAAATTTCGCCCAGTACGTCAAAGATGGTTTTTACGATGGCACTATTTTCCACCGTGTAATTGACGGATTCATGATTCAGGGCGGCGGATTTGAACCGGGCATGACCCAAAAGCCTACCCGTGACCCTATCGAGAACGAAGCCGATAACGGCCTCAAAAATGAAATTGGCACACTGGCCATGGCCCGCACTATGGATCCCCACTCAGCCAGCGCCCAGTTTTTTATCAACATCAAAGATAATGCTTTCTTAAATCACAGCGGCAAGAATTCTCAAGGCTGGGGCTATGCAGTGTTCGGTAAAGTAACCGATGGCATGGATGTTGTCGATAAAATCAAAGCGGTAAAAACCACTATGGCCGCAGGCCATCAGGACGTACCCGCTGAAGATGTGATTATTGAATCTGCCGTTCTCAGTGAATAAAAAGCCAGCGATTAAGCAGGGATAGCAAAGTAAAAGCACTCTATGTCTACGATTTTTATCTCAGACTTACATCTGGACCCAATACGCCCGGCCGCGATCCGGGCTTTTTTAACACTGCTGACCAATAAAGCAGGTCATTGTGACGCCCTTTATATCCTCGGGGATTTTTTTGAACTCTGGATTGGCGATGATGACGACAGCGCGCTCAGCCAGGAAATTACAACCGCCCTCGCCCAGTTTACTGACAGCGGAACGCCGCTCTATATTATGCACGGCAACCGCGACTTTTTACTGGGTCAGCGGTTTGCCGAGACTACGGGCGCCCAGCTCATTGAGGATCCGATACTGATTCAACTGTATGGAAAATCCGTGCTGCTCGCTCACGGTGACGCGCTCTGTATCGACGACCATGAATATATGCAGTTCAGGCAACTGTGCCGACAGCCGCAATGGCAACAGGCGCAACTGGAACAACCGCTGGAGCAGCGCCGGCAACTGGCGATGCAGATGCGCGCCGAAAGTCAGGCCGCCAATAGTAATAAGGCCGATGCGATCATGGATGTTAACACCGACGAAGTACTGCGAGTGATGGGTGAATTTAATACCGACTTACTTATCCATGGTCATACCCACCGCCCCGCCATTCACAAACTAGAGCTGGATCGTAAACCGGCCCAGCGCATCGTACTTGGTGACTGGGATCAATCGGGCTGGATACTGGAATACTTTGACGATCACACTTACCAACTAAAAGAGTTTACAATTCAATAAAAACCCTCAGGAGAGTTAGTAATGAAAAGAAAAATGACCTACTCAAAAACCAAACAGGCCATCATGGCAGCCCTTGCAGTCACTGCTATTGCTTTAAGCTCAAGCCCGAGCTTCGCCGACACCAAAGCCATCATCAAACATCGACAGGGCGTTATGGAAGCCATCGGCGGTCATTTTGGTGCAACCTACGCGTCGATGAGGGATATGGAACAATTCGCTGAAAACCGGCAGTTCCACGCTGAGTCAGTGGCTAAGCTGGCAAAAATCGCAGCCAAAACCTTTCCAACAGGCAGTGGCGAAGGTAAAACTGAAGCGCTGCCAGCCATCTGGGAAAAGCCCGAACGCTTTCAGGCCGCTATGGATGATTTTTTGTTAAAAGCCGATGAGTTTGCCGCTGCATCCACTAAAGATCTGGGATCTCTGGCGGCCGCAGCTAAGGCTTTAGGTCAATCCTGTAAGGGCTGTCACGACGATTTCAGAGAATAAGCAAGCATTATCGAAGCCAGGGACGGCATGGGAATCTTGCCATCTAGAGATCAATTAAAGACAGTGTTACAGCAACAGCAATCACTATATTCAAACTGACCAGCCACCAGGGCGTAACTTGAGCACTACCCCGGCAGTCCTCTACTGCCTTGCGCCCACTAACCATTGTCTTGACCAGCGGCTGCTTCTTAAACAGCTCATAGAAAATGATGGCGACTATATGCAGGCTCACCAAGCCAATCAGTAACCAGTAATTTTGGCTGTGTATAAAGCTTGCCCAACTGATCCACTCTTCCTCGGCCCAGATCACCCAAGGGCCTTCTGTGAAGATGTCATCGGTGGTCATAAACCCACTGATCACCTGTACCAATATGGCCAGCAACATTACAATCACCATCCACGAACCCAGTGGATTATGACCCGTATAGCGCCGGCCACTCTTATCACGACCACTGCACAGGTACGCACGTATGGCCGCCGGCGATAGCGCTAAACGGCTGAAGCGACCATAATCCCGACCCATCACGCCTAACAGTAAGCGGAAAATCAACAAACCCAAAATGAAATAGCCGGCACGCATGTGCCATTCCATCCAATCGAGATCTGCAATCAAGCCCGTTATCAGCGAAAAGCTGAAGACCACCACCAGTAACCAGTGAAACAGACGGGTGTGTAAGCCCCAGACCAAGATCAATTTTTTATTATTCACTAACGAGTCCTTGAAGCTGTATTAGAGGAATTAGTAGTAAGGCAGCCCTATCCTATGAACACTTGGCCGTTATGACGCAACAGGCCCGCTATGAAAACGAAACTCACTGTCCTCTTTAAGAATTAAATCGCGTTCAAGCTCAGCGTAATATTGCACCCGCTCTTTAATCGAGCCGCTGGCATATTTTTTCGCCAGTTTTAGATAATCGTCATAATGACGCGATTCAGACTTCAGCAGCGACAGATAAAAACTTTGCAGTTCATCATCCAGGTGCGGCGCCAATTTGGCAAAGCGTTCGCAGGAACGAGCCTCGATAAAAGCGCCGATAATTAAACAGTCGATGAGCTTTTCGGGCTCATGGGTTCTCATCCCCTCACGCATCCCGCCTGCATATCGCGCCGAGCTGATCTGAATATACTCGATGTCACGTTTTTTCAATAGCGCAATCACCTGTTCAAAATGGCGTAATTCTTCGCGAGCAAGCCGCGACATTTTGTTTAACAACTCATACTTATCCACATAGCGATACATCATATTGAGCGCTGTTGACGCCGCTTTTTTTTCACAGTTAGCGTGATCAATCAGCATGAGTGTCTGGTTGTCCAACGCATTGTTTATCCATTGCTCAGGGGTTTCACAGAGCAGGAATTGTTGAATGGCAGAAATATCGTACATAAATAATTTATAGTTTAGGCATTATGGAAACACTACTAACGGCAAGGCTTGCTTGCAGAATGAACAGTAGTGCAATTGGTGGCTTAATCAGTCACACAGTCGATGGTTTCAGGCTGGGCAAAATACCGATGGTAGTGCGCTTCAGAGAGAATATAAAACTCGGCATCAATTGCCAGTTTTAATTGCCGCAAATCGGTATCAATATATTGCGCGTCCAGCTCCAGGCCGTATTGGCTAAGATCCTTTAGCTGGCTGGCCCCGGCTCTGAGCAACTCATAGGCCCAAATATAGGGACTTTTATCTGCGGGGTAGCGGATCTGTTGGACATCGAGATGCCAGTGCAACAACTCGGCATTCACCACCCGCAATTTAGTCTCGACGATCTGTGCCAGAAAAGTCTCCAGGCGCTGATCAATAATGCGCTTTTCCGCTTCACTATAACCATTCCAGTGAATCACCTCATGGGCAAAACGCTTGCAACCACGGCAGACACTGTCACCAATCCCCGTTGAACAGACTCCGATACAGGGGGTTTTCACCCTGTTAACTAATCGTTTACTCACTTAATGCCCAACTCACTTTTATCATTAACTTCTGTTATTAACTTCTATCATTAAGATACTTGCCCAATGGCCTCGGCCCCGTGCATACCTGCCCGGATCTGAACATTAACCACCAGCTCATAGCACATGGGTTATTGCTATTGGCTGTCATTCTACCGCGCTCCCGTCAGGATCGAAATGCTTGAGAAGCAGCTATTCACTTTTCCTGACTTGGCCATTTATGGGGTGCCTCCCCCTTATTAATGCTGAAGAGCTATGATAAAGAGCCGAAAATTGGCAGAAACAATGCATACTTATTATCAATGAAGCCGCGCAACGGCTTAACTTCAAATAGCAATTTCAGTATAATTCATTCCCTTTTTTAGGCTCATTCTAAGCCTGAGCCTTTAAAGTCGATGCCACAATCGACAGCCCCGACAGCAGTAACCCTGCCCGTTCGGGTAAGCGTCCGTTTATGGACAATCATGACAACGAGGAGTTAACCCGTGCTAGAAGCCTATCGCAAACACGTAGCGGAACGCGCTGCTGAGAATATCCCTCCCAAGCCTTTAAACCCGGAACAGGTTGCCGATCTGGTTGAGCTGTTGAAAAACCCACCGGCTGGCGAAGAGGAATACCTGCTGGACCTGATCACTAACCGCGTTCCCCCCGGCGTTGATGAAGCGGCCTATGTTAAAGCCGGCTTCCTGTCAGCACTGGCTAAAGGCGAAGCCTCCTCACCACTGATCGACAAGCAAAAAGCCGTCACCCTGCTGGGCATGATGCTGGGCGGTTATAACATCGAAACCCTGGTTAACCTGCTGGACGACGCGGATCTGGCCGAGCTGGCCGCTACTGAACTCAAGCATACTCTGCTGATGTTTGATGCCTTTCACGACGTGGAAGAAAAGGCTAAAGCCGGTAATGCTAACGCAAAAGCAGTGATGCAATCCTGGGCCGATGCCGAATGGTTCACTAAGCGCAACAAAGTGCCCGAAAGCATTAAAGTTGCCGTGTTTAAAGTAACTGGCGAAATTAACACCGATGACCTGTCGCCCGCACCGGATGCCTGGTCACGGCCTGATATCCCGCTACACGCCCGCGCTGCCTTCAAAATGACCCGTGATGGTTTAACGCCAGAAGAACATGGCGTAGTTGGCCCCATGAGTCAGATTGATGAAGTAAAATCCAAAGGTCTGCCCGTTGCCTTTGTCGGCGACGTTGTGGGTACCGGCTCCTCGCGCAAATCAGCGACCAACTCGGTATTGTGGTTCTTTGGTGAAGACCTGCCTGGCGTACCAAATAAACGCGGTGGCGGTATCTGTATCGGCGGCAAAGTTGCCCCGATTTTTTACAATACGATGGAAGATGCTGGTGCATTAGTCTTCGAAGCGCCCGTCGACGAGTTGAATATGGGTGACGTGATCGAAGTACGTCCCTATGAGGGAAAAATCCTTAATGAAGCCGGCGACACCATCAGCGAGTTCAGCCTCAAATCGGATGTGCTGCTGGATGAAGTACAGGCCGGCGGCCGTATCAACCTGATTATTGGTCGCGGTTTAACCACTAAAGCCCGCGAGTCCCTAGGTCTGCCTGTTAGCGAATTGTTCCGTACGCCTGTCGCACCAGTAGATTCCGGCAAAGGCTTCTCACTAGGCCAAAAAATGGTCGGTAAAGCCTGTGGTGTTGACGGTATTCGTCCCGGCACCTACTGCGAGCCTAAAATGACTACAGTTGGATCTCAGGATACCACTGGCCCAATGACCCGTGACGAGCTGAAAGATCTGGCATGTCTTGGTTTCTCCGCCGACCTGACCATGCAATCATTCTGTCACACGGCGGCCTACCCCAAGCCCGTTGATATTGACACTCAACATACCCTGCCCGACTTTATTATGACCCGCGGCGGTGTTTCCCTTCGCCCAGGCGACGGCATTATCCACTCCTGGCTGAATCGTATGTTGTTGCCTGACACGGTCGGTACCGGTGGTGACTCGCACACGCGTTTCCCAATGGGTATCTCCTTCCCTGCGGGTTCAGGCCTGGTGGCCTTTGCCGCTGCCACCGGCGTTATGCCACTGGATATGCCGGAATCGGTACTGGTCCGCTTTAAAGGTGACATGCAGCCTGGTATCACCCTGCGTGATCTGGTCCATGCCATTCCTTACCAGGCCATCAAAGAAGGCCTGTTGACCGTTGAGAAGAAGGGCAAGAAAAACATCTTCTCTGGCCGCATTCTGGAAATCGAAGGTTTAAAAGGCCTGACCGTTGAGCAGGCTTTTGAGCTGTCCGATGCCTCTGCCGAGCGCTCTGCTGCCGGCTGTACGATCGAGCTGGAAGAGGATTCAATCGCCGAATACTTGCGTTCCAATATCACCCTGCTGCGCTGGATGATCAGCGAAGGCTACGGTGATCCACGCACACTCGAGCGTCGCGCACAGGCGATGGAAGCCTGGCTGGAAAACCCGGAACTGATGAAAGGCGATGCCGATGCTGAATACGCAGCGGTTATCGAAATTGACCTGAACGAACTGAAAGAGCCCGTAGTCTGCTGTCCGAACGACCCGGACGATGCCAAGCTGCTGTCTGAAGTCGCTGGCGACAAAGTAGACGAAGTCTTTATCGGTTCCTGTATGACCAACATCGGGCACTTCCGCGCTGCCGGTAAACTGTTAGACCAGTTTGCCAAGGGCGGTATCACAACTCGCCTGTGGCTGGCTCCGCCTACCAAAATGGACGAGCACCTGCTGATGGAAGAAGGTTACTACAATATCTACGGCAGAGCTGGCGCCAGAACGGAAATGCCCGGCTGCTCACTATGTATGGGTAACCAGGCACGAGTAGCACCTAACAGCACGGTTCTATCGACCTCAACCCGTAACTTCCCCAACCGCTTGGGTGATGGCTCCAATGTCTACCTGACCTCAGCCGAATTGGCTGCCGTTGGTGCGATCCTGGGCAAACTGCCAACTCCGGCCGAGTATATGGAATACGCGCAAAATCTGGATGCGATGTCGTCAGAGATTTATCGCTATATGAACTTCGACCAGATCGAGTCATTCCAGAAAGCGGCCAATGAAACCAAAATCAATACTGTTCAGATTGATGAAGTGAAGATGTAATAAAGGTTTTAACCTTTCTTTTTAAAAAATCCCGGCCTCTGTGCCGGGATTTTTTTGCCTCTACACTTTTGTCCTCTCCCCGCAGGCCGTCGATTATGCTGCATCGCCTTATTGAACGCGTGCGCCGCGGCGTTGTTAAAAATTCTTTAACGAAAGATGACTAATCTGCCCAACCACAAGCCCTCGATCCACTCTTGCCAGACTGAAACGCAACTTAAACGTAATTTAAAAATGTGGTATTTCAGTGAGAGATTCAGGGGGATTCCCTCTATAAGCCGAATAGCACACTGGATCAATATTGCTGTAATTCAGCCTCCTTTAAGGTTTAGCTGTTATCTTGTTCAATCAACAAAATCTAATCATATAAACGCACCGCGCCATGTCGCTTGCTGAGTAGGCGACAATAAGGTTCGGTTTTATCGATCATTAAAGAAACAGTAAGCCGTCATTGTTCACACTGCTGTAAAGGGCTGGTAGATAGCCGCACCATTCAACATCGGTAGATGTATTCAAAATAGAGAATGACGAAACATCCAACATTTTCCAAAAAGCCGATCCAAATAAGAATCTCTAGAAGGAAAATAATGAGCAGAAAATTTTGCAACTTGAATAAGCTAACCTTGGCATTGTACCTAACATTTAGTACAAGTCTCATATCCATCCAAGGCGCAGCTTCGGAAAACAGCCATGGTGAGGGGTTATCAACCAGCAATATATCCTCTCCGGCACTGCCAACAGACGACGCGGGCGATGCAGATCATGTCATTTATAAGGCGAACTATTTTGTACAGTACAATCCCCGGCATGCCCTGGATATGGTCGAACAAACACCTGGTTTTACTCTGAGCGACAGCAACAACCGGCGCGGCTATTCCGGCGCGGTGGGTAATCTACTTATTGATGGACTCCGACCAAGTACGAAAAGTCAGTCTGCCCCAGACATTCTTTCACGAATTCCAGCCAGCCAGGTGGTGAGAATCGAGTTGTTGCGAGGTGCAGCTATTGCCGGCGACCCATCGGGATCATCAACACTGCTTAATGTGGTGCGCCAGCGGAGCACTGGTGGTGGCATTTGGAGTATTGGCGGGGAATACGGTGCCACACCCGATATTGGCCCTCGTGGAAGCGCTGCATATAGCGGGCGCAACGGCCAGATAGAATATGGAGTCTCAGCTTCCACCCTGACACGATATCGCGAAGACGATGCTTACCGTCGGGAATTTGATGTGGACCGAATTGAAACACGCTACCGAGATACCCCCGAATTTCGTCATCAGGTTGACTGGTCACTCGAGGGTGATGTTGCCATGCCCCTCTGGGGAGGACGAATCGGCGGTACTGCGCAATTTACGGTCGAGGAATTCGAGTCTGACAGGCTCTTTACAGATACGGATCCATCAGGGGCACTAACCAGCACGCAAATGGCTGACTCCGAGGAAGATTACGTACAGGGTGAAATCGGTATAAATTATGATCGTCCGGTTGGCATATGGGATCTCTCACTTATCGGGCTGATAAATCGAGAGAAAAACACGAGTGATGACATTACGATACGCCGAAGCGCGGATAGAACTATTGTCAGGAACACATCACAGAGCAGGACCCGCGAGATCGGCGAAACAATCCTGCGCGGAACGGTTGACACTGCATCCGCGCATCATTCGGTCCAATTCGGTGTGGAGAGTGCGCTCAATACCCTCGAACAAGAGGCTGATTTTTTCGAGAATAGAGGCTCCGGGTTTCAACCGGTTGAAATTCCAAATGCCAATGTTCGTGTGGAGGAAGAGCGAGCAGAGCTTTTTGCCTCCCACATCTGGACACCCAATGAAAAATGGGCCGTTGAATCCCGCCTTGCGTGGGAAACATCCACATTGACATTCACAGGTGACACAGATCAATCGGTCGATCTCTCTTACTCGAAACCTTCGCTGCAAATCACCCGCTCACTCAGTGGCAATGATCAGCTCCGTTTTCGCCTCTACCGAGATGTGGGCCAACTGGACTTTGGCAGTTTCGTATCCGCCGTATCGATTTCCGAGAACAGAATTGACGGAGGAAACCCGGATCTTAAGCCTACGACCTCCTGGCGGGCAGAGCTTGGAGCAGATTTTCGTTTTGCTAACGATGCAGCACTCACGGTCACACTGGCCCATCACCGACTCCAAGATGTTGAGGACCAGGTGCTCATTGTAGAACCTGGCCCAAACCCCGGCGACTCACCCATTCGTTTCGCTGCTCCAGGAAATATTGGCGATGGAAAACGCACTCAGCTTGATGTTTCTTTCTTGTATCCCCTCGATTTCATCCTGACAGGGGCACAGATCTCGGTGAGCGGATCGCGGGTGGATACGGAGGTCACAGATCCGCTCACAGGGCGGTCTCGTGATATATCCGGAATCTCCGAAAGATCACTCGACTTCGAATTCCGCCACGACATTGCAAGCATCCGCACGGCATGGGGTTTCACCTGGGAAAAAGGACGGGAAAGCCGAAACTTTCGCTATGATGAGATTCGTGACACGGAAACGGACACATGGATCACAGCGTTTGTGGAGACGAGCGCATTGCCAAATAACCTGCGACTGCGATTACTCATCGAAGATATTGGCCGCCGGGCAACCACCGACGAAATCCGCTATTTCGAGCCCGATCGGACAGGTATGATTAGCGGCTTTGAATCGCGCTACCTCGAGCGAGCAAGCGCACCCTGGATTCTACTCGAACTCAGCGGCCAGTTTTAACACTTACTTTGAGTCCTCCGTCCAAATGGCAAGAAAAAAAGTACCAGGCAAGTGAGTTGCGTTGCCAATAACCACTATCAGCATGAATCCATAGACTCGTTGAATGTGGGAGAGCGTTCAGTTACAAGGAGACCGGCAAAACCATCATTGACGACAAGCATACCGCAACCAGACACTAACCCTTAGGCATCGTTTCGGGACGAAAATAAGGAAACATGTGCGCCACATAGTCAGCTTTGCCAAGTTCAATCTTCTGATTGCGTAATATTGAATAGGCTGTCATAAGGTGAAAATAAAACTGGGCCAGTGTCCAGTCCCTGGCGTATTGCTCTGCGGTCAGGTCGAGAACCATACCGTTTGGAAGTTCATGCTCTATTGGTTTCTCCGCATTTATATCCAGAGCGTCAGGGGCGAGGCTGTCTAACAAGGCAATTGTTTCATCAATCCGAGCGTGAGCCTCCGCGAGTGAGCCGGGCTGCTCACCAGCATTTCGCCCCTCTTCGAGTATTTCATTGATGGATTGCGGGAAAGCCTCCCCGCTAAGCCGAAATATAGCCTCTTGAGCCTGCACGCAAGCAAATCGAATCTGGGTAGATAGTGGAAACATATCGGGAGCAAGACGCGCAGATAATAACCCTTCTGCGTCTGCACTCGGTATTTGTTCCTGTGCTTTTTTCAGCCAAGTTGATAGCGCTTTAAGCATTTGTGTATACGTTGGCACAAGAAAATTGGTTAGCGACATGGATTTATCCTTCTAATTTAATAGTCCGAAAAGCGCATTTAATCATCAGCACTTTTCGCAGTCAGTTGAATATTGAGCTTAACAACCTCTCTCCTCAGCTGTTTCACCAGCGCCCTCCTTTGCGGCACCGATAAACGATCGTAACTCAACGATACAAAGGCTCTGGTAGCCGCTAATAAATGCTGCTTCCACGCTGGCTGTTGTTCTGCCACACGCCGGGCAAAGGCTACTGCCCCTTCATTCTGCGCTCTTGTATGTCCAGTTTTATCCAACTTTTTACACATCTTCAGATATAACCGTATCTCTTCAGATTGCCTTTGTTTGCCACGGCCTTTTAAAACCACAGCAGCAACTACCAACAAGATAATTGACATCAATACCAACATAAGGCCGGCAATGCGCCAGGGTTTTATTTCGCCAAATAGATTTTTGAACAGTGATAGCTGCACATTCTCATCATATTGCAGCACCCACTTTGACCAATAATATTCCAACGCATCCAATTGAAATCGCATCTCATTTATCCAGGAGACATTACGGTAGCGCAGAGGTGTTAAAGGGTTATCTGACAGAAAACTTCCCTCTTCCTGTAGAGCCATTTCGAGACCCAACTCAATACGGCTGGGTGATACCGCAGCAGTAGGATCAACGCGAACCCAACCCTGATCAGGCAACCACACCTCCGCCCAGCTATGGGCATCAAACTGATGAATAATCACTGTGCCATTAACAGGGTTAACCTCTCCACCCTGGTAACCCACCACAACACGCGCCGGCACACCTGCCGCCCGCATTAAAAACACAAAGCTACTGGCATAATGTCCGCAGAAGCCCCGTCGGGTGGAAAATAGAAACTCATCCACTGTATCCTCACCCAACAGGGGGGGCTTCAGGGTGTATACAAAATTCTCTGTATTAAAATGTTTCAGGATATTACTAATAAACTGCTCAGTACTTTCCGCTTCCAGCCTCATCCGTTGCGCAAACTGGCGCGATTGCAAGTTTCCCGATTCGGGTAATTTCACCTCAATGGTCAAGGTTTGATCATCCGCCTCAGGTGCAATTGGAGCACGCGTATCCGATAGCACCTGATAGCGAATCCGCGAGTGAATCTCGCTGGTTCTTATCAAGCGGTAATCGTTAACTATTTTTATCGATGGGTCCGCAGAATAAGCCAGAGGTAAAGAGAATAACCAGCGTTGATTAGTAGCCTCCTGAATAACGCTATAGCTTAGCGGGCTTTTTAGCTGTCGATATAAATCCGCCACATCACTGTCACTTAATAAGCGTTTGCGCCAGCGGCCCTGCCGCCAGCTTCTGCCGTCGAATTCTGACAGTACCAGCCCCCGCCAATACATGTCTCTCCGCTGCGGTGTTGCGCCATCAAACTCCACCCTGAACGCCACATCACTGGTTTGGCTCAGCCTGGAAATATCCCCGGGCGACATGGAATCACTGATCCCCGTTTTCGCCTGATGTTTGGCCGTGGGTACAGACCAGAAGGGCTGAAACCGCGGAAACACAACAAATAACAACAGCATCAGCGGCGCGGCCTGTAACAGAATCATGGATGCTTTTTTGAAGCTGATCATATTAAACTGATCAAAACTGTGCTGATGCAAAGCAACCAACGCCGTGGTTACCAGCATCAGCGTGAACAGCATATAGAGGGAAAGAAAAATATTTTGAGAAAATAAGAACGCGGTAACTGCCACAAAGTAACCGAGGAAAATAATGACATACACATCGCGCTTGGTGGTGATTTCCAACAGCTTTAAACAAAAGCCTGTAAACAGCAATGCCACCGTGGGTTCCAGGCCACGCATATTGCCATAGGTCTGATAAATACCGCCAAAACACAGTAACGCCAATAAGACCTTGATCCATTTGGGAGGTTGAGACCAGCGCCCCTGATAAATCATAATGCGCCACAGCGCGCAGATAAGATAGGCACACATTACCCACCAGGGTAAACGCACTGTATGGGGCGCCAATAAGGCCAATTGTGATAAAAGAATCCAGGCCAGACAATTACGGGGTATTTGCCAGGAGACAGCCACTCTCAACCTCCCCCTTTAAATAAGGCCAGAGACCTTAGCAACTGTGTTTGATGTGCCTTGCCATGATTGGGTGGAATTTCCAGACCCGGTAAACGCAGACCGTAATCCTCTGTGGTTCTTTCTAATTGCAGCACCCAGTAACAGAGCTTGGAGAGTTTTTCTTCCATGCCGCCGGAGAACTGCTGGTAGTCCAGCCACACACGCTGGTCGCGATAGGCAGCATATTGTTTAGTCTGCAAATCCTGTCCCTTGGCAAAACTTTTCCAGAAAACATGTTTTAAAGAATCACCCGGCTGGTATGCATTGATCTGATAAAAATCATCACTGCCTACCACATTGATCAAATCACCTTCACCGGTATGATCAGATACTTCATGCCCCTGTCTTTTGCTGGACAGTGGCTTCGGATAAACAATCGCTTCGACATCAAGATCCAGCCAGGTCCAGCAGCGTAACAGTCCAACGGGATAATAGGTTTCAACTAATAAGCGCTCTGCTCGATAGAGGCCACGTTTTTCAACTGGTAGGTGTAAGGTAAATTGATCTTCTCTGTTTTCAATTAAAGTAACCGAACGTTCCTCACTATCGGGCCAGCTCAAATTAATATCAAAATAGTCCTTTTCGCCCTCACGAGAAACTTTTAACAGGATTTCAGTCATATCACCTGCAAAAGCGACCGGTGAATTTAATACCGAAATAGTCAAGCCGGACAGGTTGGCGTAAGTGTGAAGAATAGCAACGACAAACACACTGACTAATAGAAACACTAAAGCGAAGGCCATATTGCTCTGGTAGTTAATTGCCACCAGCAACATAAGCAATAGTATCAGGCAAAACCACAGCCCTTGTTTTGAGGGGAAAATAAAAATCCTTCGCTGGGTCAAAGTCACGGACCGGCGCCGGGGTATCCGCTTATCAACCCAGTTTTTGAAACGTTGCCTGATGCGCTGATTGAGTGCCTTTTGCATGTGCGTTCAACAAAAACCTGTAAGAGAGTCGTCTAAAATTCGACTGCCAGAGACACAGCTGCTAAACGATAACAGCCACATCTTCCAACATTTTTTGTGAGAGGCTTTGATGAACCGGCTGATAATCCAGAGAGGTCACTAAGCGATGCTCAACCACCGATGGTAAAACCATCTGTACATCTTCAGGAATAACATGACCACGGCCCGACATTAACGCCCAGGTTTTCGCACAGCGCAGTAGAGCCAACGCGCCTCTGGGTGACAGCCCACAGACAAAATCCGGTGAATTACGGCTGTGATCAACCAGACGCTGTACATAATCTAATAAGCTATCGGAACAGTGCAACTCTTCGACAGCCCGCTGAATCGCCACCAGTTCCTGCACACTGATAATTTGCTGAATACGATGCAACTTTTGTCTCGAGTCTTCACCCTGCAGTAATTTTCTTTCGGCTGCCCTGTCAGGGTAGCCCAGTGAAAGCCTCATTAAAAAACGATCAAGCTGCGACTCAGGTAATGGATAAGTGCCAGACTGTGTTGCCGGGTTTTGCGTAGCAATTACAAAAAAAGGTGCTGGCAGCTCGCGGGTCTCACCCTCGATAGTCACCTGCCCTTCCTCCATGGCTTCCAGCAACGCGCTTTGGGATTTAGGCGTAGTGCGATTGATTTCATCGGCCAATAAGACCTGGGTAAAAATGGGGCCCGGGATAAATTCAAACTGGGAAGACTCGCGATTAAATATCGACACCCCTAACACATCGGCAGGCAACAGATCACTGGTGAACTGAACACGCTTATAGTCAAGCCCCAACACGCGCGCCAGGGCATTGGAAAGAGTGGTTTTACCCATACCGGGTAAATCTTCAATCAGCAGATGCCCCTTGGCCAGCAGGCAGCACAGTGCCAGCCGGATTTGTTTTTCCTTGCCCAGTAAAACTGATCCAACCTCTGCCACTGCCTGATCTATCTGTTTTTGCATTACCATCCTCGGCTGGTTTTTATAAAACGGGTAGGCTAATCGTCGCTGTTAAAAACAGCAAAGCACCACTACAAGTGTAGCACTTAGCTAGCGAAACGCTGAACAAGATAGGTTTGAGAAACCGTGCAGAGCGCACGGTTTGGAAGCTTATACTTTTAGAGGCTTATACTTTGGAAAACTTAAAGCGCGCTTAATCCGCGCTGCATATCGACTTTCAGGTCTTCGATATCCTCAAGCCCAACCGCTACGCGAATCAGATTGTCAGTGATATTGGCCTGTGTACGCTGCTCATCGGTCAGACGGCCGTGTGTGGTCGTCGCCGGATGTACAATCGTCGTTTTTACATCGCCCAGATTCGCCGTCAGTGAGCAGATGCAGGTAGCATCAATAAAACGCCAGGCAGCGGCCTTATCGCCTTTAACCCTAAAGGACAATACCCCACCAAAACCACGCTGCTGCTTGCTGGCCAGTTCTTTACCGGGGTGAGAATCAAGGCCAGAGTAGAACACATGTTCAACACCATCCTGCCGCTCCAGCCACCGTGCAAGTTCTAAAGCATTGGCACTGTGCGCATCCATCCGTAGGCGCAGAGTTTCCAATCCTTTTAAAAACACCCAGGCATTGAAGGGGCTCATGGTCGGCCCGCAGGTGCGCAGGAAGCCAATGATCTCATTTATATGTTCTTTGCGGCCAACCACACAGCCACCAACACAACGGCCCTGCCCGTCCAGATATTTGGTCGCGGAGTGAATTACCAGATCAGCACCAAACTCCAGCGGTTTTTGTAACGCCGGAGTACAAAAACAATTATCGACTACAAACAAGCAGTTGTGCGATTTCGACAATGCAGACAGCGCAGTGAGGTCGGCCACTTCACAAATGGGATTTGAAGGCGTTTCGCAAAACAGCAATTTTGTATTAGGCTGAATTGCAGCTTTCCACTCATCCAGGTTTACCAGATCTACAAAGCTGACCTCCAGACCAAATTTGCACAGATATTTGAGAAACAGATTGGTTGTGGTACCAAAAACATTGCGCGAACAGACCACGTGATCGCCCGCCTGTAACAGCGCCATACAGGTACTGAGGATAGCAGCCATACCCGAGGATGTTGCCACAGCGGCTTCGGCACCTTCCATTGCCGCAATACGCTCCTCAAAGGTGCGTACCGTAGGGTTAGTGTAACGGGAATAAACATTGCCCGGCTCTTCACCGGAAAAACGCGCAGCCGCCTGCGCCGCGTTATCAAAGACATAGCTCGAGGTCGGAAAGATAGGCTCCGCATTCTCACCCTCTGCTGTGCGCATCTGGCCGGCACGAATGGCCAGTGTATCGATTCGCGCATCACTCAGGGCTGCTCGCCGTAGTTGATCTTTCTCAGACATAGCTTGTACTTTTCAATCCACTAATAATATATAGATTCAATATTTAAAGATTAAGACAACAATGGCCCACCAGCTAATGCCAGTGTGACGATCGATACGCTATCGCGATTAAATGGCGTCGTTATTATGCAGCCCGATAACCGCCCCATCCTCAGCCTCACCGCGCTTGGACATGTTCTCATCATTGCGTTCCGCATCGATTCTTGCCAGATAGGCCGCGTCCACGTCTCCCGTGACATATTCCCCAGTAAACACCGAGCAGTCAAAATGCTCAATTTCGGGATTACCTTCAGCCGAACTGGCAATCAAATCTTCCAGATCCTGATACACCAACCAATCGGCACCAATCAGCTCACAGACTTCTTCTTCTGTGCGACCATGCGCAATTAACTCTTCGGCCGATGGCATATCGATACCGTAAACATTGGGGTAGCGTACTGGTGGTGCTGCCGAAGCAAAATACACCTTGGCAGCTCCTGCCTCACGCGCCATCTCAATAATCTGTTTACAGGTGGTACCGCGGACAATGGAGTCATCCACCAGCATGACATTTTTGCCCTTAAACTCAAGTCCAATGGTATTCAGCTTTTGTTTCACAGACTTCTTGCGTTGGCTTTGACCCGGCATAATAAAGGTTCGACCGATGTAGCGATTTTTGACCAGTCCTTCGCGAAACTTCACACCCAAATTGTGCGCCATGGACTGCCCGGCTATTCGGCTGGAATCGGGAATCGGCACCACCACATCGATATCGTGATCGGGTCGTAGCTTCAGCACTTTGGCCGCCAGTCGCTCACCCTGTCGAAGACGTGACTTATAGACCGATACGCTATCCATAATTGAATCGGGACGGGCAAAATACACATGTTCAAAGATACAGGGGGTAGCTTTGGCAAGTTCAGCGCATCGCTTAGTATGCAAGTTGCCCTCAATATCAATATAAACCGCTTCACCTGGCGCAACATCTCTGACCAGTTTAAAACCGAGCACATCCAGAGCCACACTCTCAGAAGCCATCATATACTCCGGCCCCTCTGGCGTTTGTCTAACGCCATAAACCAGGGGACGAATACCATTGGGATCGCGAAAACCCACAATCCCATAACTGGCAATCATGGCAACAACAGCATATCCACCACGACAGCGTTTATGGACGCCTTCAACCGCACTAAAAATATCCTCGGGCGCAGGTGCCAGTTTGCCCATGCGTTGTAACTCATGGGCAAACACATTAAGTAATACTTCGGAATCGGAGTCAGTATTGAGGTGGCGCAGATCAGTCTGGAATAATTCCCTACTCAACTCCGAAGAATTGGTCAGGTTACCGTTGTGCGCCAGACTGATACCGTAGGGCGAGTTCACATAAAAAGGCTGAGCCAACGCCGGGCTGGAACTACCCGCAGTAGGATAACGCACATGCCCAACGCCAATCTTGCCAGTGAGCTGCTGCATATGGCGGGTATGAAAGACGTCTTTTACCAGACCATTCCCCTTACGCTGGTTTAGTTTGCCTTCATCACAGGTAACAATACCCGCGGCATCCTGTCCCCTATGTTGCAGCACAGTGAGTGCATCATAGAGATCCTGGTTAATATTGGACTTGGCAACTATGCCGACAATGCCACACATGAAAAAACCTCACACAGCCAGATGCGTTGAGAAACGCAAAATTTATCCCTATTTTAACCTTATCTCCATTCCTCGGAAATAATTCAGCGGGACGGCCGAATATTTAAGGCTTATTAAAAAGCGCTAAAATATCTGGCCAGCTAACTGAACAAGATAACTAAAGCTGTCTTTACACCATTGTTCAATTAACAGGAAATGAGGAATAAACAGCGACTGTTGCCACCAACTATCCTCGTTAACCGGAACCAGCATGGGTAACATGATCAGCAAAGCCATCACCACGATGCCGCCTCGCAGCAGACCAAAAACCATACCAAACAGGCGATCAGTACCACTCAACCCGGTCATTTTTACCAATTCGCCCAACAAATGTTTAACCATTGAGCCGACAACCAATGTCGCCGCAAATAAGGCGGCGAAGGAGAGCAGATAGCGTAGCGAAACGCCCTCTATCGTATTCTGAAGCAATACCGCAAGGCGCTCGTGAAAGGCTACTGCTATAAAAAAGGCCAGCACCATAACAGCCAGAGAAAAGGCCTCTTTGACAAATCCCCGTTTAATGCTGAGCAAACAGGAGAGCGTAATAATAACGACAATGGTCCAATCGGCCCAATTCAGGTCCATACTACAATCTTCAATCTGGAATTTCTGTACGGGTTAATTCTTACAAGCATGGTGACTGGGGCTACGGTCTTGTCTGCTGGAAAACCCCGCCCAACGCTCAGCCCTCCGCTTGTGCCCGGCATTCTATCAGAGAGGTTAAAGTGACCATAGTTTTTTGTGACATCGAGCTACTGTTGATATCGCACCACAATCGACTTAACGGCAAACTCTTTATTGATGGCTTGCCGATCCTGCTCAAAGGCATCCTGTGACAGACGAGGCCCAATATAGACGCGGGTTGACATCCCCTCATCGGTTTCGATAGAGCGGGTAAAGGCCTTATAACCCTGTGTTAACAGGGCTTTTTTCATCACCTCAGCATTGGCCTGTCTGGAAAAACTGGCAATCTGCAACACCCAGCCGACGGGTAGGCCACGCTCGTCCTGGCGGGGTTCATCTAACCCAGCCTCAGCCGGCTGGACCGATTGAGAGGGTGCGGGAGCTTTAATGGAAGCTGGTGAGTTATCGCTAATCGCTGACGCCTGCTCGGCAGATTCAGCCTCAGCAGTTGGTCGCTCGACAGGGTCGAGGTTCTTAGATCTTACTGGCTCAGCAACGGAGTATTTCTTAAAAGCAGGCGTCGGGGGAACCTGACTGTTTTGATCAATCTTATCTCGAACCGATTCGTCAAAAATCAGCGGCCAGGTAATCAGTGCCACTGAAATTAACACAATTGCTCCCACCAGCCTTTGTTTAAAACCGTCGTTCATTGATCACTCTCTTAATAATATGGACTCGAAGCGCGCAAGATTCCAGCTCCTGGTTCTCGACCAGCCATACCGAAAAACACCTATACCGCAAAAAACTGCATCGCATCAGCGACGGTAAAAAATGAGCCGCAAATAATCAGTCGGTCATCTGTAGTCATTTTAGTGAGCAATTGCCTGCAAACATCACTGACCGATTGACTCACAGTGACATCATCGCTACCCAGATTTTTTATTATCGAAGCTACTTTATCTCCTGCCATGGCTCTGGGAGTTTGCCTGAGATCCACAGTGTACCAAGAATTTATAGCGCCCTGCAGAGAAGAAATCACCCCGGTGACATCTTTGTCAGCCATTATGCCGATAAGTGCATAGGTAACACCGCTGCAGGTCTGTTGCTGTAACTTCTCCGCAAGATAAGCAGCTGCTGCTGGGTTGTGGGCAACATCCAGTATCACTGACTTACCCTGAATAGACAGTTGCTGAAAGCGGCCTGGTAAGGTAACCGAGGCAATAGCCTGAAGATCCATCCCGTCAACAGCAATACCTGCAAGAGCAATCGCCTGTATTGCTGCCGCTACACTTTCTCTGGGTAGATTTGGAACCGGTAGATTCGAAAGTTCCATTACGCGGCCATCGCCGGACTGCCCCCGCCATGTCATAGCCCCGCTCTGCTCGACAAAATGGAAATCTTCTCCAGCCTGATAGAACCGGCTACCGACATCTAGGGCAATTTTAGCAATTGAGTCTGGCGGTGACAGGCCAGCGGATATAGCTATGGCATTAGCACGAAAAATACCGGCTTTCTCGCGACCAATTTGCTCAAGATCAGAACCCAGCCAGTCCTGATGATCGAGAGCAATACTGGTTACAACGGCAATATCCGCATCAATGATATTGACAGCATCCAATCGCCCACCCAACCCCACTTCGAGAATGACGAAATCCAAAGCACTCTGCTGAAAAATATCGATGGCTGCCAGCGTACCGAATTCAAAATAGGTCAGACTGATGCCTTTTTGGGCTGCTTGGATTTTTTGGAATGACTGGATCAATTGTTGGTCAGTCGCTTCCTGACCATTGACCAATACACGCTCGTTGTAACGCAGGAAATGGGGTGAGGTAAAACAGCCGACCTTATATCCGGCATGTAATAGCAGCGTATTAAGCGTTGCCACACAGGACCCTTTACCATTGGTCCCCGCAACCGTGATGACTTTGGATGCGGCGAGTGACAGCGCCATACGTTCAGCCACTTGCGTAATTCTTTGCAGGCCTAGATCGATTTCTGAGGGGTGGCAGGACTCAAGCCACTTGAGCCAGTCCTGCAGCGTGTCAAATTGCATGCACTGTTTTTTAACTAGATTGTTTGTGTTGTTGTGGGCGATATTGCTTTCACTATCGTTTGCTGAATAGCTTCAGTACTAAAGAAAGTACAAAGGCTTAAGCAGCTGAACGATGGGTTAGTTTGGCCAATAACGCAAACAGGGTATCTCGCATATCCTTGCGGTGCACAATCATATCTATTGCACCATGCTCGATCAGAAACTCACTACGCTGGAAGCCGGGGGGTAATTTCTGGCGAATCGTTTGCTCAATGATATTCGGCCCGGCAAAACCCGCTCTTGCATCGGGTTCTGCCACATTGATATCACCCAGCAATGCCAAACTGGCTGAAACCCCACCATAAATAGGATCGGTCATCACCGAAATATAGGGCACACCCTTTTGCTTCAAACGTTCCAGCACGGCGCTGGTTTTTGCCATTTGCATCAGAGAGATAAGGGCCTCCTGCATACGCGCACCACCTGAAGCGGAAAAACATATCATGGGCATATTTTCCTTGAGTGCCAGATTAGCGGCCCGAGTAAATTTTTCGCCAACAGCATACCCCATCGAACCACCGTGAAAGTTAAACTCAAAGGCAACCACGACCACGGGTAATCCGTTAACCCGGCCACGCATGGCAATCAGTGCATCTTTTTCGCCAGTGGCTTTTTGCGCGACTTGCAAACGCTCTTTATATTTTTTCTTGTCCTTGAATTTAAGACGATCGATAGGCTCGATTTCTGTCAGTATCTCCTGACGTTCTTCCGCATCCAAAAAACTGTCGATCCGGCGACGCGCACCAATACGCATGTGATGCTCACATTTTGGGCACACATCAAGATTCTTTTCCAATTCAGGGCGATACAAAACTGCGTCGCATTTGACACATTTTTTCCAAAGGCCCTCAGGCACCGTACTGGTTTTACGCTCTTGCTTTTTTTCCTTTGACCGCCCGACCGTGGGAAGAATCTTATTTAGCCAACTCATTGAACAGCCCTGCTCTTGTGTGAATATTTCAATTAATGGAAAACAATCCAGCTATTTATCTAACTAACAGTCCGGCAATGCAGTATCCTGCCCTGAAACCTGGCGACAACGTCCTAAGCATTATCCATCGCCCGGCGCATTTCACCGATCAATGCAGCTGCTTCAACCAATCCGGACACGCCATTTGTCTCAGCTAGTTCGGCGGCCAATTTAACCAGCGCACTACCCACAACCACACCCTCAGCCAAACGACTGATTGATACAGCAGAGGCTGCATCTTTTATACCAAAACCTACAGTAACGGGAAGATCGGTAATCCCTTTTATCTCCGACAATTTAGACTGCACGGAGTCAATATCCAAATTACCGGCACCAGTGACGCCCTTCAGCGAAACATAGTACAAATAACCAGTAGCCAGTTTAGCAATACTGGCTATGCGCTCGGGAGTGGTAGTAGGCGCTAACAGGAATATGCTATCGATAGCTTCTGCCTTAAGTGCAGCATTCAATTCACCCGCTTCCTCGTGCGGCATGTCCACGGTCAACAGGCCATCGACTCCAGCCGCTGCCGCTTTATGTGCAAATCGCTCAAAGCCCATCACTAGCACAGGATTAGCATAACCCATCAGTACCACCGGTGTGCTGTCATTGGTTTGACGGAACTCAGCCACCATCTCTAGCGCATCGCTCAAGCTCACATTGTGCTCCAAAGCACGTTCATGAGCTAACTGGATAACCGGACCTTCCGCCATAGGATCAGAGAACGGAATACCCAATTCAATAATATCAGCACCTTCGGCAACCAGCCGGTGCATCATAGCGACCGTGGCGCCAGGTTCAGGGTCACCGGCTACGATATAAGGAATCAGCGCTTTGCGCCCTCCCTCTTTTAATGCCTGCATACACGCAGCTATTCGACTCAATGTTTTTTCCTCTTTAAATTTTTCAACCAGTCAAATCATCAAACCGAGATACCGTCAAGGGCAGCCACAGTGTGAATATCTTTATCACCGCGCCCCGACAGGTTGATAATAATGACCTGATCCTTATCCATGGTTGGGGCCAATTTATTGACATAAGCAACTGCATGACTGGATTCCAAAGCTGGCATAATACCCTCTACCTTGGTCAGCTGCCTGAAGGCCGCCAGAGCTTCATCGTCGTTAATCGCAACATAATTAACACGACCTATGTCCTTCAACCATGAGTGCTCGGGGCCAACACCTGGATAATCCAGACCGGCGGAAACCGAGTGAGTATGGATGATTTGACCATTCTTATCATGCATCAGATAAGTTTTATTGCCATGCAAAATACCCGGCTCACCGGCACACAGTGGTGCCGCATGACGCCCTGTGGCAACACCATCGCCACCCGCTTCTACACCATACATTTTGACTGTAGTATCCTCAAGAAACGGATGAAACAGACCAATCGCGTTAGAACCGCCACCCACACAGGCAACCAGCGCATCAGGCAGTTGACCCGTCTGTTCAAGACACTGCGCGCGCGCCTCACGGCCAATAACGGACTGGAAATCACGCACCAGCATAGGATAAGGATGCGGGCCTGCAACAGTACCGATAATGTAAAAGGTATCATCGACATTGGTCACCCAGTCGCGCATTGCCTCGTTCATCGCATCTTTAAGCGTTTTTGATCCCGAGGTGACAGAAATTACTTCAGCCCCCAGCAACTTCATCCGATACACATTTAGTGACTGCCGTTTTACATCGTCCTCACCCATAAAGACCTGGCACTCCATCCCTAAACGGGCGGCTACGGTCGCAGTCGCCACACCATGCTGTCCAGCCCCGGTTTCAGCAATAACGCGTTTTTTGCCGGAGTATTTCGCCAACAGCGCCTGACCAATAGTGTTATTAACCTTGTGCGCGCCCGTATGATTTAAATCTTCTCGTTTAAGGAAAATACGCGCGCCACCCAATTGTTCTGACCATCGTTCAGCAAAATACAGTGGTGATGGACGCCCTACATAATGCGCCAGATCTTTATCAAACTCAGCCTGAAACGATGCATCCGCTGAAAGCTTTTTATAGCTGGCTTCCAACTCATCGAGCGCCTCGATCAAGGTTTCAGAAACATAGCGACCACCAAACTCACCAAACCGCCCCTTAGCATCGGGAACGGAGGCATAGTTGATCGATTGAGTTGCTGCGTCGGCAGAACTATTTGTTGTCATGCTTTTCACCATCGTCAGACTGAGCTGACATCATTAAAGATCTATTTAAACTATTGTCAAAACTAATTAGCCGTAAAACTAATTAGCTTTTGCTGCGATCAAACTTTTCAATATGACTGATCTGCAGCCCTCACACTTTGGATAAAGGCTGAAATTTTTTGCGGGTCTTTAATACCCGCCGATTGCTCAACGCCACCGCTGACATCAACAGCGAAGGGATGAACCTGCGATACCGCCAAACCTACATTATCCTCATTCAGCCCACCGGCTAAAATTATCTTCTCGCGCAATTGCTCGGGAATTAACGCCCAATCAAACTGTTCTCCAGTACCACCGGGCACTCCCTTTCGGTATGCGTCCAGTAACAGACTGCGTGCACCAGCATAGGATTCCGCTTCGGCAACAATATCAAGCCCTGGCTTCATTCGTAGTGCCTTGATATAGGAAACTCTCGCCTGTTCACATTGCTCTGGCGTTTCATCACCGTGAAACTGAAACAGGTCGATCGGTAACGATGCCTGAATCTCGTCGAGTTCATCAGCACTGGCATTAACCGTTAATGCCACCGTCGTTACCAGCGCAGGAATCACCGCACAGATCGCTCGCGCCTGTTCGATAGTCACTGCCCGAGGGCTAGGCTGCCAAAAAACAAGACCTATAGCATCTGCCCCGGCATTGACAGCGGCAATAGCGTCTTCCGGGCGGGTCAGACCACAGATTTTAATACGGGTGCGAGTCACGACAGGTTCACAAAATTGTGTGTTTTATCAAGCAAATGCGGAGGTCAAGTGTAGCAAAGATGCGCGCCACCTGTCGCTTGTGAATGTAATTTATTGCACTGACTAAGCTAGAAAATATGGCCCGGGTTGCTGACTGGGGAGACCATAGGACTCGGGGTAGATAACATCCACCAGATACAGGCCGAAAGGGGGAGCCGTAGCGGCCGCCACCGTCCGATCCTTGGCCAGCAGAACTTCTTCCGCCCAGTGGACTGGCTTTAAGCCCGCTCCGATTTCCAATAACACGCCGGTAATATTTCGAACCATATGATGCAGGAAGGCATTCGCCTGAATATCGATAATCACCAAATCACCACGCCGACACACCTCAACAAAGTGGACATTTCTCATTGGTGTTTTGGACTGACAGGCCACGGCTCGATAGGAGGTGAAGTCCAGTTCGCCCAGTAAAACCTGGGCTGCCCGATGCATAGCATCGGCATTCAGTGGCCTGCTATACCAGGTGACACCAGAGCTGACCAACGCTGAGCGAGCTGGTGTATTCAGGATAATATAACGGTAACGACGAGCAATAGCCGAAAAGCGGGCGTTAAATTCCTGACACACCGGTTTGGCCCAATGCACCGCTATACTGCGCGGCAAGAGCGTATTCGAACCACTAACCCAGGCTTTTTCATTTCTATCAGCAGGGCTGTCAAAATGCACCAGCTGATGACTGGCATGCACCCCGGCATCAGTTCGACCTGCGCATTGCACTTTCACAGCTGCATTGGCGATTTGACTCAGCGCTTTTTCCAAGGCCTCCTGTACGGTTTCGACCTGAGGTTTACGCTGGCTCTGCCAACCTTTAAAGTTACTGCCATCGTAGCTTAATGCCAGAGCAACTCGGTCACCCGGTTTAAACTGAGAGGAAAATCTGGAATTCATAACTCACTAACTTCTGGCAGCATCTGGCAACGCTTTGTGCGGCTTGGTGTAAAGTTGTGCCGCTCGCGGAACCACGATTTCTAAATAAATAATTCACAGCAAAAGAAAAACGCCAAACCGAAGGGCTTGGCGTTTTGATACAAGTGATTATACAGAAAGTACGAGTAGAACCTGCTAGTCTATTCGACCCAGCAACTCGTTGGCTTCCTGCTGCTGTTGCTCAGTACCTTCCTGCACCACTTCATCGAGAATATCACGCGCGCCTTCCGAGTCGCCCATATCGATATAAGCCCGCGCCAGATCCAGTTTGGTGGCAACCTCATCGGTATCGGCAAGGAAGTCAAAGCCCTCCTCACCCTCTATATCCATAGCCGGATCAACAGGGGTCTCAATACCAGTCTCAGCGCTACTATCCTCAGCAGCGGATTTAGTCAACTCCTGTTCCACATCCTCGCGGGTAAACTCTACCGTGGGCTGGGCATCAGCCTTCGTCTCCGCCTCTTCAAAATCAATGGAATCCAGCTCCAGATCAAGGTCCAGCTCATCGAACTCTTCGGTGTTTGCCGTATCTGCGCTACCATCGTCAGACTCAAGTTCAGTGGCTAAATCCTCAAGCTCGGCGTCAAAATCGGTTTCTGACAGGTCCGTCTCTCTATCCAATCCCTCTTGATCACCAAATTCAGCATTAAGGTCAGCACTTAGATCTTCATCAAACTCGGTCCCAAGTTCTGCGTCATCGAGCGATTCAAGATCCAGATCTTCATCAAGGTCCAGGCCTTCGTCCAATTCAGGATCGTTGGACAGATCAAGGCCCTCCTCCAGGTCAAGGTCGAAGCTTTCGTCGGCTGCTTCCGCCTCCTCATCTGGAGCTGCCATATCATGGGCGCCCGATTGCTGCTCTATATCATCGACGCTGAACTGAACGGTTTTATCAGCCGCTATCTCATCAGTTTCATCATCTAATTCAAGATCAAGATCAAGATCAGTACTTTCAACCTCAAGATTTTCAGGTGTAGACTCATCTTCTTTATGACCCTCAAGTTCTTCATAACCTTCAAGCTTGTAAGTTTCTTCTTCCGAACTGAGGTTTAGGTCATTGGTATCCAGCTCTTCCTGGTCCAGGTCCATGTTTTCCAGAGAAATGGCTGGTGACTCCTGTGTCACAGCGCCGGGATCAACATCACCTAATTCTTCGTCCTCAAGAGCAGCCAGATCATCCAGGTCTAAATTCAGGTCCAGTTCCTGATCATCGACCTCCAGGTCTATATCGTCGAGATCAAGGTCCAGCTCGATATCCTCGTTAGCAGAATCCTCAGAAGCAGCTTCATTGCTAAACTCAAACTCTTCACCAAAGTTTGAATCGGCTAAGTCTTCATCATCCGCCAATGACTCTTCATCGTCAGGAATGTCAGTAGGCTCCTGCCCTGGCAAATCATCCAGCCAGCCCGACACGCCATCAACGGTTGACAGCATTTCTTTAACAGCAATTTCAGCCTCGTCATCGCCGAGCGCTTTTAGTGCAACAAACTGTTGTTGAAAGCCGGCCTTGTCGCGGGTTTCTATACAGACTTCCAGCAACTTCACGTACAGGTCGCTGCGCTCTGGCTCTTTAGCAATAGCTGAACGCAGCAAATCTATCGCCTGCTGGTAACGGCCGTAGGCGATATAAATATCAGCCTCAGCAACCACGTCACCGGTTTCGGACTCTACGGTTTTGCCCACGCCGGCAGCAGTTTCCGCTGGCTCTGCCTCATCTTCGGCAGCACGTACAGCTTCAGCCGCATTGTCAGCAGCGATTTGCTCTTCCAATTCAGCGGCAAGTAAGTCTGCCGCATCAGGAGTCTCCTCAGGCACTTCTTCAACGTCTTCAGGCTCATCAAAATCATCAACACCAATATCCTGCAGACTATCGGTCTCTTCTTCATATTCAATTTGCTCTTCGTCTTCTTCAGCTTTGCGACGACGCATAAGCAGTGCCGCTGCAATGGCCGCCAATATCAATAAGCCAGCACCACCGGCGTAGAGGGGATTTGCTGCTAATTTATCGAGCACAGAGGGTTCAGGCATCGGGGCTGGCGGAGCGGGTTTTGCCTTAGGTTCTGATTCAATAGCGTCTGTCTCAATAGGCTTCGGTTCAACAAGCCCGGATTCTGCTGCCATTGATTCCGGCATCGCAGCAGGATCTTCCGGCGTATCCATCATGCCGGGTTCGGAGTCTGTTGCCGTCACCTCAGAGACTTCACCCTGCAATGCAGCCAGTTGATCATCTTTTAACTCCAGCAGGCGTTGCATAGTGGCAAGCTTACTTTCCAGATCATCCAGACGCTGAGTCAGCTCCTCATTTTCACGCTGGGATTTATCGAGGGTTTCCTCCGTCGCCGCTAACTCTTCAACCAACGCTGCAGAACCGCCGCCGCCAACGCCATCGGAGGCGCCCGACCCAGTATTGTTGCCCGAGGAGGCAATCGATAGGCGAGGCTCGTCATAGGAATCTGCAACCGTATCCTCTGTCGTAGCAGTGGCATCCAGCTGCACATCACTATCCGGCACCGCACTATCGGTGCCTGAGCGCCAGGCTTTATTCTGGTTAGCTACCTCTCCCACCGCCTGTCGATCCGAAACGGAAATATCCCGCTCAGTCGGGAGGCGCAAGACTGCGCCGGCTTTTAGTTGATTGATATTGCCATTGATAAAGGCGTGGGGATTTAATGTCTGAATCCCCACCATAGTTTGTTGCACAGAAACATTCGACGCTGGTCGAGCTTTAACCGCAATTTCCCATAGGGTGTCGTCGTTACGAACTCGGTATTGCTCACCGGCGCTTAACTCCCCTTCTGTCAAAGTTCTACGTGCAGAAGAGCCAGGCGATGAGCTCGTGCTGGTGCGGGAAGAGCTGGCAGAGGTTGAAACTGGCGCTGGGGCAGGTAACGATCTGGCCGCTGAAGAGGTCGCAGACTTGACTGGCTCGACGGTATTTTCACTAAACACCGGCAGGTCCAGCAGGACCGTATATTCTCTCAGCAAGCGACCACTGGGCCAGCGCGCCTCCACCAGAAAATTCAGATAAGGTTCAATGACTGGTTCGCGGGTAGTAACTTTGATTACCCCTCGGCCACTACCATCGATTTCGACCTTAAAGCGAATATTGGTGAGGAAAAAATCACGGCTTACACCGGCATTTTTGAACTCATTGGTGTTAGCAAGCGAGACCAGCAGTTGGCTTTCATCCAAATCTTCGGTATTTAGGAGTTTAATTTCAGCATCTAATGGTTGATTCAATGCGGAATTAAGAGAAAAATCCCCCATTCCCAACGCATTGACCACGCCCGCCTGCAATGCCCCAATTGCTGCAATCGCCGCCGCAAGCTTGTTACGTACCATAATCGTTCCCTTTGTTTAACCCAATTGAAGGTTTAACCCAATCGATGGTCTACCGGTTGTTAAAATGAAGCTTTAAATAAAAGTTTTTTCGGATCGCTGAGGGGTAAGCTCCCTGAGCGTTATGCATTATTCTTCTACCCCGAGTTATATTCAGGGCAAAACAAAGCTCGAAAGACTATCTACTATTCCACGTAAGTATTAGTTAGAAATAGAGTTTTAGCAAGAATTCAGCTAACAGGCAGGATCCGGCGATAGAGGCCTTTTTATATTTATCAGACCTGGCTCACAAAATGGGCCAGATCTGATATTAAGCCAAAGCGGTTGAGGAAATGAATTAAGCCTCGATCAGGATACGCAACATCCGACGCAGTGGCTCGGCAGCACCCCACAATAATTGATCACCGACGGTGAAACCCGCCAGATATTGAGGCCCCATATTCATTTTCCGCAGACGCCCAACGGGGATATGCAGGGAGCCGGTAACCGCTGTGGGCGTCAGTTCCTTCAATGTTTTTTCCCGCTCATTGGGAACCACTTGCACCCAGTCATTGGCTTCCGCCAGCATGGACTCGATCTCGTTCATCGGTACGTCGCGACGCAATTTAACCGTCATAGCCTGACTGTGGCAGCGCATCGCGCCAATACGAACACAAACACCATCCACTGGCACGGGTGTGTTATTGCCCAACAGCTTGTTGGTTTCAGCCTGGCCTTTCCACTCTTCACGGCTTTGACCATTTTCCAGCTGGGTGTCGATCCAGGGCAATAAACTACCCGCTAGTGGCGCACCAAAATTATCCGTCGGGAAATCCTGGCTACGCATTGCGCTGGCCACTTTGCGATCAATCTCAAGAATCGCACTGGCAGGATCGGCGAGCTCAGAAGCCACCGAGGATTCAATCGCCCCCATCTGGCTTATCAGCTCACGCATATTCTGCGCACCGGCCCCACTGGCAGCCTGATAAGTCATGACCGAAGTCCACTCCACCAGGTTCTGTTTGAACAAGCCACCCATCGCCATCAGCATCAGACTGACGGTACAGTTACCGCCGATAAAGTTTTTCACGCCACGGGCAACACCATCCTTGATTAAATCCAGGTTCACCGGATCGAGAATAATCAAGGCATCATCATCCATCCGTAAACTGGAGGCCGCATCGATCCAATAGCCATCCCAGCCACCCTCACGCAACTTGGGAAACACGGATTTGGTGTAGTCACCACCCTGGCAGGAAATAATCACATCCAGCGTCTTCAATTGCTCGATATCACTGGCATCCTGCAAAGGCGGAATGTCCATACCAATATCCGGCCCTTCGCCGCCGACATTTGAAGTAGTGAAAAACACCGGCTCTTTAATAAATTTAAAATCGCCTTCAGCCAGCATGCGCTCCATCAAAACGGAACCCACCATGCCACGCCAACCTACAAAACCTACTCTATTCATGATCTTAATCTCTGTTCGTTCTTTCTCTATTTCCTAGAATGAATCATCATGCAAACATATCCAGCGCTAAACTTCCAATGCTGCCGCGACAGCATCGCCCATGGCACTGGTATTCACTAGCTGCATACCCTCAGAAAAAATATCCGGTGTACGCAGACCAGCATCTAGCACTTTACCGACGGCCGCTTCAATTGCTAACGCGGCTTCACCGGCATCCAGTGAATAACGCAGCATCATCGCCGCAGACAAAATCATCGCCAGCGGGTTGGCCTTACCCTGCCCGGCAATATCCGGCGCCGAACCATGACAGGGTTCGTACATACCACGGCCGTTTTTATCCAGCGAAGCCGAGGGCAACATACCAATAGAACCGGTTAACATCGCCGCAGCATCGGACAAAATATCGCCAAACATATTGCCGGTGACGATAACGTCGAATTGTTTCGGCGCTCGTACCAATTGCATGGCCGCATTATCGACATACATGTGGCTCAGTTCGACATCGGGATAATCATTCGCCAATTCATCCATCACCTCGCGCCACAGCATAGTGGCCTCCAGTACATTAGCTTTATCTACCGAGCACAGTTTGCCATTGCGCTTTTGTGCTGCCTCAAAGGCCAGCTTACCGATGCGCCGAATTTCTGTCTCATTGTATTTATAAGTGTTGTAGCCTTCCCGCTCACCGTTTTCCAGCGTGCGAATACCTCGCGGCTGACCAAAATAAATGCCGCCGGTTAATTCACGCACGATCAAAATATCCAGTCCCGACACCACCTCCGGCTTAAGCGAAGAGGCATCCGCCAATTGCGGATATAAAATTGCTGGCCGAAGATTACCGAACAGTTCCAACTCGGAACGAATTTTTAACAGGCCCTGCTCCGGGCGCAGCGAACGCTCGATTTTATCCCACTTGGGACCGCCAATGGCCGCAAACAATATCGCATCGGAGGCTTTCGCTTTGGCCAACGTCTCGTCAGGCAATGGCAGACCGGTTTCGTCATAGGCAGCGCCACCCATCAGCGCTTCATCAAACTCCATACTCAGATTAAAACGTCGTTTGACAACATCCAGCACCTTTCGGGTTTCGAGGGTAATTTCAGGCCCAATACCATCGCCGGAAATAACCAATACCTTTTTACTCACATGTTTCTCCAATTGTTCATGCTGCTAAATAAATTAGTTTTGTTCAGTGTCGAACTAAAGATCTCAGGCCGATCTAAACAACCAGGGCGACTGCTGCTGCCAACGCCTTTCAAAGTCGTGAATGGCATCGGCATCCTGTAGGGTTAAGCCGATATCATCCAAACCATTTAACAGGCAGTGCTTGCGAAAGGAGTCCACTTCAAAAGCAACTTCTTCGCCGCTGGACTTACGTACCACCTGAGCGTCAAGATCAACGGTCAATTGGAAACCTTCCTGCGCATACATTTCTTTAAACAACTGATCAACGACTGTCGCATCCAGTACGACGGGCAACAAGCCATTTTTAAAACAGTTGTTATAAAAAATATCGGCAAAACTCGGCGCAATAATGGCGCGAAAGCCGTAATCTTCAATCGCCCATGGTGCGTGCTCGCGACTGGAGCCGCAACCAAAATTTTCCCGTGCCAATAAAATCTCCGCCTGCTGATAACGCGGAAAATTCAGCGGAAATTCAGGATTCAACTTCCGCGAGGAGCAATCCATATCGGGCGTACCCTTATCGAGATAACGCAGCTCATCAAACATAAAAGGGCCAAAGCCGGAACGCTTGATCGATTTTAAAAACTGCTTGGGAATAATCATGTCAGTATCGACATTGGCACGATCCATCGGTGCCACAATTCCAGTCACTGTGGTAAAACTTTTCATCACTCTTTCCCCAATTCTTTTTCCAGATCTAATCCGAACGCCTAGGCGCTGACACTTTCAGCATTGAGCACTTCGCGAACATCGACAAAATGTCCGGCAATTGCCGCTGCTGCCGCCATTTCGGGGCTGACTAAATGGGTACGGCCGCCAAAGCCCTGCCGCCCCTCGAAATTACGGTTAGAGGTTGAGGCACAGTGTTCGCCTTCGCCCAAACGATCGGAATTCATCGCCAAACACATGGAACAGCTCGGCTCACGCCATTCCATACCAGCGTCTAAAAAGATTTTATCCAGCCCTTCCGCTTCGGCCTGTGCTTTCACCAGCCCCGAACCGGGAACGACCAACACCCGCTTTACATTGGCCGCCACTTTTTTGCCCTTGGCCACAGCCGCCGCCGCACGCAAATCTTCAATCCGGGAGTTGGTACAGGAGCCGATAAATACACAGTCCAGCTTGATGTCGGTAATTGGCATACCTTCGGTTAAGCCCATATAGCTTAAAGCTCGCTCAGTCGCACTGCGTTTTGTCGGGTCGGTAATTTCATCAAGACGCGGCACCGTGCCATTGACGCCGGTGACCATTTCCGGGGAGTTGCCCCAGGTCACCTGCGGAATAATCTCAGCTGCATCCAACGATACGACGCGATCAAAGTGCGCGCCCTCATCGCTTTGCAGTGTGCGCCAGTAGCTAACGGCCTTATCCCAATTTTCACCAGTCGGTGAGAAAGGACGGCCCTTAACATAATCGATAGTCCTGTCATCCACGGCCACTACACCAACCCGTGCACCCGCTTCTATGGCCATATTACAAACCGTCATCCGACCTTCAATGGACATATCGCGGAACACGCTACCGCCAAACTCAATCGCATGACCATTACCACCGGCAGTACCGATTTTGCCGATAATGGCGAGGATCACGTCCTTGGGCGTAACGCCGGGGTTCAGTTTGCCATCCACCTGAACCAGCATATTTTTCATCTTGCTCTGAATCAGGCACTGGGTGGCCAATACATGCTCGACCTCGGAGGTGCCGATGCCATGAGCCAATGCACCCAATGCACCGTGTGTGGCCGTATGCGAATCTCCACAGACCACGGTCATTCCCGGTAAGGTCGCCCCCTGCTCCGGCCCAATCACATGCACAATGCCTTGACGCGTATCGTTGATGGAGAACTCCTCGATACCAAACTCTTCACAGTTGTCATCCAGCGTTTGCACCTGAATACGAGCGATATCTTCGACGATGCCATTAACGCCACCAACGCGCTCGGACTTAAGCGAGGGTACATTATGATCAGCCGTCGCCAGGTTGGCATCCACTCGCCAGGGTTTACGACCAGCCAGCCGCAGCCCCTCAAAGGCCTGCGGTGATGTCACTTCGTGGACTAACTGTCGGTCGATATAGATCAACGCGGTACCGTCATCACGCTGTTTGACCAGGTGGGAATCCCACAATTTGTCATAGAGGGTTCTGGCTGTCATGGCTTACCTCAAAGTTTGCTATTTCAAAAGTCATTCTGTGCTTTTATCAAGTGAACAAATTTTAGTGTCTGGCCATCAATAAAACAAATTCATATTTTTCATATATTGGATAACCTTTAGGAATCAAATACAATCAATCCAATCGATTAGCAATTTGATGACCTTCTTTATGGAAACACAAAACCTGCGAGCATTTGTCGAAGTGGCAGAAAGCGGTTCCTTTTCGGATGCGGCAGAAACTCTGCACATTACCCAGCCAGCCGTCAGCAAACGTATCGCCACACTGGAGCAGCAACTGGATTGCCGCCTGTTTGACCGTATCAACCGTACAGTACAGATGACCGAGGCCGGCAGAGCTCTACTGCCTAAGGCCGCCCGTATTTTGCAAGCTGTTCAGGATGCCAGGCGCAGTATCGCTGACCTGCAAGGTGAAGTTCATGGCGAGCTAAGCATCGGTATCAGCCACCACATCGGCCTGCATCGCCTGCCTCCAGTCCTTGAATCCTACACTCGACAATATCCCAATGTGCAATTTGATATCGACTTTATGGATTCAGAGGAAGCCCATGAACAGGTATTACATGGCCAGATAGAGCTGGGCGTGGTAACCCTGGACCCAAAGGACAACAGCAACCTTAAGCGACATCCGGTTTGGCTAGATAATTTATCGGTTTGTGTAGCCCCAGGCCATCCTTTGGGGGTTTTTAACAGCGTCGAGCTGGCAACACTGGGACAATTCCCGGCTATCCTGCCGGGACTTAACACCTACACCGGCCAAATCATCAAGGCCCTGTTTCAACAACATGAGTTAAAACTGGATGTCTCCATGGCCACCAATTACCTGGAAACCATAAAAATGATGGTATCGATTGGGCTTGGCTGGAGTGTGCTGCCGCACACCATGATAGATGACAGCTTGAAAGTGTTAAATATCAAGCACATCAAACTGCAACGCACTTTAGGCTATGTCGTTCACCCAAACCGCAGTTTAAGTAACGCTGCCACAGCCTTTGTTGCAGCGTTAGAATCGCAGAGTAGTTGTGAATAGAATATCAATGAATCCAAGCCTCTAACCGTAAAGCCTGAACAACTTGCTCAGGCGCCATATGGCAGGTGTTCACATGATAACGCTCTGGCCATTCCCTTTGCGGCCACTATCACTATTTACCGGCCGTTTGAAATAATCCGCAATACCAAAGTCGACAACGCGCAGATGGCCATCGCAATCAACCAACATATTGGCAGGTTTAATGTCGCGATGAACTGCATCATTTCTATGCGCCCAGGACAGAGCCATGCAAACCTGGATAACAATATCCATTTTCCACGTCAGGCTGACATCCTCCCGACGTGTAATAGCGGCCAGCGAAATGCTTTTGACATATTACATGACAAAATACGGGCGTTTTAAACAGATCTCGTTGATCGTGCCCAGATCGATTAGATGGATGATATTGGGGTGATTAAGCTAGACAATCAGAGCGCCTCCTGCTGAAACTGGCGCTGAACCAGAGGGTCAGAAACCAGCGTCACATCTAACACCTTAGTCGCGACCTCTCGTTTCAGACCATGTTGATAGCCAAGGTAGACCGTTGCCACCCCACCGTCGACATCCCACCGTCTCCAAGGGGTTCCCTAATATCATATCCAGATAGTTGTAGTGTCTGAGAGGAGGACAAGCGGAACCCTGATTCTTTTAAATATTTATGTCATTACCCATAATTATAGTGTCTATAAACATGTTAATTTATCCAATTTAAGGTTTTAATAGGCTGGCTTATGCCGCAAAGCCGTGACCGGAATGCCATTTTCTGCTAAAAGGCATATGAACAATAAAATTTGATACCCATACCGGAGGAATACGTTGGCTATCGAAGAGAATGAGTTTCTTAAAAATCTAAAATCCCCGGACAGCGATGAAATTTGGGAATTGGTCGCCGAGGGTGACTGGCTAGTGGGACAAAAGTTTAAAATCAGTGGCAAAGCAGTTCTCGGAAGAGAAGCTGGCTGTGATATCACAATCCCCGGCACCCACCTGTCACGACGCCACGCGGAGCTTGAAATCAAAGGCAGCAGGCTCAAAATTCGCGACCTGGGGTCCTCCAATGGCACCTATGTGAATGATAAACGGGTGATGGAGTCGGATTTGAAACCCGGTGATACGGTTCGCTTCGATGTGCTCAGGTTTCGAGTCAAAGGGCCAGATGCGGAAGAACTCGACAATAATGCAACGATTATTCGTCAGGTTCCCAAAAACATGCCCCGCCCCAAGCCGGCACAACCTGCCCAACCCAAGAACTGGAAAACCAAACCCACCTCCGTAGGTAATCGAGAAGAAACCGGGCAAATCCCCACCGTATCCGATTCAGGCTCGTCAATATGGACTATCGCGGCAGTCGTTGTCGGAGTTATCACCGTGGCAGGAATTGCTTATATGATTACCCAGCTTTAGTCCAGCAAAGCTGACTGTCATTTGCTGACTGAAGAGGCTAATAGCATCCGAAGATAAAGTTGATACAACTTTACCGGACACATAAAAAAGCCGCTGCTTTTACTCAGAGCAGCGGCTTTTTACCAAGGGTTAAACCATTATAAATGGGTCAATCCATTACCTAGGCTCAACCCAGTCAAAGAATGAAATTAAAACCGATAGGTGCCCTGTATTGCGATGGTGCGCTCGCGTTCATAAAACGCATAGCGACTTTTTGCGCCAAACAAACTGAACGCTAAGGGGCTTGCGCTGCTATAGGTTAAGATTTCTTCATCGGTCAGGTTTTTACCCACTAGCGCGAGCTCCCACACATCATCAGCATCCGATAGTGCTATGCGTGCATTAATTTTAGAATAACCATCCTGGTCCATGGCGGAATCCAATGTCTGACTGGGGTTGTAGTCATCCGTGAAAATAATATCCAGAGTGCTTCGTACGGCCAAACCACCGGATAGTAGACGGTAGTAATCCAAACTGATGTTGCCACTCCAGTCCGCCACATATTGATTGGTTTTACCCGTATAGTCGCACAGGGTTGGATCCACTGGTGAATCTGGCACCTCCCCTTGATTACACTGGCCATTTTTAAAATCGACAAATTCAAAATCCAAAAAGGCCAGAGCGCCCGACAGGGTCAGTTGTTCCGTCAAGCGTATACGACCATCAATCTCTATGCCCTGGGTTTCCGCTTTAGCCGCATTGCCTACATTAAATCCGACCGCTCCGTCATAGATACTGACCTGCAAATCATCGTATTCGGTAAAGAAAACAGTCGCATTGAGTTCAGCCGCGCCATCAAGCCATGTTGATTTAGCACCGAACTCAAAGCTTGTCGCCTCCTCTTCATCAAACTCGAAGGTGCCGGTGGAATTCGGCGAGGCGTTTGAACGCACATCGAAACCACCGGATTTATAGCCGCGGCTTAGTGAAGTATAAAGCATCAACTCCTCATTCATATCCCACTCGGCAGTGATCATGGGGGCAATATTATCTTTCGAACGCTTATCGCTCACTTCGTGAACTTCCAGCTGAAAGACCTGGCCATAGACCAGTGGAACTATAGTAGCTCTGGCACCTGTGAGTGCCGTGCCATCAATATTGGTTGCACCCAGTGAACGACTGGCTTCTTTTTCATTGTCGGAGTAGCGCGCAGCAAAGGTTAGGCGTAAATCATCCTGAACCCGCCAGGTGACCTGAGCAAAAGCCGACATCAGTTCGCTATCTTGCTTAAAGTCTCTAGGTGCTGATGTATCGCTGACAAAATTACCCAGTCCCGGTACAGGAGCAGCAGGATTAACATTAATCACCGGAACAAGAATACTGTTAGCCGCGATAAAAAATTCATCCTCAAACTTCAGTTCACTGTCCTGATAATAAATACCGCCGATATACTCAAAGGTTTCGCCAGCGGGCGATGCGATACGTGCTTCAAAACTGTACTGGTCATACTCTTCCTCACTCAGCAATGTGAAAATATTGGCTCCAGTAAAATCACAATCACAGAGCTCTTCATACTCATAACTGTTAGCCGCAGCAATAACGGTTAAGGTATTGTCCCCCAACGCATAGTTGGCACTTAGAGTAAGGTTTTCTATTTCATTATCACTGTAATCGCCATTGGATGAGCGTTTATAATCCTGGCTATTATTTAATACACTGACATCCTGCGCGGGGAAAATGCCACCACCCCCCAAAAATAAAATCTGCCCATAGGTCAACCCTGAGCTTAACGATGGCTCTTCCTCTACTATCTCTACCTGCCGCCCGTTCACATCAAATGCACTATGCTCATATTTTAGTGTGAGATCGAAGTCAGGCGTTACATCCAGAGTAAGGGTGAGACGCGCCGTCTCTTCATCTCGCCCAGGTTCATCTCTATCGAGTGTGAGGTTTTCTATGTAGCCATCCATGGTTCTGTTGCGATAAGCCAGACGAGCACCAAGGCGATCCGTGATCGGGCCAGAGACAATCAGGTCATAGACCTCTTCATTATGATCAGGCTCAAACAAAGCGGAAACGGAGGCTTCGAACTCCTCACTCGGTTTGGCTGTAGTGATACTTAAAGCACCGGCAATGCTGTTCTTACCAAAGAGGATATTCTGCGGACCGCGCAACACTTCCACTCGTTCAAGATCCAGAAAAGGTGCTCGGGATAATTGCGCCCGGCCATAGGAGACGCCATCGATATAAAGCCCGGTTGATTGCTCAAAACCCTGATTAATACCAGAGCCAATGCCCCGAATATAAATATTGGTTCCAATTCCAGTTTCCGACATCGTCAAATTTGGCACATAGGCCTGCAGATCCTCAATTTTGTCGATCCCGGCCTCCATCAACTTAGTGCCCGAAACGGCTGAAACCGAAACTGGTACATCTTGCAGGCTTTCGATACGCAACTGTGAAGTCACAATCACCTCTTCAAGCACCAGCCCCTGTGCAAAAACCAGTGGTGAGGACAATACTGAAAACAATGCACCTCCGGCCGTTATTGAGTGTAAAAAAGATGGCGACGGTAAAGATAGTGACTGTAAAACTGAGTGTGATCGCTTCATGATCCTCCCCCCAACAGGCATTAGTTGTTGTTATTTATAATTTGCCCAACGCAAGACGAACAAGTTGAAAAACGAACTGCTTGAACCATTACATATAATAAATAGTTTAGACGTCATTCAGTATCTGTAAATATCCAATTGCGCCAATTTCATATTACCTTTAGCCCCACATTGAATAGCTGAACATCGTCAAAAAATTCCCATGGAGAGCCCGGCAGCCATTGCCATTCCTAACTCCCGACAACGATTCAGACCCTCCTGAGTGACTTCGCCGCGCACAATCACCGGTTCGGCAACCGGCTTTAAAGGATAACCCTTAACAATTCTTTGCAGTTGCCGAAGCGCACCGGTACCGTCATTGCCAGCGCTGATAAAAACGGCATAGGGTTTATTAAGCTGATGAGGTTCGGCGGGATAAAAGGTGCGATCAAAAAAGTCCTTAAGTCCACCCGAGAGATAGCCTAGATTCTCAGGGCTACCAAAAATCACACCATCACAATGGATTAAATCATTGCTATCGGCTTCCATTGCAGGTAGCAGGATAACTTCAATAGTTTTGGGACTACTATTTTTGGCACCTTCTTGCATGCTGTCCCCAGCTTCCGCTCTCGCCCCCTGGGCTACAGCCTCGGCAAGACAGCGGGTGCTACCCGACTGACTATGATATACCACCAGTAATTTTTTCATTGTTCAGTTCTGGGCTGCTCTATTGAAGACTATTTTTCTAGACTACGTCGCTCAAACCTCTGAGGCAGACAGCTTGGCATAAAGCACATAGAGGGACTGACGTAAAACGCCATACACGAGCAAACCTACAATATCCGCAAAAACGTCCTCAACCGAGGCAAATCGATCAGGCGTTAAAGCCTGGATACCTTCTATAAACACACCGTAGAGTACTAAGAAGAAATGCTTATATGGTAAGATAGCCAAGCGCGGATACGCATAATCCAATAGTACAATCAATGTAAAAAAAGCGACTGAGTGATTAGCCTTGTCCCAGCCTAATCCATCTACGACCTGATCCTGCGGTGCCATAGCCATCAGGGTAATCAACGCCAACGCCAAAAAAAACCCACAGCGACAAAGAAAGCTAAATTTGGGAGAAACCTTATCTAAAAGCACTAAGAATTATACCTTCTTGTGAACTTAAGCTAAGCTTAGTCACTTAAATTCAACCATTCATTCTAAAGCTCACCTTAACCAAGCCCGGAGTCTCCGAGCTAGAAGAACTAATACATAAAATCTAATATTAAATTAATACTCAATCAGGGCCTAACAATTAATCACCGATGAATAAAAAAATTTCCACAATAAAAAAGAATCAAGCCCTGACCATTCTACTGACCACCCTGGGATTTGTTCTGCTATTGGCAGCTACCACTGCTCTTTTGTTTTTTACCTTTAACGACAACAAAAAGCAGGCCTTTTATGCCAGGGATATAAATGATGCCTCCTATGACTGTGAGGACAAAATTAAAAAACGCTATGAGGAAGAATTGGTCAGTATCAGCTTTGACAACTTGTCCTCCCGATACGAAGAGGAAAAAAACCAATATCTGATCTATTACCGCATCAGCATTCGAGAAGAAATGGGCAACATAACCACAGTGAATGATTATTTAGCCAAATGTATCGTCTGGGAGCGGCTGGGTTACGTTTCAGATTTCCGTATTATAGAAATATAAGGCAAGAGTCCCGACTATCTGCCCTAGCCCTACTTACCAAGACTCTTGGAAACAACCTCATACACATCCGTTGATAAATCGGGCTGGGCGATAATTCGCTCCAGTTGTATTCGCATTTTCTCTGCACTGGCTGGAATATATTTTTTCCATTTTGTTAAAGGCCCCACCAATCGAGAAGCAACCTGTGGATTCAAAGCATTCAGTGTAATGATTTGATCAGCAAGAAAGCGGTAACCTGCACCATCTTCCTGATGAAAGTTAGATGGGTTCTGATTACAAAATGCACCAATCAAAGCGCGAACTTTATTGGGATTTTTAATATCAAACGCCGGATGAGACATTAATTGCTTAACTCTCTCTAAGGTGCCTGGTCGAGAACAGCTCGCCTGCGCTGTAAACCACTGATTGACCACCAGAGCTTCGTGCTGCCACTTCTGGTAAAAGTCATCCAGCATCCGTTGTTTGTCTCCTTCAAAACCGCTGTTCAGTACTGCGATGAAGGCAGCCAGCACATCGGTCATATTTTGCCCGTTATCGAATTGTGCCACGGCAGCATCACAAGCATTCCCAGTCTCTAATAAAAGTAAATAAGCAAGTGATGCATTTTTTAAACTGCGCTGTGCAATTTGTTCCGAACTGGGCAGATAGTGACCATCGAACTGATTGGCGCGATAAACAGCCCACAATTCCGGTTCCAGGGACTGTGCAATTTCCAGACAGGCAGTTTTACGCGCCTGATGGATCGCCTGCACATCGACCTCCTCGAAGACTTCTTCCATATAGGCCGCAGTTGGCAGCTTTAACATCAGGGCAACCATCGCCTTATCCAAACTACTATCGGTGAGAATTGTCCTGAAAGCCTCAATTAAACGCTTATCCACTGACAAGTGCTCACCTGCCTGGTAAGCCGCCACCAGATCCTGTAATACTGACACACCCAATTGCTGTGCCGCATCCCAACGTACAAAACCATCACCATCCCTGCTTATAAGAAACGTTAGGTCGTCCCTGCTGTAATTAAAATCCATTTTCACAGGTGCAGAAAAACCTCGCAACAAACTGGGCACAGGACGCTCAGGAATATTCTCAAAGACGAATGATTGGGACGCCTCCGTAACCTCTAACACCAGCTCCGTATTATCCGCACAATCCGGATCAGGTTCTTTATCCGCAATCTGTAACCTCAGTGCCCCAGCGTCTCCAAGCAATGCCATCGCCAGAGGAATATGAAAAGGCTGCTTGGATTTTTCACCGGGAGAAAGCGGACAACTTTGCTCAACCTTTAATGTATAGCGCTGGCTATCTTCGTCATATTCATCCCGAATTTTTAAACGTGGCGTGCCCGCCTGGCTATACCAGCGACGAAACTGTTGTAAATCCTTACCGGAGGCATCTTCCATCGCTCTTACAAAGTCTTCGCAGGTGACCGCTTCACCATCGTGGCGCTCAAAATACAAATCCGAGCCTTTCCGAAAGGCCTCCGGGCCCAATAGATTGGCAATCATTCTGACGACCTCAGCGCCCTTTTCGTAAATCGTGACTGTATAAAAATTGGATATTTCGATAAACGATTCCGGCCTGACTGGATGCGCCATCGGCCCACCGTCCTCCGCAAACTGAATCGTTCGCAATAAAGATACATCCTCCACTCGTTTGACAGTTCTGGACCCCATGTCCGAAGAAAATTCGGCATCGCGATACACGGTAAATCCTTCTTTTAAGCTGAGCTGAAACCAGTCACGACAGGTAACCCGATTACCGGACCAGTTATGAAAATACTCATGAGCTACAACACCTTCTACCCGCTGAAAGCCTGCATCGGTGGTCGTTTCCGGATTGGCCAGTACACAGGACGTGTTAAAAATATTGAGGCTCTTATTTTCCATCGCCCCCATATTAAAATCATCGACGGCGACGATATTGAAAATGGCCAGATCGTACTCACGCCCGTAAACTTCTTCATCCCATTGCATCGCTGCCTTCAGAGAGGCCATCGCATGATCGCATTTGTCCAAATCCTTTGGCTCTACAAAAATTCTCAGGGTTACATCCTGACCGGACATAGTCCGGAAAGTGTCCCCAACATACTGCAAATCACCTCCCACTAAAGCGAACAGGTAGGCTGGCTTTTTAAAGGGGTCATCCCATTTAACCCAGTGCGTACCGTCAGCGTTATCGCCAGCATCGACCTGGTTACCATTGGAGAGTAATACCGGATAACGCGCCTTATCAGCGACTATCGTGGTCGAGAAAATCGACATGACATCGGGGCGATCCAGATAATAGGTGATTTTGCGAAAGCCCTCGGCCTCGCACTGGGTGCAGAACATGGTGTGCGATTTGTAAAGCCCTTCCAAAGAGGTATTGTCCTGTGGCTTTATCAGCACTTCAGTGTCCAGAGTGAAATGATCGGGTACTAGCGGAATACTCAGGCTCTCAGCGGTCAGCTGATACTGGTCCTCAGTCAACGGTTCACCATTTACAGCAATAGCTTTTAGCGTGAGTTCCTGTCCATGTAACACCAGGCCATCACGTAATGAAGAATCAGGGTTGCGCCGGACTGCAAGGGTAGCCTTGACTACCGCTCCCTCTTCCTGCAGCGTAAAGTGCAGATCTGTTTTATCAATTAAAAACTCCGGAACGGTATAATCTTTCAGATAAATCGCTGAAGGTTGTGCATCTCGCATGTTTTATAAACTCCAATTCACCGCTTCTTTTACCAATTCGTTTGCCTGTCAATTCGTTTACCGTAACTGTTTACATACGCTGATAGAGGTAAAATTACTGCCGTGAAATAATGACTGATTGCTAATAACTGAACTCAATCTGATAGGCGCCAAACTTTCGAATATTGAGGACACCCACATCCAGCATCAGGTATTGTCCCTTAATACCTTTCAGCACGCCTTCAATTTCAGGCTGCTTATCAAAATTCAACGAGGTGACCTTGGTCGGATAAGTTGTAACCGGGTAGTCAATATGAACGACCTCGGCATCGTTTATCGACTGAATGGACTGGAGGCCAAATTGCTGCTGCAATTCCGCAACTTCCGTTTCACACTCCTGAAACAAACGATCACGCTCCGCCGCCAGGTCCAGCTCTACCACATCACCTTTTAACATAGCCCGCCAGTTCGTTTTATCGGCGACATGGTTTTTAAAAATGACCTCCACAAGACCCGATTGCTGACGGGTGCTCACCCGATAAATAGGCAGTGCCTGTACGGCCCCCTGATCAATCCAACGGGTTGGAACCTGACTTCCCCTGGTGATGCCTACTTTTATTCCTGAGGAGTTAGCCAGATAAACTACGTGATCAATCATACAGTGCTGGTCGCCCCATTCTGGCTCTCTACAAGTCCCCATGTGATAATGGCATTTTTCCGGGCTGACAATACAGCTATCGCATTGGGCCAGTTTTCTGAAACAGGGGTAACAGTACCCCTGGTTAAAACTTTTTTTCGTCAAGCGGCCGCAGTGTCCACAATTGATCACCCCGGTATAAGAAAGCCGAATCGTTTCACCTAATAATTCATTTATAGGTATTAATGCTTCACCCACCGGCAACTGATAGCTGGCGGATCGCCCATCTTCATTGAACCCAGCTTTCATTTTTTGTAAGTGACCAATTACCTGATGTTTCAAATGCTTAACCTCGAATCAATTTTCTAATAACAACATTCAATGGTTGCCAGACTGCTTATCAATGGGTCCACTTTAGAGGTTTTTCCATATCGACCGAATTCTTACCGGAATCATCACATAGCTCACCATCTCCCTTTGAGCCTCGATCAATATAACCAACCCTTTGCTCCTCAGCGACAAAACGCTGCTCATAATTAATTACTGCCTCCATGCAGATTTCCATTTGCTCCTGAGTCAACTTACGCCCATCGGGCCATTTACCAATTTCAATGGCACGCCTCAGGGCTTGGTGAATCTCAGGAGTCATATTATTTATCAATTGCTCAAAGTCCATCACACTCTCTCTGCTGTACAGCTTCTCTACTTTGCCGATGATTCATCACTTGGGTATTTATCAATCAGTGCTGCCCCCAAGCCCGCTAAACAACCCATAATCAAGCCCCCGAGATGAGCAATGTTAGCCACTTTGCCAGCACCTAACAGCCCAGCAAAGCCGACGAAGCCCAACACCATCATTACCAACGACACATAAAACAACGCCTCAGGGATATGCAGGTGTTTTTCGGGTCGCAACAAACTCCAGACCCAACCGTAACCCAACAAGCCATAAACTACGCCAGACATGCCACCAAAAATAGCCAAATCAGCATATTTAGCCTGCATGATGTTGGAGCCTAAGGCAATCAGCAGGGTAATTGAAACCATCCGTAAGCTTCCCTGCAATAACTCTATGCGTTGTCCCACAAACCATAACAGCGTCATATTAAACGCAATATGCATAATGCCGAAGTGCAGGAATATCGGGGTTATCAGACGCCAGTATTGCCCCTCAGGCAAACTGAAAACCAAATCGGTACGGACGCGATCAAATTCGAAAAACGTCAGCAACTTCACTATTTCAAAACGCGTGTCAAAGCTGACGATAAAGAACCCCAAAATACTTAGGACTATGCAGGCCAGCGTTACCGGTAGATGCTGTAACATTCGGCTCAATACCCGTGATGGATTCGGTTTATGTGGAAGCTCAATCGGCGGTAAATCTGTCTCACCGGCCTTGAATTTCTGGTACAGCTCATGCACTTGTGCTGCCACTTGCTGGTCACCCACCAGTAACATACGACGCGTGTCTGTTTCTAAAATCCGATGGCTAACACCCTGACTCCAGAGATATTGACTCAGCTCCTGCAGGCTTTCCTCCAGTGCCACATCGATCACCACCACTTCACTCATAGGCTGATAGTCTCCCGAGCATTAACCCAAACAAAATTATCCGCACTGAGTGCAGTTTCCGGGCTCATTCTATAGGCTACCAATTTGCCATTTTTTACGGCACTGTAATCGAGGCAGGCTATGTTTTTAACCACAGGTTTAACGGTGCCCTGTTGCCAGTAATGTCCAATAAATAATGGTTTTTGCTCTGGCCCATAATAGGGAATTTTACTTTTCTCCTCTTCGCTCAGTAAGCGATCAGCGATGGATTGCTCTAATTTATCAGGCTGAAATTGAATATCGCCATAGGTGAGTGGGTTTTTGATCCAGAATTTAATGCGAAAAGCGGTGCGTATATAGCCATCACTGGCCGTCATCGAGAGTTTATCCGGTAAATGCAGGCTCGCACCCCGAGTAATTCGGGACATACATTGACTGGCAAAGTTTTTGTAGTCGACGGTTTCGGCCAAAAACTCACTATCAATGCAAGCATCAGGTTTGCGCTGTAAAAATTGAGCCACCAGCGTATGATCCCAGCAGGCATGAATGACTCGAAACCCATTGTGCTCTATCAGCAGTGGCCACTCATACAACCAATCCAATGTATCGAGCCAGTCAGCGGTATAATTGGCAAACTGGTCCAGTGTCTCCCGAATACCTTTCTCATGTCTGGCGGTATGCTCGCGCAGATAGCGTTTACCACTCTCCTCAGGTGCTCGGGTTGTGTAAGCCAGCGCATTATATTCATGGTTACCCATAACAATTTCAGCACTACCCCGATCGACAAGTTCGCGAATTAACAACATCGCCTCGCGAATTTTTGGACCTCGGTCGAGAATATCCCCCAAAAAGATCAGCTGACGTGGTTTACGCTGATCTTTATATTCATAAACGCCTTTACGCTTCACATAACCCAACTCATCCAGCAGGGAATTTAAACTGTCGGCACAGCCGTGGACGTCACCTACCAGATCGTAGCCGGTATAGCGGTCCTCTCGAATATGCGGCATTTCGCCCTGTCTGTTGTCTTGGAAAACGCCCATTGCCTCTGTTTTAATCACTCTATCATCAAACTGGAATCAAACTCTTACCACCATCAATTTCTTGCCTCGACATAGACCATAAAAGCTTCTGCCGAAAAGGCTTAGCCAGGGCCGGTGCCCCAGCCGAGCTTATCTCTGCAACTGGCATAAAAACTGTGATCAAGCGGGTGAATCAGGCGCATTTTATGGCGCTTTTTCGAGATATACACAACATCACCTGGCGCGGCGGTAATATTGACCTGACCGTCACAGGTAACGGGGGGATGGATTTGATTACCCGGGCGAATTTCAATTTTAATCTCGCTATTGCCATCGATCACAATAGGACGACTGCTCAAGGTGTGAGGAAACATAGGTACCAAAACCACCGCATCCAGTTTTGGATGCATGATAGGCCCGCCGCCTGAAAGGGAATATGCCGTTGAGCCTGTAGGGGTAGATATAATTAAACCATCAGACCTTTGTCGATAAACAAATTCGTTATCGACATAGAGATCAAATTCGATCATTTGCGCTGAGGTCCCTGAGTTCACCACAACATCATTCAGGGCTTCAGCCCGTCCAATATTTTCGCCCCCTCGCTTAACCGTGGCGCTTAATAAAAAGCGCTTCTCCAGTACGTACTCACCCTTCAGCACTGCGCCAACAGAACGTTCAATATCATCAGGTAAAATATCGGTCAAAAAACCCAGCCGGCCACGATTAATCCCCAGCACCGGTACATTGTGTCTCGCCAGCATACGGGCAGCCCCCAATAAACTACCGTCACCACCTAACACGATAATAAGGTCGCAGCGTTCTCCCAATTTGGTTCTGGACGCCACCTCATAGCCCGTGTCCGGCAACATAGCCGCTACACTTTGCCCCAAAATGATTTCCACGTTTTGGCGAGCTAAAAACCCAGTCAACACCCGCAAGGATTCGCCGACAGCATCACTCTCTCTACCGATAATGCCGATTGTTTTGAATTCACACATTGTTATAGTGGCCAGCTAGAATTATGGCCGACTAGTATACTCTACTTTTAATTACGACTTGAACCAGCAAGCCAGCTATCAGCAGGAATTTCCAGCCTATAACTATGCAATCGATACCCCAGCAATCGATACCCCACTTTCAGGATCAGGCAGTGCGTGACCTCTCCTGGAGCTGCTTTGGCCCCAGCCTAGTTACTGATTTTAGCAGTGCGAACAATAATCACTTCCACATCAAAGACTTTGAACTCACCCTGACTCAAAAACGTATAGATTGGCTACAGGGACTGGACAATAACCCCTTGCCACTTCACCGATATTTATCAACCGTCAAAAGCACTCGTCTCGGCTTATATTTTGAAGCCCTTTGGCAATATTTTTTTCGTCATGATCCCGACTATATGCTAATTGCCCATAATCTTCCGGTTTACTCTAAACCCCACACCCTTGGTGAATACGACCTCATACTTTTCCAGCAGCAGACCAACCGCTATTACCACCTGGAGCTGGCGGTAAAGTTTTTTTTAAATTCATCAAGGGTTTTAAAGCAGTCGGAGAATGACAACACAACAAATTATGTGCATTGGCTTGGACCAAACACCAATGACCGCCTCGACAAAAAAGTCCATCGCTTTTTGAATCACCAGACACAACTATCGGTAAGTAAGGAAGGCATTCAGGCACTGGAACAATGCGGATTGGCGAGAAAAGAAATAGCACAAATGAATAAAAACATTGCACTTAAAGGCTGTCTCTTTTATCCGGAAAAGTGGCAGGAACCAACACTTGCTGGCAACAAGCACACCGCACAACTTGCCTCTGATCACCGGCGAGGAACATGGTTCACCCTATCCGACTTTATCCACTCGAATGCGGCGCAAAAAAGCCGGTATTGGCAAACACTCCACAAATCATGCTGGATCAGCCCGGCCTTTATCCCTGCGGAAAAAATTAATGACGCCCTGAGTGGCGAGCAACTGCTAAACTCACAACAACTTAAGGCCTATCTTTCGGCCTATTTTCGCCAACAAAAACGGCCACTATTAATAACAGCAATGGAAGAACATCAAGCGGGTATGTTTGAGCAATCCCGAAGCTTTATTACTCCAGACCACTGGCCCCATGAAATGAAATAAATACATCTCATGCTAAATTAGTAAGCATCCAATTATTAAACAGTAAACCTGTTGCTACAGACTCTCAAGCTCAAACCCTTCAAAAGCTTTTTGACGGGCAACAGACTGCGACTCAATACCTCCTTGCAGCATAGCAACCTCATAACCCTCAACAGTGAGAAAGTGACACGCGGCTCTGCTACGATGGCCGGAGTTACAATAGACGATATAGGGCTGATCACGATTTAAAATCCGGGCTTTTAGTTTTAATAAATCCAGCGGGATATGTTTTGCACTGGCCATATGCCCATGCTCAAATTCATCCTGTGTGCGCACATCAATCCAGTTCAACTCAGCAAAGTCATTCTCACCCAGTTCGGCAAGGGAAACTTCTTTAACTTGGGGCTGTTTGAGCAGCAAATAAAAATCCTGCTTATGTAAACGCATCAGCACACCGTTACTATGCATGATAATCGTTGCATTCCTGGGCGTATCGCCAACCAGAGCATCTTCGCCAAAACATCGCCCCGCCGACAGTTCTGCAACCAGCACGGGTGCTGATCGATCATTGGCCGACTGGTACACCCCGGCAACACCTTCCTTGATGAAATAGCAGTAGTCTCCCAACTCTCCCTGACGTAAAACTGTCTCCCCGGATGAATAATAAACTGCCTCAAACTTATCCAAAACCAAATTAATATTGATTGGGGGTACCTTATAAAACAGATTGGATTTGAGGAGTGTTAGCATCCAATCTGCATCTTCATCCAAATCGCGCCGACTGGAAACATCCAGCGTGATATAACGCGCAACCTGATCCCAGGCCAGCATCGCATTTAATAACTCACTATCGAAACGCATAATACTGCAATCGCTTAAAGCCTTGATCGTATGTCGCCGCGGCTGATAATGCACCAGAGGAAAACGACAGACCTCATCATCCGCCGACAGTTGCCACTCCCGCCCCTCAGCATCGATTAGCTGTACTATACCGCTCAGCAAGTAAAGATGGCTGTGATCCTTCTCTCCAGAGGATAAAATTTTCTGCCCTGCCCACACCCCCTCAATGCTTTGGTCCCGCATCAACGTATTTAAATGGTCTTCAGTTAAGGCGTTAATAGGTACAAGGGTTTGCAATAAACGCTTACCCATCTCGCCAGAAATAAAAGACTCACTATTTTCCATTCTGTTGCTTCCTCGGACTGACAGGCACTAACTTGCCACCCTGACTCGATCTAATCTACGCTTCATTCCACGTAAGCCCTGCAACCCTCCCGTATGGATCGCGACTACTTTCATACCCGGTTTCAAAATAGAACAACCTTCCTGTAGTAATTTGTACAGACCCATTAACATTTTACCGCTGTAGACAGGCTCAAGCACAATATTATGGTCCGCATAAAAATCATCGATAAAACTAACCAACTCAGGTGTAAACTTGGCATACCCCCCACAATGATACTGGTGAAATATTGCCCAACACCCATGCTCACCACACTGCACCTTAGAGATAAACTTTTCACACTCATCTTCAAGATAGCCTGCATTTTTCAAAACGGAAAACCCAATTACGGTTTTACCCACAGCTGTTGCCGCCACGACACCCGCCAGGGTTGCCGAAGTACCACAGGGTAAAGCGATCACATCATAATCAACCAGGCAGCGATCAATATGACTGACAATTTCCATACACCCCTTCACACCAAAAGTGTTGCTGCCACCCTCGGGAATGATATAGCTATCAGGAAATCGCGCCTGTAAACTGCTCAGAAACTCTGGGTTATTACGACCCCGATACTGCTGCCGAGACAAATAATGCAATTCCATCCCCGCATCCACAGCATCTCGTAAGGTGTCATTTAAGACTTCGTCCTTCTCTCCGCGAATAAACCCAAGAGTTCGAATACCTTTTTCAGCACCTGCCAGCGCCAACGCATGTATATGATTGGAATAGGCGCCACCAAAGCTGAGCACACTGCCATAGCCGTTTTTTAAAGCATATTGAATATTGTATTTAAGTTTAAAATATTTATTGCCTACCGAATGGGGTAATAACGTATCCAGCCGCAGTAGATAAAGCGCCACACCAGCTTTGTTGAATAAAGAGGACTCAATCAAGTCCAGACCAGCCCAGCCTGTATTCATTTACTCTGACTCATTAACCAGGCCCATATCATCAGAATAGCGAGCATATTCGATATGCGCTGAACAACGATCACTCTCACCCTCAATAAACAGCCGCGGTTTTTCAAGCTGCTGAATAACTCTGGCACACAAACTGCCATCCTCCTGCACATGTCCGCAGACCGGCTTTTTATAATGATCAAGCCACTTTTTATACTGAGTTACATCCAGCCCTGTTTTAGATGCTCGATAATTCAAAGGAGAGAGTAAATAATCCTCAAGTTCATTGAGCGGAACTGTTAGATGCTCAAGACCTTGCTGATAATCTATAAAGCTGATTCCTGCTTGCGACATAAGCTGCAGGATATTTTTTTCAGCCAATAACTCATCCTTTTGCTGTCTCAGGCCACTTAACTCTTTTTTCAAACGCTTTATTTGTTCATCCCGATAAAAAACCTCCACCTCTTTCATCTCTAACATTTCTTTCAGCTCAGATCGTGTTGCATCCAGCTTAGCCTCCATTTCCAGCTCAAATTTTTGCTCCAGCTCGAGTAACTGTTGGTGCGCGACTTTATCACTATTCGCAGTTTGCACCTGAAAAGCTTTTCTGGCTCGAGAGATTGTTTCAACATGCTTTTCCTGTGCACGCCGCAACTCCAGGTTTTTATGTTTTTCTTCGAGAAATAACTGTTTGGTGGCCTGCAGGGTTTCATTGAGCTGATTAATTTGCTGCCGGAAACTCTTCTGTACTTTTTCGAGATGGCTTTTAGTTTCTGACTTCATCGTCTCTAGACGCAGTTTGTGGTCCTGTGCGAGAGATTCCATGCGCTGCTTAAATTCATGTTTCAGCGCCTGTTCAGCATCCTTCGTCGTAGGTATCTGTACGGAGCCTGGGGTTTTATTTTTCTCTCCTGAAAACACCTGACTTTCCGGCTCAGTTACAGCCAACCCCAAACGATTATTCTTGACTGCTCTGGCGAGATGAGTAAAAGAATTATTCACCCCATCAAGTTCCGGATCCCAGAGTCCTCGCTGGTGCCAGGACACCGAACACTGACTTCGGCAAGATAACTTTATCGGCCCGGCCCCGAGATCAGGCCCCACTCCGCCTGTATCAGCCAGATGCCGCAAGGGGATATTCCAGTTTTTATCGACATACCCTCGCTGGTCGAAGCCCAAGTAGAAAAAAACGGCTGCACGAATCTTTAAATGTTGATCGATTCGCAAATAAACCGCTGTGGCATCCTTATCCTTGTACTCATTGATGGCGACCACATTATCCAGAATTGCCTCAAATTCCGGATACAGCATTTCCTTGACAACAACTGCATTGTCGATAAATGCAATCGCTTCAGTGATCATTTTAGTCATGTCGTTAAACCCATAGCTGGGCTACCAGATCCATTGTTAAAGTCCGCAATCATACCTGCAACCCAAGTAAGCAATTAGCATACACCGTTAATGAAAAAGTGTATGCGCCCTCGCGGGGAAAGCTGTGATCAGCTCGACAATTCAGCACAACTGCCAACTATTTTAATAACTGCAACTACTAGGTAGACACATGAATATGCAGATCATCACTATAGCTTGTTTAGAGACGTGCGAAGACAGCGCTGGAGATAAAAGAAAAAATAGAGCGCGCAGGGTTGAGGAAAGTTAAAATGCAGACATAAAAAAACCACCTGAGCGGTGGCTTATCTTATCTCCCGAATAGTTGGCGGACCGGACGGGACTCGAACCCGCGACCTCCGGCGTGACAGGCCGGCATTCTAACCAACTGAACTACCGGTCCATATTTTCTATAGAGTGTTGATTCCTTATTTAAGAACCGCTCTATATCAATAACTTCCGGAGATAGCTTTTACGTTAAAGATTGGTGGGTGATGACGGGATCGAACCGCCGACCCTCGCCTTGTAAGGGCGATGCTCTCCCAGCTGAGCTAATCACCCCTCTCTCAAACGTGCGGCGCATTCTACAGTAAAGATTTTGCTTGTCAAACCCCACTTACAGAAAAATGTAAAAAAATCATCAAGAAGCAGTAATTGCTTGTTTTATATACAGTTTTCAGAATATATCGAGCCTACAATTGACTAATTTTAGTGTCATTTGAGGCCTTTAAATCCCCTGCCCCGATCTCTGCTGTACAGCCCCTTGATAGCCTATTACCATTGTCCGCCCTACCACTGACCAACATAAGAAAGACCGTCTATGGAGATTTACAAAGAGTTTAGTTTTGAAGCTGCCCACCGCCTACCGAATGTTCCCGTGGGGCATAAATGTGCGCGGCTACACGGGCACTCCTTTTATGTAAGAATTTACGTAGAGGATAAGGTTGATTCACATACCGGTTGGGTCATGGACTTTTCTGAACTAAAACGCTATTTCGAACCTCTTCATAAGATTCTGGATCATCATTATCTAAATGATATCCCCGGCCTTGAAAACCCCACCAGCGAAGTACTGTGCCAATGGATCTGGCATAAACTGAAGCCGGACCTTCCTATCCTGAGCAAGGTGGAGGTAAAAGAAACTTGTACCAGCGGATGTATTTATTCCGGAGAAAAATAGCGCAATTCGACGATATTTTAATCGCAAAGTGCAATATATAAACGAACTGATCGCTATATCACCGACTAAATGACAAAAAACTTATTCACACGCTCAGATTTTCATCAAAAAAGTTGACTCTACTCAGGATAACTAAACCTATTACATTACGTTCTATCTATAAGCTATTGTTTTTATTAAACAAAAAATAAACGGATCAATTTTTGATCAATTTGACAGGAGTGTTACAAACACTGACTTTAGCCGCAAACTAAACAACTTATTCACCAATTTATCCACAGGATTTGTGGACAAAAATCTCAGGGTAAATCAAAGCCAGTAGCGATCAACGTTATGTACTCAATCATTTCCTCATGATTGCTGTAAGCCTTCTCTTTAAGAATCTGCCAGTCAGCATCGGATTGATCAGAGGGCAGGACGACCGACATGATTTTTTCAGCGGAAATGAACACCCCGTGCAAGCCCGGCACAGGCGCAAAGTCAGGGGCAATGACAAAATCGAAGTTGGGAATACCCCGGCGATGCGGCAGCTGTTTAAAAGTCATTCTGCGGCTGCTGGCAAAGCTGTTGTAAACCTGGTTTATCCGATCCGATAGTCCTTCGTCAGACAGTTGAGAGAGAATAGCCGCCCTACGCTCAACCACTTCTGCCTCTACTCTCTCTCTGGCGGTGGAGTCCGATTCACCAGAGTCTAACGGCTTCTGCTGTCGAGGTTTGGACTTTGTCTGTTCACTGGCATAGTTGCCAAGGCCATCGACTCCCGAATCACCAATTTTCAAATTCGTTAGGACAGCGTTTAGCTTTGCTATTTCGGCACGATCATGCTGGAGGATACGCTGATAATCCAGACTTTTGGAAGCCGCCAATACCAAATCAGCCTGCTCCAGAATCTTGCTTGATGGCGCTTTCAAGATCGACTTCCTTATAATTATTATATTTGTGTAACAAGATAGACGGAAAAGCAATATACCTCCAGTTGGACAACTTTCCAAGCTGTATGAACCTTATCCATCACTTGCGAGCATAGCGAAAGTAGCTATATCCCATTTCCAGCGCAGATTAGCAGCTGGGGGTAAAACTCTGGTCTATACTCGAGCTAATTTAGTAGACAGCCCTAAACTGTCATACAAATGTAATATTATGGTCTTATTATTGAAACATTCAATGCACAACAGGGACTTGTATTGAAGCTAAAGTGGCTGACACAGGCGCTTTAACCCTGCACCGTTATGGTGGTATCTCAACTTTGGAGACTTCGGATGAAACTGAAATTACTTACAGCAGCCATTGCCGCTGTTGCGACCTTCTCTGCCAGCGCACAAGCTGATGGCCCAAGCTTCTATGGCAAGGCTAACCTGACCCTGAACAACTACGATATCGAGAGCTCATCTCCAGAAGTAGATAACTGGGAACTGGAGAGTAACTCCTCACGCCTCGGTGTTAAAGGAAGCGTTCCCATCAATGATAAGTTGCAAGCCATATATAAAATGGAATTCGAAATATATCTTGATGACGGTAAAAGTTCAGAAAGCAATGATGAAGATACCTTTGAGCAGCGCAATATCTATGTGGGCTTACAGGGTGATTTCGGTACCGTGATTGCTGGTAAGCATGACACTCCTACTAAGCTGGCTCAGTCAAAAATCGACAAATTTAATGATATGCCATTGGCAGATATCAAAAACCTGTTTGAAGGCGAAAATCGTGAATCCAATATCGTGATGTATTCAACGCCTAAATTTGGCAACGTATCGGTAACGAGTGCCTTTATTCCGGGCGAAGAGGATGAAAGCGGTGATAATGATGGGCTTGCTGATGGCATCTCAGTAGCGGTTAGCTATCAGGCAGACTCTCTGTATTTGGCTGTTGCTGCCGACGATGACGTCGACGACAGAGACACTGTGAGACTTGTTGCCGAATATACTCTTGGCGATGCAATGTTTGGCTTTCTTTATCAAACCGCCGAAAAATCAGATTCAAATAACAGCAAGGAAGACGAAGATGGTTTCCTTTTCAGTGGCGAATATAAACTGAACTCAATGTGGGTGATTAAAGGCCAGTTTGGCTTTAATGATATTGAAACCGATACAGAGGATAGGGAGCTTACCCAGTTAACCTTTGGTGCTGACTATAAACTGAGCAAAGCGTCAAAAGTATTTGGTTATTTTTCGACCATTGAAACTGATCAGGACAGCGGCGATACCGACGATTCGACATTTGCTGTTGGCTATGAGCTGAAGTTCTAAAACCAAGCTAATAACTTAGACTAACGTCACTGCGATCTGGTTTGGCTTTACACCGCCAGATCGCACTACCTCCGCCTTCATCCCCTGGATTCTTGAAGTCATGACTGAAACCATGAACAAGTTGTTATTCGCTTATTTGTTAGCTTTGATCAGTACAACAAGCCATGCCCAAATGGATATTGACCAGGCCGACTCTCTGGACTTTGAAGCCTTTCACACAGAAAAAGAAACCGCGATTAAACTGCCAGGAGAAAATGAAAATCAGCCAAAGCAGCCCGTAGCCGAAAAACGGTATACCGATCCAGGTTCAGACCCGTCATCGCAACAAACCAACCCGGTAAATAAGCCAAAAGCTGCCAGTAACCCAACCTCCGAGAAAAGTAATAGCGGCAAGTTTTTTGAAATCAGAGCCCAATATACTCCGGCAGCGCCAAACCAAGTTCGCCCCAATAAAGCGACAAATCATTCAGCGGCTAACGCAATCGATATTTTACACCAGCAAATGGTACAGCTGTGCCCACAGGGTTGGACAAAACTGGGGGAAAAGTCTTTACCGGTTGAATCTGAATTCTATCTTTATTACGAGTTCAGGTGTTTTTGACAGCTAGCTTTACTGACGGACACAACAAAAAGGTGCCTAGCCATTTTCTGGAACCAATCCCTGTTTATCATGATAAAAGGACTGAATTTCAGCCAGCTCTTTCTCGATATCACCCGTTGGCTGAAACCTGCGGCCAAATCCAATGGTTTTGGTCCTGGCATCAATATAGGCCAGAAATATAGGTAACTCGGCCTGATGAGCAATATGGTAAAACCCGGTTTTCCAGCGATCCACTTTGCTACGCGTTCCCTCCGGTGGAATCAACACCCCCAATTGATCGACACTGGCAAAATATTGAACCATCTGATCCACCACATTATTAGCCTTGCTGCGATCAATAGGAATACCGCCTAACCATATCATTAAGCCCTTCAATGGCCTGGGAAATAACGCATCCTTACCCATCCAGTGCAAGTCAAGACGCTTGATAAAAGCCACCAACAAAAACAGACCAAAATCCCAGTTGCTGGTGTGTGGAGCGGCGATGATAATATATTTTTTATCCTGTGGCGGCTCCCCTTCAATCCGCCAACCAATCAATTTAATAATCAGTCGCGATAGCCAGCGACAAACCGTACTTAGTACAGGTGTTAGAAACAGAGTAGTTTTCAGCTCTGTGATTGAGGAGGCAGTCATAAGCAGCGGTGAGTTAGCATATTAGTACATCGATTATAGCAGCCTTTAGACAGACTTTAATCGAGCCACCTGTTCAGATTAGATACCGCCCTTCAGAACGATGCTTATTATTAAGATTGAGGTGTTCTACTTATTTCATCAGGTCGCTGAGTATATTCATGGTTTTTGCCAGAATCGAGGGTTCACCCTGATAAACTTCCTTGTAATAGCTGATTTCCTGCTCATCGGGATCAACATCGCAATAAATATGCGCATCGGACCACTCATGAATCGTGCCCACATCCACATCCAAAACTACTTTGTAGGTATTTCTATCAGCATTATAACGAGTCGATAAGGGTAGCCACTCCATACGTAACATGCCCGCGCCCAGCTTGGATTTCGCTTCCAACAAGCAGGCGTCGTAGGCATCCATTAAACTAAAAGGCGTTTGACTGAAATCACGCTGGAAGAAAACCTGGTCTGCGCCGCTCAGCTCCAAGCTGCGATTATGCGCCAGGTAAAAACTCAGCAGGAGGCAAACAATGGAGAGGGTGCCAACTAAACCGATGGTTTTGACAGGCAATTGCAGTTTAACCATTTCACCGTGCCGCTGTAAATTTTCCACTTTGGGGTGACCCTGTATAGAAGTGTTAGCAGTATCAAATCAGGCATATCAATATAGACAGCACCAAACCTGCTGCCATTGACTGACAACAACTATGCTTTATAAAGACGAACGTAAACGGAAGGGAGGGATGTCTGGGACAACACTGCTTCCTTCGGCAACCGTTCGACCCTTTGCTTACAAGATCTATAGCCACAAGACTGACTGATAGATGGTGCAAGCAATGATAAGGGCACTGGCTTTGCGTCCCCGCATTACTGCAGGTTTGCCTTTTCGGGAAACCTAAATGGCTACCCATGAACTGAAATAAGTGTGAACTGTGTCAAAATTAAATGCAATAGGTAAAAATACGGCTTATTGGGGATCCCTTATGGATGATTGCCAATAAAACTTAGGCTATTTAAACCCTGTCCATGGCTGACAGAACTCCTCAGCAGGCATTTCACGCAATGTTTTATAATTTCCATCAACAGTACCCAGATAGAGAAACCCAACAATTTTCTCATTGCTATTCAAGCCTAAACCCGCCTCAACCACTTCGTCATAGGCATTAGCACCGGTTCGCCATATACCGGCAAAGCCCTCCGCATGGGCTGCCAACAGAATACCATGGGCGGCACAACCAGCCGAAATCACTTGTTCTATCTCAGGCACTTTGGGATGATCTTTCAGCACAGCGATCACCACCATAATCAATGGTGCTCGCAAAGCCTTATTCGCTAACTTCTGCTCTTCTTCGACACTCATAGCCGCTTCACCCGACTGAGATTTTCTTGCTCTGGTCGCCTCAACCATTAACTGTCCAAACTTTAACCGGTTTTCTCCGGCAATGGTCAGAAACCTCCAGGGACGTAATCGGGAATGATCCGGCGACCGCAAAGCCGCCTTCAGCATATTATGCAGGGCCTCTTCATCTGGCGCAGGTTCACACAATTTTGGTGAGGAATTACGAGTGTGAAGTAAAGTCAGAGCATCCATAGGTAAAGTCTCAAAGTCTGTAACTGCGATTATCGCAGGCATATTAGTGGGATTAGGACCCTGCTTCAAGTTTCGAACGCAGTTATACGCTTTACTTTATTCGCCTCTATAAGTTGGCTTGAAAGTAATTTTACCTGTGCTTCCTGACATTGATTGACTACAATAATTCGATATTTATCCCAGCTGGAAGCTAGCGTAATGATAAAGAAAAAAGTTGTAAGACCCAGCCGCACTATTAAGGAAAAAGTCAAAATACCCATTCCGGTCGAAGGACTTAAAGTGGGTATGTACGTTGCCGAATTAGACCGCCCCTGGCTGGAAACCCCCTTTATTCTGCAGGGTTTCACCATCAATAGTGTGGATGAAATTAATACTATCGCGGAATACTGCGAATTTGTTTACGTAGAAATAATGGAGGACGCACTATTAGCCGCCGAAGAGCGATCTATCGGTGGTACGCTGAAAACCCGCCCGAAACCCTATACTAATACCGCCAGTAATAAGCAGGAATATAATCGGGCCAAAGCGGCACATGATACCGCCCGCCAGCTCACACGTTCCTTTATGGATGATGTAAGACTCGGCCAGGGGATTAATATAAAAGAGGTCAAAGCCAGCGTCTCTGAATGTGTGTCCAGTATTCTTCGAAATCCTAACGCCATGATGTGGCTCTCCCGAATCCGAAAAAAGGACGAATACACTTCCGAACATTCCCTAAACGTCGGCCTGCTGGCTATCACCTTTGGCCGTCACCTTGGCGCCAGCGAAGAGGACCTCAATAAATTGGGTATTTCTGGCATATTGCATGATGTAGGCAAGATGCGAACCCCTATTGAAGTGTTAAACAAGGAAGGCATGCTAAATGCCCAAGAATTTGAATTTATGAAGGCGCACGCCCAACATGGCCGAGATATTCTACTCGCTCACAAGGATGTCTATCACGGTGCGATTGACGTTGCCTACAGTCATCACGAGGCATTGGATGGTTCGGGTTACCCTCGCAAATTAAAAGCTTCCGGAATCACTGATTTCACCCGCATTATCACCATTTGTGATGTCTATGATGCGATTACCAGCGACCGTGTCTACCAGAAAGGCCGCGCATCCCTCGATGCGCTAAAAATTCTCTATAAAAACAAGGGGACCAAGTTTGATGACAGGCTAGTGGGAGAATTTATCAGCTGTATTGGTCTGTACCCGCCGGGAAGTATTGTTAAATTACAAAATGGCATCGTTGGTATTGTAATCAGTACTAATTACCGCAACCGGCATTTACCCAAGGTGCTGGCCATTCTGGACCAGAATAAATCGCCACAAACTGAGAAAGTGTTAAACCTCGAAACTTTTGCCCGCCAACACGACCAAACACATATGATTAAAACCGTGCTGCCCAATGGCTCACACGGGATACGCCTGGAGAGTTATATTCAGAAAGGCTTAACAATTGATTAAAATGAAATTTGCTATTTATTAATAGTGACTTCTAACGCTTACACCAACTGGCAAAACACCTTCAGATAAAATCAGCAGCGTATTTGGAAATCCATTCAGCGGCTGCAGCTTCACCATCCAGTAAACGTCCATCCCGTTCGAAGATCAGATTTTTATACTGCTCAATCTGGCAAACCTGCTGCACCATACGCGCTTTATAAGCTTCTTCCTGATCGGTAAAACGCAGCCCCAGCTCATATTGATCACCACCCGAGGTTTCACACCACATTACTTCGGCCGAACCGTGATAAGGAGGTGTCACGGAGGGGATTGAAACATGGACACGGCTACCAACGGCTACAGGATGGGCAACTTCGCAGGATAATCCACCCTGGCTAATGGTGACCATACTACAGTTTTCCGGGGCTTCGGCGACGGTAATTTCGATGGGAATGTCGGTGGGGTGACGAACAAAGTGACGCATAACCTGCCCTTATCAATAAAACTTGATAGAAGTATAGTAAAAACGCCGCTGTTCAAATAGCTAACTCACTATGATTTCCCAAAAACATTCCCATTCCATCACTTCAGGCAATCAGCCTATCATTTGAGTAACTTGATATAGGGCGACGGGACATCCAGATCAATACCTAAACCATAACCCGGCACATTAATTCTGTTGGCAGAGAAAGCAATATCCTCACTATCCATCACATTGTGATCAAACTTATAGATTGGACGTGCAGTGCCTTTGACTGAAGCATCGTCATAGGCCTTGGCTGAAAATTGTACCGACTCGTTCAAACCCTGATAGTCTTTCAGCGCCGCGCCACCGTGTTTATTAGCCAACATTTTTTTCACAATATGCGGGGCAATAACTGTTGCTGAAGCATTATTTCCACCGAAACCCTTGGAGTTCAGCACGACCGAATCCATCCCCTCAGGACCCACCTCTTTGTGAACGGCACTGATATCGAGATGACTGCTATGAACATCTTCCGCTACATGATCTATGGTCGAAATACCCGGAATGAAGCCATCGGACCAAACACCGAGAGTGGCGATTAACTGATCGCCACCCGACACGCCAATAGAGTGTCCAAGAAAAGCCTTAATCGCCGCCACCGGCCACTTTTCAATCCCAAATAATTTGGCTGTTTCATTGAGAATATGGGATTCCGATACCCGGTTTTGCGGTGTACTGGTGCCATGCGCTTGCACAAAAGATCGCTGGCGAATTGATTCCTCACCCAGTAAAGAACGGAGTGAAGCCAGAGCTTTAGCAACGGTAAGATAGTTGCCAACTCCGGGCGAAGAAATCGATTTTTTATGGCCGTCGGCATTGACGAACACGTCGGTTACCGCACCGTAAACGGTCATGCCCAGCTCTACCGCCAGAGCATCATCCATCAGTACCACAAACTGTGAAGACTCGGCGATGGTAAAGCCGCAGTTACTGCTGAAGGGTCGTGCGGTGCGGCGATAATCCGGTGTATTGACACCATCCAGCTCACACAGCGCGGCATCCGTTGCCAAAGCCCCCATCGCGGCATAGCCGTCCATAACATCAAACACCACTGGCGCTTCACTATTACCCACCACCACAACCCGCGCGGCGCCGGTTTGAATATCACTCACCGCCTGACGCAGGTTGTAAAGAAACGAGGCACAGGCACCTAGATAAGTCCCGGTATTACCCATCGCACCGAGTACATAAGCGTTGATAAAGTCAGCTGGCATTTCGGCAAAGCCAAAGGGACAGTGCTTAGAGGTGGTACGCTTATCGTTATAGCGTGCACCTAACATCCCACCAAGACCAAAAGCATCCAATTGCCCCATCGCGCTACCGGCATAGACGCTGATGCGATCAGGTGCGACACGTTTACAAACCTCTTCCCAATCGACCCCCATCGATTGCACCGCGTCCGAGGCGCCGTAGACCGCCATTTGCAGACCGCGAGGATGGCTGCGTGCCGGATACAGCGCACCGGGGTTAAAGCCACTGGGCAACTGACCGGCAGCCTGCACCGCTGCAATCTTTTTAGTGGGCACATAAAACTCGGCCTCACCGGTAATTTCTACCCGCACCTGCCGGTCGTCGAGTGGAGTAATTTTCCAGTTTTCAGGAATATGTGGTGGCAGGTTTCTGGCTTTAACGATAAAGCTGGCAGTGCTGTTGTCAGCGGTCGTTGCCGAAAGGCGCTTATTCCACTCAATGTTGTCCGGGTCAAAACAATCCTCTTCAATGCGGCGAATCAACGTGTGCTCACGGATAAACTGCTTTTGCTGCGCACTCAAGGCGCCGCCATCGGCGGCCACATTCATCATCCCCGCGAGGCTGGCATAGGTTCTATCTGCACGCGTTGTATCCAGCGCATCAAGAATCAGACGACGATAACCGTGGTGAAATGAACTACGCCCGGCGGCATTGACGCCGCCGAAGCCTGTGATGACCGGAATTGTGGGCATAATGGTTGTCCTGAAGAGAGAAAGACGGGCTTTGCCGTTGACCTAAAGCCTTTACTTAAAACATTAACGTAGTGAAATATTCTACGCGCTATTACGCTAGATAAATAAGACAATATAGCCATATAATAAAATATATCAGTCACAAAATACCTACTTATGGACCATATCACCTTACTTGCCCTTCCCTCCTCCTTGGCCAGCAGCATTAGCTTGCCGCTGGAGATCCTCAATGCCGCCAATGAGCTCGCTCTGATACAGCGCCAGGGAAAGCGGCGTTTTAAACTCGATGTGGTCAGTACACACTGTGGCGAAGTTAAAACAGCCGGTGGCCTGACAGTGAAAGCAACAGCTACACCGGAGATGATCAAACACACCGATCTGCTAATTCTCCCCTCACTCTGGCGCGATCCCCTGCATAATCTGGAGCGCTATACAGAACTGATACCCTGGATACACAGTATCGCCGCGCAGCACACCCGAATCTGTGCCGTGGGCACCAGTAGTTACTTTCTGGCAGAAGCCGGGTTACTTGACCACAAGCCGGCCACCACTCACTGGTATTACTGTGACCCATTTGCCGAACGCTACCCCAAGGTCATGCTTAAGCGGCAGCATTTGATCACTCAGGCGGATAACCTCTATTGTGCGGGCAGCGTTAATTCCATCGCCGACCTGATGATTCACTTAATTCGAGATATTTACGGACAAACTATTGCCAGGCAGGCCGAAACGCAGTTCTCCCCCGAAATTCGTCGCCCCTTTGAGGATCATGCCTATGCCGAACAGGCGAGCAGCCCCCACCACGATGAAACCATAATTGAGGCACAGGAGTGGTTGCGGCAGAACCTCGCTAACACGGTGGATTTTGAACAGCTGGCACAACATCTGGATTTAAGCAGCCGTAGTCTCAATCGGCGCTTTAAACAGACACTGGGTGTTAGTCCGGGAGAGTATTTACTGCGACAGCGGATCGGTGCGGCACGAGAACTGCTGCGAACCAGTAACCTCAGTATCAGCGAGGTGGCTGCACAGGTGGGGTATCAGGACAGCAGCTATTTTTGCGCGCGCTTCAAAAAAATTATGGGACAAACACCCCTAGCCTACCGTAAATCGGTGCGCGGCAAATTATTTAAGCTGGTTACCCAATAACTGATTTATGTGCACTGAAAAGAATGCATCTACAGTTCAAACACGCTGTGAATACATCCATGCACACTCTGCGTAGGCTTCTGCCTGCGAAGGATTGACACAGAGATGCATTCTTTTCTTTAGTCTCGATAACAGGCCTAGTCCAGCAGAAATTTTTCAACCAGCTTATTAAAGGCCACCGGTTTTTCCGCATGTAGCCAATGGCTGGCATTTTGAATGACTTTAAGATTGGCATTGGGAAATAAGCGTTCAATAGTTTCACGGTGCTTTTCCTGAATATAAGGGGACAATTCTCCCTTAATAAACAGGGTTGGGCCGGTAAAAGGCGTCGGGGAATCCAGTGCCGACCGCAATTGGCTGTAGCTCGCCTTAATCGCTTCAATATTCAAGCGCCAGTCAAACTGACCCTGCGCATTTTTATAGAGGTTTTTTAATATAAATAGGCGCACACCTTCTTCTTCAATATGCTCCAGTAAAATCTCCTCCGCATCGCGACGAGACTTTAAGGTCGCCAGATTAACCGCATCCAGCGCCGCGAATACCTGATCATGGTGACCCTCGTAGTGTACCGGTGCAATATCAGCAACAATTAATTTCTCAACCCGCTCCGGGTGTGACAGCGCCAATTGCATCGCCACCTTGCCGCCCAGTGAGTGACCGACAAAATGGGCTGAAGCGATTTGCTGACTATCCATAAAGGCAAGCACCTCCGCTGCCATCGCCGCAAATGACATGTCGTCGGTGCGGGGGGAACGGCCATGGTTGGGCAAGTCCAGGCGGTAGACATGAAAGTGCTCTGACATCGGCCGGGAGATCATAGCCAGATTGTCGCCCATGCCGAATAAACCGTGGATCAATATCAATGGCTGCCCGGCGCCACTCTCGGTACTAAATAACACTCAATGCCCCTCTTTTAAATTCATCTGTTTTAGTGTGCTGGCTGTCAGGGCCAATAGCCCAAATCGGCTACCACCATGAAACTCACCTTCAAATCTGTTTCAGCGGTTGCTAGAATCGCGACAGGTTTACCACTGAACCTGCTCAATGACAGCGCTTGTTTCTAACCCTGACTAATAAACACTACGTTAATAAGCAGCGTTAAAAAGCGGCAAGACTGTCCAGACACACATCGCTGAACACCACCCGACAACGGCTGAAAGGATATTTCTGTGCGTATTATACTGATTGTAGCTGCGAGTCTCATTATTCCCCTGCTAAGTGCCTGCAGTTCATCCGGGGGCTATAACCCGACGGTTTTTGAGTTTCAGTACGACAAGGAAAAACTGGCAGGCAAACCCATTAAAAAAGTGATTCTGGCCCCGGTCAGCCTTGGTGCGCCACCGCCCTCTTACCTTCGCAAGAGTGACCGCAAAGTCAAAGCCATGGTGAAGGATTACCTGGAATCAAACGGGATGCAGGTTTTACCCACCTACCAATTTGATAATGCCTGGCAAAAAGCTAACCGCACCTACGGTGATATCTACGACCCGACCACGGGCAAAGTTGACCTCAACGCCTGGCGCGGCGCGATGGTGACGGTGGGAGAGGTTTTACGCGAGCAGACCGATGCCCAGATGATTATCTTTGCCGACCTGATTGAGCACGATGTTCAGCACAGCAACAGTATGCAGCACTATGCCCGCTGGTATGGTGTCACCCGCAAGCCGGCTCTTCGTGGTTCCGGTGGTGTCCCCGTAGGCTTTGACTGGAGCCAGAACATTAAAGCCGCCTCACTCAGCGTGGTGATTTTTGACGTGGAGTTAAATCGGATTTTTGTCAGCCGTGGTGGTCTGGATACGCTGTATGAGTTGGATCTCAAGCGCTCTACGCCCGCCTTCGTCAGAAGGAAGAGCCTGTTAAAAAGCGAGAGCGATATTGAAGAAGGCATCGCAATCGCCTTTCACCCCTTTATTCCGATGAAGAGATATCCGGGCATAAAGGACTAAGCATCCAATAATACCGTCTAACCAGGCCCTATCACATCTCGACGCTTAAACGCTGTGCGCCCCATTGCCCTGGGGCGCCGTCGAAATGACCGTGCAGTCGGGTACCACACGCTTCGCAGGCACCCTGCTCATCAAGACCGCAGGCTCCCAACTGATACCAATCCCGTTCCAGCAGTAAATGCCCGCAGTGCGAACAGTAGGTGCTGGCACCGGCACTGTCATGCACATTACCGGTGTAGACATAGTACAGACCATAACTCCGGGCAATGTCACGCGCCCTGCGCAAAGTCGCCAGCGGCGTAGGTGCTGGATCACGCAACTTGTAATCGGGATGAAAGGCGGTGAAATGTAGCGGCACATCCGGCCCGAGTTCAGTGACCAACCACTCGCTCAACGCATGCAGTTCTTTATCGCTGTCATTGTGCCCGGGAATTAACAGGGTAGTGATTTCCAGCCACACGGCTGTCTCGTGCTTGAGGTAACACAAAGTATCCAATACCGGCTGCAAGTGTGCGCCAGTGAGCCGGTAATAAAATGCTTCACTGAAGGCCTTTAAGTCAATATTCGCTGCATCCATCCATGAGAAAAATTCACAGCGCGGCTGCTCACAGATATAGCCTGCAGAAACGGCCACCGACTTGATGCCCTGCTCGCGACAGGCACTGGCCACATCAATCGCATATTCATGGAAAATAACCGGATCGTTATAGGTATAGGCCACACTGCGGCAACCCAGCGACAGGGCCTTGTTCGCAATCATTTCTGGAGACGCCTGATCCATTAACGTATCCATTTCACGGGATTTGCTGATATCCCAGTTCTGGCAAAACTTGCAGGAGAGATTACAGCCCGCCGTGCCAAAGGAAAGCACGGCGGAGCCAGGGTAAAAATGATTCAGTGGTTTTTTCTCGATGGGATCCACGCAGAAGCCACTGGAACGGCCATAGCTGGCGAGTACAATCTGGTCATCACGGCGGGCTCGTACATAACAGAGCCCGCGCTGCCCTTCCTGTAACTGACAGTGCCGGGGACAGAGGTCGCACTGGATTTTGCCATTGTCTAAGGTATGCCAGTAACGGGTTGATACCACAGCCGGGTGCTCAAGTGTTAACGCCTCACCCAATTCTGCCTTAGGCGGCTTTTTACCAGACGTCCGATCTGAATTGATCGCGGCCATGTTCTCCCCCTCGTACGGCGCAGCCATTTGCCCTTGTTTATTGGCAAATTAACATTGGCAATATGCGCCCCATCGGTTCAGAATTCAAGCAATCGGTAAAGGGAGAGCCGCCAGCGCCTGCTCGCAATAGCGCCCTATACCAGCAAGCTTTGAGGGATAAGCTTCGAGGGGGATGAAGTCAAATGAACAGCGTTCGCCAACCCGCCGTCGCCGGCCTGTTTTATCCGGGCAACCGAAAAGAACTGTCCTCAGAAATACAGCATTATTTAAGTATTGCCAGCGAAACTCAGCCGGCTGACAGCGCGCAACTTTCACCTAAGGCTATTATCGTTCCCCATGCGGGATATATTTACTCCGGTGCCACGGCTGCCAAAGCCTTTATCACCTTGAAAAATATTGCCGATAAAATCAATCGAGTCATCCTACTTGGCCCTTCCCACCGGGTACATCTAACGGGCCTGGCCATCACCGATGTTCAATATTTTCGTACGCCTCTGGGCGACGTTCCAATTGATACCGATTCCGTGGAAAAGATTCTGGCGCTCAAACAAGTGCAAGTCATGGACGCGGCCCACTGGCAGGAGCATAGCCTGGAGGTGCAACTACCCTTTTTGCAAACCGTGCTCAAGGGCTTTCAGCTGGTGCCACTGGTGGTGGGTGATGCCACCACTTTGGAAGTGCAACAAGTTCTGGATTTACTATGGGGCGGGCCAGAAACCTTGATCGTTATAAGTAGTGACCTTAGCCACTATCATGATTACCACACCGCGCAGTATATTGACCGCACAACCTGCGAGGCTATTGAACATTTCAAGTTGGATCAAATCGGGTTTACCGAGGCCTGCGGCTGTATCGGCATGAGGGCATTATTACGTACAGCAAAGCAACGACAGATGAAGGTACATAGACTAGGATTATGTAATTCAGGCGATACCGCAGGCGATCAGCGACGCGTTGTCGGCTATGGAAGCTGGGCAATCAACACAGCTACCGTATAAATTAACACGCTTTTTCCCAAGTTTAACCTTCAAAGCTGTAGGCTTAAGCACGCTATGTACTCTGCTATTCAACGACAACAAATGTTAGCCACTGTCTACGACGTTATCCATCACGAATTGACTATGGGAACCAGGCTGGAATTGGAGGCTGACAATTACAGCGAGATACTCAGGCAGCACAAAGCCACATTTGTCACACTACTTATGGACGGTTTGCTACGCGGTTGCATTGGCTCCCTGGTCGCACGCGAAGCGCTTATTTTGAGTATTGCCCGCAACGCTCGGAATGCCGCCTTCCATGACCCCCGTTTCGTAGCCATAAGCCTTGATGAACTCCCGTTAATCGACATAGAGATTTCCATTTTGAGTGAATGTGAATCCATTCCCTGCAACAGCAATCAGGACTTAGTTGATCAACTGCGGCCCGGTGTTGATGGCCTCATAATCTCCGATGGGGACCAAAGCGCGACCTTTTTGCCCTCCGTATGGGAAAACCTGGCCGACCCAGAGCAGTTTATCAGCGAGCTGAAAGTAAAAGCTGGAATGGAGCCTGACCATTGGAGCAGCGAGCTAACAGCGGAGCGCTATACCGCGCAAATTATCCGTTAAGCAGAACTGTACTGTTCACGCAATAAATTTTTCTGCACTTTCCCCATGGTATTACGCGGTAACTCATCGACAAAAAATAGTTGCTTTGGCACCTTGTAATTGGCCAATTGCAATTTTGCCTGTTCAATAATGGACGCTGAAGCAAGCGATTTTTCACCCACAATCACCGCCACAACTTGCTCACCAAAATCGGGATGGGACAAACCAATGACCGCCGATTCCTTCACCCCACTGAGTTGATTCAACACTAACTCGACTTCCTTGGGGTAAACATTATAACCACCACTGATCACCATATCCTTGCTGCGACCTACAATGGTGATATACCCATCATCGCTGACCACTCCCTGATCACCGGTGATAAAAAAACCATCCTCGGTAAATTCCTCAGCGGTTTTCTCCGGCATCTGCCAGTAGCCTTTAAAAATATTCGGCCCTTTAACCTGGATAGACCCAACGTCACCAGCTGTCACCGCCCGATTCTGCTCATCGACCACTCTCACCTCTACTTGCGGCAGAGGGAAACCCACGGTGCCGGCACGCCTTTCACCTTGCAGTGGATTAGACACCAGCATACCGGTTTCAGACATGCCATAACGCTCCAGTATGCGAAAGCCCGAACGTTGTTCAAAGTCTCGATGGGTTTGTTCCAGTAACGGCGCTGAGCCGGAAATAAACAGGCGCATATTTTCACAGCGCTCAGCGGTAAATGAGCCAGAGGCCAGCAACCGGGTGTAAAAAGTCGGTACACCCATCATCACCGTAGCCTGAGGTAAGAAATCAGAGACCTGCTCCGCATTAAAACCCGGTAAAAATAGCATTGAAGCACCAGCCGCCAGCACACAGTGGCAGGCCACAAACAACCCGTGTACATGAAAAATAGGCAGGGCATGTAGTAACACATCCTGTTCGCTCCAACCCCAGTAGTCGCGCAGCATTAGAGCATTCGAGGACAGATTAGCATGGCTCAACATGGCACCTTTCGGTCGCCCGGTCGTACCAGAGGTGTAGAGAATAGCAGCCAAATCACCACTGCCACTGACAACCGTTGCAAAGTCAGGCTCACAACCCGCACTATTGCGATAAAGCGTACCCTCACCCTCAGCGCTCAAGGTTTCCAGCTTGGCTCCAGCCTGCTCCGCCAGTGCTTGTATTGATTCCAGCGATTGCGGGTCGATGATCACCAAAGCCGGCCTGGCATCAGTAATAAAGTAACTCACTTCAGCCCGGGTATAGCCGGTATTTAAGGGCAAATAAACAAAACCGGCCCGAATACAGGCCAAATACAACGGCAATACAAAGCGCGACTTCTTCACCTGTACTGCAACTCGATCACCCTGATTAATACCCAAAGCTGCTAAATAATTAGCCAACTGAGCAGATTGACTTTCCAACTCGGCGTAACTTAAGGATACCCCCTTTTCATCGATCAAAAATGGCTTGTTTCGATCAGCGGGGAAATACTGCTGAAAAAGGCTGTAAATATTTTGATTGGACACGGCAAAACACTCTCAATCACACACAATAAATCAACAGGCCATTCCTGAATAAGGAAAATCGTTAGATCAAATCCTCAAGCTAATTAACCCATCAGGACTAGCCCCGTATCTAATCCGTAAAGCATAACCCAGTGGGATAGAATTTTCCTGTGGAAATACAATTGCAGAGAGACGCCCGATTACATAGTATGAGCGGGTTAAACGGCTTTCAATATAGGCCTGTAGCTTTACTATAAGCTGCTGACACAGCCTCAATCTAGCAACATAGCCTAGCAACAAAACTTAGCAACAGACCCTGGAAAGCATGGCGATCATTAAATCTCTTATTAATAAAGTCCTACCCTCCTCACAACAGAAGCCCGGTGAACCCGATGATCATTATGCCCAGTTAGAAAAATTACGCCTTGACCATGAATGGATTAACGTACTGATTACTAAAAGTGATCACCGCTATCAAAGCCTGGTGTTAGAGATCGACCGTGAAAACCACGAATTGGTGATCGATGACCTCTATCCACCGGAAAATCTGCAGCAGTTGCAGACTGGGGATACCGTGCAGGTAAGTAGCCAGGACCGCTTGCATCCCGTACATTTTTTTTCCCGTGTCATTGAGCAAAGCTATCGCGATGGTAATCGCTGCTGGCGATTTGAATTACCGAAGGAAATTGGCAGCAACCAGAATCGCAATGCCTTTCGCGTCTATGTCGAAAGTGAAAACGGCCTCTGCCTGGACATTCACCATCAAGGGGAACTATTGCAGGACTTGCGAATCATTAACTTATCCACTGAGGGATTAAAATTCAGCATTGATGAGAGCGAAGTCCTGTTGAAAAATCAGCAGCAATTTGATGACTGTATCATCTATCTTCCCGACGGCAACGCCATTGACTGTGATATTCACATCCTCAGCTTGCAACACAATTACAAACCGGTTCCACATAGGCTCGTGGGAGGAAAACTGACTTTTCACAACCCGCAACAACGCGTAAAGTTACAACAATATCTTGCTGCTGTTCAGCGTCGGCAACTACGTCGTGACGACTCCGGTATTTGACGGCTCCAATATGTGCCAAGCCTTATTAATAACAGTAAGGCCATTTACTCGAATGGAAGCTAACGAGACAGGAAACTAAACACGCTATGCGTATTTATACCAGCCGAACAATGTTAAATATCACCTCACTGATAACACTCAGCCTGACGCTTGTTCTGTCACAGTTGGCTATGGCCGACAATGAATCAATTATCAAAACGAGTTCCGCCTCTAGCCAGGCAGTTGTAGTGCTTTATCACCACGTTGCCGAAGATACTCCGGCTGTCACCAGCATTCATCCAGAGGCCTTTGCCGAACAGATGGATTATCTGCAACAGAACCAGTTTAAGGTGTGGCCCCTGCCAAAAATTGTTGGATATCTCAGAGAACACAAACCGCTGCCGGAAAAAGTGATTGCGCTCACCTTTGATGACAACTACGAGTCGGTCTATGACACCGCCTTTCCACTACTGAAAAAGTATCAATACCCGTTTACCATTTTTGTCAGCACCGATGCCCTCGATGGTGGCTATAACATGCAGGCCAGTTGGGAACAACTGAAAGAAATGACAAAGCATGGCGCCACTATAAGTAATCATACCGCGAGCCATTCACACCTTCTACAACGTCAGCGCGACGAAAATAACCAACAATGGTTGCAACGGGTTAAAGTGGATATTGAAAAGGCTCAAACCCGTATTGAAAAAAAACTGGGAGTCAGCAATAATTTATTTGCCTACCCCTATGGAGAAACTAACCAACAACTCTCCAAACTGGTTAAAGAAATGGGCTATATTGCCTTTGGCCAACACTCGGGCCCCATCGGTGAAAACAGCGACTTTCTGGATTTACCACGCTTTCCCTTTTCCGGACGATATACCGACCTGAAGGACTTCGCACTAAAAGTAAATACTCGTGTTATGCCCATTCGGAGAACAGAAGCCTCCGATATTCCCTTGGAAAACAGTCAAAATAAACCAGAGCTAACGATACACCTAAATAAAAATCATGCTCTCAACAACTCGCTGCAGTGCTTTGCAACCGGCCAGGGTAAAATCAATCTTGAGTGGAAGGATAAAAATACTGTCGTGGTAACACCTAATAAAACACTTCCTGCGGGTCGCTCGCGCTATAACTGTACCGCGCCCTTTTATCACAAAGGTCAGAACCAAACCTATTACTACTGGTACACCCATCCCTGGCATAAGCTGGATAAAAACAATCAGTGGCCACCGGAATAACGGAGTTTTAACCACTGCGCTCAATCAAAAGCGTCTATTACTCCACCATTGAGACTTCATCGGCTGATTCCTGGCTATCCAACTGATCAAGTTTATTGGCCTTGATCATCTGTTTTAGTTCTTCCACATAAGCTTCCCGGCGAGTGGAATATTTTTGTAAACCCTCAGCCAATGTGAGGCCGGATACTCTCCCCGTTTGCTGCCGATCCTTGGCTCGCAACTGACGTAAATTTCGATAGGCGTCATTGCGGTTGAGGTTCAGAATATAGGACTCGACAGATTTTCGCGGGCTTAAAAACCTGGCCACCTCATGGGAAGCACCATCCGCTCGGCCCCTGGGTACTAAGCCACAGCCGTTTTTAAAACACCACTGACCAAACAGGTTATTCCCTTTTACGGCAAAACGGGAAGTACCCCAGGCCGACTCATTCGCAGCTTGTGCCAGCGCCAGCGAAGGTGGCACCTGATCGACTTTCAATAGCAGCCGGTCTATGACAGCGTACAGCGTTTTAACTTCCTCCAGACTGTCATAATCGACACGGTAACGTTCTGCCAGTTTCTTTATCCAAGCTAGCTGTCTGCTGGATAACTTCGGCGCTTCCACTTTACTTCTTAAGTCCAACAACGACTTTCGGACTCGGGCAATTCGTTCATTTTCCTGCTGTACAAAGGGCAGGATAAAATTGAAAAATGCCTCTTTTTTTTCTGCTACCTGTATATGCACCGAAAAATCAGGCAGCGGTAGATCGTTATTAGTGGCCTGAGGCGGACCTATGACAGGTAACTGCGGTGCAGTTAATTGATGATACCAATATCCCCCCAGAGCCAGAAAGAAAATAACAGCGATAATATGTGGCAAGAAACGTTGAAACATTCACTATCCTATTTACTGCTTATGTTATGAGTTATCAGCTTACGCGATTTTTTTAAATCTCACGCAAAACTTTGATGGGTGGCGTATTCACAACGGATTTACAGGCCAAAAATCCTGCCACAGCAATCAGCAGCATACCAATAATTGGACCCACAACCCAAACCCAGGGATGCGGCACGTAATCCATTTCAAGCACATAGGTCTGAATAGCGTAGACCGACAACTCCGAACTGAGCGCCGCAATAACACCTGCTATCAGCCCCAAAACGGCAAATTCAATCACCAGACTGCCTGTCACCAACTCCCGTCTGGCACCCAGTGCTCTCAGCAACGCACTTTCCTGAATACGACTATCGAGACTTGCCTGCAAAGTAGCCATCAATACCAGTAAACCGCTAACAATAATCAAGCCCAAAACCAACTCAATCGCACTGCTGACATTATTGATTATGGACCGTATCTGGCGAATGATGGAGTCCATTTCGATTACACTGACTGTTGGAAAGCTGCGTAAAAACTCACTGAGAAAGGGCTTTTTTTCCGGAGGCAAGTGAAAACTTGTCATAAAGGTAGCGGGAAAGCTTTCCAGCACGGGCTTGGGAAAAACCATGTAAAAATTGGGTTTCATACTGTCCCAATTTAACGCTCTTAGGCTGGCCACCTTGACCCGTAGAGACTGAGAACCAATTAAAAATTCCAGTTGGTCTCCCACTACAATGTCCATCCGCTCTGCCAGTTCTGACTCAACAGATACCAAAGGCTGATCACTACCCTTCGGCCACCATTCCCCCGCGATTAAGGTATTATCCGGGGGTAATTCCGTAGACCAGGTCAAATTCATCCCGCGACTGGTGTTGTTAGAGCCAGAGCCGTCAGAACTTGAATTATCAGCCTCTGAATCGGGCTCAGCATTTTGTTCCGATCGGCGCTTTAACACTGCGTCATTAATCGAAACCAGGCGCCCTCTCACCATCGGGTAAATCGGTTCGCTATCAATGCCCTGTTTCCGGATTAAGCTTTCAACATCGCCAACTTGATCCTTTGCAATATTGATAAGAAAATGATTAGGTGTCCCTTCAGGCAGTTGCAATTGCCATTCTTCAATCAGAGATGTACGCACCAGAGCCAGCATCAGCAGCAGCATTATAGCCAGCGAAAACATCACCGCCTGAACCGCATTTTGCACACCCCGCCGCCTGAGTGATGCCAGCGCCAGCCGCCAACTGCTCCCCGCCTGCATACCAATATGCGCAGTACCTCTCAGAATATACCAGGCTAACACTGCTACTATGGCGACGGTAATCAACAAACCCGCCAAAATCGAAAACGTTAGCTCCGCGCTACCGCTATACCAGTAAATCAGCAAAACAATACCCACACCGCCAAAGGTGTAACTCATCATATTGCCAAAGGAATGGCTTTCCATATCTCTGCGCAAAACTCTCAAAGGAGAGATAGCCTGCAAATTAATCAGGGGAGGAAGCGCAAAGGCCAATAGGCATAACAGCGCCGTGCCGGAACCGATCAAAAACGGTCTCGCGCTGACCACTGGCAAAATATCCAGATCGATATAGCGCTGCAATATCTGGAAAAACAGCTCGTGAATTATCCAGCCCAGCGCGCAACCGATAAGAATACCCAGCAGCCCCAACACGCAGAGATTGGCAATATAGATGGAAAGAATTTTAGCAGCAGTAGCACCCAATGTTTTCATCATAGCTACGGCATCGTAGTGCCGTTCGCTGTAACGCCGTGCCGCCAGCGCGATAGCGATACCAGCCAGACCAACGCCCAGTGAACCCGCCAGCAGTAAAAACTGCTCTGCATTTTGTAGCGACCGATAAATTCTCGGCTGGCTGTCCTCAAGGTTACGCCAGCGTTCATTCTGGCTGAGCCGGGGTTGGATCCAGTCGCTGTAACGAGATAAGTTTTCTGCCTTGCCAGCAAACAAATACCGATAACTAACCCGACTGCCGGGCTGAATTATATTGGTCGCCGGCACGTCCTGAGCATTCATCAATACGCGAGGGGAAAAATTGAACATCTGTGAGCCACGATCCGGCTCATTAACAATGACTTTAGTGACTTTTAGTTGTGCTTCGCCCACATACAGCTTATCGCCGATATTAAGATTGAGTAGAGCAAACAACCGGGGATCCAACCAGACCTCACCAGCCGGTGGCGCAGAGGCTATAGAAAAACTGCCAGCAAAGGGTTGCTCACTGACTTCCAACTCGCCGCGCAGAGGGTATAAATCAGATACGGCTTTAATGGAAGTCAGTTGCATCGGTGCGTCCAGTTCACTGCCACCATAAACAACCGACTGAAAACCGACCACCTGAGCCTGGCTAAGCTCAAAATCCGTCGCCTGTTGTAACCAATCGGCGGGCACCGGAGCTGAGCTTTGCAATACCCGATCAGCCGCCAGAAAATGCAGGCTTTGCGCTAAAATGCTTTTTTGCAGACGATCAGCAAACAGTGAGATACCAGTCACAATGGCTACAGCTATCACCAGCGCGGCGATCAGAATCGCCAACTCCCCGGCGCGCCAGTCACGCCATAACAGGCGCAGACCAAACATTAACTGACTCCCTGCAGCGGAGGGTGCTCACTGCCCGCATTCCCCGCCTTACTATCATCGACAATTTCCCCGCCCTCTAATCGAATGGTACGGCCACAGCGCTCGGATAAGCGCTGTTCGTGAGTTACCATTATCAGCGTTGCCGACTCCTCGCGGTTCAGGGCAAACAGTAAATCAATAATCTGGGCGCCGGTTGCTGTATCCAGATTACCGGTAGGTTCATCGGCGAATAATAATTTCGGCTGCGAGGCAAAAGCACGGGCGATAGCCACCCGCTGCTGCTCACCACCGGAGAGTTGCCGAGGATAATGACTAAAACGTTTTTCCAGCCCTACCCGCTGCAAATAGGATTCGGCCAACTCACGGGCGCCCTCTACGCCGCTTAACTCAGCGGGCAACATCACGTTTTCCAGCGCGGTAAGGCTGGGCAATAATTGAAAAGACTGAAACACAAAGCCGACAAAATCAGCGCGAACCCTCGCTCTCTCATCCTCATTAAGCTGGGTAATATCAATATTATTCAGGCTAATAACCCCGGTAGAGGGTACGTCTAATCCGGCCAGTAATCCTAACAGCGTGGATTTACCTGAACCTGAAGATCCGACAATCGCAACCGTTTCTGCATCCTCAATAGCCAGATTAATATTGTTGAGAATACATAGCGCTCCCTCTGAGGTGCTGACAGTTTTTCCTACGGCTTGTGCTTTGATCATTACCCACTCATCCACATTTAGCGCTGGCCTTTCCAGTAAAGATACGCCAGTATTTGCGCTCCAGATCTATTAACGGACTGTTAATCAGTCCTGCCATTAAAACATTAAACCGAACCATGAAACCGCTTAAAAAATCAATTAGCTTGCTTTCCATTAGTCTGTTGTTACTGCTGACTACCCCTCACCTGTACGCAGAGAGTCACCGCGACGACCATCGAACGATTTTAATTCTGGGAGATAGCCTCAGCGCTGCTCATGGTATTGATCTGGAACAGGGCTGGCCGCAGCTGTTGGACAATTATCTCTCGGAAACGCACCAGCCAGATCCATCGACACAGGGCCAGACAAGCCGGGCTGATGCTGAAGCCTCACAGCCTCCCTCCACTTCATCGTTACCTGCTAACGCAACGCAGCCCCCTCCGTCATACTCCGTAGTTAACGCCAGCATCAGCGGAGACACCACGGGTGGTGGTTTGCGCCGCCTACCCGAACTGTTAAACACTCACCAACCCTACCTGGTCATCATTGAACTCGGCGGAAACGATGGGCTGCGTGGTTACCCCATTAACAGCTTGCGGAATAACTTGTCCGAGATGGTGCGCCTGTCACAACAGTCTGGAGCCAAAGTCCTGCTGGCGGGTATGCGTATTCCGCCCAATTATGGCCCTCGCTACACACAACAGTTTTTTGCAAGCTATCAGCTGATCGCCAAACAGTATAAGACCGCATTAATTCCCTTTTTACTCGACGGTATCGCGCTCGATCCTGCACTGATGCAAAGAGATGGAATTCACCCCAATGCCAAAGCCCAAAGACTGATACTACAAAACGTCCTACCTGTTTTAAAGCCACTTCTGTGATGACTCAATTACCTTTTAGTAACAAATAACGGGTAACACTAACAACCCGAAAACAACCTGCAACGCAGACTGACCGCTACGCCAAAGCTTCTATCAAGGCTTCTCGTTTTTTCCAGTCAGGCATCACCCTCGCCAATAGCGCATAAAAGCTCTTGCCATGATTAAAGGCGTACAGGTGACACAGCTCATGCACAATCACATAGTCGATACACTCAATGGGCATTTTCATCAGGCTGATACTCAGCGTAATATCCCCCTTGCTGGAGCAACTTCCCCAGCGGCGGCGCATCTTTCTTACGGTGATGGAAGGGATTCGGTATTTTTCCTGAAACCAGTCTGGGAAAATATCAAAGCAGGCAAATATACGCTCCTCGTAAAGCCCGATGGCCTGCTTCCGATACCAGTTATCCAGCGCTTTCTCTACCTGATCGGTAGATTCAACATCACGCACCTTAACCAACAAAACGCCGTCTTGCATGGTGACGTTGGCCCGAGCGGCCAACGCTACAACCAGAGGATAGGGTTGACCGAGAAAGCGGTGATATTGACCATCGGCAAATACTGGTTTTAAAGCCTGTTTTTGCAGCGCGGTGCGACGCTGTTCGACAATCCAGTCAGCCCGGCGCTCAACAAAATCGATTAACTCTCTTTTGGGGACCCACGCAGGTGCACGCACTTCGACCGACGCGTCAGCCAGCACATGTACGGCTATGCTTTTTCGTTTTTGTCGTTTGATCCGGTAATCAAAGGATTGAGAGTTGACCGTGCCGCTGTTTGAAAAAAATCTTTCAGGGAGGGTAGGCGCTGTCAGCTTCACGTCAGTGATAACTCCTCGTGGCGACAGATGACTTCGATAAACTGGGCGCCGTATTTGTCGAGTTTGCTTTCACCGACCCCGGAAATTGTCAACATATCCATTCGCGACATAGGCTTCTGCTCTAACATTTCTTTCAGGGTAGCATCATGAAAAATAACATAAGGTGGCACATCCAGCTCGGTGGCTAACTGCTTGCGGCATTCCCGCAGGGCTTCCCAAAGCACTTCCTGCTCTGGCAAAACAGGCTGGCGCTTGCGTGAGTTTCCGTTCATACGATTATATTTCTCAGTATCATCTTTGCGCAGGTGCAACGATTCTTCACCACGTAGCACCTTACGACAGGTCTCGGTCAGTTGCAGGGCACCGTAGCCCTCAATATCAACGCGTAATAAACCCCTGATGACTAATTGCCTGATCACAGAACGCCATTGCGTTTCGTTTTTATCAGTACCGATATTGAAGGTGCTCAAGGATTGATGCTGATGTTGCAGCACTTTGTCTGTCTCGCGCCCCAGCAATACATCGATAATATGAACGGCCCCAAAGCGTTGTCCTGTTCTATAGACGGCTGATAACAGTTTTTGAGCGGCTTCGGTGGCATCCCAGGTTTCTGGAGGGATCTGGCAGTTATCACAATTGCCGCACTGCTCATTGTATTGTTCGCTAAACCTGGCCTCATCACCAAAGTAACTCAATAACACCTGACGCCGGCAACTGGTCACTTCACACAACCCCAGCATGGCATCCAGTTTATGCCGCTCACTACGCTGGTGTTGCTCTGCCGCGCTGGTGGACTGCATCTGTTGCAGTCTGACGACGTCTTGCAAGCCATACACCATCCAGGCCTCTGCCGGTTCACCATCCCGTCCGGCACGACCGGTTTCCTGATAATAGGATTCGATACTTTTGGGGAGATCCAGATGGGCGACAAAACGTACATCGGGTTTATCGATCCCCATACCAAAGGCAATGGTGGCGACAATAATTACCGCCTCCTCACGTAAAAAGCGGCTCTGGTGATATTCCCGTAATTGCGTGGACAGACCAGCATGATAAGGCAGTGCGGTATAGCCCTGGGCGGACAGCCATTCGGCAGTATCTTCCACTCTCTTGCGGGACAGGCAGTAGACAATACCCGCCTGCCCCCGTCGATTTTGCAAAAAGGCCAGCAATTGTTTGCGTGGGTTAGCTTTGGTGGCAATGGCATAGCGAATATTTGGACGGTCAAAGCCGCTGACAAAAACGGCTGCGTCCTCCAGTGCCAAACGTTGGATAATTTCCTGCCGGGTACGCTGATCAGCCGTCGCGGTTAAGGCAATTCGCGGCACCTCGGGGAAATGATCATGCAGCACATGTAAGGATAAATAATCCGACCGAAAGTCATGCCCCCACTGCGACACACAATGCGCCTCATCGATGGCGAACAGGGCCAAGGGACACTGCGATAGCAGCCTGAGCGTACGCTCCTGTACCAGTCGCTCTGGGGCGATATACAGCAGATCCAACTGACCGTCCAGTAATTGCTGCTCAACCAGCGACTGCTCGTTTTGACTCAGAGAGGAATTTAAAAACGCCGCGTGCACGCCCAACTGCTGCATGGCATCCACCTGATCCTGCATCAGCGCAATCAGTGGCGAGATGATAATACCGGTGCCCTGACGTAACAGGGACGGCAGCTGATAACAGAGTGACTTGCCACCACCCGTCGGCATCAGCACCAATACATCGCGACCGCTGATCAACTGCTCAATGATCTCAGCCTGATCGCCACGAAAGCGGTCGTAACCGTACACCTGCTGCAGGGTTTGAAGCATGGCTTCAGGCCGGTTCTGGTCTACAGCGTCGTGACTGGATTGACCTGAAGAGTGATGTTGGAGTTGATCGGTCGCAGCATGGTTAGGTTCATGTGTGTCGGAAGGGGCTTGTTCAAATGAAGTCGGTTCAGGCATGTCGCGTATTATACATGGCTGTACAGCAGATGAACCAGCCGGTTAGCCCTGATAAGAGCGAAGCGGATGGTTGCTCGAATAATATAGGACATCACCTTTGCGATAAGACCTGGCACACTGCTCTCTTTTACTTAGGAATACTTTTTTGCAGATAATAGGTTTGCAGGCAATAGGCTATGAAATAGACAAGTCCCGCAGCCAGCGCCCCAGGCAGAGCCTTAAACACGTCGTCATCATAGGGAGAAATATGCCACAGTGACACGACCATGACTGCTGCCAGCATCATTGCTATGGCCGTTGCCGCATTGAGTTTGCCCCCAAACAGTCGTACAGCCAGCACAGAACCCAGACTGGCCCCCAGTGCAGACCAGGCAATTAACACTAAACCAAACACACCCTCCGGTGCATACAGTGCAATTAACAACGCAAACCCGGTAATGGCAAAAGTGCCAAGCTTTGAGGCGATGTAGGAGTCCCGCCAGCGTGGTGCAATATCCTGGGTGATGGAACCGGAGCAGACGATAATTTGCGAATCAGCGGTTGAAACCGTCGCTGCAAACAAACCCGCAAGGGCCAAACCAACGAAGACATCCGGCAGTAACTCCATGGTAATTAACGGCAGCGCCAGCTCGGTCGGCTCATCCAAGACCTGCGCCTCGGGCAGCGTATTCAAATCCGGCAAAATAGCCCGACAGTACAGGCCAACACCAATCGACAATAAAAAGAACGGCACATACCAGCCAAAGTAATACACAGCGGCCCGACGTATCGCCCCGGTACTTTCTATAGCCATTAACCGGGTCATTAAGTGCGGCTGCCCCGCTGCCGCCATGCCGGCAAACATAAACCCCAACACAAATGGCACTATCCCAAAGTTCAGATTATCGGGGAAGATGGCCACCAGACCCGAATCCTGCAGCGCAAGGTTATGGGTTAAAGCCTCCCAGCCGCCAATTTTTAAATAACCTGCAATGAGAATCATCCCCATCGATATAATCATAACAAAGGATTGCGCGGCGTCAGTCCAAATATCGGCACGAATACCACCGGCAAAGGAATACAGAATAACGATGGCAGCACCAATCAATACCCCTACCTCATCGCCCCAGTCAAACAGCGCCGTTAACGCCGTGCTACCGGCTTTCAGCTGCCCGGCCGCATAAACCGCTAGAAATAAAACGGTGATAAAACCGGCGACTATCACCACCGGCCGACATACCCGGCCATCACGGGTTCCCAATAAACCCGCCAGACTACTCACCTGCTCTTTTTCAGAGGCATGGCGCACACGCGGGTGTACAAACAACCACATCAATAAATCGCCACAGACCCATCCAACCATCATCCAGAGAGACTCAATTCCCATTCGATAGGTATAGGCAATCATGCCGATAAACATAAAGCCGCTGTTGTTGGTGGCAACGGTAGACAGCGCTGCTAACCACGGCTTAACTTCACGACTCGCCACAAGGTAATCGTCGGTGGTTTTGCGTTTGCGAATAAACGAAAGCGCGCCGACAAAAACGATAAGCCCCAATAAAATTAAAAACGACCAGGCAGTAATTGACATAGCTTTAGGTGAACAGTCTTAGACAGACACAACTTCAAACCGAAAAATAATCAGGCCTGTTTAAGCCAGGGGATTACGCCTCCGCATTGAATAATCTCACGCTGACGAGCATCGAGCTGGTGCTCGACGGTGACGGTAGTATTATTGCTTGCTACTACAAGCTCCAGTTGTAGGGTCGACGCCTGCAACTGATTGTGCAAGTCATTGATCACAATCGACTCCACGCCCTGCAGCAATTGGCGTTGCTCTTCTTCAATAATCGTACAGGGCAAGACACCAAAATTAATCAGGTTTTGCCAGTGAATACGAGCAAAGCTTTCCGCGATAACTAATCGCAGGCCCAGATAACGTAGCGCCAGCGCAGCATGTTCCCGACTGGAGCCCTGACCGTAGTTTTTACCGGCAATAATTGCGTGTCCCTCCGGGTACTTTTTACACTGCCGAAGATAATTTTTATCGACATTGGCAAAGGCAAACTCGGAGATTTTAGGAATATTACTACGAAAAGGCAGCACCTCTGCCCCTGCGGGTAAAATTTCATCGGTGGACACATTATTATCCAGTCGAAGAAAAATCGGCAACGACAGACTATTCGGTAGCGGCTCCAGCTCTGGCAACTCTCGAATATTAGGCCCCTTGTCTAAGACCTTGCCATCATGGGTTTTTACCCGTTGCAGGGGCACCTCTGGTTTGCCATCGTTTTTTTCTGGCTGTCGAATTGCTGGATAGTCCATATTGATCGATCGCGGGTCAGTAATTTTTCCTCGCAGTGCCGACGCTGTGGCCGTTTCAGGGCTACATAGCCATACTTTATCTTCAGCCGTGCCGGAACGCCCCGGAAAATTGCGCGGTGTTGTGCGCAAGCTGTTTTTATCCGTCGCTGGAGCCTGTCCCATACCGATACAGCCGTTGCAGCCCACCTGATGTAAACGCGCTCCGGCACCGAGCAGGCGACCGAGATCGCCCGTGTCGGCCAAGGCCTGCAAGACATATTTTGTGGAGGGATTAATATCCAGTGAAACGTGGGAGGGTATAGCCTGGCCAGACACCATTGCAGCAGCCATAGCGAAATCGCGAAAACCGGGATTGGCAGATGAACCGAGATACGCCTGATGAATTGGCTCTCCTATCACCTCATCTACCGGTACCACATTGCCCGGGCTAGAGGGTTTAGCAATTAACGGTTTCAGTTCATTGAGCTTAATCGTGGTTTGCCGATCATAGTGACAATGATTATCTGCAGACAGTTCACGCCAGTCCTGTTGGCGTCCCACACGGTTTAAAAACTTCTGCACTTCATCGTCAGCGGGAAATACGGTAGTGGTTGCACCGAGTTCGGCCCCCATATTGGCGATCACATGCCGGTCCATCGCCGTTAAGTGCTGCAAACCCTCACCGTAGTATTCAATAATAAAATCCCGCCCCCCATCCACATCAAAACGACGTAACATTTCCAGAATAAGATCCTTAGCACTTACCCACTCAGGTAAGCGACCGGTCAACTCCACGCCCCATACTTTGGGCATCTTGAGATAGACAGGTTCCCCTGCCATCGCTAATGCCACATCAGTACCACCGGCACCGACGGCCAGCATACCCAGACAACCAGCGGCACAGGTGTGGCTGTCTGAACCTATCAACGCAGCACCCGGCCTGCCAAAATACTGCATGTGCAAGGGATGACTGATGCCTGCTCCAGGGGGACTGTAATGCAAGCCAAATCGCTTGGTAGCACTCAGCAAAAACAAATGATCATCGGGATTTTTATTGTCTTCCTGCAACAGGTTGTGATCCACATACTGTGCAGACACCTCCGTCTTAGCCTGATCCAGTCCCATCGCCTCCAGTATTAACATAACCAATGTTCCCGTTGCATCCTGACAAAGCGTTTGATTGAACCTTAAGCCAATAGGCTCTCCCGGCACCATATTGCCATCTACACAGTGCTCAGTTATTAGCTTCTGCGTTAGATTTTTAGACATTCCCTTACCCTATATTGATTTGATAATTTAACTGAAAGAAACAAAGCGTATTTTGAAAAAGGCTTTAAACACTTATCAATTTTTCTGCTTCTTTTCCTGCCTGTCTTTCTAACTTTCTAACCTACAGAAATGGCAGCAATCACCGTGCCATAAGATATGGACTGATTTTTATAAAAATCATTGAAAAAAATCAATGAGAGATGAAGACCTATCATCTATATTACTGCCCAACCGGCACCAAATATCATTCTTTGATACATAGTCAAAACACATTCCTCTTATACCTTAGCCGTGATTAAATCCAAAGGAGCAGCATTATGGACGACCAACAAACCGCCAAATTGTTGATGAGCGAATTCGTTACACAGGATGTGAAACGATTTATCGTTACCAAGCCTGAGAAATTTAGTTTTCGAGCAGGACAAGCAGTAGAACTCGCCATCAATAAACCACACTGGAAGAATGAAGGCCGCCCCTTTACACCCACCAATCTGGCAACCGATAAGGTATTAGAATTTACCGTTAAACAATATCCCGATCACGATGGCGTAACAAAGGCGCTCCATCAGCTGCAATCGGGTGATGAGCTGCTAATATCTCCTGCCTTCGGTACGATAAGCTTTCAGGGGCCGGGCGTCTTTCTTGCCGGAGGCGCTGGAATTACACCGTTCATTGCTATCTTGAGGGAACAAATGCAGAAGGGAACTATAGGAGAAAGTACATTGATTTTTTCCAATAAAACACCTTCCGACATCATTGTTGAAAAGGAATTATTATTTTATATGCAAGAAAACTGTCTTTTGACTTGCACTCAAAAGGCAGCACCGGGGTATCAAGACAGGCGTATCGACAAAGCTTTTCTTGCTAACCACATCAAAGACTTCCAGCAACCTTTCTATGTCTGTGGGCCAGAGAGTTTTATGGAAAACATTAATAGCGCGCTGGCTGACTTAGGCGCTAAAGCAGAAAATATAATTTTTGAACAGTGAGCGAAGGGAGTAGAATCCACCAACTATCGAACATCCCTACCCGCCACTCCCAAGCGGCTGCTGCCAATATTCTGGATATTTTTGGGCAGGGCAGCAATAATATCCTCTACCTCCATTGAGGCCATGTTTTTTTGATAACTATCTACGACCATTTGACCGCACTCCTTGTTCAGGGATTTACGCATGGCCCCTAACATATCAGGGGGGGCTACCAATACTAAAAATCGATAATTGTTTTTTTTCCTTTCATCATCCAGATAATTGGCCACTTCTCGACCAAATTCCTGAGTATATTTTTCTCGGACCGTGGTATGTGGCTCATAGGCGTGACGGGGACTATTTCTTTCCTGATCCCGGCTGGGAGCATCGCGGCTTAATTCTCGTCCAGGCAGTTTGGACTCTGGGCAAACCAGCGAAGCCACTTCGCTTAGATTCTTAACATTGCTCCCCAGTAAAAAACGGGCAGCGTGATGGTTAAATACTGCCAACATAATCATATTATTCATTGCCATATCACCTTCAATTGCCAATCAATACTCTAGGTACACTCTAAATATTTATGTAAGCGATAACCATACCACTATCTAAGCTCAGTTTGCTTTAACCTTATGAAAAGCTTGCATAGTAATAAAAGTGATAAGACTCAGAAAAATAGCTATAGTCAACATGTTCAGGGCAATCGACATACCGATAGCGCCCGTAATCCATAATCCAGCCGCTGTAGCCGTACCACTGACACGTTCACGCTCCTGATCTTTAACCTTGAGAATAGCGCCACCACAGATAAAGCCCATTCCGGCAATAATACCCTGTATAACACGGGCCTCAGCCTCGGTTGAAGAGAGAAACTCGACACCTGCCAGTGTATAGCCGCAGGCAGCCATAGCGACTAGAGGAAAGGTTCGCAAACCCGCCGAATTTGACTTTCGTTCGCGCTCCCAGCCAAGCGGAAAGGCCAAGATATAGGCAAGACCAACCTTGACTAAAACCTCCAGTATCTCAATCAAATCAATATGAAATAATTGTTCGCCCATACTCTACAGAATCTTTATAAATAGAATAATTGTAAAAACTCTTATCATGCATATCATTTTTTTAAAAGCACCATGGTTACCGAACAACCATTTACTTACTTTTAAACCAGTCGGTAAAATTAAAGGGTTCAAATCAGTAAAATATTCATAGTCATGTAAATTATTCCTCTTTTAGAAATATAAGAGTAATCCGTTATATTTTTTTTTGGAATCAGGAAATAGATGATGAATAACCCTTAAGCATTTTATTCCACTTTAACTTACTCTATTTCAACAGGGCAAAATCCTTGCCAATCTCTTGACAATAAATATCTTAAATGGAATTTCTTCGTTTACTTTTATTCCATATCGGTCACCCTACTCGAAAGCGTATTTTCATGCACGCCCAATAAAATTTCTTCCCTTAATATATTATGAGACCCTTTCAATATTCTGAGACCCTTTCACCTTGAGTTAATACCACTTCAACCAAAGAAAATAATTGTAATTAATAATATTTTTTAATCGTTAGATTTTAAGATTGGCATACATATTGTCTTAAATAGAACAGTAGAGCAGATACTGTCCTTTCTCTGAAAAATAACTGTATTGATTTAAATCAGCTTATTGTGGAAGGCATTCAACTACTCATGGTTTTTTATTTATATATTTTTATTAAATTAATGGAACAGTGCATGAGATTAATATCTATCGGAGACCTTGAAGGCTACACAATCCAAGGAGTTGATGGTGATTTAGGGATTGTAAAAGACCTGCTATTTGAAGATAAAACATGGGCTGTACGTTATGTGGTGGCAGATACAGTAAAATGGCTCCCTGCCAGCCGAAAGGTGGTATTGAGTCCCGTCGCTGTTGATAACCCTGACAAAGAAAACGCCATACTTCCCGTCAAGCTGACCCAGGAACAAATCAAGCAAAGCCCCTCGCTGGAAAACCATCAACCTGTATCCAGGCAGTACGAGGAAAAACTGTTTAACTATTACGGCTACGCTCAATATTGGGCGGGACCTGGCCTGTGGGGGACTTATCCTGAACCTGCCCCGCTCGCTGACGGCGAATTAAAACTGGACTCAGATAAAAACAATCAAAGCACAAAAGCTAAATTGCGATCCACTCAGGAAGTTAGACGCTACAGGCTATCAGCAAAAGACAAACATATTGGCCACGTCAGTGATTTCATCCTTAATACGAAAAACTGGTTAATCGAGTACATACTGATAAACACTCGGGATTGGCTGCCCGGAGGTAAAAATGTCTTAATTTCAACCAGCTGTATTGAATCTGTTAATTGGCTGGAACATGAAGTTTACGTAAACCTGGAATCGGAGGAAATTATTACTGGTCCTGAGGTTAAACTGGATGAACTCTCCAGTGGCCGTCCACTCAACAATCACTCCATTGATGCCTTGTTTTGCAACATCGACCGCTAAACAGTCGCTTTAAACTCATCATAAAAACCGACCCAAAACGCAAGAAAAATATCTATGGCAGCGAGTAAAATGACACAGGAAAAGCAACATAGTCAGAAAAAACCCGTAATTATTATTACCGGCAGCGCCGGTAATATCGGCTCCTCTTTGCTCGATCAACTTGAAAGCAATTACACAGTTGTTGGGTTTGACCAGCCCGGCACAGAGTGTCATATCGAAATCGATATCACCAGCAACGAGTCGGTTGAGCTGGCTTTTATAAAATTTAAAGAAAAGTACGGAAGCCAAATTGCTGCCGTTATTCATTTGGCTGCGTATTTTGATTTTTCTGGCGAAGAATCACCACTCTACAAGAGTATCAATGAAGATGGAACCGAACGACTCCTTGAACACTTACAGAATTATTCGGTGGAACGGTTTATTTATGTCAGTACTATGTTGGTCCACCAACCTGTTCGACCTGGAGATTGGATTAATGAAAACTCACCTGTTCAACCCAAGTGGGCTTATCCTAAATCTAAAGCAGATACAGAAAAAATTATTCAACAGCACCATGGAGACATTCCCTTCGCGATACTTCGCTTGGCCGGACTTTATGATGAGCAGATAGCCGTCCCAACACTAGCTAATCAAATCGCCAATATTTACGAGCGTGATTTTAAAAGCAATCTCTATTCCGGTGATATTCACGCCGGCCAGTCCTTAATACACCGAGAGGATTTCCTTGCCTTATTGCTCTCTGTTATTGAACACCGCCAGCATTTGGAAAATGAGTTTTATCTGTTGGCAGGGGAACCAGATGTATTAAGTTACGCTGAGTTGCAACACCTCATTGGAAAATTAATTCATGGGGAAGAGCGCTGGAAAACTATCTCTGTTCCTAAACCTCTGGCAACGGCTGGCGCCTGGATTGAGGAACATATGGAGCCAGTAATTCCTGATGATTTTGACAGTGGAGAAAAACCATTTATAAGACCTTTTATGATGGAGCTTTCTTCAGATCATTACGCACTTGATATAAGCCGTGCCAAAGAGTCACTGGATTGGTACCCCAAGCATAGTATTCAAACGGATTTAGCTAAAAACATTGAATCTCTAAAGAAGAATCCTCTCCAGTGGTATCAAAATAATGGTATCAACCCTCCAGCATGGATGGAAAATGCGGGTGACAAAAACAAAAACCCAGAGCGACTATTACAGGATCATGAATCCTCCTATCGTAAGCAGCATTATCAAAATATTTGGGCAAATTTCTTTAATATTGGACTCGGGTTTTGGTTATTCAGCTCACCCTTTAGCATGGGCTATCAATCCGAGGCATTGATCATTAATGATATTGTCTGTGGTTTTTTGGTTATAATTTTTGGCAGCCGCTCCCTATCTCCTCACCCTCGTAAGCGCAATTCACGATGGATGTTAGGTGCTATAGGTCTTTGGCTCACAATGGCGCCATTGGTCTTTTGGGCTCCCACCCCGGCTGCCTATTTAAATGACACCCTGATAGGCGCTTTAATCATTGCATTCTCCATGTTAGTGAGGCCAACACCCGGATTATCACCTATTGCTACCCAGTCCGGCCCCGACATACCTCCAGGCTGGGAGTTTTCCCCGTCGGATTGGTTTCAACGTATTCCTATTATTGTATTAGCGTTTATTGGCTTTTATATTTCTCGCTATCTTACTGCTTACCAACTTGGTCATATTGATTCGGTCTGGGATCCCTTCTTCAGTGGTACTGAATCAGAACCTATTAAAAATGGCACCGAAGAAATTATCACCTCCAGTGTCTCTAAAGCCTGGCCGGTACCCGATGCCGGGCTTGGCGCATTAACCTACCTGCTGGAAATCCTTACTGGGATAATGGGTTCTCGTGCCCGCTGGCGTACTATGCCATGGCTAGTCTTAATTTTCGGTTTCATGATAATTCCACTGGGTGTTGTATCTATCACCTTTATCATTATTCAGCCGATCATTCTGGATACCTGGTGCACCTTGTGCTTACTTGCAGCCACTGCAATGCTGCTACAAATCCCCTACTCCTTTGACGAAATTGTCGCCACCATTCAATTTTTGTCACGAAGAGCAAAAGCCGGAAAACCCTGGTTGCTCATTGTTTTTACTGGCGACACTGAAGAGGGAGAACGCAAAAAACCAATTGGCGATAATTTTGCCCAAAACAAATCAAAAATGCTCTCGGAGATGTTGGCAGGAGGTGTTTCAGCACCCTGGACTTTATGCCTGTGCGCCATTACAGGCATCTGGCTAATGAGCACTCGGTTAATTCTTGGTACTGATGGCACCATGGCAAATGCCGACCACCTTATAGGAGCTCTTGTATTAACCATCTCGATTACTGCTTTTGCCGAGGTTATGCGGTCAGTACGCTTTTTAAATATTTTTTTAGGTATGGCACTCTTTATTACTCCCTTTGTGCTTACGGATAACATACTAAGCATTGTTTCGAGCCTGATAGCCGGGGCACTGCTTGTGCTATTGAGTTTTCCAAGAGGAAAAATTTATAGCAGCTATGGCAATTGGAACAAATTAATTATTTAGCTGAAACGGTTAGCCCTGATTGCTTTATCCACCGATTCGGCATAAGCAGGCATCTTTCTGTTTTAACTGGAAGCTTGAAAATTACATGAACTCTATAGGTATCCCATGGACACTTACGCCAACGAAAGATTGAAACCTATATTGAATATAGATTTTTCAAAAACATCATCTATGAACCTATCGCCTGTCATTCTCAAAACTATTGAACATTACAGTGCTGAACAAATATCCACACGACAGACCTACTCACCCGGAAATTTACTTTTCAAGCAAGGGGATAACGCAAACTGTTTGTATGCGTTAGAGTCTGGTATGGTTAAGCTTATAGCTAATTTGGATAATGGAAAATCACGCATTATCAGGCTTCATTCTCCCGGCCACCTCATTGGGCTAGATGGCCTAATTGAACCCGATTTTCGTTATGAGGCAAGGGCTATGACAGAAACAACTGTCACCATCATACCTGCAAGCGTTTTGATTAAAATAAAAAAACAGGCTCCTTATGCGTATTGTGAAATATTGCTGGAGCTGAATCGTTATTTACGCCTTGCCGATACCTGGATAACCGAATTCTCATCAGGTCCCAGCAAGCAACGGATTGCGAAATTATTATTTTTTCTATCCAAAGAAAAAGGCAGCCAGAACAATCGTTTTGTTTCCTTGCCAAAAAATGAAGAGATTGCCGACACCCTGGGCATCACACCTGAAAATTCCAGCCGCATAGTCGCAGGCCTGAAAAGACAAGGAGCCTTAAAACCCTTGAAAAAACATGCTACAGACATTCATAGACTTGAAGTTAAAAAATTAGCAGCCATATCAAACACAGTGCTTCCGTATAAATATTTACTGAACCATGAATACACCGAATAAGCACGATGCTTTATTTCGATGAAATAGCTTAACAATTTATAGACTGGTATTTTTATGACTAAACGAATTAGAGACTTGATCGATAATGTCAGAGATTATCACCTCATGCTTGCCGAACGATACAGTGAGCTTATAGCATCGCATGGTCAGAGTGAAAAAACTATTCGCGTTATGGAATTTTTGAGGGATTCCGAACTGAATCAGGCAGCAATGTTGAACAGCCAATTAGAGGATTCCAGCTTTGAAAAGGTGCTGGACACTTGGGTGAAAGAGCGCCCTCCTGAACCAGGACCACAGCTCGATAAGTTAATCAATCAGCAACTTCCCAAAACCTCCCATAATGAAAAAACCCTAATGGAGGCGTGTAGCAAGCAACACAACTTTATAGAAGAATTTTATCAGCAATTAACCAATATGCTTACACCTCAGTCCGCCATAGAGTATTTTGACAATCTTAGAACCCTTGAAAACAAGCAGTTAAAGTACAAGATCAGTAAGATAATGGAATTCGACAATATGACTTAAGCCAATAAAATTTCATTTCATTAAAAATTATCAATGTGTTTCAACAAAAATTTTGTAGGATGGAAAGTGAAACCGCTAACAGGAGGATTGTAATGAATAGCTATCAAACAGTACTAAGCCTATTAGTCTCGCTTTGTTATCTTTTGTCTTCCAATACCGTTGCTGAAAGCAATACCAACCCCTATTTACAAGCGAATAATACTTGGATCAGCATAAGCGGCACAGTCAAAACTGTTCGCCCAGACAGTTTCACACTGGATTATGGTGACTCCTACGTGATGGTAGAAATGGATGACAATGACCGTGACGCAGATGGCTACAAACTATTGAGCGGTGATAAAGTGGTCGTCAACGGCGCTATTGATGACGATTTTTATGAATCAACCAGCATTGAAGCGAGTAGCGTTTATGTTGAGAAGTTAAATACTTACTTTTATGCCAGCGCTATCGACGAAGAGGACTATATTGATTATTCAGTCTGGCACCAAGTCCCCGTTCAGCTTGGAGCACTCAGCGTTCAGGGCTTTGTTACCGACATCGACAGCGATTCGTTTACGCTCAATACAGGTAGTCGCTCCATTTCCATTGATGTGGACGAACTCGCCTATGATCCGCTTGATGATAAAGGCTATGTAAAAATTGAACTGGGCGATATTGTCCGGGTATATGGCAAAATGGAAGAGCAGCTAATTGGTGACCGCGAGTTGGAAGCCGATGCCCTTACCGTTCTTTATCATTCCTAGTGGACGGATCGACCCAAGCGTTGTTTGCCCTTATTGCTGGATAACTTCACTGAACACGATAAGGGCTACCTCTTACATCTTTTTACACTATTTTTAACGGAGTATATATGCAAAGCGCTAACCGTAAGATCAGCGAAGAAAACACAACCCACCCCCTCTCAGATCTTTTGCAATTAATTGACGCTGGCGATATAGCAATGCTAACAACGATTGGAGATAACAATCGACTTAGCTCACGACCTATGGAGACCTGTCATATCAACAAGGAGGGCGAATTATTTTTCTTTTCCGATCTCGACAAGCAACTCTCTGAGGACCTGGAAATCGACACGCATGTCAACCTAAGTTACAGCTTTGATAACAAGCACCAATACATCTCGGTTTCCGGTAGCGTTGTTATGTTTAATGGGGATGATGAGTTATCAAACTATTGGCAAGATGAACTGACGCGATGGATTCCTGATGGCTTGAGCAATCCAAATCTGGTGCTGTTGAAAATCATTCCTTTAAAAGCTGAGTGCTGGAAAGAAAATACCAAGCTCGAGCAAATGACAAAAAGTATACTTCTGGGAGAGATTACCCCACCAAAGTCTCACACTGTGATGAAAAACTAATTTCTTAATATTGGCTATTTAAGCCGCTTACCAACCAACAACTATCAAGCCCCTGTCCAAAGGGGCTTATAACCGTCCAACTTCTTTTCCACCTCCTCTTCTCAGCCCTGCCTACTTTTACTACTTTCCTTTCATAACTACGCTCCATTCACTACAATAATCGCCGAAAAATCATTGAATTAATCTGCAATAAAAGTGACTGAGCCATGCCCGCCCCGGATTTAACTACCGAAGAACTGCTCTCCCTCGACCGACAATATGTCTGGCACCCCTATGCCTCTATGACCAGCACAGTCCCGGTTTATCCAGTGGTTTCAGCCCAGGGAGTCAGAATTAAACTGGCTGATGGACGGGAATTAATCGATGGCATGTCCTCCTGGTGGTCGGCTATTCACGGTTATAACCATCCGGTGCTAAATACAGCCGCCAAGGCGCAGTTGGAGGATATGTCGCATGTGATGTTTGGCGGTCTCACCCATCCCTCGGCGGTTAAATTGGCTAAGCTACTGGTCGATATCACGCCCCCCTCTCTCACCAAAGTGTTTATCAGCGATTCGGGTTCTGTATCGGTGGAAGTTGCCATCAAAATGGCGATTCAGTACTGGTATTCCATCGGCCAGCGCGAAAAACATGAGTTACTGACGATTCGTGGCGGTTATCATGGCGATACCTTTGCCGCCATGGCTACCTGTGATCCGGTTACTGGCATGCATCATATGTTTCGGGATGTGCTACCGCAGCATTATTTTGCCGATAAACCCACCTGCCGCTTTGGCGATAGTTGCGGTGAGCAGGACATTGCCAGCTTCAGGCAACTTATTGAAAATCACCATCAGACACTGGCCGCCGTTATCCTGGAGCCTATAGTACAGGGCGCAGGCGGGATGAATTTTTACTCGGCTGATTACCTCAAACAGGTTCGACAACTCTGCGATCACTACGATGTACTACTCATATGCGACGAAATAGCCACGGGCTTTGGTCGCACCGGTAAATTATTTGCTTGCGAACATGCCGGTATAGAACCCGATATTATGTGTCTCGGTAAATGCTTAACTGGCGGCTATGTCTCGCTGGCAGCCACGCTCTGTAGCGAGAAGATCAGTACTGGCATCAGCGAAGGTGAAGCTTCGGCGTTTATGCATGGGCCCACGTTTATGGCCAATCCTCTCGCCACAGCCATCGCCTATAGCAGTGTGCAATTGTTGCTGTCGCAGGACTGGCAATCCATAGTGAGCAATCTTGAACAGCGCCTGTTACAGGGCCTGGAGCCCGCCCGTCATCACCCAGCCGTCGAGGAAATCCGGGTCTTAGGATCGCTCGGTGTCATCGAGTTAAAACAGGCCGTCGATATGGCCACGTTTCAACCCAAGCTGGTCGAGCAGGGCATCTGGCTTCGCCCCTTTGGAAAACTGTTATATACCATCCCTCCCTATATCATCAGTGACGAAGATATTGCCAGGATCTGCGCCGGAATGATCAAGGCTCTGGACTAAAGAGATGCCGGGTTTAACACTCCAACAGAAACCCCTCAATACCTCTTCAATAAAAAGGCCTGACAGTGGTAACGTGTATTACAATTTAGCGTGCGATTAACTGGCTTATTTACGCGAGTTATAATCAGATATTGTTTGGAGGTGAAAGTTGAGGAATTTATTAATTTTTCGTGAAAGGGTAGTTTGTTAACATGGCGTTCGTATAGGGAGGAATAAGTAAAGCGCTTTGGGCCATGTCAGCTAAGGGAGTTAACTGCAGCTTAACAGGCCCGGTCATTACCAGTGATTAATCCGCAATATTGCCATTCACTTCCTTCACTTCACCTTTTTCCTGCTGGATTCGCTGATAAATTTCTTCCCGGTGTACCTGAACTTCTTTCGGTGCATCAATCCCGATTCTTACCTGATTGCCTTTTACACCCAACACAGAGACGGTGACTTCATCACCAATAATCAGATTTTCACCAATTCTACGAGTCAAAATTAACATGTATCAATCTCTCACAACTTGAAATTACTTCTGTGCGTATTCGCATCAACCTGTATAGTATAACGCGGCGAACCTCGATAAACACCAAAAAATTTATATATTGCCATGAGCTTACTGCCTGGCTGCGGGGACCGATGATCACTGGGCGTTTTAACGGATTGGCAAGATAAAGTTTAACCCGAACGACTGCTGATATACTGTCGCTCCAGTACCCGCTCCAAATCCACTCTGCTGATAGGTTTCACCATAAAGTCATTCATCCCTACGTCCTTGCACCGAGTTCTGACCTCAACGTCACTATTGGCGGTAACGGCAACAATCGGTGTATCCAGCCCCCGCCGGCGTATCCATCGGGTGGCCGTTATACCATCCATCACCGGCATTTGAATATCCATCAGGATGACATTAAAGCTATCGCTATTCAGCCGTTCGATGGCCTCCTGACCCGAGTATACAACGTCAACCTGATAGCCAAGATGGCTCACTAGCCGTTCCAACACCTGCGCATTGACCAAATTGTCCTCCACCACCAGTACCCTGCCCTTGTGTGGGGAAATTGAGAACTCCGTCAGGGGTTGATTAGTAGACGGCTGCAGCGGAAGTCTGATACGAACATGAGTGCCCTGATCAACCTCCGAGTCAATGGTCAGGTCCGCCGACAGCACCTCACTCAGCCGATAGCAAATCGTCAGACCGAGGCCCAGCCCTTCGGATTTTCGCTCCAACCCACGACTAACCTGCACAAAGGCATTGAACATCTGTTTTTGTTGCTCCCGGCTTATACCACAACCTGTATCAATCACATCGACCCAGAGTGACTGCTCAAACTCGGACCAGATTACCTTAAATTCAACCTGGCCGCGCCCCGTATATTTGCAGGCATTTTCCAAGACAGAGCGAAACAAATGCTCGATTAAATAGGCATCACCATAGACTAACAGCGGCAACTCATCCGTAGTTGATTCCGCCGATGACTGACCCGGCAGTGTATAGATTAAATCCACGCTCTCCTGCAATAAACCACTGGCATTGGCACAGAGTCGATCAAGTAACGGCCGTAATTCAAAATCATGATTACTGGGTTGGAGATTTTTATTATCGGTCTCAGCTAACACCACCAAATTGTCAATCTGTGTGCGCAGGCGAACGGCACCATAGCTAATATAATTCAACAGATCCTGCTTGTGAAAGTCATTATCCGCTTCATTCCATTGGTCAACCGAGGACAAGATGGAATGCAAGGGCGTGCGCAATTCATGGCTGACCATGCGTAAAAATTCACTTTTATTCTCGCTTTCCTGCTCCGACAACTTCAGCGCCTGCTGCAATTTTTGATTGGCCTTATGCTCGGTAGCCATGGCCCGATGCTCAGTGTTTACTGCCTGTTTCAACGCCTGTTCTTTTTCTTCTCTGAGGATATTAATCCGATCCGCCAGTGCCAGCGACAACAACAGGACATCAAGGGTTTGGGCCACCAGCGTGATCATATAGTTATTATCGACCGGCATAATAAAACCGATCAAATGCAGCAAAGACATCCCTGTGCCGACGAATAACACAAAAAACGCCAGTACGAAAATGCGGGCTGGCTTGTAGCCCTGGTGCAGGCGATAAATACCAAGACCTAAACCTAACAATAACCACACACTACTGGTCATTCCATAGACAACCATATATTGCCCAAGAGTGAACAGAGGAAAAGCCAGAATCATCAAAAAGCAGAAAGCAGCGAATAGATAGGATCCATTAGCTAACCGGCGATGGCTCTGACGAAGCTCCAAAAAGTGAATAAAATATAAGGTGTTTAAGGCTACGGTTAGAAAGAAGGGAGAAATCAATAACCACTCACTGTAAAGATGAAACATCTGGGAAAGACTGTTAAACGCACCACCCCAGGCAACGACCGAAGCCAATAAATACAGTGAGTAGTAGAGATAGCTGCGATCCTTGATCGTCCCCCACAGAAACAGGTTATAGATAGCCAGTACCGTAATGGCACCCAGGGAACTGATGATCACCATATTATCCAACATCAGATCCGATTTGATCACCGGCTCGCTCACGATTTCAAAACGCGGAGGGCCAGAGAAATAGCGACTTTCCACCTGTACCAAAATCTCTAAATTCTCACCGGGCTGCCAGTCAAAATCCGCTGCGTAGTGGTGAGCGTACTCAAAGGGGTACAGGTAACCTCGGCTGACCTGAAAGACTTCACCCTTGCGGTAAAGATAGATATGCAGCCTGTCAATCACTGCATTGTAGGGATGGATAGCCCACCGCTCCTGTTCTGTGGCATTATTCAACCGAGCATATAGCCAGTAACTGCCACCATTAATCCGATCAACCTCCGTCACGGGTTTTAAGCTATTAATAAAGGTTTGAGGGTCTTTTGGCGCAGTCGGTGCCGGACTTGCCTCAGCGGAAGCTAACCGAAAGTCAGACTCGGCTGCATACAGGCTACCGCCCGCTTTTAGCAAGTCTACAGGCGACTGGCTGTTTGAAACTGGAAAAACCTCCTTGGAAACTGGCAATGTTGTGGTGGAACCGTTAGGCGTTTTCAGACCGACATCGTCGCTCTGAGAAGCCATAGCTGTTACCGGCGCAAGAGACGCCACAAGCATCAGCAGAATGCTTAAGACTTGTAACATCGCTTCACCTTTGATTATGGGTACGCACTATTATGGTCACAAACGACTCTGACTTTTCTAACAAAACGGTAAGGGCTTGCTTTCAGATTTCAGCAAGTTAATGAGCGACAATTCTAGCGTAATATGGGTTAATAGTGCAGCGTTCTATTTTCAGTCCGGATACTGAAAATGTTCGACCCCAATGTGTTTTACCAACTACCCGAAGCGCCCGGCTGACATATTGCTAGCTGACATATTGCTATTGTTAGGTGTGCCTTTGCATTCAATAGGTATTAATGGACTTGCCACAACACAATAAACTGGAAACCTACAATCGCGTTAAATCGTTGGAATCTCCACTTATTCCCCGGCTACTGGCACTGAGTTACTGCCTGTTACTCCTGTTAGCTGCTGGAGCTTCCATTTCTTTTTTTATGCCGATGCTGAATATTCCCTATGCCCTGTTGCTGATTCTGATGGCCGCCGCTCTCTGCATTGCTCTATATTGGCTTGGCAACCGCTTCACTCAACACTGTCGGTTTTGCGGTGGCAGGATCGAACTCGTCAAACGTCCCTTTTTATTATCTGCAAAGTACCTGGCAATGAAGGGCTATAAGGAAGATGGATACTTTTACACCCGCTGCCGGTGGGGCAACAAACCCTTCCGCCAGCGCTGGGCAAAGCTTTCTAACCTGTCCAGGGCCTGCCATCACTGCCGACTGATGGAAGAGCGGTATACCACCCTTTATGAACAACCATCCGCCCTGGAGCTGGTTAAAATTCAGGCAAAGACGGGTAATTAATTCAGAACTTCAACAGAAATTAATAAAAATCCGGATTTTATTCAGCTTTCATTCAGCTTGGGCTGACTATACTCATTCCAAATTCAAGGATTAAACCATCATTAAGTTGATTTAAGCTAAACCACCAAACTCGAGACTACTATTGGAGTGTACATACCATGAAAATGACTTCTCTGAAAAAGATCATCCTGGCAGCTTCAGCCCTGACCTTAAGCGCTGGCGCCTTCGCTGCCAAGCCTACCAGCATTCAGTACGTTGAAGATATCGTGCTGGAAAATGACCTGATCTACTCCCACTACGTGGTTTCCTGCTCTAACGGTACCTCTGCCGATATTTCTGCCTGGGACAACCGCAAAAAATGGTGTGTCGGTAAAGGCGGACAGGATGACTGCAGCAGAAAACAAATCAAAACGGCGAAAACTGTTTGTAAATAATTGGCCTTCGCTGCTTATACCTCACTACGGCAAACCCTTGGGTTTGCCGTTTTTTTATCCAACATTTTTACCCAAAGAAAACCTCCTCCGTGCAGCACCAATGCCTGATAAACTTAACAATGGCTATAGACAGCCAAAGCGACTGATTAAATACTTTTGATACAAATCCACTGAGTACCCGCATGCGAATACTGATCGTTGAAGATGAACAGACTATCTGCCAACAGCTGTCAGACGCCCTGCAGGCACAGGGTTATAGCGTCGATACAGCGTCTGACGGCAGGGAAGGATGGTACCAGCTTGAAAATTTCAACTACGACCTCGCTGTCATCGACCTGGGCCTACCTTACTTGTCCGGAATTGAACTTATTCGCCTGACAAGGGAGGCCGGCAAGACCCACCCTATCCTGATCTTAACTGCGCGGAGCGACTGGCAGGATAAAGTGGAAGGACTGGAGGCTGGCGCTGACGACTATGTCGTTAAACCCTTTCACATGGAAGAGGTCTTTGCCCGTATCAATGCTCTATTCCGCCGCCGCAGTGGCAGAACGACCACTGAGTTCAGCTTTGGCCCGATAAGTATTAATACTTCAACTAAAACCGTTAGCCTCGATGGGGATGCCTTAACCCTCACCAGTTTCGAATACAACACCTTTGAGCACCTTATCAATAATGCTGATAGAGTCGTCTCCAAACATGAGCTGACCGAACATCTCTACAGTCAGGATTTTGATCGCGACAGTAATGTCATCGAAGTTTTTATTGGCCGCCTCAGGAAAAAACTGGACCCAAGCAACTGCCTGAAACCCATCGCAACCGTGCGTGGACAGGGTTACCGATTTACCCTCAGCGATAACTCGCCAGCCAATCACTCAAAAGAGAGCAACTAAAGTGCCCAATACTTTTTTTGGTCGGCTCTTCATCAGCAGCCTGATGGTTTTAGGACTGTTTTTCGGGCTGATTTACTACATCATCAGTCAGCTATCTCTCGACAATATTCACCAGTCCAAACAGGAACAGCTACGCCTGCAGAATTATGTGTTGCTCTCTTCTACCCAGATCGGTGATTCGGGTATTGAACTGCCTGATGAATTTCGTGAAGCCCGTTTTGACCAGTTTGAATCGGGTCTCTACGGTTTTATCAGCGACAACTATCAGCGCTATGCCAGTACCTACTCAGCACATTCAATAGACGTCGACCACAGCCTATTGACCACCCGCCTGTCCGAATCCGGTCAGTCCGAGTTTGTCGTCACCAAGAACTACTTTATCTTCCGCTATATCGTGCAATGGGAAATAACCGATGATTCGCCACAGCTCTTAACCTTTACCGTACTGGAGGATAAAGGCCCAACCCTGGAGGCCTACCAAAACTTTCAACGGAATATACGCCACTGGTTGATGGGAGTCGGCCTGGTGTTGATTGCTCTACTATTAATAACTATGCGTTGGGGTACTAAGCCGCTGCGGCAATTGGCAGATAATGTTAAACAGATTGAGCAGGGCAAACAGGACCAAATCAAAGGTGTCTACCCTCTGGAGCTAAGAGGCGTTACCCGTAACATTAATGAACTAATCAACGCTGAACGTAAACAAAGAGAACGCTACCACTCCACCCTGGCCGATCTTGCGCATAGCTTAAAGACACCGCTGGCTGTTATTCAGACTGAGCTGGAAAGTGAAGGTAGCCGCGAAAAGTTTAAAGCCTCTACCCAGAACCTGTTAGCTGAACAAATCCAGCGAATGGCTGAAATCATAAAACACCAACTACAACGGGCAGTCATTGCATCATCCAGCAAAATGCTGGAAAGTACCGCCGTGCAACCCTGTGTCGATCGTTTGGTGAACGCCATGACCAAGGTTTATGCCGACAAGAATATTAACTTTGAGCTACAACTTGCGCCGGGGTGTGCCTTCAAGGGCGACCAGCGGGATTTAATGGAAGTATTAGGCAATATTCTCGACAATGCCTGTAAAGCCTGTCACTCAAAAGTAAAAATTGTCGCGAGTAATACTGGTCAAAATTTGCTGATGGAATTGCACGATGATGGCGCAGGCATCGCCGAGGCTGATCGAAAACACATCATCCAACGGGGCCAGCGGGCTGATACTCGCCATGCCGGGCAAGGCATCGGATTAGATGTCAGCCGGGATATTGTAGAAAGCTATGGCGGCAAACTGAGTATCAGTGATTCGCCCTTAGGCGGCGCCCTGATTCGCCTGGAGTTTTCAGCAAGCCGCTAACTAATAGTAACTAGTAACCACTGGTCACTTAGCAAACAATCGCTGTATTAGCTTTTATATATCATTTTATAGTGGTTTTTTACACTATCAACTGAAGCCGCCATTATGGATATGCGACAAAAAATTTATACGATAATCTTCGGCACCGATACTGTCGCAGGCCGCAATTTTGATATTGCCTTACTGTGTGCCATCCTGCTGAGTGTTATCGTCGTCACCCTCGACTCGGTCCAAATCTACCACTCCAATTATGATGTTTACCTGACCACTCTGGAGTGGTTTTTTACTATCCTGTTTACCCTGGAATATATACTGCGCCTCTACTCCTCCCCTAACCCCAAAGCCTACGCCACCAGTTTTTATGGCGTGGTGGATCTGCTAGCGATTCTTCCCACCTACATTTCAATTCTGCTCCCCCCGGCACAAATGCTGGTTATTGTGCGGCTACTAAGAGTGTTGCGGATATTCCGGGTTTTAAAACTGTTTCAATACAGTAGCGAAGCCAACGTTCTGTGGCGGTCTATCGCCATGGCGCGACGCAAAATATTTGTGTTTTTGTTTTCCGTGCTCATAGTAGTCACCATTTTTGGCTCGCTGATGTATATCATCGAAGGCCCGACGTTTGGCTTTACCAGTATTCCACGCAGTATTTACTGGGCTATCGTCACCGTCACCACAGTAGGTTATGGTGATATTACGCCGGGAACCGTTTTAGGGCAGGGTATTGCCGCGCTGGCCATGCTGACCGGTTACGCCATTATTGCGGTGCCGACCGGTATCATCAGTGCTGAGTTAATCTCTGAAATGCAAAAAGACCGCTCTATCATCCGCTGTAGCAATTGCGAAAGAATCGGCCACGAAAAGGATGCTGACTTCTGCAAGTTTTGCGGAGCCAAACTGATCCCACCCACACTGGACAAGGAGCTGGATAAAACGTCCAAAGAGGAGTAATACCGCCATTTGGCTATTCGGTTATGGCTTTACGATGGTTAGGGTTTTACGATGGTCATGGTGTCACGTCTGTCATGGCTTCACGAAAACGCTCGATATCAGCCTGCGACAGAGACAGTTGCTCGGTAAAGAATCGATCAATACCGTTATAACTTTTGTTGATCGCATCAAAAGCGACATTCAGGTAATCCGGGTCAACCATATAAACGGGTCTTAGCGCTTCTGCACTGACCTCTCCCGAACGCGACGTATCATACACCTGACCTGAGGATTGCTGTGTTCGATCAATCCGCTCTGAGTAAAGCGTCAGGCTATGCATATAATCCTCCAGCACATCCTTAAAATCGACACCCAACAAAGTGAGCGTCAACGCGCATAACACACCTGTCCGGTCCTTACCGCCACTACAGTGCACCAGCATTGGTGAGTGCTGATGCTGAATCAGCAGGTGAAAATAACGTTGAATCTGCGACACAGCAAAGGGATCCAGCACCATATTTTTGTAAACATCGAGCATGATCTGCCTGGACGCCTCAGCACTATTGCTAGCCTGGGCTCGACTCAGCACACTCCCCGTCCCAACCTTAGAGTTGTCCTGAAAAAGTGGTAAATGATAAAAAGTAGTGGCAGCTTCAGGCAGCCAGCGGGAAGGTGAACGTTCAAGCTCCTGCCCTCGTCTCAGATCATAAATGGTACGAATACCCAGCGGTTTTAGCACCGCAAGATCCTCATCGGTTAAGGCCCACAGACCGTCTGCACGAAAGAGAATACCGCTTTTAACGTTAGTGCCACTGTTGGTCGCATAGCCACCAAAGTCCCTGAAGTTTTTCGCGCCTGTTAATTGAACATGACCTTTAATACTGCTCATTTTGCTTCCTAAAACTGTGATTCCGGCAAATGCACAACCAGCCCATCCAGCGCATCACTGAGGGTAATCTGACAACCTAAGCGGCTGGTCGGTTTGAGTTCGACGGGGGAGCAACCCAACATATCTTTTTCCATATCTGATGGAGAACTCACTTTATTTGCCCAGTCTTCATCCACATAACAATGACAAGTGGCGCAGGCCATACTGCCACAGCACTCGCCCACAATACCACTCAGAGCGTGGTCAACAGCCGCCTGCATAACGTTCTGCCCTTCAGCGACGTTCAATTCATGTCGACTACCATCAAACTCTACAAAGGTTACAACCGGCATATTTCTGTCCTCTTCCTCACAACATGCTTCATAACAATACTTTCAACTAACAACATGCCAATAGTTAAACAAACCAAATACAACAATATTCTATATTTTAAACTATAAGACTATATTATGAATTTATTGGGATTAATAGTCATACCTCAAGTGATCACTGGATTCTACCGGCGATGTCTAGCCGTTATCGAATCTGGCAACATGGCTAGAGCTTGTTCAATTTTTTAGAAACAAAAAAAGTTTAACAGTCTTTAACTTGACTTCTTTCGCCAAAACCGCATCATAGTTCACATTGTCGAACTTATTTTTTATTTACAGAACTTTATTATTAAAGCCGATAAACCACAGTATGCTGCACTGTCATCGACAGCAGTACCCAAAAACCCATAAAAGCCTTATTTTGGAGGTGATTGCCATGTCATTAGCCCCTGTAAACACCGATACCGACAACCAGTATCTCATTGTTGATGCCGATGCCCATATGGATCCGCCCTATGAGATGTGGCGCGACTACCTGCCGGAAGGTCTGCGCGACTTAGCGCCCTATGTCGAAGAAGGCGATGAGCACGACTGGATTGTCTTTGAAGGCAATAAACGGCCAGTGCGTATGATTAGCAATCAGGCCGGTAAGAAAGGCAAAGACTATAAAGAATTTGGCAAACGCTCAGAAATGCGTCCAGTCTGGCTACCGGAAACCCGCCTGGCCGATATGGACCAGGACGGTATGGACGCAGCGATTTTATTCGGTGGCGGCCCATTGGGCACCTCTAATCCAGACCTGTTCATCGCCAGCTTTAGCGCTTACAACCGTTGGTTGTGGGATTTCTGCGGCAAAGACCGCAAGCGGCTGGTACCCGTAGGTTACGTGCCCATGCGGGATGTCGATGAAACGGTTGGTATGCTTCATGAGCTGGCAAAACTGGGGTTTAAAACTGTTAATATACCAGCCTTTCCTCTAGCGAAAGATGCGCCCAAAGCAGGAGGGTTCGGGGCCCAGGCGTCGGCTCTCACTGGCTCTCCAGACAGCGGTCGCGCCTATACAGACCCTGAGTTCGACAAACTATGGCAGACGGTCTCCGATCTTGACCTTACCCTCACCATGCACCTTGGTGGCCGCGTTCCACGTTTCGGCGATAAGCAACATTTTTTACCTGACCTGGTGATGAGCAAAACCGCCATGGCCGAACCTGTTGCCATTTTGATTTATGCAGGTATTTTCCAACGTTTTCCCAAATTGCGCCTGGCGATTGTCGAGAGTGGCGTTGGCTGGATGTCCTGGATGGCTGAATATATGGACCGCACTTGGGAGCGTCAGCGTTTCTGGACCGACAGCACACTTGAAGAAAAACCCAGCTTTTTCATGGATCGCAACGTCTACGGTTCCTTTATCCATGACCGCGTTGGCATACTCAATCGAAATTTACCCGGCGGTAAAAACATCATGTGGTCTTCAGACTACCCACACTCCGAAACCACCTTCCCTCATTCACAGGATGTGATTAAACGCGACTTTGAAGGTATTCCAGAAGAGGATGTACGGGAGATCGTCTGTAACCGAGCCAAACGGCTGTACGGCTTGGGGTAGTCTTATTAGCTTACACGCCCCTCGTTAGCCGTTAATGAGGGGAATATCTTTTTTAACATCAGCAGGGTTGTAACACACATTAGCGTGATTGCGGCCCTGACTTGTTATCTGAAGTACTTCTTAACACATTTTATTGGTAAATTTGCGCGAATCTCTTTTGAATTAGATGCATCATCTATCAAATAAAACCAATCTTTCAGGCAATCGGCTGCGTGCCTATTTTCAAAGCGATGCAGTGCATTGACTGATTCTAAGGAATTACTCTCAACACGTAAGGCTTGCTAATCCGGCTCTGCTACATGCACCAGTAATTTTCCGATATTGCTATTGCGCCCGAAGATACTCGCAAAAGCCCAAGGCGCCTGCTCTATACCCTCTACAATCGTCTCCGGATATTGAATCAAACCATCTCTAATCCAGGCAGCTATATCTTCCAATGATTTTTCACCGCCCACCATAAAACCGCCAAAGCCTCTTACCTCCAAGCCCTTGGACATAATGGTGCGCATAAAACCCGGTAATCGATCCGGTCCCGGACCTTCCATACCGACTCCGTAATAGGCAATGTAACCGCAGACCGGCATCCTTGCGCCGTATTTAAGTAACGGCAATACCTGCCAGGTGACATCACCGCCGACATTATCAATATAAACATCAACCCCTTCGGGGCAAGCAGCAGCTAATTGCTCGGCAAAGTCAGCGGACTTATAATTCACACAGGCGTCAAAACCCAGCTCTACCAAAGAATCACACTTCTCTGCGCTACCTGCGATGCCTACCACTCGGGCACCCAGAATCTTTCCGATCTGCCCTGCCGTCGATCCCACCACACCGGCGGCAGCGGAAATCACCACCGTTTCACCAGCCTGTACTCGCCCTACACCAACCATACAAGCATGAGCGGTTTGGCCGGGCATTCCCAGTACACCAACCGCAGTGGATAAAGGTGCGCCACCGGAGTTCACTTTGCGCAGGGGAACCTGAGCGGGATCGACTGCGGCATATTCTTGCCAACCAGTTCTACCCTCGACAAAATTTCCCACTGCGAAATTGGGATGTCTGGACTCAATTACCTGAGAGACGGCCCCACCATAGATAACTTCTCCCAGCTCCACATGGGCCCGACCTGTCAGCCTAACTTCATCAAGCGCAAAGCGAATGAGTGGATCCAACGATAGCCATAGTGTTTTTATCAACACTTGCCCTTCAGCTATATCCGGAATGACGGTGGTTTCGATAGAAAAATTCTCAACGGCTGGATTTCCAACGACGTGGGATTTTAAGATGACTTGTTTCATAGGAGCTTTTTCAATAGATGCTTGTTTTATGGACGATGCCATAGGAATCCTCACTTTATTTTTCAAAATATAGAATTTTTAGAACTTGTCTAAGCTTAAGCCGTACCGCTAATGAGCAAATTATCCCTCCAGGTCATCTTAGTAATACGGCTTTAGCCCAAGCTTTAAGGCTGCTGTAACCGAAGAGAAACGCACTAAGAACCAAGGATTATATTGACTGTGTTTCTTGAAACGATTAATGTCCCGCCAGTTGTTCGAAATAGCGAAATATATTATGTCTAAATCTCCACCTGGCGTTCAGCGCGTCGTCGCAGTACTCAATTTCTTTGCGGAACACCCCGGGCAGGCTTTTACCTTTACTGATATCGTAAAAGCGCTGGATCTGGGCCGTGCTACCTGTCACGCTTTACTGGGCGGCTTGGTAGACGCTCAGTATCTCTACCGCAACAGGGATAAAACCTATGTCATCGGCCCCGCACTGGCAGCCATTGGCAAAATAGCCCACGAGCAGTTCTCACCGTTACAGGCTACGCAACCAGAACTACGCGCGCTCTCTGACCAATTCAGGACGGTGTGTTCCGCGGTCTATCGCGAGGGTATCGACGTCATCATTCGCCTGCGCGCAGGTTCCGGTCAACAGGCCGCCTGGTCTGTTCCACAGGGCTTAAGGCTGTTATTGCGAGCTCCTTTTGCCGGCGCCTTTTTTGCTGTCTCCAAGCCCTATGAAATTGAAAAATGGCTGGATCAGCTGTCCCCCGCCGCTACTGACAAGGAAAAAGAAGATTTGCTCGCCGGTATCGCCTTTACCAAACAGCACGGCTTTTGCTTCGGTGAGCGCAATGACAATGTTGAACACAATGTCGATTCCCCCGAGCAAACCTTTAGCAGTAACAAGCTGGAGTTTCCCGTGGTCGCATCATCCAGTCTCGCCCCCAATACCGAGTATTCTCTGGCCTTCATTACCTCTCCGGTATTTAACGCGAGCGGTCAGGTAGAGTTTGTTTTAAATCTGTCGGGATTCCGCGGCACAGCCAAAGGTTCTACCATTGAAGAAATGGGTAATGCCCTACGCGCCGCAGCGGAACGCCTTACTTATTTTATGAATGGCAGAAGCGAGCCCTATCCGTTCCCAGCCTAAGCTTTAAACGCTTTGCTTAAGGGTCCTCTTATTAAGGAATCTTTGATTAATATAATAGTGAGCGCTTTAATTAATCCGAGGTTTCCTTAAGTACATCACAGCTCTGCCTGACTTATTCATCCAACTCCAATGAATCAAGAAACTCACCCAGTAACACTTTGAGAGTTTGAGCTTTTTCAAAGGAAAAATTCTCGAAAGTATTGGATTCGATCGCTTTATACATGGCAGCCAACTCTATCCTCAAACTGAAACCTTCAGTCGTAAACTTGACACCTTCATCAGATTCAACAATATACCCTCTCTCAAAAAGATCATCGATTTCCTTTGAAGCTGGTGATTCCCTATCTTGTTTAAACAGCGCCAGTAAGCTCTCCAGTGTTCTATGATCATTTCTTGCAACATGGGCCATAAAATAATGCTGCATTAGACTTAGGTTTTTCTCTTCCAGCTTTAAGGCAAGAGGTGCGATAAGCTGTTGATAGGTTTTTCGCAGCAAGAAACCCATAGAGTCATCAGGCACATGATCATCGCCGCCAAAGGGGTGTGAAGATTTTTTAATCTCACCATACTGCCCGGCATGAAATAATAGCGGTAATTTTTCGTAATGCTCGAAATTCTCCACCTTGCCGACAAAAATGATATGGTCGCCACCATCATATTGGTAGGCTGTTTCACAAACAAAACGCGCGGCACAATCCTGAATTAAAGGAATCTGACTCGGACCACGAACAACGGAAACACCAGCAAATTTATCAACGCCACGCTTGGCAAATCGGTTAGACAGTTCCTGCTGATCCGCCGACAGAATATGAACAGCAAAATGATCTGTCTCTTGAAAAGCCTGCAAGCTGCCGGCCGATTTGGCCAGACTCCACAACACCATCGGCGGATCCAACGAGACAGAATTAAAACTGTTAGCGGTTAAACCTACATCGCCAAAGGCTTTGTTATTGGTAGTAACGATAGTCACACCCGTAGTAAAAGACCCAAGGGCATTGCGAAATTCAATAGGATCAATAGATTGCTGGACAGACATGGAATCACCCCCCAAATAGCATCACATCCAAAACTGGATAAAAGGCAAGCATAAAGACAGTATAAATTGATTCTGGGCTCAGCTCGGTGACTAACAGCACCGAGCCACTCTATAACACAGTTCTTTTCATCTGCTTTCTATTAGGATACTTGATTTATTTCAGGACAACTGGAATAGCAGACATACCACGCTGCTCGACGCCGCCTAACAGCTCAGGTTCAGGCGCATTTTTATCCAGCATCATATTAGGGTAGCGATCCATCAAGGCATTAATTGCAGCGAACATTTCCTGCTTGGCGACATCCATACCCAGACAACGATGTGGCCCCATACCAAAGCCTAAATGCGCCTGAAACGGACGCATCAAATCGAAGACTTCCGGATTCTCCCAGCGGCTGGGGTCGCGATTGGCCGAACCAAAACACATATCAATGCGCGACTCGGCGGGAATTTGTACCCCTGCCAATTCGACATCACCAGTCAAAACACGGGAAAAAACCGGATCTGTTGGCATCCAACGAGCGCCCTCCTCAACCGCGGGACCGATCATCTTGCGGTTCTCCCGACACAACTCCCAGAAATGGTAGTTAGTTAATAGTGAATGCAGGGTAATACCTAACTGACGCCAGGTGGTACCACCACCGGCTAACATAATTAATCGACAATAGGAGAAGACTTCTTCGTCATCCAGTTTTCGCGTGGTGCCATCTTCCAGCGGCAGTTCATTAGTGATTAAACCGGAGATAACATCTTCCTGTGGGTTTTTTCGGCGCTCGGTAATTAGCTCCTTCAGCATCCGCGATACTTCAGCCGCGGAGTGCATGCGCTCTTCGGGTGTCAAGTTGTAGTGCCCGATAGTGCTTCGTAACAGATGCTCACGGAATTCCAGCGAGTTTTTTTCCTCCATTCCTATACCGCGTGTAACCACATAAACGGGTAACCGCGCGCACAGATCCAGATTCAAATCGGCTTTATCCTCACCTTTGGCATCAATGCGATCCAGCAGCGAATTAACGGCCGCATCAATCCAGTTCGGTTTCCACCAATCAATGGTTCTGGGTTTGATAAACATCGGCTGTACAACAGAGCGATAGCGGCGGTGTTCATCGCCAACCATTTTTAAAATGACTTTCCCCATCGCTCGTACCGAAGGGGAATCGTTATAGCCCTCGGAAGAAAACAACTGATTTTCACGCAGAGCTTTGTCACAGAACTCAAAATTAAACAGGGTGTAGGTTTCCCGTTTAATATCATAGTGATCCAAAACTGGTAGCCCCAACAGTTCTCGCAACGAGCCCTTCAAAACCGGTGCCTGCTCTCTCAATGCACTCATCCGTGGTGACAGGTCACCGTAGATTTCGCCACTGGCAGCAGCCTCCTGTTGCACATCAAATAACTTGGCGTAACGCGGATCATTGGACGTTAGTGTTTCACTCATGGGGCCACCTTTAGCGTATCGCTAGCTTTGTCACTGGAGAGAAAATTCTTTATTTAGAACTTATTGTCTTTAATTGGAATCATTATTGATTAATGCGCCACAAAGGTCAACAGAGAAGCTTATCTGGCCAAGCTTCAACACTAACGCGATTAAGACTGAATAGTACAGCCTTAACTGGCGACCAGTAGCTCCGGAATGCAAACGCTGAACATTTAAGAAGTTTTAAAAAGAAAGGGCTGACGAGAACTCATCAGGCTTAGTTATCGCGCCCAAGCATACACGGGGGCATAAGGGGAGAATCAACACTGTTGGGTTTAAAAAGAAACAGGTATCTATTATCGCTCGGCCACCACCGGGTTAGATAAAATACCAATGCCTTCAATTTCAATTTCACAGATATCGCCAGGCTTTAGATCAGCCTGTGCAGCAGCTCCCAATGAAATCACATCGCCGGGGTTCAGGGTCATAATATGCGAGATCCAGCTGATCAGTTTCTGTGGTGTATAAATGAGTGAAACCGTAGTGTCAGCATGAACCTCACCATTAATACGGCTCACCATCGCCAGCCCTTCAATCTCCAGATTCGTTGTAATCACCGGCCCCAACGGGCCAAAGGTATCATAGGCTTTCCAGTAGTAAGAAGCTGGCGTGCCCCAGTCTTTCTTTAATGAGCCTGCGGTTACATCATTGCAACAGGTATAACCCAATACATAGTCCAGGGCATCTATTTCAGAGACATTCTTCGTCGTCTTGCCAATCACAACGGCGATTTCTATTTCATAGAGAATATTACTAACGACTTTTGGATAGATAATCGGGTCGCCGGGGTTGGCAACACAGCTGGTCGGCTTAGAAAACAGGTAGGGATATTCCGGCGGTTCTACGCCCTCAGGTACCACATCATTATGCCCGGGGCCTATCGCAATCATTTTTCCGGGCAGCACCGGGGCCAAAACCCGCAACTCATTCACGCTCATTGGCGAAGCGTTTTGCTGCCTACGCAACTGATGCAACTCGCCTTCGAGTGGATAAACAGTTTCTCCATCCAGCTCTCCGTAGAATGTTATACCCAAACCTTCATAGCGACCTATTTTCATAATGCTCTCACTTTTTTCTTTTATTAGATGATCTGTTGGCCATGCCCGTCAACAGACAGCCCAGCGGCTACGGCAATTTCATGTATATGAAATACCCCATTCCCGCAAAAATCCTAGACGCGAATGACTTATGATTCATTGTTAGATACAGGACCAGTAGTCATATCGCAGAGCGGTATTTTTTATAATTTACACTGGGAATGGTGTTTTCGACGAAATCGTATAAAAATTCGTGTTTGTGAAAAATATCCACTCTCAGGGATTTTGATTGACGCTCTTGATGCATCACCGATAACGTATTAAACATCTAAGACAATAGCGGCTTTCCACCCAGAAAAATATCCGAGGTATCTATGACCAGCGTAGCCAGCCCAAATAGTTCCACCAAATCTCCTATTCAGATTATCGACGCTGATACCCACCTCACCGAGCCGCACGATATGTGGCTGAAGCGTGCCCCAGCTTCCATGCGCGATCGCGTGCCACAGGTGAAAGTCCATAATGGCGTAGAGTCCTGGGTGATCGATGGTGACAAAGTCATTGGTCTTAACGCCCATCCCAATAGCGCTATTCTAAAAGAAGGCGGTAAAGTCAGGGACTTGGATAGATTTCTTGACCTGCGATTCAAGGATGTTCATGCGGGCTCTTCCAATGTGAAAGCCCGACTGCAGGTAATGGACGAATCCGGTATTTATGCTCAAATCGTTTACCCGAATATCCTGGGGTTTGGCGGTCAGGCTAGCGCTAAAGTTGATCCCGAATTACGCATTGTGTCGACTAAAATTTACAACGATGCCATGGCCGAGCTACAGGAAGAATCCTGCAACCGTTTATTCCCCATGGCATTACTACCCTGGTGGGATGTAGAGGAGGCCATTGCCGAATGCAGACGCTGTCACGAGATGGGTCTGCGTGGAATTAACATCAACTCCGACCCACACCTACACAAAGATGAGAGAGGCGAGTACCTTCCAGATCTGGCCTCGACTCACTGGGACCCTTTATGGGAAGCCTGTGCTGATATGAAGTTACCAGTCAACTTTCACATTGGTGCCAGCGAACAATCGATTGACTGGATGGGCACGCAGGGCTGGCCAAGCCTGACCCGCGATTTGAAATCCTCTATTGCGGGGGCCATGTTGTTTTTCAATAACGCCAAGGTCGTCGCTAACCTGATTTTGGGCGGTGTGGTTGAACGCCATCAATCGCTGAAATTTGTTTCAGTTGAAAGCGGTATCGGTTGGATCCCCTTCTTAATGGAGGCGTTAGATTATCAGGTGACCGAACTGGCCGAGTCGAAAAAAATTACTATGAAAGCCTCAGACTATTTCAAAAGAAATTTCTACAGCTGCTTCTGGTTTGAAAAGGAAAATATTTCTGAAACCCTACGCCAGGTCGGCATTGATAATGCCTTGTTTGAAACTGACTTTCCGCATCCAACCAGCCTATACCCTATCGACAACCTGGAAGAACGGCTTTCTCCATTAACCAGCGAAGAGAGGGCCAAGGTGTTAAGCCTGAATGCGGCCAAGCTCTACAACATCCCTCTTCTCTAGAGTGTGTGCGTTTGCTATTTCCACCAATTGGTTTAGGTTTTGGTGTGGATCACGACCACCCTTTAGTTAGGTAGTCAGGACTGAGCGGATAAAGCGTGCTACGCTAAGCCAAAAAATATAAGCCTTAAACTTAAGTAACCGCCGATTATTTTGTGAAACTGCGAAAGACGTTTATGAAAGACATTGAAGAAAACGACAATGCGGTTTACAGCTTTTATAAACCCAATAAGACCTTTGTAAAATCGGCGATTCGTGTCATTAATGTTTTGGAATACTTTTATCGCGACCGACAACCTTCACGTGCCATCGAAATTTCCCGCGAGCTGGACCTGCCAACATCAAGTACTAAATACCTGCTGACCAGTCTGGTAGAAAGTGGCTATTTAACCTTTAACAAAACCGATAAGACCTACTTTCCGTCGATACTCTTTAGTGGGTTTGCCTCCTGGCTGGCCGAAATTTATCCCAGCGGCGAGGTACTACGCAGGTTGGCAAAAGATATTCACCAGCAATTGGGTGAAATCATTACCATCACTGTGTTACATGAAAATAATATGCGCGCCCTGGTGATCGAAAAGAATAGCGTAAAAACACCCCCCGCCTACGACTTCAGAGTTCGAATTCCACTCATCGGTTCATCCAGCGGTGCTATCGCACTTGCCAGCAAACCCGATGAGGAAATTATGGAAATCATCAAACATGAGTCGAGAAAACTGGCACCGCATATTCGACAGACTCAGGAAGACTATGTGTTAGCACAGATCAAACAGGTTCGCGACAAGGGCTACTCGGTAAAGACCTACGACTTTAAAGAGGACCATGCCATGCCATCCAGTATTGCCGTCTCTATTCCTCTCATAATGAATCATAACGCGCCACCGATGGCGCTGGGTATCTGTGGTAGCACAGACAATTTGAACGGCAGGGAAGGTGAACTTGCTGAAAAGATGAACGCGATTCTGGAACAGTATCGCGATTTAATTCAGACTAAATGAATAACAGATACGTGGCGAGAAAAGCGGCTTTTCCTTGGCAGGCACAGAGTTCTACACAACCTTAGATTTCGGTCGATTCTTCCAAACGCTTTTTTCACTTTGAAACTTGCATCGCTTCTAACACTTAATACCCATAGCAATCGCTAAAGATTAAATAACTGTAAACCAGCTGGAGAGCAATTGATTCATAGCTCTGGCGAGAGTATTATCATTCTAAATATTGACAATATATTCTATATAACGAACTTAAAACTTTGGAATTGACATAAAATAATAGCTTAGCGCCGAGGTGGCACTTAGATGACTGACAAGGTCGAGGCCGAGATCGAAAACAACCAAGCCAAGCAGTGGGCCTGTATGTACTGCGGCTATATTTACGATGAAAACAAGGGCGACCCCGACAACGGTATTGAGCCCGGCACCCCCTGGGAAGATATCCCTGAGGACTGGTGCTGTCCCATGTGCTCTGCTGACAAAGATGATTTCGAACCAGTCGACGGTGAATAACGATTACTGAATAGCTATGACTGAATAACAATCACCGAAAAAGTGTGACCGAATAAAACCGCGTGGAGATGACAGCATGAGCCAGCAAACCGTAGACCTCAATACCAATAAACGCGGCGTCCTATTCAATGCCCGCAAGGAAGTGGAATCTGCTGGTTGGTCCACCGATGACCCATACCCCAGGTTTCTGGAGTTGTTAGAAGAAGCACCCATCCACAAAGGCTCTATCGAATCTCTGCTCGGACAACAACCCCAATTCTCGAGAATGTGGCCGGACCGTGAGGCCTACTCGGTACTTAGCTATGACCTGGTTAATGAAGCCTTTATGGATGCGGAGACCTTCAATAATGATGTCTATGACTTCATGACCAAAACCCGAATTGGTGACACGCTGCTGAATATGAATGCGCCTCGTCATACCCATATGCGCAATATCTCCAAACCCTATTTTAAACCGTCGTTTGTGCAAACCTGGTGGAACGACAACTGGATCAACCGGGCCGTTGACAAACTCTTCGACCAAATCACCACCAAGGATCACGCCGATCTCAATCTCGAACTCTGCGCCCCGCTGCCCATTAGTGTAGTTAGTCTCGGTTTTGGCGTGCCTGCCTCTGAAGCCTTGGCGCTGCGCCAAGCTGCCCACGACTTGAGCCTGCAACTGACACCCGAATCTGTCGCGGCGGCCAACCAGGAAATCAACCGGATTATGCTGTCGGTGATCGCTCAGCGGCGACAAAAACCGGAAGACGATCTGATCAGCAAATTCATCGCCGGTGAACTCAAACAGGAGGACGGCAGCACTCGGGGCCTCACCGATGAGGAGATCATGCACTACTGCCTGCTCATTATTTTTGCTGGTGGGGGTACTACCTGGCGACAACTCGGCATCGCCATCATGGCCCTGTTAGACAATCCTGATCAACTGGAAGCCCTTCGCGCCGACCGCAGCCTGTTGCGCAGTGCCGTTCACGAATCTACGCGTTGGTGTCCTACAGCACCGGTGTTTTTGCGCTGGGTCGCGAAAGATACCGTGCTGGGTGGAATGGAAATTAAAGCGGGTTCCATTGTTCACCTGTGTCTTGCCACCGCCAACCGTGATCGCAGCCAGTGGGAGGATCCCGACAGCTTTAACATTTTACGACCGATAAAAAGACACTTTGCCTTTGGTGCGGGGCCACACGCCTGTCTTGGCCAGCACTTATCCCGGCAGGAAATGGAAGTCGCTCTTAATGGCCTGCTCGATCGCTTACCCAATTTACGTTGGGATACAAATCAGCCCCACCCGGAGATCACGGGAGGCTCACTAATCAGTCGAGGCCCTGAATCGCTGCCGGTTCGCTTCGACCTGTAAACGAAGAACATGACTGTGCAATTTTTGAAAGTAATAAGCGCCCGTTAAAACAACTTAATCACATCGCGGGCAAGATTTTTCGCTTGTAACTGGCCTACTTCATAAAAATCAGCAAGAAATGAAGGGAGAGAGTATTGAAATGAAAAGTAATACTGCTCAGATAGACCCGGTTTTTAAAACCAATCCCGGCGACCAAACCGTCCACGTGATCGCCGGACAGCACCACAGATTTATGCTGATTCCTATTATGGAAGATGAAACCACCTGGTTTACCTCTGGCCCCATCACCATTGGGGTTGAGAGCCGCGCCTTCGGCAAGCCCGGTGGCGAGGTGTTGGAGCGTGGTGCCAGCGTGCATGTCTGTGACGCAAAAACCAGAAGTGAATGGCTGCGTTTTGATTGCTTCGATAACCAGCCGCACTATCACTATATTCTGCAAGACCAACAGCACAATATTCTCTGGGGCTACGACCCCAACGCCAATGGCCCAATGTTTGATTGGGTGCTGACAACTCTGCGCAGTCAAGATCAATTTGCAGCTATGCTACGTAGCGCAGGGGCTTCTGATTTAGCCGATAAATTTGATCAAAACCATTTTGACGCGAAGACTTTAAGCGATGTTGAAGCAGCCATGAACACAGCTCATCAACGCACCTTTCCGGGTACCGACATGATCCAACCTTCAATTGACTGGTATAACCGCTGGAAGGAAATTCACCCGCAATTTAATACTGTGGTTGGTGATGAACCTTAGTCTTATAACGTTAAAGTGTGAGATATAAGTTTTACTCTAACCCGTTAATTTTTTGCAACACTCGATCAATTGAATGAAAAATATAGAATTCAACCGTTACAACTAACAAAGGTTTTTTCATGTCTCAAGAAAACGATATTTTTAGCGGCGTACGCGTGGTCGAATTGGCACAGTGGGTTTTTGTACCTGTTGCCGGTGCTCTGCTGGCGGACTGGGGCGCGGATGTGATTCGCGTGGAAAATCCTGAAGGTGACCCCTATCGCGGCTTAGCAACTCAAGGCATTGGCACTGATGGTGGCGGCATTAATATGTCAGTCGCGCTGGCTTATCGCGGCAAGCGCTCACTGGCAATCGACATCAAAACCGAGGAAGGTCTGCAGGTACTGCACAAGCTGCTCGAAAACGCGGATGTATTGCTTACCAGTTTTCGCCCCGCCGCACTGCGCCGCTTAGGGCTCGATACGGATCAGGTGCGTGAACGCTATCCTCAGTTGATTTATGCGCGAGGTAATGGCTACGGGGTACGCGGCCCCGATGCCGATATGGCAGGTTACGATGCCTCGGCATTTTTTGCCCGTGGCGGCGTCGCCGATGCATTAACCCCCCCCGAACGGGATTATCCCATTAATCAACGCGGTGCCATGGGTGATCGCAATGGTGGTATGGCGCTGGCTTTTGGTATCGCCGGGGCCTTACTCAAACGTCACCGTACCGGTGAAGGTAGTGTGGTGGATGTCTCACTATTGGCAACCGCCATGTGGACACTGTCATCGGATTTGTTAACCGCCCTGCAAGGTTATGATGATATTCCACGCCCGGGATCGCATGAAGATGTTCCCAACCCACTCTCCAATACTTACCGCACTTCCGACGGCCGTTTTATCCAGTTAATGTTTTTGCAGCCCGATCGCTACTGGGCGGATTTCTGCAAAGCTTTTGCGCTGGATAAACTGATTGATGATCCTCGCTTTAGTGATATTAAGGTACGCGCAAAAAATAAATCTGCCTGCATCGCCCTGTTAGATGATGAGTTTGCTCGCAGGAGCTATGAAGAGTGTCAGGCCCTGTTACGCACCATTGATGCCCCCTGGGCACCGGTACAGCGGGTCACTGAATTATTGGATGACCCACAGGTTATTGCCAATCAATATATCAGCGAAGTGAAACCGGAGGATGGTAGCCCCTCCTATCGACTGCCCTCCGTCCCGGTACAGTTTGACGAACAGGCACCCAATATCCGCCGGGCACCGGAGTTGGGGGAGAACACTGAAACCATTCTGATGGAACTGGGCTATGAATGGGAAACTATCGCCGAACTACAATCGAAAAAGGTGATTCCCTAAATTTCACCCTCTTCAACATCCAGCAGGGTACCACTGCAGCTCCATTTTCCTACCTCAGATGGCTTGCTGCCCTAGGCAGGAGATAACCCAGTTTATCTCCTGCCACTTTTCCCCTGTCCCGTTGGCTCGGCTTTTCCTTTCCCTGATTTCCCCCACTAACTTAACCTCCCTCCCCCGCCATACGTCCACCTTGCCCGTCATAACTACACTGCCCCCCCGCATCCCAGGTATCCATAACCGCCCATATGATTCAAATATAAAATATGCTACGGTCCAGGTGACAATAATTAGAAGGCAAAATCTCCCGGCATTGTTCATCACGCATAGCAAAATAAGTATCATCGTTGCTGTATTGATACCTACCCCAAACGCTTTTTCCGGGGATAATCAAACAATAATAGGAATCATCTATGCACCCGAAATACCCGAATATTTTCAACCCGATTAAACTCGGCCCGGTTGAGTTACCTAACCGATTTTATATGTCGCCGCACGCCGTACTGATGACCGTAGGCTCCAAACCCTCGGACGATTATGTGCATTACAACGTGGCACGAATCAAAGGCGGTTGCGGCTTGATTGTATTGACCATGACTCTGCACGGACGCACCCGGATGTTTCAGCCTACACCACACCCGAGAGAGAATATTGCCGCCTTCCGAGTGCTAACCGATGCTATACATGAGGCTGGGGGTAAAATTTTTGGCGAGCCCTACTACCAGTGGGCAACCCACGGCCAGTGGCAACCATTAAGCCCGGCTGCCCCGGCTTTTGGTCCTTCCTCGGTGCAGTACCGCAGCCATGAAAAAGGCTTCAACACCCGCGAAATGAGCAAACAGGACATTCGTCTGATGCTGGATGCACTTGGCCAGTCGATAGCCAATATGCGCGAAGCAGGCTTTGATGGGGTGATGGTGCACTGTGCTCACGGCGCACTGGCGGAACAGTTTTTGTCCCCCTACTTTAATCGACGCACCGACCAATACGGCGGCTCGTTGGAAAATCGCATGCGCTTTCTGCGTGAGTCTCTGGATATCGCACGACGGGCAGCCGGCCCGAAAATGGCCGTAGGCATACGACTGAACTGTGATGAGTTAATTGCCGGTGGCTACGATACCGAAGAATCCTCACAGGTGTTAAAAATCCTTGCCGATCAGGGCCTGATTGATTTTGCCGATCTTGACGTTGCTGTTGAACCGCAACAGTATTACATTGGTATGCCCTCAGTGTTCGAACAACCGCACCTCTATCGTCCCTATGTCGAAGCGTTACGTGAGGCGGCGGGCGACGTACCGGTGATGAGCGTGATGGGCAGAATGACTTCAGTGGCTGACGCCGAAGCTATGCTGCAGGCTGGTGTCTGTGACATGGTAGGCGCAGCCCGTGGGCTTATCGCTGAACCGAATCTACTGCGCAATGCTTTTGAAGGTAAAGAAGAACGCAGCCGTACCTGTATCGCCTGCAACTGGTGTATGGCCGGCATCCCCGAAGGCGCGGCTGTCTGTGCCATTAACCCTGCGACTTTTCGCGAGCGCCTGTGGGCAGATGAAGTCACCCCTTTGGCAGCAGTCAAATCGAAAGTCATTGTGGTCGGTGCTGGACCGGGCGGACTGGAGGCTGCGCGCACGGCTGCCGTTCGCGGTCACGATGTCACCTTACTGGAGGCGCGCAACAAACTCGGCGGCGCCTTTACCATTTGGGCAGGCCTTCCAGGCCGTGAAGACTACCAGAGTGCTATAGACTGGTGGCAACGGGAATTGATACGACTTAAAGTCACTATCAAACTGGAGACAACGGCTACAGCCAATAGCATTCTTGCCGAGAACCCCGACGCCGTGATCATCGCCACCGGAGCCGAGTTCAGCCGCGAGGGACGAGGCTTTTACAGCGAATGTGACATTCCCGGCTATGATCGTGACTTTGTTTTCCGACCCGAAGAGTTTCTTGCACTGCCGGACCACAATTTTAAGAAAGTGTTAGTGCAGGATGACGAAGGACTGCATGCCGGTATGGGCATTGCGGAACTGCTGGCAACAAGGGGTTGTGATGTGGAATTTCTTACCCCTAACTTTTTACCTCTTTCTGCACGAGTGATGGCAGGTCAGGACGGTAGACCAATGATTCGGCGCCTGCGTGCGGCCGGCGGCAAACTAACGACTATGGCTTATATTCGAGAGATCGGTGATCAGAGCGTAACAGTCGATGATATTCACGCTAATGACAGCCGGGTCATCGAAAATGTGGATGCAGTGATTCTTTCAACCAGCCGAACCCCCAACAATAGTCTGGAAAAAGCCCTTGAAGGAAACGTTAAACAGCTATTCACTATTGGCGATGCGCTGGCACCTCGCATGTGGGGAGCTGCTACCTTTGAAGCCCATAAATTTGCCCGCATGATTGGTGAACCCGGCGCGCCCGCCACGGTAGCAGAAGCCTACTTTGGTGAAGAGGATCCGATTTCAATACCCGTTGCGGCCGATATGCCAAGGGCTCATTAATAAAAACGAGGGAGACCACCATGAGTGATTTTGTAGCCACTGAGGCCGCCATCAGACAACTGCATGCCCGCTATGGCGATGCTGTCTGGCGACGCGACTACGACGCCTTTGGCGATTGTTTTACACCCGATGCCGAATGGCGAATCTCCGGGATGATTTTACGCGGCCGCGAGGAAATCACCTGGAACCTGCAGCGATTGATGCCCAGGTACCGGCAAATTCTGATGACTTTCCGCACGCCGATTCTCGACGTTGGCGACGGTGTTGCCAATGGCAAAACCTATGTCTCCGAGCAGTGCGCGTTAGCCGACGGTAGCTCCTTTAATACCATCGGCATTTATTACGAGCGTTTTGTCGATAACGGAGATCGCTGGCGCTGTAGCTGGCGCTTATTCCAACTGCATTATATGGGTCCGGCGGATTTATCCGCCCCCTTTTTTGAGAATCCCGAGTTTGGCAGCCCGCCGGAGATGCCCGAACTCGACGCTCCTACCTTTAATCACTCCGGCTATGGCGTAAAGCACAATAATAGTTAACCCTCTGGGCTGGCCGGCTCATTACAGTAGATGTCCGTGTAGAGAGCTCAAAACCAACCTCGTGCTGTCATTCCAAAACCGACCACTACAAGTCGCATTCATCCTGGCACTCTAATCCAGCCAGAAGTTGAACTCAGTTTGCGTTTGATTCATCAGCAAGCCTAATCAAATTCATAGCATGTAGATTCTTTAATTTGAATTATGATTCTATATATGGAAATATTGTCCGTAATTTTTCAAACCCAACTCTAGATCCAGACTCGTATTACATCACGAGCCTTGCAATCAGTTCCGTCACATAAGCAGGAAACAGCCATGGCACGATATCTCTTATTAGCAATGAACGGTCCGACTCAGGGCGAAGGTGATGAAGAGGCTTACCACAAATGGTATGAAGAAGAGCACCTACCGGATTTTCGGGAAATGGAGGAAGTCACTTCCGCACGACGCTTCAAAACCCTGCGTGGAAAAATCCCCGGAATGGACGAGCCTTGGCCCTTTGTCACCGCCTATGAGATCGAGACCGACGACTTTGCCAGTTTCTCCAAAAAACTCGGCGAGAAAATGCAGAGCTTCGCCCCAACGCTGGACCGCTCCTGCTCGGGCAACTTAATGACCATCGAAATCACCGCCGATGAGTAATCCTTCGATTTAGCTGCTGAAAACAAGCTATCAACAGATCGTAAAGACAATAAAACCGACTCAGGAGAACGACTGTGCAAGATATAGAAATCACCCGCTCAATGCTGCAAGAAGTGGAAGCTGAAGTGCCAGAAACCTTAGAGGGCGCGCTGGACCCAGTTTGGCTATCCAAAGCACTGGCACACCTCTCAAACGGCGCTAAGGTCGCTACCGTTGAAGTAGCCGACATTGTCAAGGCGATGGCCTCCAAGGTACGCGTTGCCATTACCTTTGAGAACGATCCCCAAACTGTTTACCGGCTGTGCATCAAGGGTTTTCTTGATCACGACCTGTCACCGGGAGCTGGCGGGCTTACCACACTGCGCGAGTCGGATTTTTATGCCCAGATTGCGCCTGAAATCACCATGCGCACTCCACCCTGTGTTTCCTTAATAACGGACAGAAAAGCCTGCCGCTGCATTCTGATCATGTCCGACATGATTGCCGCTGGCGACCATTTTTATCACGCATTGGAACCCCTTACCATCGATCAAACGGCTGAAACGCTCGATCAGCTGGCCCGGCTGCATGCTAAATCCCATTTGCTGAAAAATTGCGACTGGCTACCCTGCCGCATTGAAGATATCGTCACTGAGGAGTCACACGTTTCTTGGGAAAAAATTCAACAGTTGATGCACGATGAGCGTAGAGCCGACTTACCCGAGCGCACACTGGACGCCACGCTGCTGGAGAAGGGCCTGAAAATATTGGCCGAGCTAAACAAAGACTTGCCTCAAACTATCCTGCATGGCGATGTTCACCCCGGCAATGTTTACCGCACTGCTCAGGGCGGCATGGGTTTTACTGACTGGCAATTGGTTCAGCGCGGACACTGGTCACTCGACGTGTCTTACCATATCAACTCGGTGCTACCGGTCGAAGATGCGGAGCGCGAAGAACGCAAGCTGCTGGACCATTATCTGGCCGCTCTGAAAAGCCACGGTGGCGATGCATCTAACCGCGAAACTGCCTGGGAGCAGTATCGTCGCTCGCCCATCTACGGCTTCTACCACTGGGCCATTACCCAGCGAGTTCACCCTCCCATCACCCATCAAGCCTTCCTGCGGCTTGGTTCGGCCGTCACCCGACATGAAAGTTACAAGCTGTTGGGCTTGTAGTTGAAATTGAAATTGGAGTTGTTCATATATTGGGTATGACCAATAAAGTTGATCTCACTCCGGGCCTTCAAGTGAAGCTCGCGCTGTTACACGCATCGTTATAGTTGGCGCGACCTTCACTAAATTTAATTCTAAATAATGAATCATTACTTTATCTTTTTTCTGGCTTAATCACCCACTACTACCAACATCACAGTCCTACCCATAAGCTGGAACCGCATAAAAAATTATTAAAAACATGAAGATAGCGGCCCAAATAATTCTGCCCAGCTAAATAGTTCTGTTGACGAGCTACAATCAAAACAGTAATGTTTCCATACATTTGTTCGAAATAGAGAAACTGTACATGTCAAAATCCCCGCCCGGTATCAAACGCGTTGTCGCAGTATTAAATTTTTTTGCGGAACATCCCGGTCAGGCTTTTACCTTTACCGACATCGTCAAAGCGCTTGATCTGGGCCGGGCAACTTGTCACGCGTTACTGGCAGGATTGGTTGAAGCACAATATCTCTTCAGAAATATCGACAAGAGTTATGTCGTTGGCCCCGCACTTGCCGCTATCGGCAAAATAGCCAATGACCAGTTTTCCCCCCTACAAGCAACCCAGCCCGAATTGCGCGTTCTGTCCGATGAATTCCGAATGGTTTCCTCCGCGGTCTACCGAGAAGGTAGCGATGTCTTTATCAAACTGAGGGCGGGCTCGGGGAACCATCGATCCTGGTCCGTTCCTCAAGGTCGAAGCTTGCCATTGCGCGCCCCCTTTGCCGGTGCTTTTTTCGCCACCGCAAAACGCTATGATGTCGAGAAATGGCTCGATCAGCTGACACCAGTAGCGCCAGAGAAAGAAAAGCAGGAGTTATTTGCTGGCATTGAATTCACCAGACGCCACGGCTTTTCCTTCGCGGTCCATAACCCAGAAGTAGAAACAAGAAATGAAGCCCCCGAGCTTGCCTTTACCGGAGTCAAAGCAGAGTACCCTATAGAGATTTGTGCTGAGCTCGATAGAACTGCTGAATATTTACTCGCCTTTCTCTCCTGTCCGGTTTTCAACAAACAGGGGGAAGTTGATTTCGTACTCAATATGTCCGGTGATATGGGCATGGTTTCTGGATCAACAATAGCGGAAATGGGAAGCAAACTTAGGGAGGCAGCAGAACGTATCACCCATTTCAATAATGGCAAAAGTGAACCCTACCCTCTGCCTGTGAAGAACTAAACTAAACCCAATAACATAGCAAGAGAGCCTAAACATACCACTTACCTGGGTCGCTATCGACCTTACCCAGATAACTTCAGCAAGTATAAACAAACACCCTTCAAGCATATCTCATTGTTGAGTGAGTTTAGCGACACACCGACTCCAGACACCCACCCACTCTTAACAATCGGTAATAAGCGGCGTATAAACCCGGTTAGGGTTTGACACTCCCAACTGATAAGGATATAAATATCTATTTACAGAATCATTATTCTAAATAAAGAACTACTAAGCATAAGAGCCGTCATGTATAAAAACTCGCAGCACACTGGATTTATCGATAACCAGTTTATTACCGGGGAAGGCGAAACATTCACCGTAGAGAATCCTTCCAACGGCGAAGTAATTTGCCAGTTAACCGGCCTGTCTCTGCCGCAGGTTGAAGGCGCCATCATCAGCTCCCGTAAAGCCTTTGATCAAAGCAACTGGTCAACGCAACCCGCCAGTGAGCGAATTGCCAGGCTCAAGCGCTATGTCGCTGCACTGCATAATCGCGTGGATGCACTCACCGAGGCGGTACTCGCCGAAACCGGTTGCCCCGGCCACACTTCGGTGATGCATGCCCAGGTCAGCACGCCACTGCGTCAAGCTGAAGGTATTTTCGATCTCTACCAATCACTGCCCGAGATCGAAGAAAACCCTCTGCCCCTGAGTGAACGCACATCACCCTTCGGACAATCTGTACAGAGTATTCGTCGCTATACCCCGATCGGCGTAGTTGCCGGCATCGCTGCCTACAATATGCCTTTCTACACCGCCTTTTGGAAAGTGTTGCCCGCGCTAATCACCGGCAATACCGTTGTACTTCGGCCTAACCCACTGACACCACTAAACGCCATGGTGTTTGCAGAAGCGGCACTGGAGGCAGAACTTCCACCCGGTGTACTGAATGTTGTGATAGAACCTGGTGCCGAAGGTGCGCAATTGATGACCACCCATGACGCCGTCGATATGGTGGCCTTTACCGGCTCCAGCGGGGTCGGAGCGCAGGTAATGGCGCAGGCCGCACCCTCTATGAAGCGCCTGCAACTGGAACTGGGCGGCAAGTCGGCGCAAATCTTTTTGCCCGATGCGGCCGACCGTGCAGTCACCGCGCCTATCTCCGTCTGTACGGCCCATGCTGGCCAGGGCTGCGCGCTCGGCACACGTATATTTGTACCCGAGGAGCGCAAGGCCGAACTGCTAGAGAAAATGGCTGCAGCGGTTAAAGCGCTAAAAGTTGGCCGCTCCGACGATAAGGAAACCCAGGTTGGCCCTGTCATCAATGCCACCGCCGTAGAGCGTTGTGAAAGAATTGTCGCCGCCGCTATCGATGAAGGTGGCAAGGTTCTCGCGGGTGGCCAGCGCCCAGAGCATTTAACCGGCGGCTATTTCTTTGAGCCCACACTGCTGGATATACCCGACAACAGCAATACTGCTGCACAGCAAGAAGTCTTTGGGCCAGTCGCATCCGTGATTGGTTATAGGGATGTTGATCATGCCATTGCGATGGCCAACGATTCCAAATTCGGTTTATCAGGTTATGTCTTTGGCCAGGATCAACGGCAAGCAATGGATGTAGCAGCACGACTAAAAACCGGTACCGTCAATGTGAACACCGGCATTAGCAGTGCCTACGCCTCCTCTGGTGGCCAGCGTCTCAGTGGTCTCGGCAGAGAGCGCGGCGTAGAAGGCTTACGTATTTATCAACAAATAACCTGTTTGAACTTTTAGAGCTACTTATAGCAAATTTTTAGAGATTAACTGAGGGGGAGTTAGAACCATGCAAGGATTATTAGAAGGTAAGGTCGCCGTGATTACCGGTGCAGGCTCAGGTGTCGGTCGCGCCGCCTGTAATATTTTTGCCGAGCACGGCGCCAAAGTCATCGTCGCCGATATCAACACGGCACAAGCTGAGGAAACCGTCGCTCAGGTTACGTCCATTGGCGGTGAAGCCATTGCTGTTCACTGTGATGTTAGCGATGCCAGCTCCGTTGATGCCGCCGTAGCTCAGGCCGTAAAATCCTTTGGTCGCCTCGACATCATGTACAACAATGCCGGCATCACCATTGTGCCCCAACCGGGTCAACCCCTTAAAGCCTTCGTGGATGCCACACAGGAAGATATCAGCCGCCTCTCCGGGGTCAATGTCAACGGTGTGATGTTTGGTTGTCAGGCAGCTCTGCGTCAGTTTACTGCCCAGGGTGGCGGTGGTGTCATCGTCAATACGGCCTCTGTTGCTGGCCTAATCGGCTACGGTGGCGTCGTCTATGGGGCCACCAAAGGCGCTATCACCAACCTGACCCGCACACTGGCCATTGAAGTCGCCGGTGATAATGTGCGCGTCAACTCCGTTTGCCCGGCGGGTATGCCAACCAATTTTGTCGGTGAAGGCGTGGCCACATCAGAGCAAGTTAGAAAAGGCATGGGCATGGGTCACCCACTGGGTCGCGCCATTGAGCCAGAGGAATGTGCTAATGCTGCATTGTTCCTCGCCTCAGATCTTGCGTCCAATATTACCGGTGTTAACCTGCCAGTAGATGGCGGTTTGTCGGCCGGCGTTCCGCTGCGTAAAAAGTCGTAAGCCAAAACGGAAACCACTATGGCACACCACGCAGCCTCCACCCCGGTGATGTTAATTGCCGGGGGTACAGGATCCATCGGAAAGGAAATAGCAGCGCAGGCCATAATGGCTGGTTGGGCCGTCATTATTCAAGGGCGAAGTGATACCTCTGTTACCAAGGTGCGTGAAGCGTTATTAGAACGCCACCCTGAAGCCTCAGTCCAGTGCGTTGCCATTGACATTCATATCGAGAATTCTGAAGAGCAATTAGTTAAACAAGCTGCAGCTTTGTATCAGCGGCTGGATGCAGTGGTCGATTGTCTGGCAACGGGACCAGCCGATGGCGGCATCACTGGCCCCTTTTCTGGAACCGCAACCAAAAATTACACCGCTTTTCTTGATACCTCGGTGGCCTACTTGCAACGGCTGACTTACGCAGCGCTGCCCTGGCTAAAAAAATCCCGGGGCTGCCTGATCGCCTTTATCTCCGATGCTGCGATTTACCCGGCACCCAATCAAACGATTATCGGTGCCGCGCGTAGTGCTACTATCGGCTTTATTCGAAATTTCGCCGCAGAAGTTGCTCGCGATGGCCTTCGCGCTCACTGCATCTCTCCCAGCTTTGTACTCGATACCAAAACCGCCGATCGCCTCGCCGATGTAAGCCCCGGCCGTATCGAAAAAGCGCAACAAAAAGCTGGCCTTGGTTTACCGACCCCAGCGGATATAGCACCTTTGGTAGTGTTTCTCTGTAGCGACCAGGCGAAAAAAATGACCGGGCAAATTATTAGCATTAACGGTGGACTAAATACCTGAGCCGAAACAACACCATTAAACAGCTATGTTATATACAAGCAAACAATAACAAACAAAAGATGGAAGTAGAAATATGCCAACCTGTAAACTAAAAGAACTGCCAAAAGGTGGTGACAACAATCGTTGGCCACTGTGTGGTAGAGGCTTCCGGTCCACCAAATGGGGCGACCTACACGTAGGCTATACCACTGCATCGGCCTCATCCGCAGCCCCCACCTATGCCTTTTTACCCGGCGGCGTTTGTATGTGCCCGCATTATGGTTATGTGTTTAAGGGACGAATCCGCTGTGTTTTTCCTGGCACCGACTGGCCCGATGAAGTCGCCGAAACTGGGGATGTATATTTTTTCCGCGCAGGGCATCATTTGATTTACGAAGAAGAAACCGAAGCCTTGGAGATGAACCCCTCGGATGCTTTGGAAGTGTTAATGGACAACGTTGAAGCCTACGCCCGCGAACTACAGGCCCAGCATCAGGAAAAGTAACCTGCCCTACTCTCCTTCTTTCAATCACGCGCTGATCGTAAATCAATTCATTTTAAGGTCAGCGGCGTTTTCTTTAGCGCTTCCCCGCGCTATTATTTTCTGCTGTTACTTCATTTGCTTTTCTTCTAAGGCGCTATTGAAACATGTGGATACAGAAAACCCTACAACTACAGGCAAAAAGCCGCGGTTTTCATTTAATCACCCGTGAGATTCTGGCTCAGCTACCGGAACTGCAGCAAATTTCGATCGGCGTGGCACATATTTTTATCCAGCACACGTCTGCTTCGCTCTCCATTAATGAGAATGCTGACCCAACGGTAAGAGAGGATTTTGAATCGCACTTCAATCATTTTGTGCCGGAAAACCAGCCCTATTATCGGCATACGCTGGAGGGCAGCGATGATCTGCCCGCCCATATTAAAGGCAGCATCTTAGGGAATAGCATCACTCTTCCAATTACTAATGGCGAGTTTAATTTGGGAATATGGCAGGGTATTTATCTGGGCGAACATCGCAATCATGGCGGCAGCCGAACCTTAATTACGACCTTGCAGGGGGAGTAAAAAATAGAACAAGGGTTATATAGCTACCCCCATAGCTTGATTACCTCCCTCCTGCTGCGCACGAACTAATACTTCTTCGACTTCATCGAATAAATCCTGCAACCGTTTATCCCGTGAGGGTTCAATCGTCACTACACCGGCAGTCATGGTAAGGATATCCGCCAAATGGGAGCTGCTATGCTCAATAGATAATTCCGAAACAGCATTAATCATACGCTCAGCTACAGCCAGAGCACTTTCCAATTCCGTAGAGGGCAGCAATACAATAAATTCATCGGGGCCATAGCGAGATACCATATCACCGGCACGTTGACTGTGGCTCTCTAGCGTTCGAGCAATCTGCTTTAAGGCGTCATCACCGGCATTGATGCCATAACCATCGTTATAGGCAGCAAAGACATCAATATCGAACTTGATCAGGGAAATGGGGTAATACTCTCGCAGGCTGCGTCGCCATTCGATATCCAGATACTCATTCAGTCGCTGCTGATCCGCCACCGCCGTCAATGGATCCAGCCCCGCGATTGAACTTAACAAGCCGGATTTATGTTGTAACTCCAGCAAAGTGCTTACTTTTAAATCCAACAGTGCTGCTGGCATAGAAGAAAACACATAGTCCAGCACCCCTGCATTGAGCCAGGTTTGAACATTTTGCGTATCCGGCCCCAATACAACCACGGGTAACTGGCGAGTATCATTATCGGTTTTTAACCAGATACAAATATCCAGCGCGCTCCCCTGACCAAGACTCACACTATCCACGATCACAATATCGACGGAATCATCGGTGGTGATATCTATGACCTGATCAGCATCCAGCGCATGTACGATACGATAGCGCTGCTCCAGCGGTTGGCATTGGCTGGAATGAATAGCTTGATCATTGCCGATAATGAGTACAGTGGGGTGATTCAGCATAAGCAATACCTGAGTTGAGAGCCCGAAACCAAACCGGGTCGGGGTATAAAGGTCAAATGCCCCTGCATTGTCTTCGCACGAACAAGGTGAATTGCGTAGCAAGAGAGTGTAGCCTGTACTGGGTAGGAATCCAGATTGTTCAGGGTATTTCTGGATCTCCGCCAGCTTCAGGTCACTCGCACTTTCTACGTAATGCCTCTTGTTGGCAAGGTTGTCAAATTTAAGCAAGCACCTTCGGGTCAAGGCCTCTTTTGAGATTCGTCCGAATTTCGCCGGAAATGCCGATTATTTAAAAGTCTAGACGCAGTTTATATTCTTGCCAGCCTTTATCTTATTCCGACCCGTTTAACCAAATGTTCACCTTTAGCTGAAGAATGTTCACTTTTTGCTAACATGTGCGTCTACTTCTTTAGTTATAATCCGCGTTCTAAAATTATCCATAATGATTAACACTGAAATACTTATGCTGCTTTCATTGAAAAGATCATCCACGAATAAAACACTATACCATTCAGCATCCAGCAACTTGCCAACCCCTATCAACTTGCTCGATTTTTTTTCCGCACGCACCTTGCTGCTATCGACTAGTTTGCTCGCGGCTTTTTCCAACATAGCGTTGGCCGCCAACACGAAAAGCGACACCATGGAATCCGTCGCCGTAACCGCCAGCCGTTACGCGCAATCCATTCTGACCGAACCCAGCAGCCTCTCGGTGATTTCCGAAGATGAGCTAAGGCTGATCAGACATACCCATATTACGGAAACCCTCAACCGGGTGCCTGGCGTATTAGTTAGCCGCGGTAACGGTCAGGAACATCTCACCGCCATCCGTTCCGCGGTATTAACCGGGGCAGGCAGTTGTGGAGCATTTACTGTCGCTGAGGATGGTGTCCCGGTGCGCGCCACGGGCTTTTGCAACGTCAATCAGCTGTTTGATCTCAATACCGAGCAGGCCCAGCGGATTGAAGTGTTGCGAGGGCCCGGTACCGTAATGCATAACTCCGATGCCTTACACGGTGTTATCAATGTGATCACGCAGCCAGCACCTCAGAGCCGTGAAACACACATTGGCTTTGAAGCCGGCGCCAATGACTATTATCGACTAGCTATCTCACAGGGCGACAGCGACGGCCCTCACGGTTATCGACTGAATTTCAACGGCGCCAGTGACGGCGGCTACAAGGATGACTCGGGGTTTGACCAACAAAAACTGACTGCCCGACACGATTACACTCAAGATACCGTCAGCGTAAATACCCTGCTAAGCCTGAGCAATATCAATCAGGAAACAGCAGGCTATGTATCCGGTACTGATGCCTATAAAGACGATAGTCGCAAGCGGGAAAACGGCGATCCCGCTGCCTTTCGCGACAGCCAGACAGTGCGCCTGCAAAGTCATTTGACGATGCAACTGGCCAAGGACAGTGTGTTTATCGCCACACCCTATGCCCGCTATACCGATATGCGTTTTTTGATGCACTTCCTGCCCGGTACTCCGCTGGAGGAAAATGGCCAGAAAAGTGTTGGCATTCAAACGCTGTACCAGCGTCCAATGACCAAAAAGCTGCAATTAAGCCAGGGCTTTGATGCCGAGTATACCGACGCCTTCCTGAAACAAACTCAGGACGGTGGCTTTGGCGTTTTTCCCGCAGGCAAGCAGTATGACTATGAGGTGAAGGCAAAGGTCCTGGCGGCTTTCCTGAATGCTGACTATCAACTCACCCCCGCCACCACTTTCGCTGCTGGCGGCCGATACGAGTATCTGGAATACAATTACGACAACCAGATGCTGGATGGCAGCACTGATGAAAACGGCGTGCCCTGCTCCGGTCCCTGTCGTTATTCACGCCCGGCCGATAGCGAAGATGATTTTGATAACTGGTCCTTCAATACCAGCCTGACCCATTTAATCAGCGATGAGAATGTCGCCACTCTGCGTTTAGCTCATGGCTTTAGGGCACCGCAGGCAACGGAAATGTACCGCCTGCAAAATGGGCAACTAAAAGCAAATTTAGACTCTGAAGAAATCAACAGTGTAGAAACCAGCTTCCGCCATCAAGGCAGCACGCTGGATTATCAACTCACTGCCTACTTTATGAAAAAGAATAATGAGATTTTTCAGTCTTCGGATCGCATCAATCTGGCCGATGGCAAGTCAGAAAGCTATGGACTGGAATACCATGTCGGTTGGAGCATCAGTGACGCCTGGGATATCAACCTCGCCGGCAGCTTTGCCCGCCACCAATATACAGAAAACGTCGCGATTTTTGGTGCTGTCGATGACCTGGATATTGATGGTAACGATATCGACACGGCCCCACGTCGCTTCCATTCACTGCAATTGGGCTGGAACCCTGCTGACACAACACGCGTCGAACTGGAATGGCTCAGCATGGGCAAGTACTACACCGACATCAACAACCTGCACAGCTATGAAGGCCACGACCTGTACAACCTGCGTTTACGTCATCAACTGACTAAACATATTAGTATTGGCTTAAGGGTAAATAACCTCACCGATATCGATTACGCCGAGCGCGCTGACTTCAGCGGCTTTGGTGGCGATCGCTACTTTATTGGCGAGCCACGCTCTTATTACGGAGATATCAGCTTTAGTTTTTAAGGACTTTTTGAATGACATGTCATTGCGAGGAGCGATAGCGACGCGGCAATCCAGCGTATCACCCCGTCATTGCGAGGAGGACTAAGCAATCCAGTGTCTCCAACAACCATCATGGCAAGGAAGAATGATGCAGAAGAGAGATTAAGCAGGCAGTAAACTGCCTGCTAACGAATCGGCGCAATCCCCACCGCATTCCGCACTTTTGCCAACAGCTTTGAGGCATAATCACGGGCTTTAACCGCGCCCTTTTGCAACTCCTGCTCAATGGCATCGCCATTTTCCATTAACTCTTCGTAACGGGCACGGGCCGGGGCAACCTCTTCATTAATCAGTGCAAACAACTCCTTTTTAGCCTGCCCCCAGGCGATACCATTTGAAAACTGCTCACGCATATAACTAGTCTGCTCAGGGGTGGCAAAAGCCTGCCAGATTTGGAACACCGTGGAATCATCCGGATCCTTCGGCTCACCCGGTTCCAATAGATTTGTCTTGATCTTATTGATGTGCTTTTGTAGTTTCTTCTCGGTCAAAAACAGTGGAATGGTGTTGTTATAGCTCTTACTCATCTTGCGGCCATCCAGGCCATTTAAGACAGCAACATCCTCACCCACCACTGCTTCGGGTAATACAAACAACTCGCCAAAGTGATGATTAAAACGCTGGGCAATATCACGCGCCATCTCAACGTGCTGAATCTGGTCTTTACCCACTGGAATTTTCTTACCGTTAAACATCAGAATATCAGCCGCCATCAGCACCGGGTAACTGAATAACCCCATAGTGATACCGTTATCCGGATCTTCCTTTTCTTCCTCATTGGCCTGCACCGCCGCCTTATAGGCATGGGCGCGGTTCATCAAGCCCTTGGCCGTCATACAGGTCAAAATCCAGCTCAGCTCAGTAATCTCCGGGACATCGGACTGGCGATAGAACGTGCTGTTATCGGTATCCAGCCCCAGCGCGAGCCAGGTCGCCGCAATCTCCTTGGTGGACTGCTTCACCTGCGCCGGATCATGACATTTGATCAGGGCATGGTAATCCGCCAGAAAGAAGTAAGAATCCAGCTCGCTATCGTGACTGGCAGCAATAGCGGGCTTAATTGCGCCCACATAATTGCCCAAATGTGGGGTACCCGTGGTGGTAATACCGGTTAAAACACGTTCTCTGGTCATAGTCTGTACAACAAAAACTTAATCAATTTTTAGGGGGTTGCTTAAAGCGCGCCTATCATACTGCTTAGGGCAGGGACTGGCCAGTTTCGAGCCCATTCACACTATAAAGAAGTACCGTAAACCAGCTTGCAGGAAAGTGGATGAATTTGGGGCTATACACTTAGTCGTGATTACCAACAGCCACAAGAAAGATGGCCTTATTCAAAAAAGTCCTTCGATCTTTTCCTTATTTGGCAGCGCCCCCTCCGGTCTATTTAGTCCGAGTTATACACCAGAGTTGAAAGTCCTCTTCGCGGTTTAACTACCTTATTCGGGGATCGCTATTGCACTGTTAAAACGTAAAGCACCATTGAGCGCTGCACTACCACCCTCACAATGCTGTTCAAAATCTACAGCCAACGCCAGCACATCTCCATCAGTATTGTAATCCACCTCCAGAATATCAAATCGTCCTGTCACTTTGTTGCAACCGCGGCCATTACCGGTAAAACTCAAGCCCGGTTCGGTAATTTCCTGGAAAGGTTGTCGCGTGGCATTTTCATAAGCACCTACAGTGAGAAGAGCATCGTTGGCAGCAGCCAGTTCAAGTCGCCATCTAGTGCCATCTGCATCTGAATAGTCCACACCCACACCATTATCGAAGTTACGCCGAAAGTTGAAACTACCCATAGCACTAGTGTGAAAATAATCCCGGCCACCTCCGATATAGTCGCCCACATCACTGACCAACGAAAGGATAGTCATACCACTAAGGGATGGAAAAACCGGTAATGTTACTGTTGCTGAATCCTGTTCGCCGCTAATATTGGTCACTGTAAGCTGAACCTCCAACTCGTCAGCCTCAGTGATAGCAGGTAGGACCACACTGGCTTCGGCCTGATCGCTATCAGTGATGGATACTCCCAGCGCGGAAAGCTCCTGCCACTGGTAGCTGACGATGCTCCCCCCCACAGCATAGGAATCAACCGCACTTAATTGCAAGAGATCACCCGCCACCATGAACCTCCTGTCTCCAATGGCAACCGCCCCCAGGCTATCAGGTGTATGAAAACTATAATTAACATTACCCGTGGTATTACCAAACTGATCCTCTGGACTAAGTCCGCCCAAATAGTAGGTATAGCCGTGCTCCAGTTGAGTTTGCGGAGTGATAATTAGCAGCGCACCAGAAACTTCAACAGTGCCTATAACAGTTGCGGCTGGCGGTTCGTTCCATCGATTTTGAGGCTCGTACTCAATCGAGCTTGTCACAGAAGATGGTTCAATCGGGCGGGTAAACTGAATCACTATAGCCTCATTAACACCCACTTCCACCTCCTCGGGAGGTCTACCAGACCAATCCATAAGACGGAAGTTGTTAATATCCAGTTGCCAAGCGGAAAATCCATAGTCAAAACCCGGATGCCACCAGATAAAACCCTCAACCAGAGAATTCCAGTTATATTCGCTAACCCTCTCTATTCCGCTGTCACGATAGCTCATCTGTAACAATTCAGAGTCCGTCACATAGTTGGGCAGCAGGGACAGCGTTGATGTGCTAGTGCTGGTAGTAATAGAGAGCTCACCTTCATCCGGATAAGTCTGGAAAAAACCAGAGAGCGGTGAGTGGGTGCTAATATCAAAGGTGAATTCCAACAGCTCACTATTGACACGCGCTGTCATCTCCAGCTCATAGCGACCTTCATCATTAGACAACCTTTGGGTAACTGTTAGCCCGGTCAATACCTCATCAACATTAGTTGAAGCGTCGAAAAAGTTATAGTTAATCTGGCTGCCCGATGGCGTTACCTTCAGGTACTGCTCATGGATATTTTCGTAAAAAAGTACCGCCAAACTGCCATGCACAGTGACCGCAATACTTCCATCTACATCTAGCGTAGCATCACTGATATCCACATTAGCTGAGAAGCCACTATAGCCAGTAGGCATGACATTGGTTGGCTGTAAATCAATAACCACAAGGCCATCAACTACGGTATCGACAGCTTCCTGAAAACAGTCACTAAAATCCATCCGAATGGTATCGCCGCTAGAAGGCCCCCCACTCTGATCATTATCGATAAAATCGTACTGGACAGTCCCACCGTTTTCACAGCTTTTCAGTGAGGGAAATGTATTGGTTGCTGCCACTTCGTCCACAATCAGCTCAGTCATTCGACCTATCTGAAGCGTTGCTTCCATATAAGCAAGGGTAAAGGCACCAGCATCACCGTAATTACTGGCACTCAGATCAACCGCAGGTTCCGAAGGGCTGCTGCTGCCACCTCCACCACCACTACAGGAGGCAAGCAAACAAAAAGATATAAGAAAACTTAAATATTTGATATCCATATGCTGAGTATCCATTGGTATGTGATGTAACAATTATTATTTTGAAATTGAATATATCGTAGTAAGTAAGCCTAGTAAATAATAAGTGGTTACTAGATCTACACTTTTGTTGCTATAACAGTTGAATTAACGTTTAACCAGCGACAGGCGGTAATCAGCCAAAGTTTCTTCAACTATTTAAAAAAATTAAAACATCATTGAATCACACAACCTCTTGAAATCTTTCCTAACATTCTTCATCGAAAACCTATCCACGGAAGGAACTTTAAGCAAACCACCAGCTTGTTTTTGTCGAGCAAGAGAATCCAAACGTTGCGCCAATTCCTGAGCCTCTAGCTCAGGCTGACTCTGATATGAACCATACAAAAAAACCTCTGAAAACCACTCTGGATAGCACAGACGAACCGGTATTAAAGGAACACACCCCGCCGCCACCGCCTCCAACACGGCTAAACCCTGAAAGTCATGTATCGCCGTAGATAACACAACATCACAGGAAGCCAGCAGTTGTCTGTATTCATCTGCATCTTCAATATACCCCCAATGTTTTAATGAATCCGGCCGCTGCGAATTAACTAACGCTTTGATTTGTTTGAACTCATTGGGAATTTTTCGAAACTGCTGACCCACGATATGAAAATCAATTTCCACCTTTTCAGCTAATAATTTTTCTATGGCTGCCAATAATCGATCCGGGCCTTTGTCATATTCCCAGCGATGATTCCAGAGTAGTTGCAAGGGGCTGTTGTCCACAGTTCGATTCCGCTTAATAAACTTGTCATCGGCCAGAGGAACCGGCAGCAGGTGTGATTTAGCTATTAATTTTTTAATTAATCCCGAGGGCACCTGATCGGGCATTTTCGCCAACAGCTTTTCCGCCCCATCCAAAAATGTATCGCGGTTATAGGCGCTGTTAAACGCGAGAGTGTCGGCAGCCAGTGCGGTATAGAGGTTGAGTACTTGCGGCTCTATGGAGTCAAACTGCTGCTCACTCGCTGGATAGGCAAACTGGTTTTCGTGAAAGTATACGAGTGTGGGTAAGGCACCCAACTTGGGGACGAAACCTCTCAGTGCAGACAGGTCAACCATGGAGGTTGCAATCAGCAAGTCGTAATCCTTTTCCAGTACATCTCTGTGCTGGAAGGCGAAGCTCAGGCTATTACCTCGCATGCGCCAACTAAAATACCTTGGCGGTAAAGTCAGAATCGTCCACTGGTATTCCGTGAACGTGGTCGATAGCAATTGATGCCAGCTGCGATGGCTCTCTGCATCGTAGGCTGACAGTAATAACACCTTCATATCTTTACCGTAGCGTTGATTTCTTGCCAATATTACCGGGAGCCTGCTCTCACGGGAGACAGATCCTTCAAGATCCTTCATAATGCGCTGCAGTTCAAATAAATTGATAAGCACAAAACCTGAAAGGCCTTTCAGCCCGTATTAATTCAGTCAAACCGGCAATTGAGGGCAGCCTGCAAGGAGAACAGGGTCTTGGCCAAACTTCCAGATATTCCTGATTACAAGATAGAAACTACCCTTGGTCGTGGCGGTATGGCCAGTGTTTACCGTGCCCGTCATTTACGACTGGACCGCCCCGTGGCGCTTAAAGTCATGCACCTCAACCTGGCCGATAGCGACCCTCAATTCGGCGAACGCTTTCTGCGCGAAGCACGCATCGCAGCTAACCTCTCACACCCCTATCTGGTACAGATTTACGACGTTAACAAGCATAACCA
>CBFIDJ010000002.1:0-224135 GCA_965661375.1 Oceanicoccus sp. | reverse complement strand
CTCATAGTAAGCCTCATTGAAATAGGGGTTGCACCAGCGACAGGTAGCGCTGATATTGTTGATAGGCAGCGGCATACTGATCACTCCGCTCAGAGTCAGGTACGGCAGTTGCCGATGTGTCACATCGCACATGTTCATCCACCAGGTCCGCAGCCGCCTGATGGTCAACCAGGCCCCGTTCGGTGATCAGTGCGTTTAGCGCGGCACCCAATGCCGCGCCTTCATCCAGCGCCGGAAGATGCACCGGCATATTAAATACGTCGGCGATCATCTGACGCCAATAAGGGTTGCGAGCGCCGCCGCCGGTCAGACGGATTTCACCAATGTGGCAACCGACTCGCTCAAAGGCATCCAGACCACCTCGCAGGCCAAACACTGCGGCCTCCATTGACGCCTGCAGGATATTGGCCCGGTTGTTGTTATTTATCGTCAAGCCCATGATGCAGCCGCGACCATTGGGCAGGTTGGGCGTTCGCTCACCGTTGTAAAATGGCAGCACCACCACACCGTTAGCGCCTGGGGCAGATTCCCGCAGCAGCGCATCGACACCCTCAAGATCCAACTGGAACAGCTGGCGTGCCTGTTCGGTGGCCACGGTACAGTTCATAGTGCATAACAATGGCAACCAACCACCAGTGGATGAGCAGAATGCGGCCAGACTTCCCCCCGCATCAATACAGGGCTCATCCGCATGGGCAAACAAGGTCCCCGATGTGCCCAGGCTGACCGTGAGGCGACCGGCGCGCACATTGCCGGTACCCAGTGCCGCCATCATGTTATCGCCCCCACCACAGGCGACCGGAATGCCAGCGGCAAGGCCGAGCTCAGCGGCGCGCAGCGGCTGCAACCGCCCCCCGATTTCGCCCGCCCCCAGTAACGATGGTAGACAGGGGCTTAAATCCCTGTCCGGGTCCAGCGCAGCAAGCATACCGCCGTGCCACTGTCGCTGCCGAATATCCAGCAGGCCGGTGCCAGAGGCATCGCCACACTCCATAAAGCGCTCGCCGGTGAGGTAGAAGTTCAGGTAATCATGGGGCAGTAAAACTGTCGCCAGTTTGGCATAAGCGTCGGGGCGGTGTTTTTTCAACCACAGAATCTTGGAGGCGGTATAGCCCGGCAATATGGGGTTTCCCACTTCGGTGATGCAACGCTCTGCACCGCCAAAGCGCTGGGTGATTTCATCGCATTCGGCTACTGTGGCGGTATCGCACCAGAGTTTAACCGGTGCCAATACCTCTCCGTGGGCATCCACTGGCACAAAACCATGTTGCTGGCCGGAAACCCCCAGTGCCACCACCTTGCTGCGCAGCTCCTGCGGCAGTTTGCCAACCGCCACGCCCAGCGCCTCAAGCCACCAGGAAGCCTGCTGTTCACGGCTGCCATCATCGCGACTATCGAGCTCAAGTTCAGAAGAAGCACTGGCAACAATGCTTCGGGTTTCGGCATCATAAATCAGGGCTTTCAGGCTCTGAGTGCCGAGATCAATGCCCAGGTAGTAACTCATAATCTATTTCAGGCTCCGCGTCATCGTGCGATTCGACAAAGGCATACAGGTGCAAGTCATCCCTGTATTGCCTCCAGCTCCACCTCGGACAAAAGGCAAACTCCAAACCACTTGTTTATTGGATAATTTCTGGTTACCCTATAAATGTTAGCGCTACCATAACCACCAACATGGATGAAGTCAAAGTAATAATCTGGCGCCCACTCCTTGGATTCCATCGACGCCTGTAGGCTGAACTGGGTGTAGACATCAATGACAAATAATGTCGGCACTCACATCGGCACTCACATCGGCACCCATGTAGGCAGCCTGGTAATAACCTTAAAAAGAGCGTTTCCTATGAAAAGTTTTCTCAACATTATCCTGCTGTCAATGCTTCTATGGGGAGCGGTTGCCCAGGCAATGTCCGGGCGGCCCTCCGCCGAGAGCGTTACCCCAAACAACCCGGATGCCTGGGCTGCTGAAGTTTTGGCAAAAATGACACTCGACGAGAAGTTAACCATGCTGATGGGCTATCTCACCCCACGCATGCCGAAAGAACTGCTCCCGGAGGGTGTTCCCAAGGGCGCAGGTTATGTGCCCGGCATCCCGAGGCTAAATATTCCAGCCCTGGTGGAAAGCGATGCTAGTCTGGGGGTAGCCAATATGGGCGGTTTTATGCGCCCCAAGGATGAGGCCACAGCGATGCCGGCGGCCCTGTCAATGGCATCCAGCTGGAACCCTGAACTGATCGAACAGTCTGGTCGGGTGATGGGAGCCGAGGCGCGTAAAAAGGGTTTCAATGTCATGCTTGCGGGGGGGATAAATCTGGTTCGGGAACCCCGGGGTGGTCGTAACTTTGAGTACTTCAGCGAAGATCCCTTGCTGACCGGGGTGCTGGGCGGTCATTCGGTACGCGGTCTCCAGTCCAATCACATTGTCTCCACGCTCAAGCATTTTCTGCTCAACGCGCAGGAGACCGGGCGCTCCTTCGCCGACGTGCGGATGGATAAGGCGCCGATGTTTGAAAGCGATCTGCTGGCTTTCGAGCTGGCCATCGATATCGGCCAACCGGGTTCAATTATGTGCTCCTACAACCGGGTTAACGGTCAATATACCTGCGAGAGCGATTTTCTGCTCAATGAAGTACTGCGCGATACCTGGGATTATAAAGGCTGGGTCATGTCAGACTGGGGAGCGGTACACAGCCTGTCAATCAAGCAGGGGCTTGATCAGGAATCGGGTCGTCAGGTAGATGGGCATGCCTGGTTCCGTGAACCACTGCGTGAGGCATTGGCCGAAGGCAGCGTCACCGAAGCCGATATCGACCGGTCAGTCTCCCGTATCCTGCGCACCCTGTACCGTCTTGGCCTGGCGGATCATCCCCTGTCACCTGAGCCGATCGAATTCGAGCCCCACCTTGACGTTGCCCAACAGGTGGCCGAGCAAGGCACGGTCCTGCTGAAAAACGATGCTGGCTTACTGCCCATTCCGGCCGCTACCAAGCGTATTGCGGTTATCGGCGGACACGCCGACGTAGGCGTTCCCCAGGGTGGAGGCTCATCCCAGGTGTGGCCCGTGGGCGGCGCGTCGCTGTCACTACCGATTCCCGGCGACGTTGTCTATCACCGCCGACTGTATATGCCCTCGGCGCCTCTCGCCGGGCTGAAAGATCAATTTCCCGAGGCTGAAGTCGTTTTCGATGATGGCACCGACCTTACGCGTGCGGCTAAAACCGCCAGCAGCGCAGACATTGCGGTTGTTTTCGCCGAAGAGTTCAGGGCTGAAAACCACGACTCACTGGATCTTCGCCTGCCCAATGGACAGGACGAGTTGATCGAGACGGTGACAGCGGCAAATCCACGCACCGTGGTCGTACTGGAAACCGGTGGCCCGATATTGATGCCCTGGATCGACAAGGTGCCGGCCGTGATCCAGGCCTGGTATGCAGGCAACCGCGGCGGCCAGGCTATTGCTCGCGTACTCTCGGGAGCAGTGAATCCCTCCGGCCGATTGCCAGTTACCTTTCCGAGGTCGGTAGAGCAGTTACCCAATCCGGTACTGCCTGGCAGCGAGGAGATTAAACCCAGACCGGGCAGCGACCTTTACGACATACCCGAACGGGAAGAACCCCTATTGATCAGCTATCCGGAGGGTTCCGACACCGGCTACCGCTGGTACGCCAAACAGGGTATCGAACCGCTGTTTGCTTTTGGTCACGGCCTGAGCTATACCCGTTTCGACACGTCGGACCTGCAGGTCAGTGGCGAGAGCGCCACAGTAAAGGTCCGTAACACCGGCAAACGCACAGGGGCTACTGTCGTTCAGCTGTACCTGACTTCCCGAGCAGGGAAGTCCGAACGACGCCTGGTGGGATTCCAGCGGGTCGAACTCAAACCCGGTGAGAGCAAGCGGGTCAACCTCACTATCGAGCCGCGCCTGCTTGCCGACTGGCAGGGAGACAGCTGGAGCATACCGACTGGTGTCTATTCGTTTGCCATCGGTGACAATGCGCAGCGGCTCGGTTCCTCTGTGGAGATCAAACTGCCAGCCAGGCGTTTTGGAAACTGAATGTCTAACCACAACTCAGGGAATATAAGCCTGCCATATGGCAGGCTGTTGATAAGGGATAATGGAGTGACATTCGCATACGAACCAGTACGAATGTAAACACTAGAATAAATCGTTAGGGAATTTATCGTGAAAGAAATAAACAGACGAAACTTTATTATTAAAGGCGCAACCGTAGCGGCTTTTAGCAGCCTGACTCAACTGGGTTGTGTGGCCAATCCGCTTGCTGGTGCAACATCGGGCCGCTATTCCAGCTTTCGTCCCGGCCAGTTGTGGCTGGATACCGAAGGCAAACCGATTCAGGCCCATGCCGGCTCGGTAATCGCGGTGGGCGATACCTTCTACTGGTACGGGGAAAACAAGGAATTTACCGATGGCACCAGTGATATAGAAAGCTGGGGGATTCGTTTTTATTCCTCTAAAGACCTGTATAACTGGACCGATCTCGGCCCGGTGATTCCACCCGATGAGGACGACCCGACTTCACCCCTTAGCCCCACCGTTTTTCCCGAGCGCCCGCACATACTGTTCAATGAAAAAACCGGCAAATTTGTCTGCTGGATCAAGATCAGAGGCATGACGAAAAAACAGTTTCGAACCGTTATGGAAGCTGACCAGATCACCGGCCCCTGGCGAATGGTGCATCGCGAGCTGCGCCCGGCGGGAATGCCCGCTGGTGATTTTGATCTGGTGCAGGATCCCGATACCGGCAAGGCCTATATGTATTTCGAGCACGATCACAAGAATATTGTCTGCATTGACCTGACCGATGACTATCTCAACGTCAGCGACCGCTATACCGTCCATCTACCGGGCAAGGGCCCCAACGCCAGAGAAGCACCGGCCTGTTTCTGGCGTAATGACAAGCTCTATCTGACCAGTTCAGGGCTGACAGGCTACTTCCCAAACCCCGCTCGTGTAGCGGTTGCCGACGGCCCACATGCCGAATTCACCGACCTTGGTCTGCTGCACGTCAACGACCAGACAGAAACATCATTTGGCTCACAGATCAGTGATATCTTTAAAGTCCCCGGGAAAAAGGATTTATATATCGCCCTGGCCGATCGCTGGCTACCGGAATTTTGGCAAGACCCACAGTTTCAAAGTGGCGAAATGTCTCGACTGGCACGCAGTGGTATCACCAAAGCGACGGCCTCTCCTCGCCAGCCCATCACTAGTGAGGAGCGCGAAGTGCTTGGCAAGGTCATGACGTTGCACAAGGTCAACACTTCCATCTCACGCTACGTCTGGCTACCGATCACCTTTAATGATGGTCGGCCAGAGGTCAAATGGCACGATGAATGGTCGCTGGATGAGTTCGTGTAATGAGCTGGAACAAGGATTAGAGATGTACCAGTCTCAACCGAACTGAAAACCCCTGTCAAAGGTGCGTGCGCCATGGCTGCACTCTGGAAGGCATTCAGGAAGTGCTGCTGCACTCTACGGTTTACTGTGGTGTACCTTCAAGGATAGAGATTTTTCGTGCGGCGAAAGAAGTGATTGAGGCTTGAGAAAAATTTCCCGAGAATAGTTTGCACTATAATCGATGATGGGCGTCGAGTCCTGAGCCATCTGAGAATGATGAAATTAGATCAAAACACGTTAACTATAGAACGCAGTTTAGCTTCAATAGCTGGTTGTCAATGAGCAAGATAAAACGACGAATAAGTAAGAAAACAATAGAGTGTTATGAATAGAAGTCCAATAATCGTCGAAGGGCATAAGGAATACATAAAAAGCAAGAACTCGCGCCAAACAAAATGCGCTCTAATAAGGCCATTAAATTCGCTCCCTGCGGTCGCACACACATGAGTACGGTTAAAAGCTTCGACCCTATTGCCAATAAATCAGCTCATATTCTTATTTTGGGCAGCATGCCCGGTGTGACCTCATTGAAGTTCAATCGATATTACGCTCATCCTCGTAATGCTTTCTGGCGCATTACGGGTAGTCTATTTAACTTTAGTGCAGAGGCATCTTACAATACTCGGGTTGAGTCCTTAAAAGCGTCAGGTATTGCGCTCTGGGATGTGCTTCATGCTTGTGTGCGTACAGGGAGTCTCGATAGCGCCATTGAGGCAGGGTCTCGGGTTCCAAATAATTTCTCAGCATTTTTCAGCAAACACCCAAATATCAGGCTGGTTGGCTTCAATGGCGCTGAGGCTGAGAAAAGCTTTCGTAACTATGTTCAGCCCACCTTGAGCATTAAAGGGATTAGTTTCGTCCGCTTGCCTTCATCTAGCCCTGCGCATGCCGTTACATTGGAGAAAAAAATTGAAGCTTGGCAAGAAGCCCTATGTACCGGGAGATAAGGGGCTGAGTATTGACATTAACCCGTGTCCAATGCGGTGAATATTTTGAAAGAGCGCATGAATAGATCGCTATTTAGCTTCTTTTGGCTGTTGGCTCAAAGCTGCTTTGCCGCTGATTTTGAGCGTGATCTGGTGCAAGCGGCTTTAGACCGAACGAAGCACTTTGTGATTTACGACGGCTCCTACTTTAGTATTAATTACCCAGGTGGTGATGTTCCTTCCAATGTGGGCGTTTGCACGGATGTTGTGATCCGGTCATATCGAGCAATTGGAGAGGATCTTCAATTGTTGGTGCATGAAGATATGTCGGCCAACTTTGACGTATATCCCTCAAAGCGAATATGGGGATTAACATCAACCGATAAAAATATTGATCATCGCCGTGTGCCAAACCTGCAAAAGTTTTTCTCAAGGCATGGCGCATCCTTACCAACCTCCAGAAGCGCGGCTGATTATAAACCAGGAGATCTTGTTACCTGGTTGCTGCCGGGCAATTTACCCCATATAGGTATTGTCACCGACCGCTATGCGTCAAGCGGCGGCAATCCGCTGATTGTCCATAACGTTGGAGCAGGTCCAAAACTGGACGACGTATTGTTTTCCTACCAAATCACCGGGCATTATCGATTTGTACCAGACAAATATGAGCACCATTCAAATTGATCACCAGCTATTCCAATGCGTGATGTTGGCAACCGGAGGCCTTTTTGCCCGTTTAAAATCGGTGCCCAGAGTATAGGCCACAGGGAGCATGGCAATCTGGGTGATATCGTCAGGAATGCCCAATAGCTCAGCGGCTTCTTTTTCATGAAGTAGGTGTATGGTGGTTAATGCCGTCCCCAGGCCGCGAGCGCGGGCGGCTAATTGAAAGCTCCAGATCGCCGGGTAAATAGAGCCATACATACTAGAAGCCATAACATTTGCCACCGGCTCCTGCAGCGTTGACTTTACGCAGGGAATCAACAGAGCGGGCACTTCGTGCAGATGTTCCATCAGGTAGACTGCCGAAGACATGACTCGTTGGGTCTGGGAATCGACGGAACCTTCAGACTGTTTGCTGCTGGCAGTGGCGAAGTAGTTTTCAGCACCGGTTCGATACAGTTTTGCCAGGGCCTTTTTCTGATCGGGGTCATCAATCACCAGCCAGCGCCAGGTTTGCGAGTTAGACGCGGTTGGGGCTTGTACGGCTAGCTCCAGGCATTCATTGATAACTTCTCGCGGTACGGGACGAGTCAGGTCCAGCCGTTTGCGTACTGCTCGGGTGGTGGCCAGTAGCTCGTCGGTTATGCTTGTGTCGAATAGCATTATTATTTTCTCCAGTTCGATAACTACAAGGTGGTGTGAATTGATCAGTGTACTCCAGGAAGCGTAAGCTGGCACACAATCTGTCAATACATCATTGATGTGGTTCATTGATGTGGTTCATTGATTTGGTTCATTGATGTAGTGACGCACTATTCCCTTAACCGGTACTGGAAATAGTCGTTAGCATCCAGAGCGCCATCGCCACCATCATCAAATTTTCCGTTAAGGAAACAAACCCCAGTGGCACATTGCTGGAACCGCCCACACAGGCACATTTAAGTTCACGCTGGTCGATATAAACGGCTTTAAATACTGACACGGCACCGATGGTCCCAATAAACAAGGCCAAAGGGATCGACAGCCAATTCAGAAATTCACCAACCATTAATACCCCCGCTATCCCCTCGGCAAAGGGATAAATGTAGGAGTAGGGCACCCAGCGTTGGGCCAGCAGGTCGTAGTTAAGGAACATGGTGGAAAAACTTTCTACATCCTGAAGTTTTAATAGCGACAGCACTGCCATACTGAAAGCAATAAACCACTCAGCGGCTTGCATTGTGAATGGGTTGCCGAAAGCGTTAAGGCTGGCTGCAAGCGCCATTAACAAGGTGATGCTAAAAAGCGCTATGACCGGCTTGTAGCTGGTCTCGTCAGCTTTGGGCACAGGCTCACCAAAGTAGTGCCTTAAGTCGTCGTATCCGCCGATGCGTTCGGTGCCGATAAAGGTCTGGGGCGTGGTGTCTACGTGATGTTCTGCTTTAAATGCATCGACGTCCTCACGGGTCTGCAACCAGTGATCCTCTATATCAAACCCTTTCTGCTTTAGCAGATGTTTTGACTTCAGGCCGAAGGGGCATAGATGTTGTTCCATGACCATTCGGTATAAGGCGGCTTTTTTGGTATCTGCTGACTCTTTGATTACATCCGTCATGTGAGTCTCCTCGTGGCGATTGTTCACTACTATTAATCAATAGTGAATATCTTAGGGTCTGTGCAATATTACGGAGGTAGGTTTCTGTTCGTTTCTGTTTGGAAAATAGGTGGCAGCTGGAGAAAACTGCCCTATGGGGGTGTTGACAGTTAATGACTTAAAATTATCCAGCGTAGATGTATTCGCAAAGCTTAGAAGGTGAATGTTATCTATCCGGACATTAAAGAACGGGGGCTGGCCAATGGTAATTATCCCATTGAGCTTTAGAAATGATGTAGTAGAATGCTACTACAGTCATTCGCGGACGTGTTATGAGCAAACGCAGCATCAAACTTGATGGTAAGACCACATCCCTGTTTCTGGAGGAGGCTTTCTGGAATGAGCTGGAAAGCCGGGCTGAAGAAGCCGATACCAGTTGGACTAAGTACCTGCGAACAATGATCGATAAGGCCGAGCCTTCGGCTAACCGGTCGGCGGCCATTAAGGAAGCCCTGCTGAATCAGCTCAGAGAGGAGCGGGATGCCTTACTGAACAGTGAGCAAGGTGAGGCGCAGTCGGTCTGGCTGCTGGAGATTGGTGGAGTTCGCACTCGCTATCAGTTTTATAAAGACCTCATCAGTATCGGCGCGCAAAAGGATAATGACATTGTGCTTGAGGGGCCAGATATTGAGGCTCATCATTGTGTGTTAGCCCGTTGCGGTGGCAAGTGGTGGGTGTTTGATTTGAATTCCAGTCAGGGAATTTTCCTGAATGAAAAGCCGGTGCAATCCAGTAAAGTACCCAGAAGTAGTGAAATCAGCGTTGGACGCTGTCAAATAATTAAAGTGTAAAGGAGTGAAACGTGACTGACGTTCCAGAAAAACTAGGTACTTATCGAATTGTCAGGAAAGTGGGTTCAGGGGGAATGGCCGATGTCTACGAGGCTTTTGATGAGCAGCTTAAGCGGCAGGTAGCTTTAAAAGTTATCTCTCCCAAGTTTGCCGAAAACGAAGAAGCCTCCTCCCGTTTTGAGCGGGAAATTCTGGCCACCGCCAAGTTACGTCACCCCAATATTGTCACCATTTATGGCGTGGGTCATGAGGAAGGCCTCACCTTTTACACCATGGAGCTGCTGCCGGGCGGCGATTTAAAGGCAAAAATCAATGCGGGCATCTCGCTGAAAGAGGTGATCAGTATTGCTCGCCAAATCAGTAAAGCCTTGGCCTATGCGCATAAGCAGGGGCTGGTGCATCGAGATTTAAAACCGGAAAACATTATCTTTAATGAAGACGGTTATGCGGTATTAACCGATCTGGGCATTGCCAAGGTGATGGGCAAGGATGAAACCATGGCCGGTACCGTGCTGGGCACGGCCTATTATATGAGCCCTGAACAGGCAATGGCCGAGCAGATTGATGGTCGTTCAGATCTGTACAGTCTGGGTGTGGTTATCTATCGCATGTTAACCAGCAAGCACTTATTTGATGCCGACAGCACCTGGGGGATTTGCAGCAAGCATATTCAGCAACCGCCGCCCCCGCTGCCCGATGAGCACAGTGATTTTCAACCACTGTTGGATAAACTGCTGGCGAAATCGCCCGATGATCGATACCAGAGTGGCGATGAAGTGATCTCGGCGTTGAATGCGCTTGAGAGAAAATTGTCGAGCAAAATTTTTGATAAGGATGATACGGCGGTTCTCAATCATAAGACCGCCAAGCGACTTCACGGGACGAATAGCGGAAAAATCACGCCACCCGCAGCAACCAATAAAATGATGCCAATGATTGGTATTGCGGTCTTGGTAGTACTCGCTGTAGCAGCCTCCTGGTTTTATTTCGCACAGCCCGGTCCACCTGAACTACCAATAGCTGGCGCTGACGAACCGGAAGTAATCGATCCGTCCAGTGGCGAACCTGGAAAAGCTGCACCTGGGAAAAGCGAACCCTCCAAGGAAGAACCGGTTAAACCAGTACCCACAGAGGGTGATGCCATTTTGTATTTGAGTGGCCAGCCCGAGGGTGCTGAGGTTTTCTTTAATCAGAAAAGCCTGGGGATTACGCCGCTGACGCTGGAGAATTTACCTGCAGGCGAGCAGCTCATCACCGTGCAGAAACACTATTATCAACCGCAGGTGCTTAAGGTTAATCTGCTCGACGATGCCTTGGTAAAAGCGGAATACAAACTGGCCAAGGGGCAGGGCACCCTGACTATTATCAGCAGCCCGGAGAAGGCTTCGGTCTATCTCAACGGTAAATTGCATCCCTCAAAAACCCCCTTATCTATCGAACAATTACAGGCCGGTGAGTACCGCTTTAAAGTGCAAAAAGAGGATGGTGTCTTTGAGGGGCAGTTTCAGTTGAGCCACGACCAGAAGTTGGTGTTGAGGCCTACCCTGACCAAGGGCAATTTAATTGCCTATAAAGGCAGTTGGTTCAGTCCTGAAGATTTAATGGCGCTGGCCGCCAAGGATATGAAAGCCAAGAACGCATTTTTACCGGCGGGAGATAATGCCCTGTTAAAGTACCGCGCTATTTTATCAGCGACGGATAGCAAGCACAAAGAGGCGCAGGAAAAACTCGATGAGATTCTGACGATTATCAGCGCCTCGTTCCAGCAGTTTAACAAGGATAAGAATTTTGAAACGGCGAGCAAATTGCTGACTTATATCAAGCAGGAGATTCCCGAATTTAAGGATGCCGCCAAGGTGGAGGAAAATTTAAAAACCGCAATCGCCAAGGCAGAATCAGCAAAAAAAGAACAGGCCTACCAACAGCAGGTGGCGACGGTGAACAAGCTGATTGATGGTCGGCAGTTTAAACTGGCTGAGACGCAACTAAAAACCTTGGCGGCTAATTTCCCTGAAGGAAAGGACACTCCAAAACTTGTTGAAGCCCTAAAACAGGCAAAACAGGATTACTACGATAAAGTCACCCGTTATAGCGGCGTATTCTCCGATGTCCCAGAGGGCAGTATCAGCTTGGATAATGGCCAGAAAATAACGGTGAAGGCCTTTGCGATGGGTGAAAAGGAAGTGACCTTCGCGCAGTGGGATACTTGTGTGCAGGACAATGCCTGTAGCCATCAACCTGAAGACAGTAATTGGGGGCGAGCCAACCGCCCTGTGATTAATATCAGCCTGGAGGATATTAGCAGTCAGTTTATTCCCTGGTTAAACCGAAAGACGGGTGAATCTTACCGCCTGCCAACGGAAGCCGAATGGGAGCGATCAGTGAATACATCTTCCCCGTTTTATTGGGGAGAAATACCGATTGCCGGGTATGCCAATGGTTCGCAGGCCTTTGGCTGGCCCAGTGATGGCTTTAAAAACTCCACGGCACCGGTGGGCTCTTTCAAGGCCAATGGCATGGGTCTTTTCGATCTGCATGGTAATGTGATGGAATGGACCGCCAGTTGCTGGGCCGAGCAGCAGTCAGAATTTGCGCAGGCAGATGGCACTGCCGGTAACTGCAACCGCTTTGTAACCAAGGGCGGGTCATGGAAGAGTGGCAGTAAGTTTCTGCAAACCAAATCCCGCATTCAGGCGTCACGCTTCAGTCGGTCCAATGAAATGGGATTTCGATTGGTAAGAGACTAAGCGCTGATCTGTTTAACACTAGACATGTAATTAACTTAGGACAAATAATTAACGTCGTAGAAATAAGTTGTACCAATAAGTTGTACTAATAAAAAGGGCCGCATAATGCGGCCCTTTTTATTTTACGTGAACTATTTAGATGTAAGCTTTCTGGTGTTGTTTTGTTAAATCCACTCTACCGATTGTGTCAGAGACTTCGTGGCTTCAGGAGGCAGTTCAATTTGCTGCTGGTCGGCATAGTCGATTAAAAATTTACTGCTATCTATCAGTGTTTTAACGTGGCCTGGCATACCACCAGAGATAACCCGGATGGTATTGGCAGTACCCAATACGCCTTTGACTTTATTGAACGCACTGCTCATACCGCTCATACCGCCGCTCAGAAAGCCTCCACCGCTAACTTCTTCCTTGGTGGCCTCGGCATAGGATTTGATATTTTTGAACAGTTCAGAGGTTGAAAAGCTGCCTGCAAGGTAAGTAGCGGCACCGAGGGTAAAGTTCTTACGTTGCTCTGGCGTGAGCTGTTCGATACTGGCCGCTGTCTCTTCAATTTTAGCGCTGGCACTGGCGGTGAGTTTGCGCTGTTTGCTGATTTCACGCTTGCTCATGCTGGTGCCACTGGTAATTAAAGCCTGCTCCTTGCGAAGATCATCGGTAATATCTTTTAATTCCAAAGCCTCGGAGAGACACATTTGAGAGCGGATAACCAGCGAGGTGGAAATAGCATAGGATTCCATCATCTGTGAGCCAGCTTTATCTTGAGCATCGGAAAAACCCAGCGTCGGGTAAAAGTATTTGGTCAGAAACGAAAGTACGTCTTTGTAATTTAATGAGCTGCAGTCATCTGAGGCTACTACCGGGTCACTGGCCCATACGGGTGGCTGATCCTGAGCCCAGCCCTGTAGGCTGCTAAAACAGACTGCGGTTAAGATGATGTGTTTGACGAATTTCACGTTAATCTCCTACTCAATGTTTATTTCTTTAATGGGGTTTTAGATTGGTTAAATAATTTTCCAGAAGTTTTCTAGCGAATATTGCGGCCACTCAACTTGGCCACCAGCTTCTGTGCAACCTGCGTCGCCGCGTTTTTCAGCGCGTTGTTTTTGGCTACCAGTGGAGTTGGGCCTTCGCCAAAGGTAACCTGCGGACCAACCTTGGCCACGGCAGCCCCGCGGTGTTTCATGGATAACACTTGGCCGGTAATGGACACGGCGATTTTTATATTGCCGGTTTTAGGGTCGACAATTTGTTCGTCAATATCCAGTGTGCCCAACGCCAGGTACTGCACCGGGTCGGCCAGTGCCCGCATACCCTGGATCGCTTCTTTACGGGTGGTAGGCGAAATATCGTCGCCCTGTTTGTAGTCGTTGATAAAAGCATTCACACTCAACATGCGCCCGGTTTCGTCTTCCAAAAGCGCCGCATCAATGACCAGATAGCCTGCTTCCGTAAACACATCACCCATCGCGGTATCAATTTCGGTGGTGGTGGATACTTCCCAGATTGCCTCATCGTTAAACTGAGTGCGTTTTTCTTCCACGCCTACTGTTTGCGACTGGGATTTGGTCTGGGCGGCGTTATTGGTATTGCGCTCCTTGGCGATACCCTGGGTTTGCGATTTGTTTTGAGTAGCTACCTTGGCCGATTTACTGATTTTCCCGACCTGTTCTCGGGCAACAAAAACAAAGGATAACAGGGCATTTTCTCCCCCGGTCGCCATGGTGGAAGGTTGCAACAACTTGGATTGTAATTTGGGCTCGTTAATGTTGGCGCGAATAACCACGGTGTACTTTTTGTTTTTCTTTTCGCTGTCGAGAATGACATATTCCAGCACATAGTCGCCAATATTGGCATTGATATCGTCTTTAACCTTTTCGAAGTTTTTATACTGGCTCGGATGTTTTTCAACAATCCAGAGTTCTACCGCTTTTTGTTGTGCAATTAGCTCAGCTTCAGCCCGCTGCGTGGCATTCAGAAAAAAACCATAGTCCACAGAGGCGCTGGCCTTTTGCTCGGCAGCCTGGGCCGAAACAGCGAGCAGGGAAAGTGCGAATAAAGAGAAGGTAAGGAGTCGTTGCCACCACTGGTGGCGTAGCTGTGACGGTAAGGGCTTAATCATTGAATAACTCCTTTTTCTGTTTGAATTGTGAATAGCTCGAGGATGAGCGGGCGTAGGCTCGGTGCCAGGAACGATCGGGTTTGGCTAGCTGGGTAATGATTTCTGCAATCAGCCCTTCGAGGGCATCTTCGTAGGCACTCCAGTCGTCGGTTTTTATTCGACTGTTAGTGGCAATTTTGTAGACGGCATAGCGGTAGTCGTCTTCAATATAGGTTTTCTTGCGCTGTGGTTCGATAAAGGAAAATGCAATTTGAGTGCCGTAGATCAGCCGGTCTTCATCTTCTGATTTAGTGAAGTTTTTCAGGTCTATGGCAAATTCATAGTCTGGCTCCGGCATCTCCAGACTGAAAATTTTGCCATTGGCGAAACGACCCGGTAATTGATTACCCAGCCCATAGCCGCGGTTATAGGGCAGCACATTGACCTTGTGCTGGGAACTGAGCTGAGATGAAAAAAACTGCCCGACATATTGCTTAAAGGCGCCGAGCCGAAAGCCTTCGGGTTGGTGGGCCAATACGCGATCTTGTACATCGAGCTTGGTGAGCTGGAAGCGAATCCCGGAGCGGGTATTCAGCTGAATCGCGTGTAGCTCTTTCATGATTGTTGCCAGCAGCCCATCGGCTTCGTCGAAGTAAAGCATTTTCCCCATTTTGAGTTTTTCAGCCTGTGATAGTGATCGTTCACCGGGCAGCAGGTGATTGACGGCATAGCTGATGGGATAGTTGTCGATCAGCGTCATGCTTTCAAAATCGTAGAATAGGATTTGCGCGGAGACTTCGAGGATAACTTTGGTGACTATTTCGCCGCTAGTGAACTGCTCAATGCTGATTAATTCTTTATCAAGGGCAATGGCCATGGCGATGGACTGGGAGCGATTCAGATCGCCGAGATCGTAGCGAAGCTCAAAGTTACTAGGGGGATTAGCTTCCAGCAGTGCATAGATATGTTTATCCAGTGTGATACCGGGTTGAGACGGGTCGTTTAGTTCTAAAGATAAAGGGTAGGCCTGATTGATATATTGGTAATCACCGAGGTAGGCAATACCTGCATAAAAGACATCGGGCCTGGAGAGATCACCAGCAGATGACGGGGGGGCGTAGCCACCACTGATGACAACAGTGACGGCAAAGCAAAGGCAGCAAGTTATTTTGCTGAAAAACCGCAACACAGAATGTTTCTCCCTAACGATGTGATCCGTTTATGTTAACTTTTCTATTCGGTTTATTTATCTAACATTCAACTTGCTTTGCTTGATCCAGAATTTCAAGGCTTGCAAGTGAAACTTATGGTAGTACAATAGTACCGCCTGATCAATGCCTCCAATCCGCAATAATAGTCGGATTTTGGGCAAAAATACCATTTTAAATAAGTGGTAGTCAGAATTAGTTTGCCAGCGCGTATAGTCAGCAATTTCTGGCTCTAAAGCAAACACTCTGGGTTGGCGGTGAGCAACGCAAGAAAGAGTGTTGTGGGCAAACTCTGTATAACAAGCCCAGCAGTACAAGACTCGATGCCATAAGGATTTAAAAAGGATTTAGCAATGACCAAGTCGCTTTCGTTTCGTTTAATTGTTCGTCGCTTGCGCTCTATTTACAGTTTTTATTGTAATTCGCGATCTCTCGGCTCAGTGTTACTGTTAGGGTTGCTTGCGGGTATTGTGCAGTCTGTTTCGGCAGAGACTGTCGCCAGGCAATATACACCCCTAACGACAGTGCCAGAGGATGCCCTGACTCGAAAGGGTGAGATCGTGATGGTGGAACTCTATAAAGAAATGGGGATGACCTTTCCCGAGAATAAAAAGAAAAGTATCATTCCTCCAGAGCCGAAACCCGTAGACCCACCTGTTCCCAAGCCTGGCCCGAACCCCAGTCCTAAGCCTCAGCCATCACCACAACCGGAGCCAGGACCTGCACCGACACCCAAAAATAGCACGGGTTTTTTTGATGACGACGATGATTTCTTCGATGAGGATGTGGGCTTTGAAGACATTGTTAAAGGCTTTGATGAGGAATATGAAGACACCGTAAAAGCCTGGAATAAGGAATACGAAGAAACACTGGAACGCTGGGGCTTAGCGGAGAAACGCTATCAGGAGCAGAAAGAACAGTATATTCAGGCGACCTACGACTTCGACAAGTTTGACAACGATCAGGGGCCTGCAACTCGGGATCTGGCCAGTACGGATCGTTCCACCCGGCCGACTAAACCTGGTGATTATCACATTATTCCCTATGCTTTTTCCCAGAGTATGCAGGATCAGGCAGCCAGAGGAACATGTGCTGCCTTTGCCGGAATCAAAACCATTGAAACCTTGATTGGACAACGTGAAGTCAACAAGGAGGTGGATACGATTGATCTTTCCGAGCAGCAGTTCTTTTACCTGGCGCGTGTGGATTGCATTGAAAAACCCTGCCGTCCAGAGTTCGATGAGAAGGGTAATGTTAAAAATGACGGTTCTCTCTATGACCTTGGTTTTAGAGTGAATAAGACGATTGATCATCGAGATGCCTCTCTGATGCCTGAGCAATACTGCCAGTATCGTCCGGTCATTAAGGACAATGTCACTTACTCGCCGCTGCAAAATTATTGTGATGTAAATTCCGGTGACAGGCGCTATCGCGTAGAGCAATTCTCAGAGCGCATTCCCTTTGAGAATATCATCACTGAGTTAAATGCCAATCGTCCGGTCGCAGCTTCCTTCAAGCTTCCCAACAGTTTTTTTAATTCCAGGGGACTGGTTAGCCTGATCGATCCAAAAACCGGTCAGGGGACTGGCCCCCATACCGGTGGACACGCGGTCGCCTTAATTGGCTATGTGCTTCTACCCGATAATTATTGGGCCACTGAGGGTAAGTACTGTGTAGTCATGTCTAACAGCTGGGGTGAGGGCTGGGGCAGGGGTGGCTACGCCTGTATGACCGAGAAGTGGATGCGAAAATTTTATAAATATTCGACGTCAATTTCGCAGGTGAATCAGGTTCAGCTGTAGTTGTAGTTACGGTTACATTTTAGCACCATTAATAGCCCGAGCCTTTGCCCTGCCAACGGTTCGGGCTGATGAATATTGTATGCATCAAGCCCTCTCGACTTTTGTACAAACAATCCTACCAGTTGCCAGAATTGAGGCGCAGCGCTTAACGCCGGATACGAATTCTCCTGCCTATGCACTACAGCTGTATCTACTGAATCAGAATTTCCCGCAGCATGACCTCTCACAGGAGCAAATGCTGCAGTTGATGGATGAGCCTTTCTACTGGGCTTTTTGTTGGGCATCGGGCTTGGTACTTGCGGAATATATTTTTGAAAACCCGGAGTGTGTTCGCGGAAAGCGGGTGGTGGATTTTGGTTGTGGCTCTGGTGTGGTGGCGATTGCAGCCGCTATGGCCGGTGCTGGCGAAGTGGTTGCCTGTGATATTGATAAGATGGCACTACAGGCCACGGCGGCCAATGCTGAGCTTAATGGCGTTGAGCTGCTGTTAAGCGATGACTTTACGGCGATAGAAGGGGCGGTTGATCTGCTGATTGTTGCCGATGTGCTTTATGACCGTGCTAATCTTCCCTGGCTAACACGTTTTTTAGAGCAAGCGGATGGGGTATTGCTGGCAGACTCGCGCGTTAAAAATTTTGATTATCCGCCTTATCAATTAATTGATAATCGGCAGGGTAATACGGTGCCGGATCTGGATGAATCGGCAGAGTTTAGGAATGTTCGGATTTATAGTGGTAACCGGTTAGCCTCATAGAGTGTAAAAAATTATTGCAGCTGGCACTTAGCATATTGACGTGAATTTGGTGTTTGCTGTTGAGACCGTCGCCAGCAAGGGTACCCAAAGCATTCCCTGCGGTCATGGGGCAGGCTCTAAACCCATCCTTGGGGACTCGACGCCAGCAGAGCCTGCCCCGCGACCGCAGGGAGTGCTTTGGGTACGGCGTGTCTCAATAGCGAATACCTAATTCATGTCTGGTAGCAGTGTCAACTAAGCATTTCTCTCCGCCAGCCGCTTCTTGGTCAGTCTTGTCGCTGTAGCCGTCATTGGATCATCCGGCCATGGATGCTTTGGGTAGCGACCTTTCATTTCCTTTTTAACCTCCTGATAACTGTTCTGCCAGAAGGCGACTAAATCCTGAGTGATCTGTAAGGGTCGCTGCGCGGGTGATAACAGGTGCAGCATGAGCGGAACTTTACCTCGGGCAATAGTGGGTGTGGCTTGGCAGCCAAACATTTCCTGTAACTTAACGTTCAACACCGGTGGATATTGCAGGTAATCAATGGCGATGCGGGAACCGGAGGGGACTGCAATATGAGTTGGCGCCAACTCCTCCAGTTGTTGAGGTAAGGGCCATGGCAATAGGTTCTTCAGTATCTGCTGTAAATCCAGTTGTTTAAAGTCACTGAGTTTATTGATGTTATCCAGATAAGGAGAGAGCCACTGTTCCATAGTGGCCAGCAGCGTGCTGTCGGATAAATCTGGCCATGATTCCTCTGCGTTTTGAAAGAGCTTATGTATCAAGTTAACCCGTGCCTGCCACTGTCGAATACCCGGTGTCCAGGGCAGTAATTCAAGGCTGCGTTTATGCAATAGGGTGGTCAATGCCTGCTTTTTTTGCTCAGGGTCAATGGTTGTTAAAGGCTTGCGCTCAATAGTCAATTTACCTACGCGCCATTGCTGCTCCGCAACAAAGCGATTGCTGCTCTCGTCCCAGTTCATAGTGCTTTGTACTTCTACCAATGGTCTCAGTACTGATTGAAAAAGCAGAGGTGCTAGGGGGCATGCGGTATAAATTCTATCGTGTTGGCTTTTTCCTGTATGGCCAATATGGCCGCCCAACTCGGCTACTGCCAGATACTCCGTGTTATGAAATTGCGAGCCTTCCAATATTGCACTGCGACCGTTGCTGAGTTGATAGAGTTTGTCTTGCTGGCTTTTTTTACGGGCAATTCGATCCGGGTAAGCGCAGGCTAACAGATAAGCCAGACGGCCGGTTTCTTCTTCAAGCGGAAAGGTTTGGGGTGGTGCTTTTGATTTATATGGTTTTAACAAAGCGGTGAATTGCCTGGCCTGTCGTTGGCAGCGATTCAACCAGGGTTTGTGTCGGCTGTGGCAGCGGGTTTCACCCAGCACTACAGAAAGCTGTGCTTCAATATCGGCGCCATGCTCCTGAGCCAAAGGGCTGCGATCGGATAATAGTGCTGCCAGAGCTGTGGCTTTGGATTCGATGCCATAACTTAAGCTATTGAGTAACATATGGGCTAAGCGGGGATGAGTCGGCATGCCGGCCATATACTCACCATGGGGGCTCAGTTGCCAGTTGTTGAGTTTATTTGACTCAAGGGAGGGTGCCTCATTGGATCGAGTAATTGCCCCCAGTTGTTTGAGTAAATCCAGCGACTGACTGATCGCACCAGCGGGTGGTGAATCCAACCATTGCAATTCGTGAATATCACTGGCACCCCAGGACAACAGTTGTAGCACTAACGGTGCAAGATCGGCCTGTTGGATCTCGGCTGTGCGCTGTGGACTGAGTCGCTCCTGTTGTTCTTCGTTCCACAGGCGATAGCAGTAGCCATTGCTTAAACGCCCGGCTCGTCCCATGCGTTGAATGCTGGAGTCGCGACTGATGCGACGGGTTTGCAGGCGCGTCATTCCCGTGGTGGGATCGAAACGTGGTTCGCGACACAGACCGCTATCCACCACGACGGTGATGCCCTCAATGGTTAAGCTGGTTTCTGCAATATCGGTCGCCAGTACTAGTTTGCGTTGCTTGCGAGAACAGGCGAGGGGCTCAATGGCTTTTTGTTGTTCGCTGATACTGAGGGCACCGTAGAGTGGCAGTATCTGGGTGCGACTCAGTTCCGAGCTATTGAGGGTGTTATTAAGCTGCGCCATAACACGGTGAATTTCACCCTGTCCAGGAAGAAAAGCGAGGATACTTTCATCATGATCGGTCAACACTTGAAGCAGGGTTGTCACCATCGTATCGACTATTTGTTTGCCAGCTTGTTGCTGCGGACAGTAACGTATCTCAACGGGATACATCTTCCCTGCGCTGCGAAGTATCGGTGCATTCTCTAACAGATTTGATATGCCTTGGGTGTCGAGGGTTGCCGACATCACTAAGATTTTTAGCGGATCGTTATCATCGCGAAATAATTCCCGTGCTTGTAAAGCCAGTGCCAGCCCGGTGTCGGCGTCCAGACTGCGTTCGTGGAATTCATCAAAAATCAGCAGGCTAATTTTCTCCAGTGAAGGATCCTGCAATAACATGCGCGTCAGAATGCCTTCTGTGATGACTTCGATCCGGGTGTTTTTACTGACGCGGCTTTCCTGTCGTATGCGATAACCGACGGTTTGTCCGACGTCTTCACCTATCAAGGACGCCATGCGTTGAGCGGCAGAGCGGGCGGCCATCCGTCTGGGTTCCAGCATAAGGATTTTTTTATTCAGCCATGGCTGACCTAGCAATGAGAGTGGAACCAGTGTGGTTTTACCTGCGCCGGGCGGTGCTTCCAGTACCACTTGATGCTGTTGTGATAATTGCTGGGCCAACTCATCCAGGATTTCAGTTATGGGGAGATGTGGTAGTTGGAGGTTTACTGGGTGTGGCATTTGTGGGGGTGTCAGGGAGATTTACCTGGGTGGTTGAAACGATAACATTAAGGACGTTGTTGTCCCAAAGTTTTGATTGTTGCTCCCAGCTTAACGCCCATTGTCCCTCTGTGGCTGGTCGCAGGCAAGCAATGATTTTTGGCAGCTGCAGAACTCGACCTTATTTTGCTTCGCAAAATTGTTGGAATTGCACTAAGGCGCATTTCCACCCTACGGGCGACCTAAAGGTCGACAAAATTGCATGCAATTTTTGGGACTCGGACAGGCTTGAGCCTGCCCCGCGACCGTAGGGAGTGCTTTGGGTACGCTGAACCCCCCAAAAAGCATTACTTACCAAAACGCGCCCTGATTAGCCTCAGAGGGACAATGGGCGTTAAGCCTAACACTGTGCCAACCAATAATATTTTGTAGATTTAAAGGTCTATAAATAATTGCGCCCACTCGATGTAAAGGAGATAGCCTGCACCCCTTCGAATCAATCGGGGAATGCTTTGCTAATGAGCCTAAGGCGGGGTTATCGGCGTACCCAAAACACTCCCTACGGTCGCGGGGCAGGCTCAAGCCTGTCTGAGCCTTTAATTCGCAAGGCGAAATAAAGGTGAGTTCTGCAGCCGCCGCCTTAGGCTCATTGGCAATTCCCGATTCGAAGGGGTGCAGGCTATCTCCTGATTGTCGTGCCCACAACTTGTAGATAACTCCAAAACAAAAAAATAAGCTTATAAAGTGTTAATTAGTTGTTGGATTTAACTGCGAGCTTATGGTGCTACTTAAAACTTCCCACAAATAGCATCAATCTCCGAAAGCTCTTCGGGACTTAACTGCCAGCTACCGGCAGCCGCATTGCTCTCAACCTGCTCCAGCTTGGTCGCACCAGCAATCACACTGCATACCATCGGTTTGGACAATAACCAGGATACTGACAGCTCCAATAAGCTGTGGCCACGATCAGCGGCAAATTGTTGTAGCTGGTCTGCCAGCGCCAGTTTCTCCTCAGTCAGAAAGCGATCGCCGGTATTCCACTGGTTGCGCCCCAGCCGGCTATCTGCAGGTACTTCAGCACCTTTGGAGAATTTACCAGTTAACAAGCCGTTAGCCAGTGGCGAATAGGGCATCAGGCTAAGTTGGTACTCCTCAAGCGCAGGCATTAAATCATGTTCCAGCTTGCGATTAGCCAGCGAATACTCATCCTGCGTGACGATATATTGATGCAGAGCATGAGACTTCGATAGCCACTGGGCTTCTACCACGCGCCAGGCTGGCAGATTACAACAGCCAATATAACGGACCTTGCCATCCCGGATGAGATCATCCAGCGTTCTGAGGGTTTCTTCGACCGGCGTAGACCAGTCCGGCCAGTGCAACATTAATAAGTCGATATAATCCGTGTCGAGGCGTTGCAAGCTGGCTTCTACCTCATTGAGCATAGAGCTTCTTGAGGTGTTAGTGGTGTAAGTAGGTTGCATACCGAATTTAGTGACGATCACCGAGTCCTTGCGACGCGAGCCCAGCGCTGAGCCCAAAACCTTTTCCGAGGCACCCCATTCGGCACCATAAACCGGTGCGGTATCAAATAGCGTGACGCCGAGATCCAGTGCTTTATGGACGATGGCTGTTGAGCTTTTCTCATCGAGAACATGGCCGAGGTTGTTGCATCCGAGGCCGATTTCTGAGACGCGAAGACCTGATTTTCCGACATTGCGCTGTTGCATAAATCCTTCCCTTTATTGACTGTTTCGAACTTTTAATTAAGAGGTGTATTTAAGAGGTTTATTAAAGCTGCGCCGAACAATATGCCATTCGAAGGTATTGCTTTGAATGGCATATTTTAAAGATGAAGCTGAAGGTATTACAAAAAGAAGGGAGTTAAAACCCCTTCGCCTATTCCCTGACTTGAAGGGAATAAAGCGAAGGGGGAAACACGGAGACTTAGCCGACAAAACCAGCCAGACGGCTTTTGATAATCTGCTCGGCATCGTGCGCTATACGCTTAACCAGCTCATCACAGGAAGGAATGTCGTGAATCAAGCCCTGAACCTGACCGGCCCAGATCAAACCGGCATCGAGGTTTCCAGTCTCCAGGGCAACACGTCCATCGGCACCTTTAACCAGATGTGAGACATCACCAAACTCGGCTTCCGGGTTTTTCAGAATATCGACGACCTTGTCTGAGATGCTGTTCTTGGTCACACGGCCGGTGTTTCTCAAAGAACGGAATATCAGATTGGTACAGCGCTCGTCATTATCAACCAGGAACTGTTTTACGTTGTCATGGATAGGCGCTTCCTTAGTCGCACAAAAACGCGTGCCCATATTGATACCCTCTGCACCCAGCGCTAAGGCGGCGGCCAGACCGCGACCATCACCGATACCACCGGAGGCCAGCATAGGGATTTTAACCTTGTCGGCAGCAGCCGGAATCAAAATCAGTCCGGGGATATCGTCTTCACCGGGGTGACCCGCACACTCAAAACCGTCGATAGAGATAACGTCGACGCCCATTCTTTCTGCTGACAGTGCGTGACGAACGGCAGTACATTTGTGCAACACAGTGATGCCGTTATTTTTAAAGTCTTCAACGTGCTCGCCGGGGTTATGTCCAGCCGTTTCCACGATTTTAATTCCCATTTCGATAATCGCTTTGCGATATTCGGCATAAGGTGGTGGGTTAACCGAAGGCAGGATAGTCAGGTTGACGCCAAAGGGCTTGTCGGTCATTGAGCGACAGCGTTCGATCTCTTTGCGAAGATCATCCGGGGTAGGCTGGGTCAAAGCCGTCAGGATGCCAAGGCCACCGGCATTGGAAACAGCAGCTGCCAATTCCGCACGACCAACCCACATCATGCCGCCTTGTACGATGGGGTACTCGATACCCAGCATTTCTGTAATACGCGTTTTAATTGTCATAGGTTTTCCGTTTTAACTGATCTTAAAAATGTTGAGCGTCGAGATTAGCGCGGCGGCATCCGGATCGCGCCATCCAGACGGATGGTTTCGCCGTTCAGCATGGGGTTGCTGATAATACTTTGCGCCAGCTGTGCATACTCCTGAGGCTTACCTAGACGGCTGGGGAAAGGAACCTGTTGACCCAGAGAGTCCTGCACGTTTTGGGGCAGGCCTTCCATCATCGGGGTATAGAAAATACCGGGGGCGATCGTCATCACGCGAATGCCGTAGCCAGCGAGGTCACGGGCGATGGGCAGGGTCATACCGGCAACACCACCTTTGGATGCAGAGTAGGCAGCCTGGCCAACCTGGCCTTCAAAGGCGGCGACACTGGCAGTATTGATGATGATACCGCGCTCTTCACCCTGAGGATCAGCTTGGGCACAGCGGGCAGCAAAATGGGTAATTACGGTGTAGGTACCAATCAGGTTGATCTCAATGGTCTTGCGGAATTGCGCCATCGGATGAGGAGCAAATTCTTTACCGACGGTTTTAGCGCCAGTGGCAATACCGGCACAGCACACCAGGATCTGGGCGATACCGTGAGCGGTTTCTGCTTCGGCAACAGCGGCGGAAACATTATCTTCGTTAGTCACGTCAACTCTAATGAATTGGCCACCGATTTTTTCAGCATGGGCTTTTCCGCCTTCTTCATTCATGTCGAACAAAGTCACTTTGGCGCCCTGGCCGGCCAGCATTTCTGCTGTAGCAGCGCCAAGCCCTGAGGCGCCACCGGTTACAATTGCTGCAATACCATTAATATCCATCTTTACCTAAAACCTCTCTACTTGTTTACACAAAATCTTGTTACTTACACTAATTCAACGGCTACTGCAGTGGCTTCACCACCACCGATACAGATACCCGCGACACCGCGCTTGAGCCCACGGGTTTTCAGCGCGCCCAACAGGGTTGCCATAATCCGTGCACCGGAGGCACCAATCGGGTGACCCAGAGCACAGGCACCACCGTTTACATTGACCTTCTCATGGGACAGTTCCAGATCACGCATGGCAATCATGGCCACCACGGCAAAGGCTTCGTTGACTTCAAACAGATCAACATCGTCACGGGTCCAGCCGGCTTTATCCATCACTTTTTGCATGGCGGGCACAGGCGCTGTAGGGAACAGGCCCGGCTCATGGGAGTGAGAAGCCGTTGCCAGTACCCTGGCGCAGATATTCAGGCCCAGTTTTTCCGCCACGCTCTGACGCGTCATCACCATGGCCGCAGCACCGTCCGAAATAGAGGATGAGTTAGCTGGCGTAATGGTACCGTCTTTGACAAAGGCAGGTTTCAGGCTGGGGATTTTTTCTGGTCTGGCTTTGCCAGGTTGCTCGTCAATGGAGACAGTAACGGGGCCTTTGCGGGTTTGAATTTCTACGGGTGTAATTTCACCTTCAAAGGCACCACTGGCAATGGCAGCATTGGCGCGAGCCAGACTTTCAATGGCGTAGGCATCTTGTTCTTCACGGGTAAAGCCGTAGGTGCTGGCATTGCGCTCGGCCAATACACCCATTGAGGTGCCTTCTTCGTAGGCATCTTCCAGGCCGTCGAGGGCCATGGAGTCTTTAACCACATCGTGACCAAAACGCGCACCGCTGCGGTGCTTGGCGAGCAGGTACGGCGCGTTGGACATGGATTCCATACCGCCGGCGACTACTACGTCGGCACTGCCAGCGGCGAGTGCGTCAAAGGCCATAATGGCAGCCTGCATACCGGATCCACACATTTTGTTGATGGTGGTAGCGTCGACGGATTTGGGTAGGCCTGCTCCCAGTGCAGCCTGACGCGCAGGGGCCTGGCCCAGACCGGCTGGTAGTACACAGCCCATATAAATACGATTTACGTCGTCACCTTTAACGCCGGCACGTTCCAGTGCTGCTTTAACGGCTGTTGCGCCTAAATCTGATGATTTAACTGAGGAGAGATCGCCTAGCATTCCGCCCATTGGTGTACGGGCATAGGAGGCAATAACTACTGGATCTGATGATGACATAGTTTTATACCTTAATATTCCGCTTGGAGTGATGGTAGCCCTTAGGCCGGACCGATTATCCAAGAAAATTGATCGTTTGAAAAAAATGAAGGCGCTATTTAACACTAAAATCTCAACATTTTCCCGGATTTCAGTGAATCAAAGTAAAATCAGCGCATTATTCATGCCAGAGCCCACCTAAAACCAGCTTAAAACGACATGGGTAGGCGGAATTAGCCCTGTTTTACGATCAGTTGCGGCTCCTCTTGTGGGTTGTTGGCCGGTTTTTGGGGGGCCGGGTTGTCAAATTCGCTCAGGAGTGATGCTAAGCGATGCGTATAGCGTTCCACCGAGGCTTCCTTGACGTGGCCGTAGCCACCAATATCCCATGCGGCGGCCGCGATTTGGATGCCGGCATCAATATTCTGCGAACTCAAGCGGTCAACAATACCTTCAATCAGCTTGCAGTATTCGACAATCAGCCGCCTTTCCATACGCCGCTCGGGCAAATAGCCAATCGGGTCAAAGGGGGTGCCGCGCAGAAATTTAAAGTGCTTGAGCAGTTTAAAGGCGCTCAACATCCACGGTCCCACTTCGCGTTTTTTAGTATTGCCGGAGGCGTCTTTGCCGGGAAAGAGCAGGTCGGATGCCAGATTGAAACGTATTGTAAAATCACCGTCAAACTGCGCTTTCATGCGCTCCATAAATTTAGGGTCGGTGTAGAGCCTGGCGACTTCGTATTCGTCCTTGTAGGCCATCAGTCGTGCCAAGGTCAGTGCGACCTGACGAACGAACTCTTCGCCGTTTTCCAACTGCAGGGTTTTGACTTTGCTGCGGATGCTAGCGACAAAATCCCTGTAGCGATTGGCATAGCTCTCATCCTGGTAGCGTGTCAGCAGCTGGGTGCGGCTGGCCAGCACCTCATCGACGGTATCCAGTGCGGGCATCTCGGGCGTGTCATCAAGCTCTTTCGCCAAGGCTTCAGGGTCGTGTGCGGCCAATCTTCCCAGTGCAAAGGTACGCAGGTTGCCCTTCACAAAGGTGCCGTTGAGACGAATAGCTTCCTGAATCGATCCAATGGATAGTGGCAGCAGGCCTTGTTGTGCGGCATAACCCAGCATCAGCATATTGGTGCCGATGCTGTCTCCGGTGAGATCTGTAGCCAGCTGGCTGGCGTGAATATCAAAAGCGGGGCCACCGTCGATGGCGTCGACAATCGCCGCGCGCAGACGAGCTTCACCGAGATCCAGAAATTTATTGGTCTGGAATTCGCCGGTAGGTGCGACATCGTTATTCATAATCGCGGCGGTATGACCGGGTTTAACGCTTTTCAATACGGGTTCGCCAGAGCCCGATATCATATCGCAGGCCATCAGCAAGTCGGTCATGCCTTCACTCAAGCGCGATGTATAGATGCCTTTGGGGTCAGGGCCAATACGAATGTGGCTGGTGACGGAGCCGCCTTTCTGCGCCATACCTGTCATATCGAGAATAGTGGCACCCTTGCCTTCCAGATGAGCAGCCATGCCTAATAGCGCACCGATGGTCAGCACGCCGGTGCCGCCAATACCGGACACCATAATGTTATAGCCCGATTCATCCATTGTCGCGATTGGGGCCGTCGGTAGCTGGGCGATTAAGTGATCCAGTCGCTCGGGGTCGCCGCTGGAACTGACCGCTATCTTTCCTCCCGTCACGGTGACGAAGGAAGGGCAGAAACCCTTCACACAGCTGTAGTCTTTATTGCAGGTGGACTGATCGATTTTGCGCTTGCGGCCAAATTCGGTTTCCAGTGGCTGGATGCTGATACAGTTGGATTGCACGGAGCAATCGCTACAGCCTTCGCAGACTTCCGGGTTGATAAACAGGCGTTTGTCCGGGTCATCCATCAGGCCGCGCTTGCGACGTCGGCGTTTCTCCGTGGCGCAGGTCTGTTCGTAGACAATACCGGTAACCCCCTCGATTTTGCGCAGCTCGCGTTGTACCTCATCCAGTTCATCGCGATGATGCAGGTAACAATCATGGGGTAAAGTCTGAGAGCGGTATTGTTGTGGATTATCCGACACTAAGCGCACCTGGCGCACACCTTCGGAGAGTAACTGGTTCACCATATCGATGGGGGAAATATGTTGCTCGACGGGTTGGCCACCCGTCATTGCTACCGCGTCGTTATAAAGAACCTTATAGGTAATATTAGCCTTGGCGGCGACGGAGGCGCGAATCGCCAGTACGCCCGAATGGGAATAGGTGCCATCGCCCATATTCTGGAACATATGCGGCCGTTCTACGAAGTTGCTGACCCCGGCCCAGCCGGTACCTTCGTGGCCCATCGGTAGAAACTGCATGGTATCGCGGTCCATCACTACCGCAGCGAGACCGTGACAGCCAATGCCGCCCATGGCCTTGGAGCCTTCCGGGATATTGGTGCTGGTATTGTGCGGGCAGCCGGAGCAGAAATAGGCCGGTCGCACGCGACCACTACCCACGGTACTGGCATGGCCTTCAATCTGCTCGAACTCGGCAAATTTGGCATTGACCCCTTCATCGACAATACCCAGTTGATCAAGCAGGCGTTTGATGGCGTGGCGTGCCTTGCCGACGGTTAATTCGCCGATGGACGACAGCAGTGATTGACCTTGCAAATCCTGCTTGCCCGCCAGTGCCGGGCGTTTATCCGCGGCCAGGGCATACAGCTGATGGGCGATCTGGTCTTCCATTACCGGGCGTTTTTCCTCCACCACCAATACAGCCTGGCTGCCTGCGGCAAAGTCGGTGAGGCCCTGCTTATCCATTGGCCAGATCAGGCCAGGCTTATAAAGACGAATACCCAGCCGCTGACAGCTGGTTTCATCCAGCCCTAAATCGGCCATCGCCTGACGTACGTCCAGGTAGGCCTTGCCTGCCGTGACGATGGAAAGCGTGCGCATATCCCCGTCTATCACGACCTTGTCGATGCCCGTATTCCCGAAACTATTGGCCCGGGCAAAAGCCGTCGCCGCTGGCAGTCGGTAGTTGACCAGCCATTCCTCCTCCACCAGTGGCGGCAGGTTTTCCCGCAGATTCAGGCCTTCGGGTGGGATCGTAATATCAGAGGGAGTCGAGTATGCCCTGAATGGATCGGGTAATTCTATGCAGCCCGATAAATCCAGTGTATCGGTAATCGTTTTTAGGCCGACATAGCAGCCACTAAAACGCGACATCTGCCAGCCAAACAGGCCAAACTCGATGATTTCACTAATTGTGGATGGGTACAGGATGGGGATCATCGCCGCCATCAGGGTGTGTTCGGACTGGTGCGCACTGTCGGAGGATTTACCGCCGTGGTCATCACCGGCCACAATCAGAAAACCACCCTTGGCCGAAGCACCCTCGAAATTACCCAGCTTCATGGATTCGCAGGCGCGATCAACACCGATACCCTTGCCGTACCAAAGGCCATAGACCCCCTCGAATTTGGAATCACCAAACCACGCCAGTTCCTGCGTGCCGCGAATGGAGCTGATCGCCAGCTCCTCGTTAAGGCCCGGTTTAAACACGATGTTGTGTTCGTCCAGTAGCTTTTGGGCACCCCATAAAGCGGAGTCGTAGACACCCAGCGGGGAACCGCGATAGCCGGAGATAAAACCGGCGGTCGCTAAGCCATCGGCACGATCTCGCCGCGCCTGATCCAGTGGCAATCGCACCAGGGCCTGATTGGAGGTCATAAATACACGCCCTTCGTGCTGGGTGTATTTATCGTCAAGGGTAATCGTGGTTTTCGTCATTCGCTAATATCGTCTGTGCTGATAGTGGTGACCATGATCCACTGCAGAGCTGGCTCATGGTCACCGCTAGTCGTCCCAATAGCTGTGCTTTAACTTACACTTTTTACGGTCGCAGCGTGGCTATTTTGAGAGGGGAGATAATTGATCCAGAGGGAAATCGCAATCGACCGTTTCCTGAATTTCAATCACATGACCTTCGGGGTCTTTGCCGTAAATAGACTTCACATGGCCGACGTTAATAGGCGCCGGTTGGCTAAAGGTCATACCGAGGCCTTTGAGCCGTGTGTACTCTTCTTCGATGTTGGTGACATCGATACACATATGGGTATAGCCCTTGTCATAGGGCTGCTTGGGTTCTGTTGAGTTTGGCGCAGGCGCGCTGTATTCAAACAGTTCCATATAACAGGTGCCAGCCCGCAGCATACAGCCCTTTGCGGCCGATCCGGGCACATCGACAATCTTGTCGATAAACTCGTCATTGCTCCAGCTGAATGGCTCGCCGACCAGCTCAAAGCCAAAAGCGTCGCCATAAAATTTGATCATACGGTCCATATCCTGGACGTGAACTCCAACGTGGTGAATGCCTCTTATCATTTGATTTTCCTCCCGGCTGTGCACTATGGCTATACTATCTGGGCTAGTTTAACGGGGGAGGCTTGGCCTTATAAAGAGGTCAACGGAAATAGGCAAGTTGGTATGCGCTTTCAGTCATTTTGGCTTCTGGGGGCGAATGGCATAATCACCGTTCAATTATAATGTTAATGTTACGCAGAACAGTTGTGTGATATCGGTTGCATAATTACTGTTGTGATCACACTATCGCGTAATCAACGCACTGATTTAGATCAGGTGTTTGGAGGAGTCGTATGAGCGGGCAAGTGTTAAACAATACACAAAGTTTGGGTGAGGGACGCGATCGCTGTCCTGATGAAAGCACCCAGGACATTATCGCCAGAGATAAGGTGGCAGCGCCAGACTGGGTTCGCTCCGAATCCTATCAGTACCTGGGTAGCGAAGATATCGATACCCAGCGCTATATTGACCCTGAGTTTGCTAAAGGGGAGTATGAAAAGCTGTGGACCAAAACCTGGCAGTTTGCCTGCCGGGAGGAGCATATTCCTGAGAAGGGCGACTACTATGTTTACGATCTGGGCCGTTACTCTTTTATCATTACGCGCGTTGCGGATGGTCAGGTTAAGGCTTATTACAACGCCTGTTTACACCGTGGCACCAAGCTGCGCGCCTCCGGCACTGAAGGCTTTGCCACTGAGTTTAAGTGCGTTTTTCACGGCTGGTCCTGGAAGATTGATGGCTCACTGAAAAGCGTCACCTGCGATTGGGATTTTCCCCATGTCGAACAGGAAAAGTTTGCCCTGCCTGAAGCCAGAGTTGAGCTGTTAGGTGGTTTTGTGTTTATCAATATGGATCACGATGCGCCGTCACTGGCGGAGTATTTTGGCCCGGAGATGATGGCGCACTTCAATGCCTGGGGTATGGAAAATCGTTATATTCACTGCCATGTGACCAAAGTGATTCCGGCTAACTGGAAACTCAACATTGAAGCCTTTATGGAGGCCTATCATGTCATCGAGACGCATCCACAGGTAGCTGTCTCGAATGCCGATGCCAATTCTCAGTACGATGTTTACGGGGAGCATGCCAACCGCTTTATTTCTCCGCTAGGTGTACTCAGTCCGCATCTGAAAGGCCGTCACACTGAGCAGGATGTTCTGGATCAGTTTACGGTAGGGGATAGTTCCTTTCTGGGTGGTGCCAATCGAGAGTTGAAAGAGGGTGAAACCGCCCGTCAGCGGATGGCGGATATGATGCGGACTATGTTTGAGCAAGCCTCCGGTGCAGATCTGAGCAAGGTATCAGATTCTGAAATGCTGGATTGTTTCTCTTACACCCTGTTCCCGAATACCTTTGTATTCCCCGGTATCTCCTTGCCAATGGTGTACCGCTTCCGTCCGGTTGCCGGTGATCATCGCAAGTCCCTGTATGAGGTGTTTTTCCTGCGTCCGGTGCCGCAGACGGGTGAACGTCCTGAACCAGCCAGCCCGGTCCATCTGGAAGAGCATCAATCCTTTACTGAGGCGGAGGGTATGGATCCCGGCTTTGGCGCCATACTGGACCAGGATACTGAAAACCTGTTGCTGGAACAGGAAGGCATTGAAGCCAGTGCCAAGCCCGGTCTGACACTGGGTAATTATCAGGAAATCCGCGTGCGTCACTTTGAGCAAACCGTGGATAAGTATATGGCTGACAGCTAAGTCATCCATTCTTGAGTTAATGTACTGGCATAGAAGGCCGAACTAAAACTGCTCTTATGATGAGAGAAAGTTTTAGTTCGGCCTTAAATTTTTTAACGCTAACAGGTCTCGTGAGGTGGAAACCTTTTCGTCTCAACAACCTGTTAGTGTGGTGATAAGTTTACTATTGAAGCGGATTCTTAAAATTTACTATTTTTAATAGTACGGATCTGGAAAGTTATAACATGAAGGTGAATCACATTGTCAAAAGAATTTCAGAGATTCTGCCCGGTTGAAGACCTCCCGGAGGGTTCAAAGAAGGCAAAAAAATTAGGCGATAGCATGGTGTTGGTTTGTCACACCAAGGGCAAAATGTATGCCGTGTCGAACGTCTGCTCCCATCAAGATAAATTTCTTCATGTGGGCCGGGTACGCAATTGCCGTATCACTTGCCCGCTGCACGGTGCTCAGTTTGATCTGGAGACCGGTGCAGCCTTAAATCTTCCGGCAACAAAACCCATCGCCACCTACGAACTTCGCGTTGTTGACGACTGGATTGAAGTTTGCGTTTAAGCCTCTGGCCAATTTGTAATACCAAGATTTAGCCAAATAATGATAAAATTGTCGGTTTAGGTCGTATGTAGCTTAAACCCATCCGATACATTAAAGGCTAATCAATGAGTTCAAACGATAATACCGAGGTACTGCGCCAGGAGGTAAGAGCCTGGTTGCAAGAAAACGTCCCCACCGGTTGGCGCGAAGCCATGACCGGTGTTGAGCAGGAGGAATTTGTCGCCCTACAGCGCGACTGGTTTGGCAAGCTGTCTGCCGCTGGTTACGCCACACCACACTGGCCTGAAGGCTGGCCGGGCGGTGGCCGCTCTCTGGCTGAGCAGAAGGTGATTTACGAAGAAGTGGCCAAAGCCGATGCCCCCCGTTTGATTCTCTACTTTGTCTCCCTCTACCACGCCGCCTGTACCCTGATGGAGTGCGGCACCAAAGAGCAGCAGGACAAATACCTGCCCGGTATTCTAAAGGGCGAAATTTGGTGTCAGGGCTTCTCCGAACCCAATGCCGGCTCGGACCTGGCGGGGCTGAAAACCCGCGCCGAGCGCAAGGGCGATAAGTACATCATCAATGGCCAGAAAACCTGGTCAACCATGGCCCAATACGCGGATCGCTGTTTGTTGTTGACCAGAACCGATAAATCCGGACCACCACAAGCTGGAGTTACTTATCTGTTGCTGGATATGAAGTCTCCAGGGATTTCCGTACAACCCATCCACCAGATCACCGGCGATGATGAGTTTTCGGAAATTTTCTTTACCGATGTAGAAGTCCCGGTTGAAGACCTGATAGGCGAAGAGGGCAATGGCTGGGCGGTCGCTCAGGCGACTCTGGCTTCAGAGCGTGGGTTGACGTTGGTGGAGTTGAGCCAGCGAATGCGTTATTCCCTCTCCATGCTGGGTAAAGCGCTGGAAGAGAGTGGCCGGGCTAATGATGCGGCACTGCGTCGGGAATTTGGTCATGTGATTACCCGTGTTGATGCAGCCTGTGCCATCGCCGATCAGTACCTGTTAAAACGTATCTCCGGTGAAGAGCGTGTTGGTGATGCTTCCCTTGTTAAACTCTATTACGCCAATGCCCTACGCGAATTCACCAAGCTGGGTCGTCGTATCAGTGGCCTGAAAGGCCAATTCGACCCTGTCTTTATGCGCGGCGCCACGCAGGAAACCGGCCACTGGATGCTGGACTTCATGAATTCCTATAACTGGTCCATCGCCGGTGGTAGTAATGAGATTCAACGGAATATTATTTCCGAACGCATGTTAGGCATGCCGAGAGAACCGAAAACCTGGAAGCTGGGGGAAAGCGCATGAGTGAGTTTTTAAACGAGTTGCGGGATTCCGCCAAGCAAGTGGTTGACGGTTCCAGCCTGCCCGCGAAAGAAGACACAACATGGCCCATTATTGTCGAGTTGGGTTGGTTGTTAACAGCTGTACCGGAAGATGTAGATGGCCTTGGGTTGGGTATTCAGGAAGTCACAGCCCTGCACATGGAGCTGGGCCGTGGGTTGGTAGAAGCACCTTTTATCACGGCAATGATGGCGGTCGAGGCGCTGAGCCATAGCGAGCTGGGCGACAAAGCTGAGCGTATTGCCACCATCGCCGGTGGTGAATGTGCCACAGCCTCACTGGCAGAATCCGGCGTTGCTCTTACCCAGGGTAAATTATCCGGTGATTTAACCGCCGTGTTATCGGCCGATACCGCTTCGCAATTGCTGGTCTGGACCCACGAGCAGGACTGTGTTGCCCTGATTGCCTTAGAGCAGCCTAATGTAACCGTAACCGCTCGTGAAACCTGGGATATAACCCGTCGCCTGTTTGATGTTGAATTGAACGATGTCGACCTTGAACAGGAAACGGTCTTGGCGACGGGCGAGGCAGCGGAAGAGTTGATCGCGCGATTGAAAAATGTCCGCGACCTGGCCTTGGCCAGCGATGCACTAGGCGGTGGCCTCTCACTGCTGGAGCGCACCGTTGAATATCTCAACACGCGTCAGCAATTCAGTCGACCATTGGCTTTGTTTCAAGCACTGAAACACCGCTGTGCCGATATGAAAACCCTGCTGGCAGGTGCTGAAGCGCTGTTACTCGACGGCGTGGCGCGTATTGGTGATGATCTGGCGAGTGAAGCGGCTACCCTGACTGCTCGTAAATGTAAGCACCTGGCCTGTGATGCTTTTTCCAATGTTGCTGAGGAAGCTTTACAATTACATGGCGGTATCGGCATGGCGACAGAGCATGAGTGTCACCTGTTTTTAAAGCGGGCGATGCTGAATGAGCACTTAGGCGGTTCGGTGGATAGCTACCCCGACTTTGTCGCCGACCAGTTTTTGGCTGGTTAAAAGCCCGACAACGCTTCAACAGAATGCTTAATGTGCGCGGATTGTAGATGCGCTCGCATAAAGTGAGGAGACTTGATGTCACAGTGTGATTTAGCATTTGTGCATCAAGTCTGTTAATTTAAAGGCCGCAGCGGAGCTATACACGATACGCTATATGCGTGTTCTTTCATTCGAGTGATAGTTTACCAACGCCGCATTCCCATCCCTATTAAATTGAATAGACAAGAAGGTTTTTATGTTTTCAGGAATCGTAATTAACAAAGGAGACGAGGGTCAGTCCGTCGCCATTGAACAAATCGACGAAGCTCAACTGCCCGAAGGTGACGTGACCATTGATGTCGAGTACTCGACACTGAACTACAAGGATGGCCTGGCCATTACCGGCAGTTCGCCAGTGGTTCGTAAATTTCCCATGGTCCCCGGTATTGATTTGGCCGGTGTTGTGAGCGAAAGCAGCCACGCCGACTACAAAGCAGGCGATCGGGTTGTCCTGAACGGCTGGGGTGTCGGTGAAGGTCACTGGGGTGGTCTGGCTCAGAAAGCACGTCTTAACGGTGATTGGCTGGTACATCTGCCCGAAGCGTTTACCGCTCGTCAGGCCATGGCGATCGGTACCGCAGGTTACACTGCGGCTTTGTGTGTCGATACCTTGGTCAACCACGGTGTGACCCCTGATCAGGGTGAAGTGCTGGTCACCGGTGCGACCGGTGGTGTGGGCAGTTTTGCGGTGACTCTACTGGCCAAAGCTGGCTTTAACGTGGTTGCCGCCACCGGTAAAGCTTCGGAAGAAGATTATTTGAAAGGCCTGGGTGCGACGGCGATTATTGACCGCGCCGAGCTGGCCGAAAAGGGCAAACCGCTGCAAAGAGAGCGCTGGGCGGGTGTAGTTGACTCGGTCGGTAGCTTTACGCTGGCCAATGCCTGTGCCCAAACTCGCTATCGCGGTGCGGTTGCGGCCTGTGGTCTGGCTCAGGGTCCGGATTTTAACACCACGGTTATGCCGTTCATTTTGCGCGGTGTTGCGCTGCTGGGTGTAGACAGTGTGATGGCACCCAAAGGTCCACGCATGGCGGCCTGGGATCGTCTGGCGAAGGATCTGGATGCCTCCGCGATGGATGCGATTGCCAATGAAATCGGCTTGGCGGATGCAGTATCCGCCGCCTCCGATTTACTGGCAGGCAAAATTCGCGGCCGTCTGGTAGTAGACGTTAACAAATAAGCATTTGTTAACCGTCCGCATACTGGACATGCATCCTCTGTGAAAAACTAAGTGCTGAGCGACTAACGCAGGCACTTAGTGGAGCAGGCTTTAAACGGCACTTTTCAGTGTCGTTTTTTGTATCGCTTGAATAAGAAACGCGTGACTCGCTTTCGACGTAAAAAGAGCCAACGTATACATTTTTAGCTGATTAATATTGCAGCTAAAGCGTTTTTCAATTGAGGAGTTTTTCGAATGTCCAGTGATAATGAAAACAAGGTAGAGATAGACCTGAGCGATTTAGACCGGCTGGCTGGTCAGGAAGTGGTGTTTGCCGAACTGTGGGACCCATGCAATGCCACCGATATTCGTCGCTGGGCGATGGCGATGGATAATCCGAGCCCCATTCACTGGGATGAAGAATTCGCTAAAAACTCCAAGTTTGGAGGTATTATCGCTCCCCAATCCTTTGCCGTCGCAATGGACTATGGCCACGGCTGTCATCCCGCTGGAGTGGGTAAAATTCCCGGTTCACACCTGATTTTTGGCGGTGAAGAATGGTGGTTCTTCGGCGCGCCGATTTATCCCGGCGACAAATTATTCCAAAAACGTCGCTTTGATGGCTACGATTTAAAAGAGACCGGTTTTGCCGGTCCCACCGTATTTCAGCGCGGTGATACAGAGCACCGCAATCAGAATGGTGTGCTGGTCGCCAGAGAACGTGCTACCTCGATTCGCTACCTGCGTGAAGAGGCTAATAAGCGTGCTGTGCATGGGAAAGAACGCGCAACGCCTAAGCGCTGGAGTAAAGAAGAGCTGGCCGAGATTCACAAGATTCGCTTCGATTGGCTGATGTCCAATCGTGAGGGCATCTCTCCAGCCTATGGTGATGTGAAGGTCGGCGACAAACTACCACGCCGTGTTATCGGTCCCCATTCAGTGGTGACCTTTGTCACTGAATACCGTGCCTTCCGTCAGAATGTCTGGGGTACCTGGCGTTGGAATGTACCCGAAGGGAAATACGATCCTGCCACGGAGGATGCCGGATTCGCCGAAGATATGACCTACGATCACGATGCGCGCAAGGTCGATCCGCGCATGGGTGATGGCCTTTACTTTGGCCCTTCCTCCGGCCACGTTAATCTGGAGAAGGCTGAAAATGTCGGCATGGGTGGCATGTACGGTTACGGCGCCTCCATGAATGCCTGGCATCTGGATTACATTGCCTATTGGGCTGGTCATGATGGCTTTATCTTCCACTCCAATACTCAGTTCCGCAATCCCGCTTTCGAGGGTGATATCACTTACATCGATGGCGAAGTGATTGAGAAAATCGACAAGTCAGCCTTTGGTTGTCCAGTGGTTAAAGTCGAAGTGAAAATGACTACGCAAGATGGTGAAATCATACTCAAGGGTACTGCGGAAGTGCAGCTGCCCTATTAAAGGGCTGACCACTCGCTTTATGAGACTGAAAAACCAATGCCTCGATTTGTTGAGGCATTGGCTTTCAGCCTGAGGCCCCTTGTTATTTCAAAGGATAATAAAATTAAACAGCTCTGATATGGGTTTAAGAGTATGGGTATGAGCCGAGCAATTATTGAAGATCCATCCCTGTCTCTGGTTCGAGGCACTCCGCTGGATGAAGAAGAGGGGCTGGGCTCGCTGACCATTCCCGGTTATTTGCGTGAAGTCTGTGAACGCAATAGTGACCGTGAAGCACTGGTGCTGCACGGTCCCGATGGCATTACGCGATGGACGTATACGGATCTCTGGAATGAATCCATGCAGGTTGCCAGGGCGTTGATAGTCTCGGGTGTCACCAAAGACAGCCGCGTTGGTATTCTGATGACCAATCGCCCCGAATTTATATCGTCCCTGTTTGGTATCAGCATGGCTGGAGGTGTGGCCGTAGCGCTTAGCACGTTTTCGACTCCACCGGAGTTGGAGTACCTGATTAAGGCCTCCGATATTTCGGTTTTGCTGTTTGAAGATAAAGTACTGAAAAAAGATTTTGCAGAAATACTACTGGATCTGGAGTCACAGTTTAAAACAGCTTCTGCTGGCAGCCTTTCCTCAAAGGTCTTTCCCTTTTTGCAAAAGCTCGTTCGACTGGATGGCATTACTGCCTTTGAAGCGTCGGCGTTTAAAACCAACCCGGTATTTGAAAGCTGGATTGACTTTATCACTGACGCAGATAAGGTCGATGAAACCGTTGTCGCAGCCAGAATCGATACTATAAAATCCTCCGATATTGGTGGTCTGTTTTTCTCCTCTGGTACTACCAGTTTACCCAAAGGGATTCTGCATACACATCGCGGTTTTGCTTTGCAGTGGTGGCGCTGGCCCCTGTTGATGGATGTTAAAGAATCCGCCCGCACCTGGACCGGTAACGGTTTTTTCTGGTCGGGTAATGTCACCAGTATTCTTGGGGTAGCGTTTTCCACCGGCGGGGCAGTTGTGCTTCAGCCATTGTTCGATGCCGATGCAGCGATCAAATTGCTTGAAGCTGAAAAAGTGACCTTTATGAATGGGCGTCCCCATCAATGGGCGCGGATGCAATCCTCGCCAGAATTTGCCAAGGCCGATCTCAGTACGCTGCACTACATCACTCGGGGTGAGTTATTGCAGGAGCATCCAACGGTCGATACCGATTGGGAGGTGCCGATGCTGTTTGGTACCACCGAGACCATGAGTCTGATGACTGGCCCCGAAACCAAGATTAAAGAAGACCGGCCAGCGGGTAGCTGCGGTATTCCTTTGCCCGGCAACCTGATCAAAATTGTTGATCCGCAAAGCGGTGACATTGTACCTCTGGGTGAGCGGGGTGAAATCTGTATCAAAGGTCCAAGCCTGATGATTGGTTACATCGGTAAAACGCTTGAAGACATTTTTGATGACGAGGGTTATTACTGCACCGGTGATGGCGGTTATGTCGATACAGAGGGGCGGCTGTTCTGGGAAGGTCGTCTTAACGATATTATTAAAACCGGCGGTGCCAATGTGTCACCGCAAGAAATTGATGAGCTGATCGCGAAATTTCCCGGTGTTAAGCGCACTCAGACCGTGGGCGTTCCACACGACACATTAAGCGAAATGGTAGTGTCCTGTATTGTGCCGGTTGATGGCGTCACACTGGATGCTGCGGAGTTAATTAGCTTTTTGAAAGAACAACTGGCGAGTTTCAAAATCCCGCGCGAGGTGTTGTTCTTTACCGAGGCGGAATATCCGCTGACGGGTAATGAAAAAGTCAAAGCCAGTGATGTTAAACAACTTGCCTGTAAACGCCTGAGTATCGAAAGCTAGCTCTTTATCAATCTATACCAGCCTTCCATGCTGTGTCGTGATTTCCTGAAGGAGCGAGGAAATGCGATGCGGGATATTGTCTGACTCTTTATGGTCATTGAATTCTTAATCTACAGGTAATGATCCTGAATAGCACAGGCGAAGGCATTTACGTAGAATGATAACGTTATCATTTCACGCTGACACAGCATAATAATTACAGGTCAGGAGAGTTTCGATGAAATTATTTAACTACCTGCGCTTTTCCTTACTGTCGGCAGTGAACACGCTGGCGCTACTAATCCTTATTATTGTACTGATTGCGGGCTATCGGGTGCTTAGTTACGAGCAGCAAGATAACGCTGAGAAGATTGCTTCAAAAGAAGTCTATCTATCCAATCTTGCCAGCCTGAAAACGGACGCTATTAGCAAACCTAATATTATTTTTATTCTTTATGATGATATGGGCTATGGCGATATTGGTGCAGGTGTGGCCAACCCCGACGTGATCAACACACCCAATATTAATCGGCTTGCGAAAAATGGTGTAAGCTTTGCCAATTTTTATTCACCGGCGCCGGTTTGTACGCCAGCCCGAGCAGGGTTTTTAACGGGACGCTTAGCGCCCAGAGCTGGTTTGCCCCATGTGGTATTCCCCTCGGGGACTGCGCAGGGCATATTGTTCGGCAAAGTCGCCAGTCCTAACGTCAATAATCGTTTGCCAGAAGAAGAAATTACTTTGGCGAATATTTTGAAAGCCGCAGGCTATCGCACGGCGATGGTGGGTAAGTGGCATATCGGCGACCGCAGTCCCTCGTTACCCAATGATATGGGTTTTGATTATTTTTTTGGGGCCCATTACAGTAATGATATGGAGCCTTTTAATCTCTATCGAAATACTGCGGTAGAAGTACCCGCTCCCGTGGATCAGCGCTATCTTTCAGAACGCTACACACAGGAAGTGTTAGATATTGTGGCGACCGATTCTAAACAGCCCTTCTTTCTGTATTTTGCACATAATTTTCCCCACGATCCGTTGGCGGTTCGCGATGAGCGTTTAGGAAAATCCAGCGGTGGTCTCTACGGTGATGTACTGGAGGAAATTGATCAGGGTGTTGGCGAGATGATTGCCGTGCTCGAACAATCAGGCAAACTGGATAACACTCTGATTATAATCAGTTCGGATAACGGGCCTTGGTATCTGGGCAATGCCGGACATCAGCGTGGCCGCAAGGGTAATACTTTTGAGGGCGGTATGCGGGTGCCGTTTATTGCGCATTGGCCTGAGAAAATTGCACCAAGACCCACTGAGTCGGCCATCGCGATGGGTACCGATTTGGTACCAACGGTGTTGGAGTTGTTAAATCTGCCTTTGCCGGAGGATCGCCTGATTGACGGAGAAAGTATTTTAAAGTTACTGACCGAGGGTGGTGATTCACCCCATGATTATCTTTATTACTACGCCGGTGAAGAGTTGTTTGCGGTACGTGATCAGCGTTTTAAATATCGTGCGGCCAAGGGGGTTGTCTATGGTACTGATGATGTCAGTGTGGCGCCTTCCATCGGTCAGAAGGAATGGTTGTTTGATTTAAGTGCTGACCCTGGTGAGTCCTATGATGTTTCAGCTCGCTATCCTGAAGCATTGCAACGCTTGAAGGAAGCTTACCGGATTAAGCTTGAAGATATGAAAACCAACCTTCGTGGGTGGAATAACAATTAGCTATTTAAAAGTTTGGTTATTTGAGGCTGGATTTAACCACGAGCTTTGCGCTTCCAAATCAGGAACTAGCCTCTTTTGCCTTCGAATCGGGAATCGCCTTATAAGCATTGGCAAAGCATTCCCTGATGGATTCGAAGGCAATAGAGGCTAGTTCCTTTAGATCAGGTGGGCGTCTGGTTTTTAAAAACTATAACCGATTGGATTGCACGGAGTTAGGCTGCTTGTCAGTTTGCTCTCTGAGGCTACTCAGGACGCGCTTTTGCAAGCCAAAATTTTTGGGGTCTTCAGCGAAGCCTGTTCGAGTCCCGTTTTTGCGTAGCAAAATAAGGTCGAGTTCTGCAGCTGCCAAAAATTATGGCTTGCCAGCGGCCAGCCTCAGAGAGCGAACTGACAAGTCGCCGGAACAACTATAAGTAACTATTTTTTAAGCTTATAAGCCATCACCGAATCACCCATGGTCGAACCATACATGGTATGACCGCCAGCAGGGATCACCACATATTGCTCACCACCCACCTCATAGGTGACAGGGATTGACGTGCCCGCTGCGGGTAAATCGGTTTCCCAAAGAATTTCACCGGTCTTCAGGTCGAAGGCGCGGAAGGTGTCATCCAGTGAATAACCAATAAACACCAAACCACCGGCCGTCATTAAAGGACCACCGGCACCGGGAGTACCCAGATGCCAATCGATGGGAATCGGCGCGAGGTTTTTAATACTGCCCAGCGGTACATCCCAGAGAATTTCTTTTTTCACCAAATCAATCGCAGTAAGTGCTGCCCAGGGTGGTTCCGAACAGGGCGCGCCAAAATTGGATAGCAGTGGCTGAACTTCAAAGTAATAGGGTGAGCCAGGAGGAGCAAAAGTCATCTTGCCACCCATTTCAACCATCTGCGTGTCTTCTGGTTTAGGTTGTTCTGTGGAGATCAGTTTGATCACCGTGGGAACCCGATTAGTCGGTACCACCATCACATGACTGGTGGGGTCATAGGCGCCACCACCCCAGTTAGGGCCACCGCCAACTGCCGGGGCAAAAATGGTTCCCTGCTCGCTGGCAGGTGTGTAGATATCGCCATACAAATATTGTTCGGCTTTTTCTCGGCAGTGAGCTTTATCAAAGAAGGTAAAACCCCAGACATCCTCGGGCGAGAAACCATGCGGGACTAGATTGGGCATCCCTTCCGGGAAGGGTTGGGTAGGTGAGAGTATTTCACCTTTAACTGCCCCGGTTTGCGGTACCGGTTTTTCGACTATGGGGATTAACGGCTCGCCGGTTTCCCGATTAAAAATAAATACCATACCCATTTTGGTGTTTTGTACCAGCGCTGGCACCATTTCACCCTTGTGCGGATAGTCGACCAGCATAGGGCGGGTGGGGGTGTCGTAGTCGAATACATTGTGATGGACAAACTGGAAGTGCCAAACGACTTCACCGGTTGACCCTTTTAAAGCTACTATCGAGGAGGTGTAATTGTTATCGCCAGGGCGATTACCGCCAAAGAAATCATCCGAGGCACTGGTGGTTGGCAGGTAAACCATATCCAGCTCATTATCGACCGCCATAGAGCTCCAGACATTACCTTGCCCAAAATCGGTTGTGCCCTTGCCCCAGCTTTTCATGGCCGGGTCGTCATCACGGCGGGGCACAGGATCGAATTCCCAGAGCTGCTCACCGCTACGAGCATCAAAGGCCAGCACGCGACCACTCGGTGCATCGACCCGTTGGTTGTCGGCAACACTGGAGCCAACTACCACCACATCATTGACGACGGCGGGGTTCGAGGTGGCGACTACCTCACCGGGAAATAATTCAGGCTTGCTGGCGGGCATTTTTACCACGCCTCGATCGCCAAATTCGGGACAGGGTTTACCAGTTTTGGCATCGATCGCAATCAGGCGGTAGTTAGCTGTCCCCAGAAATATACGCGATTGGCACTGGCTGCCTTCAGTGGCCTCAGGGTCCACCCAATGAGAAATACCACGACATTTTTTCAGGCTCAAATCAGGGTCTTGGGGGTCAAATACCCATTGTTCCTCACCCGTAGCTGGATCCAGTGCAATCACGCGACGCTTTACCGTACAAACCACCAGATTACCCTCAATCAGGCTCGGGCGATCTTCAAAGGCGACCAGTTTGCCTGCCATCTGATCAGCGGGAGGTAAATCGCCGGTACGGTATTCCCAGGCCAGTTCCAAATTGCTGACATTGTCCCTATTGATTTGCGTTAAGGGAGAAAATTTTTCGCCAGTCTGGCTGTTACCGGTTGAGGTGGCGACGGCTATTCCTGCCTGAACAATTAAACTAATCGTTAGCAGGACTCGGAGTGGTTTGGATACTGGTAGGCGGGAAAAACGGGTCTGAATCATACTGGGTCCAATAGTGTGTCAATGCTGAGTCAAAGCCAGGTAATAAAAGCACACTGGTGATATTGATTGGGACGGTTGTCCGTATTGCCTGTACTGCAGGGTCACCCTTTAAGCTAAGCCGAAATTGTTAGTATGGGGCTGTGTCAGCTGGTAGGTATTGTAGGTAGCTTTAGTCAGCTGGTCAATTAGTGTCATGTATATGAAGCCAATTTAATGTCACTCTGTCGTCTGGCAATAAGTTGTCAATGCTGGCTCGCTGACGATAAGTCTTTGGTAATAATTGAGAACCTTGAGAGAAAAATAATGAGACAGGAAAAATCCTACTGCAGGCTCTGTTTTGGTTTTTGTGGCGTTAATGTCACGATCGATGATGAAGAGCGAGTGGTCGAGGTGCGAGGCGATCACGACAACCCCGCAACGCAGGGTTACGCCTGTGTGAAGGGGCTGGATGCCCCCGCCGGATTATATAGCGACGAGCGAATACTGCGCCCACTAAAACGGGTTGGGGACAAACATATTCCCATCAGCCTTGAACAGGCACTGGACGAAATCGCCGAGAAAATGCAGCGAATTATTGATGAGGAGACTGCTCAATCGCTGGCTTTCTTTCGTGGCACCGGCACCTTTGGCTCCAATGTGGCCATTTTTTCCTGGCCCGGTCTGGCTGATGCGGTGGGCGGTCAGCGCTATTCCACCATGACCATTGATCAATCCGCCAAATGGGTCACGGCCGACCGACAGGGCACCTGGGGGGCTGGGCGACATGCCTTTGAGGATAGCGATGTTTGGCTATTTGCCGGCAGCAATCCGCTGGTGTCGGTATTCAGTTGGCATACTCCAGCACAGAATCCGATGAAAAGCCTGAAAGAGGCTCGTAGTCGCGGTATGAAAATTATAGTAATTGATCCCCGTGAATGCGAGATGGCTAAATTCGCCGATATTCATTTACAGATTTATCCCGGTGAAGACGCGTCAGTTGCCGCCGGTTTAATTCATGTGATTCTGGCCAATGGCTGGGAGGATAAAGCCTTCTGTGATCAGCATGTGGAAGGCATGGACGAACTTAAACAGCAGGTGGCAGTGTTTACGCCTGAAGTGGTCGCTGAGCGTGCAGGCATTAAAGCGGAAGATCTGATTGCTGCTGCCGAGCTATTTGCCCACCAGTGCAAACGCGGTAGCGTCGGCACTGGTACCGGCGTCAACATGGCGCGCTACCCCAATCTGGCCGAGCATCTTTACGAAACCATTGGCATTATCTGTGGGCGTTTTTTGCGTGAGGGTGAGACACTGCCCAATCCTGGTGTGCTCTACAACAAGCCTGCTCCGCGAGCGGAAGTGGTTGGACCGCAGCGCAGTTATGAGCAAGCACCGCGCTCACGGGTACGGGGTGCCGTGCGGCTCAATGGCGAGTCTGCTTCGCCCACTTTGGCCGAAGATATCCTGCAACCGGGGCCGGGTCGTATTCGTGGCCTGTTGATTTCCGGTGCCAATCCGCTGGGCGCCTTTCCTGATACTGAGGTGGTGATCGAGGCCTTTAAAGCGCTGGATTTGCTGGTAGTGATCGAGCCCTTTGAAACTGCCACCACCAAAATGGCGGACTATGTGTTACCGCCCAAGATTTTATACGAGCACTCCGATATGACTTTTGGGCTGGAGATGAGCAACCTGAATATTCCCTATGGCCAATACACGCCAGCGTTGGTGCCACCGCCAAAGGATTCTGAACTCTGTGATGAGGGCTATGTGGCCTGGGCGCTGGCTAAGCGTTTGGGGGCGACACTGAATATCATGGGCAAGGATATGGATATGGCAACGCCGCCCACCGGCGATGATGATTTTCTGTCGATCATGGCACGCAATGGCACTATCCCCTTTGAGGAGTTTAAGGAGGCTGCCCTAGGTGGTCATATTTTTGATTTTCCTGCCAAGCAGGTCGCTGCTGCGAGTGAAAAAGCGGGGCACTTTGCGGTGATGCCCGAGGACGTGGTGGCGGAGATTACCGCTTTCTATAAGGAGCCGGGCGAGGGCATCACCTTAAAGGGCGATAGCGAATACAACTTCCGCCTGATTGCCCGCCGCATTCGGGAGGTCAGTAATACCAGCTGTCACCATTTTCCTACGGCCCGTCAACGCACGCCCTATAATCCATTGTGTATGCATCCCGATGATATCCAGCGGATTGGTCATCGGGATGGCGATGAAGTGAGGCTGATCTCTGATAATGGTCGCATTCCCGCTATTATTAAGGCGGATAGTACACTGAAGCCAGGGGTGGTCAGTATGACCCACGGCTATGGCGGAAAAATCATTGAGCAAGTGGATTACCGAGAGTGGGGCGCGTCCGTTTCTCCCCTGATCAGTCTGTCCCGTGATTGCGAACCGCTGCAGGCTATGCCGAGGATGTCGGGGGTGCCGGTAAGAATTGAGGCGGTAAGTGTATAAGAACCTCTTGCTGATTGAGTCAGGGCAATGAACTCCCTGAGTAATCACTTATCTGATAGTTAGGGCCAGTTGGCACTATTAATCGGAATAATTTACGGAGGGATATATGAATAGGAAAATGGCGATTGGTTTTTTTGTTTTTCTGGGGCTTGCAGGCTTAACCGCCTGTAATAGTATGAGAGATAGTGGTTTGGCTGATAGCTCCGCGCCGGCAAAAGTCGAAGCCGGGCAGGCCAAGGCTCAGATCGCAGCGCCAAGAGCCTATGAACCGGTGCCCGAAGGACAGATAGGCGTTAATGAAAACGGTAAGGGGCTGGAGCCAGGAACAAGCGTCGATAATGTCACCTTGTTGGATATTCACAACAACCCCTATCAGTTGGCCTTAGCCTGGAAAGACCAACCTGCCCTAATCGTATTCTATCGTGGTGGCTGGTGCCCCTACTGCAATATGCAGGTGCGGGAAATGTCCGAGCAGTATGACGCGCTGAAAGCCGCCGGTGTGCAACCGATTTTGATCAGTGTCGATGCGCCAGATAAAACCTCCCTGGTCAGTGCGACTTACTCCATACCTTTTCCGGTATTAAGTGATCCCACCTTAGCTGCACATACCGAATTCAATGTGCTGCTAAAGCTGGATGAAACGACGCTGGAAAAATATCGCGGCTATGGTTTGGATCTCGCCGCTTGGAGTCAACAGGATCACAATACTATTGCCGTAGCTTCGGTGTTTTTGATCGATCAACAGGGTAAAGTGTTATTTTCCCACGCCCCGGAAGCCTATCAACAACGGCCAAGCGTGCAGGAGTTGCTTACTGTGATTGAGAAAACGGCAACTAATTGAAGCGTGTTGAATACGGTAGGACTTCTCAAGGTCTGTTAGTAACAGGGGCTTAATAACCCAACGAATAGTGTTGCTATTCTCAATTGCACCTGCGAATTTTTATTCTGCTGATAGGATAACAATCAAAAGTACTGGGCAGTCTGTCCCGCTGATGGTATGAGTTCGGGTCAGTTGGCCTTAACTACAGACCAGCGCATGTACAATGTCAAAGCAGCCCTCTGTTGATACACTCCCTTTTACAGAACCTGATGAGCGGGAAAGGAGGTGGTGCCTGGGGTGCATTGAGTGGGATGGCATTCAAATCGGTAATAAATTAAGCGACTGTAATTGGCAGTTTAGGTCAATAGCTGGAAAGATTAAGCAGTTTAAATCCTGTATATCGATAAACGATGCAGCACACTTGCAACATACCAGAGGTAAAACACCATGATGGGAATGGGAGGCGGCGATTGTCCGTATCAATTCAATTTTGATCCTGAGACCTTCAAAGTCGGCGACACCGTCAGTTATCGAGTGCCCTCACTGGGCGATTTTCCCTTTGCGGCGGAAATCAAGGCCGTTCACGAGGATTATATTGAGATTGCTGACTTCGGTGAGCCGAACAAAATTGTCCGTGCTACCAGAGAGAGTCGACCGGAAGTTTCAGATGCTGATGCATTGGGTGAGCCTGCCCAATCTTAGTGCTTATAGGTTTCTTTTGGTGCAATAGTGGTGCGCCATTTGTCAGGCTTTGTTCAAAAACCGGACGTAATTCTAGTGGAATACCCAAATAGCGCTATTTCGCCTATTTGGCATGGCATCTGCATTGGTTGATACAGTGCTTGAGATTCTTTGCCAGGACGTTGGCGGATATAAGAAGGCAACACAAACCCAATAGATGACTAGGGTTCCGAATTCCACCACAGCGATGTGGTTTTGAGTTGACTGGTCCGAGAGTTATCGACCTCCTGTAAGGGGGTTACACGGAGGGATAAAAGCCCGGGAGACCTGAACTAGGATCTCTCGCGCTCAAAAACCACTGTGTAGACCCCTGGAGGCCAACAATGACTTTATCCTTTTTAAGCCCCTTTTTAAGCAACTCCCTTTCTACAAGAAAACGCTTCACTAAAAAAAGCTCGATAAGAAAAATCTTCGCGTTTGCTACTTTTGCGGTGGCATCCCTCGTGAGTATGGCTGCATCCGCAGCAGAACCCCTGAAAATTGGATATAGCGACTGGCCAGGCTGGGTAGCCTGGGAAGTGGCTATTGAAAAAGGCTGGTTCAAAGAAGCCGGTGTAGACGTCAAATTTGAGTGGTTTGATTATGTCGCTTCAATGGATGCTTTTGCGGCTGGAAAACTGGATGCTGTAGCTATGACTAACGGTGACACGCTGGTGACAGGTGCTACCGGTGCGCAGGGCGTAATGGTCATTGTCAACGATTACTCAAACGGTAACGATATGATCGTTGCACGTCCTGGAATCAAAAGCATTAAAGCCCTTAAGGGTAAGAAGGTAGGTGTTGAGATTGGTTTTGTGGGTCACTTGATGCTACTTAACGCACTGGAAAGTGTTGGGCTTACCGAAGCTGATGTTGAATTGATTAATGTACCTACTAACGAAACGCCTCAAGTCCTTGCTTCTGGTGATGTCGATGCCATCGTTGCATGGCAACCAAGTTCAGGTCAGGCGCTGCAACAGGTGCCAGGATCTAAAGCAGTTTCTACCTCCAAAGATGCGCCGGGTTTGATTTATGACGTATTGGCCGTCAGCCCCTCTTCCCTTGCCAGCCGTAAAGCTGAATGGAAAAAGGTCGTTGATGTTTGGTACAAGACGGTTGATTTTATCCTCGACGAAAAAACCCAGCCTGAAGCGCTGGAAATCATGGCCGCACGGGTTGGCTTGAGTGCTGAAGAATATAAGCCTTTCCTCTCTGGTACTAAAATCCTTACTAAAAAAGAAGCGAGTGCAGTGTTTAAGAAAGGCTCTGGCTTTGATTCACTGTATGGTTCCAGCAAAATTTCTGATGACTTCAATTTAAAATATGAGGTGTATACAGAACCACAGAATATCGAAGCCTATATCGATGGTTCGCTGACCACTGACATGTAATTGTTACTGATCAGGAATGTAATTCTGTTTTTTCATCCAGATTCTTTACACCTAACCAATGTAATACAGGGGTAAATTAAATGTCATTTGTCGGTCAGTTGTTTGCGGTACGTCAACCGCTACCCCACAAACAGGTGATGTTATTCACTTTGCTGTCGTTTATATTGCCACTGATGATTTGGTGTCTGGTGAGTTATGTTCCTTTTCTTTGGCACCCCAAGGTTGAAGTGACTGATCCTGGCGGTGTGGATTGGTTTCAGGAGGGAATGTTGCTTGATCGCAGCATTTTTCAGGATGAATTAAAAACCGCAGCAGATGAGGGTAAGCCCCTTCCGCAAGGCTTTAGAACTAATCCGGTTTATTTGCCCGCGCCGCATGAAGTGGCGACAGCTTTTTATACCTCATTCATGACCGAACCCAAACGCCGTAGCGAACAATGGTTACATGAAAGTCTATGGCACAGTATTACGATTATCTTTTGGGGCTTTGTGCTGTCTTCGCTGGTGGGGGTTCCGATCGGGGTTCTATGCGGAACCTATACTGCTGTTTCAAGAATGAATGAGCCTTTTATCGAATTCTTTCGCTATTTACCGGCTCCGGCTTTTGGCGCCTTGGCTGTTGCTGTTTTGGGTATCCATGATGGCCCTAAAATCGCCATCATTTTTATCGGCACTTTTTTTCAACAGGTTTTGATTGTTGCTAACACGACCCGCAAGCTGGATGTGGCGTTGTTGGAGGCGGCATTAACCTTGGGAGCACAAAAGCTACAATTGTTATTCCGGGTTGTGGTTCCGGGCATACTTCCCGATCTTTATCGTGATCAGCGAATATTATTAGGTTGGGCCTGGACCTATTTGATTGTGGCTGAGTTGATAGGTACCAGTTCAGGCATTACCTGGTTTATTACCCAGCAGGCTCGTTATAAAAACTTTGATAATGTGTTTGCGGCAATTCTGATGATTGGAATCATTGGACTGCTTTCTGACCAGATACTGGCACGTGTTGGCAAGAAGCTTTTTGCCTGGGAAAAAGGCTTGGCAAAAGCATAGCTGACAAGATTAACTCCGAACACGATTACTTTTTGACCTGTAAAACACCTTGATGAGGCTGATTGATGACGACTTTGGAATTACCCAGCTATTTAGAGCAAAACGATAGCGTCAAACAGCGTTTTGATCGACTAAAACAACGAGAGGTAATCCTTAAAGTTGATAAGCTCAATAAATTTTTTGACACACCACAGGGTACTGTTACAGCTTTAAAAGATATTTGTTTTGAAACTCATCGTCGTGAGTTGGTCTGTGTTATCGGCCCCTCGGGATGTGGTAAGTCCACCCTGATTAGAACACTGGCAGGCCTGGAAACACCCAGTACCGGGGCTGTTCTGCTGGACGGCAAAGCGGTGTTTGGCCCGGGTCCTGATCGCGGCATGGTGTTTCAGGGATATACTTTGTTTCCCTGGTTGAGTGTCAAGAAGAACGTCATGTTTGGTCTGGAAATGTCTGGCCACTCGAAGGCGAATGCCGAGGGTGAGGCGATGGAGTGGATTGAACTGGTTGGCTTAAGCAAATTTGCCAATGTTTACCCACACCAATTGTCTGGCGGGATGAAGCAGCGGGTAGCCATTGCCAGAGCGCTGGCCAATAAACCTCGTATTCTATTAATGGACGAACCCTTCGGCGCGCTGGATGCTCAAACACGTTGCAAGATGCAGCAGAACTTACTGGAGATATGGCGCAATATTGATATTACAATCCTGTTTATTACCCATGATCTGGAAGAGGCTATTTATTTGGCCGATAGAATATTGGTGTTAAAGGCGCACCCGGGTGAAGTTGCGGAGATGATAGAAGTCCCGGTGCCAAGACCGCGATCACCTCAACAGTTTATTAGCCCTGAGTTTTTGGCGACAAAACAAAGACTGGAGGAACTGATACACCCGCCAACTGCTGATGAAGAGGATGAGCCGATGCAAATGGTGCGTTTAGCACCGATAGACGATAGTATCGGAGAGGTAGAGTAATGAGACTGGCCAGAGGAGACAACTTTAGGCTAGAATTCTCCTGCGGCTTGGCACTGCGCCACGCCAATTTATTGTTTATAGCTCAACTGTTCACAGATCGACTGTTTACAAAGCAAATGTTCACACCTCAGCGGGACGGCCCGCTGTGCGTAGACCCGTCGGGACGGCCCGCATTCATTTATTATGCTTGCATTCAAGTATTCTGATGGTGCGTTGCCCAATGGTATTGCTCTCTCGATTATCCTAACCGGATATACACTCTCACTTGCGGGACTATTCGCTGATTCAATCCTGTGGTTGTTGGCAGTTTTTATGCTGTCGCAATCGATGGTTTTGGCCGCTTATCTATTACACGATTGTTTACACGGCGCTGTTTTCCGATTGAAAAAGCACAACGATGCTCTTGGTCAAGTGCTTAGTTGGGTTGTTGGGTCCAATTACAGTCGATTAAAGGACTTACAGGATAAGCATCTTCGCCATCACCGTGAACGGTCAGATATTCTGGGTATTGACCTTAATGCCTGGGTAGAGCGCTCTGCATTTTTATCACCTCTGTTATCGGCCTTGGCATTTATTCATTTCCCGGTTCGAGACGTATTGGGGCGTATTGCGATTATTGTACTTCCTTTTATTGATCAGCGGTTTTCTGATCGGCGAAGCTACGTACTTTCGGTGTTATTACTTAGGGGGTGTTTGTTAGGAAGTTTATTCGTCATTAGTCCCATCGCATGGTTGGGATACTGTCTGGCCTGTTGTGTTGCCATCGCCGTATTATCTTTTATGGACTTTTCCCAGCACGACTATCCGCTTGAATACCGGTTATTAGACCCCGCTCGAAAACCCCAGCAAGATGCCCAGTATGAAGAGAGCCATACTTTCAGTAATTTACTGTCTCGAAAATTTCCGTGGTTCAATTTTCTGGTCCTCAATTTTTGTTACCACAATGCTCACCATAAGCGTCCGGGCGAACCCTGGTACCGTTTGCCAAAACTTCACAATCAACTCTATGCCGATGACTGTCCGCAGGAAATCAATTTGACACGGCAGCTGCAGCGTTTTCATGAATACAGACTTATACGTTTGCAGCATGTTGATACCGATAAGGATGCTGGGGTAGACGGTGTTTCTTTTCTGGTGAGCGTGTAACGAAGGGGCTGATTATGGAACCTGCTATAGGGCCAACAATGAGGTCAACAATGGAACTGCAACTGTTTAAAACTCTGTGGGGGCATCAGGGCATGTTTAAAGAGGCCTGTGAACAGGTTGAAGCTGCGGGCTTTCAGGGGGTTGAGGGGCAAGCGCCACTGGATAAAAAGTTACAACAGTCATGGCTGTCCGAATTGAAAGACCGACAGCTGGATTTTATCGGTGAAGTTTGCACAGCCGGGTCCTATGTTCCTGACCGTCATGCTCCACTACAAACACACCTTGATTCTTTACAGCAGGGTATCGAAGCAAGTCTTGCTCTCAATGCTCGTTTTGTAACCTGTCTTGGTGGTTGTGATGCCTGGAGTGAAACGGATAGCCTGAAATTTTTTGAACAGGCTATTGGGATGGAGGAGCGTTACGGTATAGCGCTGAGCTTTGAAACACATCGCGGTCGTTCATTATTCAATCCCTGGGTCACTTTAAGAGTTTGTCAGCGTTTGCCCGAGTTAAAACTTACCTGTGACTTCAGTCACTGGTGTGTTGTATGCGAAAGACTTTTGGATGGCGAAGAGAGTCTGTTAGAAAATATTTTTAAGCAGGCATTTCATATTCATGCTCGGGTCGGTTATGACCAGGGCGCGCAAGTGCCAGACCCTAGAAGTGATCGCTACCGACAAGCACTCGAGCAGCACCAAAGCTGGTGGCACTTCATTTGGATGTCACAGCAAGAACGTGGCTTTCGTCAAACCACAATGACACCGGAATTTGGCCCCGATGGCTATCAGGCAATCGATCCGACGAGTGATAAGGCGATTGGCGATTTGTGGGAAATCAATACCTGGATGGCCAATCAACAAAGGCAGCAATTTAATCGTTTTAGTGTCCATCCAGAAAACGCGACTTGCGATAGGGTGCTGGTAGGAGGAAACATATGAGCGACATAGTGAGTGATAAAAATACCGTCTTCTATGAAGATACAATACCGGGTGGCAGTCACTGGTCGATGATGATGGGGGCAGGCAAAACCTTGCGCCTTATTGATATGGAAGGTGGCGCCAATGTCGGGATGTTGTTTTACAACCCGGAAAATTTACTGGAGCGTTATAACGCACCCGATACATTGAAGTGTCAGCACACCTTTAAGTTGACGAAAGGCAATTGTCTTTATTCCGATATGGGCAGGATTTTCTGCTCGATCATAGAAGATACGGCTGGCTGGCATGACACAGTCTGTGGCAATACTCACCGCGATATGGTGAGCGAGCGCTGGGGAGAAAAGCGCTACCAGCAATATCGAAATGATTGGCAACTCAACGGTAACGATGCTTTTCTGGTTGAAATTGCCAAATATGGCTTAGGTAAAAAAGATCTGGCTGCCAACCTGAATTTATTCAGCAAGGTGTCGGTTAATGACAGCGGTGATTTGCAATTTGACAGCTCTGTTGAAAAAGCAGGCAGTTATATCGATCTGCGCTTCGAAATGAAAACACTGGTTGTATTTCACACCTGTCCGCACCCTCTCAATCCGGCCGCAGACTATCCCAAAAAGCCAGTGACCTATCAAATTCGACAGTCAGCCCCCGTGGCTGAAGATGATTTTTGCAAAAACTGGTGCCCGGAAAATCAGCGTGGCTTTAAAAATACCCAACTTTTTAATCTGGGAGTCTAGCGAGAGCAGGAGGAGTAATAATGATTAAAGACAGTGAATTAAATCCTGCCGAGGCCAGCTATAGGGAAGTGGTTGAGGCGGGCGATTATTATTTACGGCCGCTGAAACAAGGTCAGGTTATTCGTATTCTTGATCTGGAGGGTAATCAGGCGGCGGATACTTTATTTTACGCCGAGCACGATGTGACAGAGCGTTACAGCGCAATCGATACTATTCGTGAGCAGGGTAATGTTTATCTTACTGCTGGTTCAGTGCTGGTGACGAATGAATGCAATCCCATGTTGGAGATTGTGGCCGACACCTGCGGCCGTCACGATACTCTGGGTGGGGCCTGTGCGACGGAATCGAATACTGTACGCTACGCTTTGGAAAAAAAGTGTATGCATGCCTGCCGCGACTCCTGGTTATTAGCAGTAGCCGAGAATGATGAGTACGGGATGACTAAGCGCGATATCACCCATAATATTAATTTCTTCATGAATGTTCCTATTACCCCTGAAGGGGGGTTGACCTTTGAGGATGGTATTTCCGCACCGGGAAAATATGTAGAGCTGAAAGCCTTGATGGATGTGTTAGTGCTGATTTCTAACTGCCCACAACTTAACAATCCATGTAATGGCTATGAACCTACACCGGTCGAAGTGCTGATTTGGAATAGCTGATGTTTTGCAAGATTTAAACAATACGTATCTATAGAGGACGACCTCTATGGATTCACCTGACGAGACGACTCGAAGCAGAATGATGATTTATGTTTAATACTGTTCTGATTGCAAATCGTGGTGCAATTGCTACACGCATTATACGAACCTTAAAACGACTGGGTGTTCGCTCGGTTGCCGTTTATCACTCACTTGATGCCAATTCATTGCATGTTCAGTTAGCCGATGTTGCTGTAGACCTTGGCACGGGTAGTGTGGCCGATACCTATCTCAATGCGGAGAAGATTCTCGCCGTCGCGAAAGCGCATGGGGCGCAGGCTATTCATCCCGGTTATGGATTTCTTAGTGAAAATACCGGGTTTGTCACTGCCTGTGAACAGCAGGGAATCGTTTTTATCGGACCCACCACCGATCAAATGGAAACTTTTGGCTTAAAACATGTGGCGCGAGATACCGCTGCTGCTGCCGATGTGCCACTGGTTCCCGGTTCGCCTTTGTTACAGTCTCTGGAGGATGCTAAGGCTATTGCTGTCGATATTGGTTTTCCAGTGATGTTAAAGAGTACCGCCGGTGGTGGTGGTATAGGCATGCAAGTTTGTAAAAGCTTGCAGGAACTGAATGCAGCCTGGGATAGCGTTAAAAGGCTTAGCGCTAATTATTTTTCTAACGATGGCGTATTTCTTGAAAAATATATCGCCAATTCTCGTCATATAGAAGTGCAGGTGTTTGGCGACGGTAAAGGCATAGTGGTATCCCTTGGGGAACGTGATTGCTCGGCTCAGCGGCGTAACCAGAAAGTTATCGAGGAAACTCCAGCGCCAGGCCTGAGCGATGAGCAGAGGCGTTCACTACATGAAACTGCCGAGCGGCTCATGGCCGCCGTTAGTTATCGCAATGCAGGTACGGTTGAGTTTATTTTTGATGCCGATACAGGAGAGTTTTATTTTCTTGAAGTGAATACGCGGCTGCAGGTGGAACACGGTGTTACCGAAGAGGTCTGGGGTGTGGATCTTGTTGAATGGATGTTGTTGCAGGCAGCCGGTGAGATCGATGATCTGGCGGCTCTAAAATCCCTGCATAAAGCATCAGGTCATGCCATTCAGGTCAGGATTTACGCCGAGGATCCGCTGCAGGATTTCCTTCCCAGTGCTGGTCTGTTGTCTCGGGTTGAGTGGCCGAATAGTTCAGTATTCGAAGGGAGTTCCGACTCTGTCGAGGCCTCGGGGTTGCGTATAGATAGTTGGGTTGAGGCAGGCACCGAAGTCTCCTCACTGTTTGATCCAATGATCGCCAAAGTGATTGTTCATCAGGCTGATCGGAGCAGGGCACTCGATGCTTTAGCTGTTACACTGAAAAATACAAATCTCTACGGTATTGAAACTAATCGGCGGTATTTGTTGGCGGTTTTAAATTCCCAGCAGTGCCGCGAAGGAAAATTACTGACCGGAACCCTGTCGCAATTTGTCTTTAATGATAAGCGGATCCAGATTTTACAGGCGGGTACACAAACAACCATACAGGATTACCCGGGACGTACGGGATTATGGCATGTGGGTGTGCCTCCCTCCGGGCCGATGGATGATTTGTCTTTCCGTCTGGCTAATCAATTGCTGGGCAATGATGAGCGTGCAGCGGCACTGGAAATAACACTCAACGGACCCACGCTAAAATTTTCTGTTGATTGTACGGTTGCTATTACTGGTGCAGAAATTGATATCACACTCGATGATGTGCCAGTTCCTGCTTATCGGGTGGTCAATGTCTTGTCGGGGCAGGTGCTTTCGCTGGGTAAAATCAAGTCGGGTGCCCGTGCCTATTTGGCCGTGGCGGGTGGTATTCAATGTCCCGAGTATTTAGCTTCTAAATCAACGTTTACCCTCGGTCAATTTGGTGGGCATAGTGGCCGCGCACTACGAGTCGGTGATGTATTAACGCTGGCAGAGCTTATTCCCCAGAGTATGCCCATTGCCATGCGTGAAGATGCTCGCCCACTTATCGATGACGAGTGGACGCTGCGCGTCATTTATGGCCCTCACGGTGCGCCCGATTTTTTTACTGATGACGATATCAAAACGTTCTTCGAGGCCGACTGGCGGGTGCATTATAACTCCAGCCGCACCGGTGTACGCTTGATTGGCCCCAAGCCAACCTGGGCGCGAGACACTGGTGGTGAAGCGGGCCTACATCCATCCAATATTCATGACAATGCCTATGCTTTTGGTACTGTGGACTTTACCGGTGATATGCCGGTTATTCTGGGTCCTGATGGCCCCTCGCTTGGTGGCTTTGTTTGCCCGGCGACAGTAATCAGGGCGGATCTGTGGAAGCTGGGCCAACTCAAAGCCGGTGCCAAGGTGCGTTTTGTGCCAGTGAGTTATCAGGATGCAGTGGCGCTGGAGGCAGAGCAGCTAGCGAATATTCGTTGCTTAAGAGCAGACTCGGTTACGGTCTGTGAAACTATAGAACTGACATCTCCGGTCATCAAAACATTTAACATGGGCGACGAATCCGTCGCGATTCGTTTGGCGGGCGACCATTTTCTATTGATAGAACTGGGGCCATTAGAACTGGATATCGAACGTCGTTTTAAAGTCCATGTGTTGATGTTGTGGCTGCAGGAAAACTCGCTGCCGGGTGTCAGAGAGCTGACTCCCGGCATACGCTCCTTGCAGGTTCATTATGATTCACAGCAGTTGCCCCTAGAGCAGCTGCTGACTCATATTGAACAGGCCATCTCAAGCATTATTCACAGCGATGATTTACGCTTGAGTTCGCGTATTGTGCACCTGCCGCTGAGTTGGAATGATAAAGCCTGCCAGTTGGCGGTAGAGAAATATATGCAATCCGTTAGAGAGGATGCGCCCTGGTGCCCGAGTAATTTGGAATTTATTCGACGTATTAATGGGCTGGATTCCATCGAACAGGTTAAGGAGATTGTGTTTGATGCATCTTATTTGGTGATGGGGCTGGGAGATGTGTACCTGGGTGCACCGGTGGCGACCCCGCTGGATCCTCGTCATCGTTTAGTGACGACTAAATACAATCCGGCTCGAACCTGGACGGCAGAAAACTCTGTGGGTATAGGTGGAGCCTATCTTTGCGTCTATGGTATGGAAGGGCCGGGCGGTTATCAATTTGTGGGTCGTACACTACAAATGTGGAACCGTTATCACCAGACAGAGGTTTTTGAAAACCCCTGGCTGCTACGATTTTTTGATCAGATAAAATTCTATCCGGTTAGCGAATCTGAGCTGGAAACAATTAGGCATGATTTTCCTCTGGGTAAATACCCCATACAGATTGAGGAAGTGTCCTTCAGTCTTAATGATTACAAGCAATTTCTGCTGGACCACGAATCACAGATATCCGATTTTCAGCAACACAGGCAGAAGGCCTTTGATCAGGAATTGGAACATTGGCGCCAAACCGGACAGCTTACTTACCAGCAGGATGAAGGAGAAGTCGTGTCGGCAGCAGATGATGTACTGGCCGATAATGAACAGGGTATTTTCAGTTCTGTTTCTGGCAGCGTTTGGAAGTTATTAGTCGAGGAGGGTGATCAGGTGGAGCAAGGCCAGGCGGTGATGATTTTAGAATCTATGAAAATGGAAGTAGAAGTTTACGCAGAAAGCCCAGGCAAAGTTGTAGAGATTTTACGTAAGCAGGGTAGTGCTGCGACTGCCGGACAGTTATTAATCAAATTGACTAGTGAATCTTAAAACATGATTCATTTTTTATGGTTAAAACGTCTCCAGGTTTCGGTTTTAAAGATTAAAGGTTGAAAAGTTTAAAGGTTTTGTCAGAGGAATTAATCAATGAATAATCTAAGTTTGTCGAGCTTACGACAACAATATGCACAGGGCTTGTCAGTAAGGGCTTTTATCCTGTCGCTGCGTGAGCAGGCTCTCGAACAATCGGATTTCAATGCCTGGATTACGTTGTTGAGCGAAGCGCAGTTGGAAACGTATTTTCAGCGGTTGGAATCACAATCCTCCGAAACACTGCCACTGTACGGTGTGCCCTTTGCCATTAAAGATAATATTGATCTGGTGGGTGTTGAGACAACAGCAGCTTGCCCCGCCTTTGCCTATACACCGGAAAAAAGCGCTTTTGTGGTTCAGTGCCTGATCGATGCAGGTGCGGTACCTTTAGGTAAAACTAACCTGGATCAATTCGCTACCGGCCTAAATGGCACGCGCTCACCCTACGGCGAAGGAAAAAATGCGTTTAACCCCGAATACATTTCCGGCGGCAGCAGTGCCGGTTCTGCAATTTCTACTGCTCTGGGGCAGGTCAGCTTTGCCCTGGGTACGGATACTGCTGGATCGGGCCGAGTGCCTGCGGTATTGAATAATCTTATCGGCCATAAACCCAGTGTTGGTCTATTGAGTGCGACAGGTCTGGTACCTGCCTGTCGCACTCTGGATTGTATCAGTATCTTTGCTCTCAATGCCGAGGACGCAGCCGCCGTGCTTGAAGTAGCTGCACAATACGATGAAGCTGATAGCTATTGCAGAGCCAACCGGTTTCCTAATACGCAGCGCTATTTTTCGGAGCAGTTAGCCAGTAAGCCCTTTACCTTTGGCATTCCCACTATTCTGGATTTTCAAGGTAATAAAGAAACCGAGGCGCTCTATTACAAAAGTGTCGAGCTGTTAGAAAGTATGGGAGGCAGGTCAGTCTCGATTGAGTTTGAGCAGTTTCTCGATGTGGCAAAACTACTCTATGAAGGCCCCTGGGTCAGCGAGCGCTGGCTGGCCGTTGAAGGCGTAGACCGAAACGATATGTTGCCGGTCATTATCGATGTCATAGATCAGGCTGTGGGGAAAACTGCTGCGGATGGTTTCTCAGCCCAATACAGGGTTTCAGCGGCGAAGCGCGTTTGTGATCAGCTGATGGCGGCAGTGGATTTTGTCGTGATGCCTACCATGCCCACCTTCTATACCCGCGCCGAGTTGAATGCTCAGCCTATTCACTATAATTCCGTGTTAGGTACCTATACCAATTTTGTTAACTTACTGGATTACAGTGCTACCGCTGTTCCTATTGGGATGACCTCGGTTGGCGTTCCCTGGGGGGTTACTCTGTTAGGGCAGGCCTTTGAGGATGTGAAGCTATTGAGCTTTAGTGCTGCACTGCATCGCGCTGCCGGTATAGGGATGGGCAGCAAGCAGATCCCAGTGCCTGAAAGTGAACAGGCTGCACTGCCTCCAGTAACCGATACGGTTGATGTGGTGGTTTGTGGTGCCCACTTATCAGGCCAGCCGCTGAACTGGCAACTCACCGAACGCGGTGCGAGTTTAGTGGCGTCAACTGTGAGTGCTGATTGCTACAAACTCTACGCGCTGCCCGATGGTAAGCGGCCTGCTATGGTGCGGGATGAGTCTGGTACAGCAATAGACATAGAAGTCTGGCGTATGCCCACGCAATATTTCGGTAGCTTCGTACAGGGCATACCGGAGCCTCTGGGTATCGGCAAGGTGGAGCTTGGTGATGGTCGCTGGGTGTCGGGTTTTATCTGTGAACCTGCTGGGTTAAACGGTGCGCAGGATATTACGGAGTTTGGTGGTTGGAGGCGTTGGATAGCTCAGAGTTGATTGTAAGATCAGGCCCACAGAAAAACTTCTAATACTCATCTGTTTGAAGCCCAGATTGTCTCTGAGGGGCCGAGGAGGGAGACTCTTTTGTTTTGGTGTTGATAATCGTTATCACTACGCTTACCATATGCGATTATTGTTCGGGCAGAACTCACGCCTGTTGTCCGGATGAATCAATACTCAAGCGAAAAGAGATGTTATATGTCCCCTTCAATCAGAGTGAGCAAAGCACTAATTTATTTTGCTCCAGTTATTACGGCAGTTACCCCGGTTGCTGCGGCACAGATGGAAGATTCTGCGCGCATGGAAGAGATGGTGGTGACGGCCAGTCGTACCGAAAAGCCATTAAGTACGATTCCGAATACGGTTACGGTGATTAATCAGGCGGATCTGACTCAGCAACTGAATGTTTACAATGATCTGTCCACGGTGCTTGGTAACCTGATTCCGAGCTTTTCCCCAAGTCGACAAAAGCTCACCAGTGCCGGTGAGACCCTGCGTGGCCGCAGCCCGTTGTATATGGTTGACGGCATTCCGCAATCGAATCCGTTACGCGATGGTGGCCGCGATGGTCACACTATTGATCCGTTAGTCATTGAACGCGTTGAGGTTATTCACGGCGCCAATGCGATTCATGGGCTGGGCGCCTCCGGCGGTATCATCAACTTGATCACCAAAAAGCCGACGGAAGAGCTACAGCAAAGTGTGCGGGTAGAAACCTACTTACAGGAAGAGGATATTGGCGACAGTTTAGGCTATGGCGTTAACTATGGATTTTCCGGCCGCGCCGGAGACTTTGATGCAGTGGCCAGTCTTGGTTATCGCTCGCTGGGCGTGGCCTATGATGGCGATGGTGATGTTATCGGTTTTGATAATACCCAGGGCGACACGATGGATTCGGATACCGTCAATGCCTTTATCAAAGTAGGCTACAACTGGGATGATCAGCGAATGGAGTTGACCGTCAACCACTACAACATCGAAAGCAATAATAACTGGACTTCGGTGGACGGCAATATCTTCGAGGGTATTCCCACTTCAGCAGTGGAAGAGAATGCACCGGGCGACCCGCCAAGTAATGAAGTGACTTTATTCAGCCTCAATTACACTAACGAGGAGATTCTGGGACACCAATTGCGGGTGCAGGCATTCAGCCAGGACTTTGCCGGTACCTATGGTGGAGGCACCTTTGCGACGTTTCAGGACCCCGCCTTTGGTAGCGAAGTCTTTGACCAGTCACAAAATAACTCCGAAAAATACGGTTTGAAAATTACCGCGATCAAAGATCAGGTAGCTGGACTGCCTCTGAACCTGGTTTATGGTATCGACTTTTTCAGTGACACCACTTACCAGCAGTTAGTGCAAACCAATCGCAAATGGGTGCCGGATACGGAATACATCAACTACGCACCTTACCTGCAGGCGGAATTCACCGGTATTGAACAACTTACCGTAACCGCGGGTATTCGCTACGAAAAGTCAAAACTCGAAGTGGGAGACTTCACCTCGCTATTTAGCTATGGCAGCCAGTCAGTTGAGGGTGGTGAGCCGGAGTTCTCCGAGACCCTCTACAACCTCGGCGCGAAGTATCGTCTCACGGATAACTGGCGTGTCTTTGCCAATTACTCCGAAGGCTTCTCAATGCCGGACGTAGGGCGAGTACTGAGGGCTATTGATGAACCCGGTTTAAGTGTGGAAAGTTTTCTGGAACTGGAGCCAATTGTGGCGAAAAACAGAGAACTGGGTGCAGAGTACATCGCCACCGCTTTTTCCGCGCACCTAACCTATTACCAGTCTGAATCGGACTTTGGCCAGCGCCTGCAACTGAATGCCGATGGTCAGTATGTGGTAAAACGTGAGCGTACCGAGGTTGATGGTGTCGAATTGCGCCTGCAGTGGTTGGCCACTCAGCAGGATAATTTCGGTCTGCGCTATGCCCTGACTGAAGGCGAATATGATTCCGATGCCGACGGTTCGGTGGATACCGATCTGGATGGTGCCAATATTTCACCCAACCGCGTTAATTTAAGCTGGGAGCGTCAATGGACAGCTGACCTCAGTACACGTCTGCAAATCAATCATCTGCTGGATCGTAATTTTAAAGATAGCGATGGCGATGATTACGCGGAGTTTGATGGTTATACCACCGTTGATCTGAGTGCAAATATTGATACCACTGTGGGCGGGTTTACCGTGGGGGTTCAGAATCTTGCTAATGAAGATTATTTTACTTACCACTCTCAAACCGTCGGTAACAATGTACGTAACTTTAAAGGTTTGGGGCGCAGTTTCAGCCTGAGTTACAATTTGCAGTTTTAATCCTTACTCAGGTTCATTTCCACCATGCGGCGAATCCTGTTCCAATTACACAAATACAGTGGTTTGCTGTTCGGTCTGGTTTTGGCCCTGACCGGTCTCAGCGGTAGTCTGTTGGTTTTTGACCATGCGCTGGATGAGGTGATTACGCCAGAACTTCACGGCCTGGCAGCGGACTCGGATGTCAATTTGCAGCAGAGTTTTGAGTCTGCCCTTAAGGTCGCTCCTGAAGGGGCAGTCCCCAAGCGTGTTTATCTGGCTCGTGCACCAGGCTCACCGCATACCGTTAGATTCACTGGACCAGCCCCTGATCAGGCACGTATCGAAGTGAGTGTCGATCCTGACACAGCGGAAGTGTTAGTAGTGCGGGAGTGGGGGCAGTATCCGATGAGTTGGGTTTACCGCTTTCACTATACTCTGTTATCGGGGCATAACGGCGAGCTGCTTGTCGGCGGCCTGGGTTTTATGCTGCTGTTGTTTTGTATTAGTGGTGTGTATTTGTGGTGGCCCCGTCGACGTCGTCAGTGGCGTCATGCGCTACGAGTGAGTCGAGACGTTGGCCCGGTGAGGTTTTATTGGGATCTGCATCGACTGGTCGGCATCATTGCTATGCCGGTATTAGCATTATGCGCCATCACGGGGATGGCCATGGTGTTCTCTCAACCGACCGCTGCGCTGGTTGGCAGCCTGATGAGTATTCAGGATCGGCCTGAATACAAAGTGGCTCCGACAGGTGCACGCTTGTCTCTTGATCACCTGTTGGACCAGGCGCAGAGTGCTGTTCCTGATGCCGGGATAAAAAGGCTTTTTTTGCCGCAGAATCCCGAAGATAGTTTGCGATTGAGTGCTAATTTTTCAGGAGAGCCCTGGAATAATCACGGCGCCAGCTCTATCTGGGTCAATCCCTACAGTGGTGAAGTCCTGGGTCAGTTGGATGCTCGCAAACTGCCAGCGGGTAACGCTGTGCTGGCCTGGATGTTTCCCTTGCATAATGCTGATGTGCTGGGGATATCCGGACGCTGGCTATGGCTGGTGGCAGGGTTAACACCGGGCTTTTTGTTTGCTACGGGTATTTATCTATGGTGGCGAAAACGACGCTAAGCATTTCGATATTACACTATTTTGCTTTTGTCTTTATGGGTTGGAATTTTCAAGCAAGGCAAGATAGCGTGCTTCCAACTTATTGTATTCTGCCTGTAGTTTTGCCAGTTCCTCTGAGGTATCACTATCGGGCTGGCTCTGTTGTATTAGATTGATTTCATTTTTTAGTTTTGTGCATTCGGCTTTCAGGGTCTTATTGGTTTCCCGCAGCTCAGCTTCGTCCTGGGCAATTTCGATAAACTGCTGTTTTATCTCGCGATAATCCGCGCGCACTTTTTCCAGAGCCTGCTCTCGACTGGTGAGTGTTTCTCGTAAATCGGTTAATTCGGTGGCTGTTTTTGGGTCGGTAAAGCTGGCAATTTCCTTGCCGATTTTACGCTGCTTCCCAGCCAAGTCATCGTGCTCCCGGAAGGATTTTTCCATATCGAGGGTTGTCTGATTGGCTTCCGTGCTTTGTTGCTGCAATTCCATATAACAGTTTTCCAGCATTTCACATTCGGCACGTTTACGGGAGAGTTCAGCAGAATTGTCTTCGAGCTGCTGTTTTAATTCTTCCAGCAGGGCTTTTTGCTCATCGGATAAATTATCGCTCGCGCCAGCAATTTCCATGCTGCGCATTGCCAGCTCTTCATATTGCAATGCGATGGTGTCGCATTCCTGCCGCAGGCGTCGGATTTCATCGTCGCGCTTAGCTAATTGATGGCTCAGGTTTTCGATTTCTCTTACTCGTACCGTGCCGTGCTGGGCTTTGGCGCCGAGTTGCTGCTTAAGGCTTTCACTTTGCTGAAGATGGATTTCCAGTTCTCTTTTTAAGCGTTTTTCAACTCTTTCCAGTTCCTCTACACGTTCTTTGTATTGGTTGAGTTTGTCGCTGTCCAGTTCCGCCAGTAAACGCTGCCGTTTGACGTGATTAAGTTGCTCCTGCAATTCGGCGGAATTATTTTCAAGTTGTTGAATGGTGTTAAGCAGATTATCAACTTGCTGGCCGTCTATATCGTGTAGCTCGGAAAGTTTTCTGAGTTCATTTTTAAGATCTCCGATCAGTTGGTTTTGCGTATCGATAATGCCTTGAAGCACTTGGATCTTTTTGGCGCCATGCTCTAATTCTCCGCTACTGGTTTCGACCTGTTTCTCAAGAGAAAAATATAACTCTTTAAATTTTTCCAGATTGGCGATGCGTTTTTTATAAGCGGATTTTGTGGTCTCCTGATTTTTCAGTTGGGAATCTTTTAGCTGTTGGGAGTGTTGGCCTTCTTCTCTTGTTTGACTGTTTTTTTGGGTAGATCTGCACTGTTTTAGCTGTGATTGAAGTGCGGAAATTTCTGTTTGCATTTTATCCAGAAGAGCTCGATTATTCAGTGATTCTCGGCGTCTGATAAACAGTAACACTACGGCCACAACCAGTGACAGAAACAAGCCTTCGAGAAGAATTAATACAGGGAGCTCGGGTGTTTCCATGGTGCGCTTTTTCTCAACGGTTTTGGTTAGAGATTAGTGTGTTTACAGAGTATAGCATCTGGGTTAGATTATCTTTTTTTGAATTTTTGGTCGCTGTTACACTCAAACTATTGATTGTGGTTACGGAGACTGTCGTGGCAGGTGCTATGCTGCAAGTAACAGTCGTGAGGGGCGAATGAAAATTTTAATTGTAGACGACAGTCGGGCTATGCAGAATATTGTGGCCAAATCGATGCGGGCGATCGGTTATCAGCAAGACAGTTTTCTATTTGCCGACAATGGAGAAACGGCTTTGGAGACCGTGGCTGAAGAAAAGCCGGACCTGATTCTCTCGGATTTGCATATGCCCACGATGGACGGTTTGGCGTTAGTGAAAGCGCTGCGCGCCAAATCTGACTCCACCAAGCTGATCATCGTTTCCATTGATGATAGTGAAAAGGCGATCGATGCTGCAAAAGTCGCTGGTGCCGATGCCTATCTGACCAAACCCTTCACCTCAGAGCAGCTGTTCACCACGGTGTCCAGCGTAGCGGGACAGTCAGAGAATAATGGTAATGGGCGTATGCCGGTCAAGGCTCAGGAAGTACTTCCCGGCAGTATGAATTTAGCGAGAGTCTTGAGCAGTCTGGTACAGGATGAAGTGGATTGTAAGGAAGCCAGTTTTGGCGAACTGGATTTTCTCTGTGGACCTTATTATGGAGCCACACTACGGGATAACCAGCACAACATTATCTGCTCACTTTTTTTTGATGCTGTGGCTGCCAATGCCATTGTTTCAATTATGAAAAACCTGCACCCCCGGCCAGCGTCTGAACTACCCCCTGATAAGCATCTGAAGGGAAGTGACCACAAGCTGTTTATGGGATTTGTCGGCGTGTTTACTGGGCTGTGCAAACCTCTGCCTACGGGTGAGCTACTGGATATTCACGCTGAGCAGTATGCTAAAGACCCTGAACAACACCTCAAGGCACATATGCTGAAATATGTCGATTCTACTACAGTATTTGCCCTGAGCAGTGGCTCGAAGGCAGTGGGTAAGTTTCTGGCTTCTTTCCCGCAGGCTCAATAGCCTACTAGTTTTTTCCACATTGCCTTGCAGTAGCAGTGTCTTGCAGTAACTTTGGATCGAAAGATGTTGTCTCGCAGTAACATTAGCGCTTGTACATGTTGCTATGTGATCAATCAGATCAGGTTACAATAACTCCCGTCAAAACACCCATTAGGGGTTGGCTTCGTTTGTCAGCTCCAAGTTAACCTTATTGATATTTTAGACAACAGGAGCCCTACCCATTATGACCAATGTGACCGACAGTTTTTTGGATAAGCCCGTATTGGTGACCGGGGCGAGCGGTTTTGTGGGCAGCCACACCGTCAGATTGCTGGTCCAGCAGGGTCGTAAGGTCAGGGTGTTGTTTCGTAAAACCAGCAATCAGGAGGCGATAGCTGGACTGGATGTAGAAGTCTTCTATGGGGATGTGCTCGATCTGGCATCCTTAGAGGCTGCTATGCAGGGCTGCGGCACGGTTTTTCATAGCGTGGTTGATCCCCGCTTCTGGCTCACTGACCCCACACCGATTTATCGCAATAATGTGGACGGGTTGGTGAATGCAATGGACGCGGCGCTCAAGTGCGGCATTGAGCGATTTATCTTTACCAGCTCCATGGGGACCCTGGGTTTTAATCCCAGTGGGCCAGTGACTGAGGATGTTGAGTTTAACTGGAAGGAGCGCGCCTCGCCCTATATTCTGGCACGGTTGGAAGCGGAAAATCAGTTCCTGGCCTATTGTCGCAATAAAGGGCTACCCGGTGTGGCGCTTTGCGTGGCCAATACCTATGGTCCGGAAGACTTTGGCCCTACACCCCATGGCCATGCCCTGTGGCATGTTGCTAATGGTGAGATGGGTGTAACCACGGATTCCAGTCAGCCAACCGTGGATATTCGGGATACCGCGGAGGCTGCGCTACTGGCTGAGAAACAGGGCCGTCTCGGGGAGCGCTATATCATTGCTAATGAATACATCAGTAATAAGGATTTTTACGCAATTGCCACCAGCTATCGAGGGTCTAAACCACCCAAACTGCTACCGTTGTGGTTTGCCCATGGGGTGGCCTGGATGGCAGAACGGATCTTTAAATTGATTGGTCGCAAGGATTATCTGCTCAGCACCGACGCAGTGTTTTTATCCAATGCTTTTAAAGAACTCGATAACAGCAAGGCGAAACAGGAGCTGAACTGGAAGCCACGGCCCATTGAAGAAACTATACGGGATGCGGTGGACTGGTATGCCGAGCGATATAATAATGGATGAGCGCACCGGAAATTATTGACCGCCTTAATGCGTTGGGGGAGGCGGGCGTGACTATCAGTGCGGTGCCATTTCCAGTAGTCGACAATATTGAGGCGATTATTGACCATGCGCGGTCGGTGATGGAGGAGATTGAGCCTCAAGTGGCCTAATCAGTTTTCCATTTTAAGTTGCTCAGACCATTAAAACGGTATGACTACATCGTGACATGGACTTTGGTTTCACTGTTGGGGCCGCGCAACTTATCAAAGGCCGCTGGTAAATCATTCAGTGATACCTGAGAACTGATCAGTATTTTGGGATCCACATGGCCCTTATCCATTACGTCGGCTACGTAATGAAAATCCGTCATGGAATAGCCCACCGGAAATTGCAGTGAGACCCCTTTCATACCAGCCATGGCGGGTAGAAAGGGATCGGGACTGGTGCAAAAGCCCATGGAAATCACCTGTCCTAAAATACGGGCATGTTGCACGCCCTTATTGAGAAAGCCTTCGACCCCCACGCACTCAAAAACAATATCCGGTGAGCCGCCCAGGGCTTCGATCACTTCACTGACTTCGTTGTCGCTATATTGCACAAAGGCGTCGGCACCCATCTCCAGCGTCATCTGTTTACGCCTGTCGGAGCGGGACATGGCGACGATACGACTGGCGCCCAGTCTGCGAGCCCAGTACAAAGTGCACAAAGCTACCGAGCCAGCGCCCATAACTAATACCCTGGCGCCGGGTTTGATATTGGCCATGCGGGTACCGTACAAGCCAACGGCCAGCGGTTCGATTAGGGCGCCATCCTCTAATGATAAGGTTTGCGGGAGTTTGACTGCGGCCTGATCAGGTATGCGAATCAATTCCCCGTAGCCGCCCATTATCCCGGGCGCATTGCGACACAGAAAGGGCACGCCATGTTTACAACCTTCACAATCGATCTGGTTGCAGCTGCTTGAGGGCAGGGCGGTGATCAGGTCACCGACTTTAAATTTACTGACCTGACTGCCTACTTCAATAATCTCGCCGGAGTATTCGTGGCCGGGAATGGTGCCAACGGGAAAGTCAATGTGGTGGCCCGAGGTCATGTGCAGATCGGTACCGCATATGCCACAGCGGTGAACTTTCAGCAGTACGTCAGTGGGGCCGGGCTCAGGATCAGGAAGGTTTTCCACCGCAAGGGGTTTACCTTCACCTCGATAAATAGCGGCTTTCATAGGCTCACTCCTTTAAATATGCACTTTCTTTTAAAATAGACGTTTGCTTGTAAATAGGTGCTTTCTTCAAAGATCAAACTGCTCGATATAACTGCCGAATCGACCCCTGACCCAGCCTGCACTCATGCCAAAGTCTTTGGCGGCATAGTGGTGTGCACCATGGCTCAATTCGGGTTTGGCTTCGATTCGACTTTCCATGGCCGAAAGTGTCTCTGGCGATAGCTCCAGCTCGATGAAATCATAGATGCGTTTCAGTGTTGCGATCGGGTCGGCATGGAAGTCTGCGTGAACGATGTCCAGAATTTGCTGGGGGCGTGCCCGCCGCACAGCTTCCGCTTTACGTACGGCATTAGCCCATTTTTCCGTTTCGCGAATGCCGAGAATTCTTGCACGCAATGCATCTCGCCCGGATTCGATCACGGCGTGGTTTTTAATTAACAGAGAACAGAGAGAAGGTACTGCCTTGCCGGGGTCGCGATGGGTATTAATCACCAGGGCATCGGGGAACACGGCAAACAGCATCTCCAGCTTATCGATATGACCGGGGTTTTTCAGCAGCCAGCGTTTGTCTGGCTCATTGCTGCCAATTAGCTGCACGACTTTTTTGTAATATTGATAGCTGGGCAGTTCGCTTTGAGTTTGCCACCAGGCGTCGTAGGTGGCACTGGACCAGGCACATCCCCAGACGTTAGAAACAAAACCCTGGCGCAGAATTCCAACACATTCATCGACTTCCTCAGCGGCCATCATATGAATCTTTTTCATATCCGGTTTGGCCTGCATACGCGCTTCCATGCGCTCTACGGCATTAAGAAAAGCCGGGTGAGATGGCCATGTTTCACTAGCGGGGCGGGGCTGTGGTGCGGCGATCAACCAGGCTTGTAAGCCCTGAAATTGCTGATCGACAGCCATTAATCGATGCAGGGCTGTAGTACCGGTGCGCGGTATTCCGGTAATAACCACGGGTTTTTCGATATTGACCTGCTCGTAGCCAGGGTTTTCTTTCATCGATTTAACCGCCTGTGCCCTGGCCGATAGTGCGCTGATACATTCACCCCAAAGCACGCGGCGGCCGCGCTCGGAGTATTGTGGGTCATAGTCCAGTGACAGCAGCAAAACTTTTAAACCTTCCAGATAATCCGGCTCTCCGAAATCATCGGTATTTAAAAGTTTCGCCACTAGCTCATGTAACTGGTCGCTGGCATCGGCAAAGCTTGCGGGTGGTTCAAAGCGATCTTCTAAGCCTGGCATATTGGATTCCTGATTGTATGGGCGCGCATCAGTGTCGTACTACCAGCGACGACGATGCTGGCAGGCACGCACTCGGGCCTTGATTTCTTCCGCGCGCTGCTCCGGGCTGATAATCGGTGTATCCTCGGGTAAGTGTTGGCGCAATTCGGTAAGCGGTACCCGTTTAATAACCGGCGTCGGTGCGCTATCGCAATCATACCAGCGGCCGTAGATGGTCCCTTGCTTGAAGCCAGCAGGATCTAACCAGTTGGGTGTGCCGGGATCTTCCAGTGCCAGTACCGCGCGAAATTTTCCATCGGTGCTGATGGTCGCCATATGCCCGTTGCTGCTGCTCAGTCGGTAAACATATTCAACAATATTGAAATAGGGGTCATTGAGTTGAATATTCCAGTAGGGCCTGACCTTTGGCAATTCGGTTTCAATAATCAGTGCTTCGCCATCTTCCAGTTCAAATACAGCTGGCCAGTAAATCTGTTTGGTCAGTGCTCCTTCCATGCGAATAGGTTCAAAGGTGTTGATGCCAACACGTTCTTTAATGCCGTTTTGCATGTTGTAATACAGGCGCGATTTGCGTACCGGGAACAGAGCCATTTCCTTGATGCGTTTCAGCGTGTCTTCAATGCTCAGGCGAGGTTTGGGTGGTACAGGATCGAGACACTCGATGATTAGTTCCGGGTTAACCTCATTAGCCCAATCGTAGCTACGAAAGCGTACCATCATGGTATTGGCATCGGGAGCAATCGGCGCCCAGTTACCGGTGTAGCCTTCGGGTCGATTAACGCTAAAAATCAATTCGAAATTGCCGTTGGCATCGTATTCGATATCGTCATCATCCAGATCGTGGTGACCGCCGAATTCAGAAATATCATCGGTGGTACCGGAGAGGCCGCGCTGGGTAGTGAAGTTAAGAATTTTAATGGTACCGCGATTGCCGCTGACTTTATAAGTCAGGTCGCCGCGTATGGGACTGTAGAGATAGATATCATCGGGGTTGGGTTGCAAGGTAAATACCGGATTCCATAACGGCGCCCAGTCCGGGTGCTCGGCGGTAGCGTGAAATTTCACAAAATAGCTGAAGGAAAAGCTGCACATTATCTGCCGATAGACATCTGCGCGGTATTGCGGGTCGTCGGGTTTCCAGGTATTGGCAATTTCATCGACGGCCAGTTCCAGGTCGCCAAGGTAATCCAGAATTTTCGGGCTAATGTGTGTATCCATGATAGCTATCCTTTCTGATTTCTTTATGGGTATTGAGCCGCTTTACAGGAAGTTCCTCGACAGCATAGATTTTCAGGCTCTTGTCTAGCCGTTAAGTTTCAGTTGCGAGGTATGTTTTCAAAAAAATCAAAGCCGGCCTGTTCGGGATAAATAAATTCCAGGTAATAGCCCAGTTCCGGTGCATCCACAAAACAGTGCCGCATAAATCCTTCGTTGTTGTTTTCGGATAGGAGGTTGTAACTTTTTTGATTAACCAGCTCGTGTAGAGCCAACCAATGTTGTTCGCTGTAAATCAAAAAACCCAGATGGTGATGCTGGAGCACAAACCCCTGATTGGGATTGCTTGGCAGCCGGCTCATAAAGATCTCTGAGCCGGGGCCGCTGGCCATTACCAGCTCATACATCATATTACCCGCCCAGGCGAGTTCGACGTGGATATTGCCACCGGCGGGCATGGTTCCTTTCAACTGCTGGTATTCGGAGATATTGTAGCGTTCGCTGAGCAGGGTTTTGGCTTGATCTATATCGTTGGTGGCGAAGGCAATTTGAAAATGGTCGTTTGCCAATAATCCTCTATCAGGATCAAAAGTCTGCGATCGTTTTACTGTTTTCTGTGTTGCTGTAGCGCTGTTGCTCATAGTTGGGTATATAGTCTGGCTCACTATCTCGCTCCCATTTACGGCCACATCAGGCTGGGTTAAGCCGGTGACGGTGGTGTAAATTAACTCTCGATTTTTAAGATAGTAAATGCTATCTTATTCGATAGTAAACACTATTCACACCCTGTTTGTCCAGTGTTGTTGAAAGGGTGCCGCAGCAGTTTACGGAGGGCGACGACTAAGGGGCACCAGTAAGCACTCCGGGATGAAGAACATTTAGGAATATAAAAGCTATGGCAAAAACTGGGTCCACTGCAAAACCAAAGGTGAAAACTGCCAGCACAGATAAGTTGCCCACAGGGCGGCGTAAGCGTAGGTCTCCCGAGGAAATTATGCAGCGCTTGCTGTCGGCGGCTGAAGAGGAGTTCAAGCTGAATGGTTTTAGGGGGGCGACGACCTCCGCTATTGCACTTCGGGCCGAGGTTACCGAGGCGCAGCTATTTCGCTATTTTGATTCCAAGGCGGATATTTTTCGAGAGGCGATATTTAACCCATTGAGTCAGCATCTGTCGGAATTTAATGATCAATTTATTAATCCCGCCATTGATTCAGGGGTTGGGCCGGAGGATTTGCGCGAAAGTATTCGTATCTATATCACTGAATTGCAAAAATTTATTCAAGAGCATTCGCTGGCCTTTATGTCGCTGATTGTAACTGAGGCCTATGGCCGTGGACAGGCAGAGGGCCTTGGCGGCATTGAAAGTCTGGCGACGTACTTTGAGCGCAATGAGCAGGTGATGAGCAGTCGGATGTCGGGTAATGCCAGAATTGATCCGAAGCTTATGGTTCGGGTGTCCTTTGCGGCGGTATTGTCCAATGTGCTGTTCAAGGGCTGGTTATATCCAGGTGGAATGGCTATGGATGAGGAGATCAGCTCGGCCATTGTGGATTTTGTCATTGATGGCCTCAATGCGAATGCGGTAAGTGAAGAGCCTAAATAAAAATTCATACGGGAGATGTAAGCATGTCGAACCCTAATCATCAGTTGGCGCGGGATTTTTTTTCGGCTGTGGGAAACGGTGTATTACCAATGGAGTTAATCACAGCAGATTTAACCGCCTGGACTTTATCCTCTGGCGAAGCCGATAAGGCCCGATTTGAAGGTGGTATTAAAATGCTGGCGGCGGTCGTCGAGGACGAGCTGGTTTATCAGATTGACGCGATAACGGCCGAAGAGGATCGGGTAGTGGCTGAGGTTAGCTCCGATTGGCCTCTGATTAACGGTGATCGCGCCCAAAACAAACATGTATTTTCCTTTGTGATTCGCGACGGAAAAATTTCCAGAGTAATGGAGTATATGGATCCGGCCATACCTAAGGAAAAGCTGGGGCCATTGATTCAAAAAATGATGATGGAGGCGGCAAAGCAATAACGATATTTGCTGTACGTCGAAATAAAAGACAAAACCAGAATACAAAATACAAAAAGCGGAGAGAGTAATGTCTAACCACGAGTCTCAGGGCCCTTCCGTTGTTATTGTGGGCAGTGGTCATGGCTTGCGAGTACACCTTCCAGCTCTGCGGCAGGTTGGATTTAATGTGGTAGGGCTAGTCGGTTCTGATAGAGAGCGAACCCAGCGGCGCGCAGATAAAAATATCATCCCTCAGGCCTTTACTGATCTGGATGAAGCCTTGACAGTAACAGGGGCTAATGCGGTTACTGTGGCATCGCCGCCAACAACCCATGCTGAGCAGGTTTTGACAGCGCTGAAACACGGTTGTCATGTCATGTGTGAAAAGCCGTTCGCCAGTAATGCCGAAGAGGCGCGCAGGGTGTTAGTGGCAGCGGAAGCGGCAAGAGTGGTACACGTCCTGGGTAATCAGATGCGATCAAGGCCAGAGCGAATAGTGGGGGCAACAGCTATTGCCGAGGGATTGATTGGAGATCCTAGATACCTGAGTTTTGTGCAACATACCAACCTGTTGGCTAACACTGCGGTTAAATGGCCAGATTGGTGGTTTGATGAAGCTGCTGGCGGCGGTTGGCTGAACGCTTCCGGCTCGCATATGATCGACCATATTCGCAGTTGGTTAGGGGATTTTGAAAGTCTCAGCGCTGTGTTGCCAATAACGGCTGACCGGAAAAACGTAACTGAAGATACCTTTAATGTGCGCTTTACCATGGCTAATGGTGTCGAGGGCCTGTTCACCCAAACGGCTGCGGCTTGGGGGCCTATGGCCGAAATGACTCGGGTGGTTGGCACTAAGGGCACACTGTGGGTACAGGATGGCGAGTTAATGCTGGCGGATATTGACGGTACACGGCAGTTGGAAATTCCAGAGGAGTTGAAGCTGCTGGAAATGGAGCCCAGTGAAGATCCACGCAAACGTTTTTTGCATGTTGAGTTGCCACCTTCGGTAAAATTGTTTGAAGCCTGGCGAAGCGCTATTGAAAATCAGAGTAGTGTGACGCCTTTTGCCAGTTTTAGCGATGGCCTGGCGGCGATGGAGGTTATTGATGCGGTACGGAAGTCTGCGAGAGAGGGTGGTCAGTTGATAAAAGTAAAGGCTGTTAAATAATTATTGAATCAATGCCGGGGAATACATATGACGCAATCCATTCGCATTGGAATTTTAAACGATATGGCAGCCGCTCCTCCTGGGCCCAGTGATATTACGACCTGGCTGCAATTGGCTATTGATGAGGTAAGAGTCAGTGGCCGCCTCGATCGTGATGTGGAATTTGTCCAAAGCTACGGACTGGGTTTGCCCTCCGGTAGCGCTGCTGCTGTGGAGCGGGCTTTTCATGAGTTGGTTGAGCAGGATGTACTGGCGGTGATTGGCCCTGCGATTGGTGATAATGCCTTGGTTGCAACCCCGTTGGCTGAACAACAGGCCATGCCTACCATCAATTGGGCCGGCACGGAGCGGGCTCGTGGGCAGTATATGTTTCATCTGCAGGTTGGTTCCCATGAGGATGAATCGATTGTGCTGGCTCGTTTTCTGAGTGGGAAGGGCCTGCAGCGATTGGCGGTGGTTTATGATCAGTCACCTATTGGCCGCCGCTATTTTCAGTTCTTTCAACAGGAAGCGGATATCCTTGGGCTTGATATCGCAGTAGCTCAAAGGATTTCACCCTTGGCTGAGGGTGCTGAATCGCAGGCAACCAAAGCACTTGCGTCTAATTGTGACGCGCTGGTGTATTTGGGTTTGGGCGTGGCGGTGAAGCCCCTGGCAGAGGCGTTATCAGCAATTAACTTTGCCCGCCCCTGTGTATTGAATACGGCGGGAATTCGTGGCTATGATCCTCAATTTGCACAGGCAATTGATCAGTGGCTATATCTCGATATGTTTTCCGATAGTAATCAAACATTGGCTGATTTTTGTCAACGCCACCATCTACCGAAGCAGAAAAAACTGGCTGCAGCGAAGGGTTATGATCTGGGTCGGTTGTTGGCTGAGGGGCTGGTAAGAGCTTCCGAGCTGACCCGAGACGGTATTAAGCATGGTCTGGAGCAGATCAAATGGTTACCCGCAGCCGAAGGAAAGGAGGGTACTTTACTGGGCTTTGGTCACTATGATCGTGGCGCCTTGCACGGGCAATATCTGGTAATGCGCCAATGGCAGAATGCCGAAACGGTAGAGGTGCTTTAGCGATTTTTAAATATTCCTCTTAATCAGTTATCCTTTTTATTCAATTATCCTTTCGGCAAAATAAATAGCAAAAGCAATTAACACCTTTTATCCATCGATACTTTGCAACTGGAATCACTATGACAGCATCAACATCGAAGAGCGCAAATCACCAACTGATCAGTGGTTTTTTTAACGGTATAGCCGAGGGGCGATTGCCCTATGAGTTGTTAACCGAGGATTGCACGCTCTGGACCGTTTCCGGAGGTGATACTGCTCTGGGCACCTTTGAAGGTGGCGTCAAACTATTGAAGAGCATTGTTGATGGAAGGATTACCTACCAAATCGATTCCATCACCGCACAGGATGATCGGGTTGTGGCAGAGTTGCGCTCCTTTGGTACCCTGATCAATGGTGAGGACTACGCCAACAATCACCTGTTTTTATTCAGGCTAAGCGGTGGTTTGCTTTGCTCCATATCGGAGTTCGTTAACCAGCAGGTGGTTCAGCAGAAACTGGTGCCACTTATGCAGGCGGCTATGGCCCAGCAGCAATAAGGAGCTAAGGAGCGATGGCAAAGCCTGCCCAGTAACAATAGTTCTGCCTGTTCATTCCTGCTCGTCGATAGCTCCTGTGTGTGAGTCTTGCTAGTGAATCTACCTGTGATAACCTGCCTATGAGAGATACCTGTCTGTTAAAATTGACAGCGTTGTCATAAATAGATAGTTTGGCTGGATATAGGTTGGTTGGGCAGTGCGTTAACCGCGTTTTATCTGATTGGGAGTAGACTGAATGGGCAATTGTGCTGACATCGTGATTTTTGGGGGAACCGGTGACTTATCCATTCGCAAGTTACTCCCCGCGCTCTATCGCTGTGAGCTGGAGGGCAAGTTGGTGGATGACAGCCGTATCTTCCTTTCGACCAGAGCCACAGGGGGCTATCAATGTTGTATTGATAAGGTGGAACAAGGACTACACGCACATTTAAAGCCAGGTGAGTTTAAGCCTGAGCACTGGAATCAATTTCGCCAGCGCCTGATTCCAGTGACTATGGATCTGGCAAACCCCAACGACGAATGGGATGAAATGGCTGCCCAGCTGAATGAACAGCACGGTCGCACGCGAATTTTCTATATGGCGATTCCGCCAAAGATGTATGGCATCGCTTGTACCAATCTGGCGCAAAAGAAGCTGATCAATGAATACTCCCGTGTCGTATTGGAAAAACCCATTGGTTACAGTCTGAAATCCGCGCGTAAAATTAATGAAGAAGTCGCTCAGTATTTCTCTGAAAATAATATTTTTCGGATCGATCATTACCTCGGTAAGGAAACAGTTCAAAACCTGTTGGCCCTGCGTTTTACCAATGTCATTTTCGAGCAGTTGTGGAATAGTAAGTCGATTGATCATGTGCAGATTACCCTGTCAGAAACCGTCGGCCTTGAAGGTCGAGCAGGCTTTTACGATCAGGCCGGCGCGCTGCGGGATATGGTGCAAAACCATCTGTTGCAACTGCTCTGTTTTATTGCCATGGACCCGCCCAATAAAATCGACGCGACCAATATTCGCAATGAAAAAATCAAAGTGATGCAAGCACTGCGGCCTATAGAGGGGGCAGGGGTAGATGCTTATACCGTTCGCGGTCAGTATATTGAGGGAAAATCTAACGATAAAACTGTATCTGGCTATCTGACAGAGTTGGGGCGTGATGACAGTACCACGGAAACCTTTGTCGCTATTCGCGCGCATATCGATAACTGGCGCTGGGCAGGCGTACCTTTTTATCTTCGTACCGGTAAGCGACTGAAGAAACGTTTTTCCGAAATTGTGATTCAGTTTAAGCCAGTGTCCCATGCGGTGTTTGATAAATCAGCGGGCCATATGGCGCCTAATCGATTGGTGATTCGCTTACAGCCCGATGAGTGTATTAAGCTTACCTTGATGACCAAGGAACTGCATCAAAGCGACATGCGACTCAAACCTGTAGCCTTAAATCTGGATTTCGCCGATACCTATGACAATTTTACCTCCGATGCGTATAAACGCTTATTACTGGATGTGATAGATGGAAATCCAACATTGTTTGCCCATAGAGATGAAGTGGAGCAAGCATGGACCTGGTTGGACCCTATTTTGGAAGCCTGGTCGAACAATACCACTAAACCTGAAAACTACACTGCCGGTAGCTGGGGTCCGCTGGGCGCAGATGCCCTGTTGGCAAGGGAAGGTCGGGAATGGTTTGTGTTTTAAATAAACGCTAGTTGATACCAGAACTGGTGAGAACAAGTGTTATCCGTTGGGGAGAATCGTAAACGTGGTCAATGAATATTTTTTTGAAGACCGGACTGCTATGCAGCAGGCGCTACTGACATTTTGTGTTGACCAGTTGCAGCAGGCGTTAGCTGATAATGACACGACCACTCTACTGGTTTCCGGAGGGAGTTCGCCAGAGCCTGTTTATCGACAACTATCACAGGCGGATTTGCCCTGGGAGCGCATCAGTATCGCCCTGGTAGATGAGCGCTGGGTAAGCCGTGATCATGCCAGAAGCAATGCGGCCTTTATCGCTAGTACGCTACTACAGAACAAGGCAGCTGATGCGCCTTTTGTCGATATGAAAAATTCAGCGGCCAGTGCCAACCTCGGACAGCCTGAGTGTAATCGTAGGTATTTGCAATTGCCAAAACCCTGGAGTTTATGCCTGCTGGGTATGGGTATTGATGGACATACCGCTTCGCTGTTTCCCTTTGCAAGGGGTTTGGAGTCGGCGCTGAATGTGAGTGATCCGGAATCACTCTGTAGTGCCATTGAAGCCAACAAAAGTGAAGTCACCGGCGATATTACGGAGCGGATGAGTTTAAGTTTGTCGGGGATATTACGGCCTGAGCGTTTGCTATTAATGATGACCGGTGAGGAAAAACGGCGTGTTTATGAAGAGGCTATGTCCGGGAGTGACCTGGCAGAAATGCCGGTGCGGGCAGCACTCAGGCAGCAACAGGTCCCCGTCGATGTTTATTGGGCACCCTAACCTGTCCTGTCTTGGCCGGGCCGTTAAAACATGATGGTAAGTTTAAAATACTGTTCTAAGCAATGAGGTGGTAGAAATGAAGAATCAGGTACTGAAAGTGACAGAAGCTATTCAGGAGCGCAGCCGTTACTCGCGAGCTAAATACCTGTCCCGTATTCGCGCCGCAGCTGAAGGCGGCCCCAAGCGAACACATCTTCCCTGCGGTAATCTGGCTCATGGTTTTGCCGCCTGCTCTCCCGAAGATAAAGATTCTCTAAGGACTACGCCGACGGCGAACGTGGCTATTATCTCTGCCTACAACGATATGCTGTCAGCGCATCAGCCCTTTAAACACACGCCGGAATTAATTAAAAATGCGGTGCATGAGATTGGTGCGGTGGCACAGTTTGCCGGGGGTGTGCCGGCGATGTGTGATGGCGTGACCCAGGGTTTACCCGGTATGGACCTGTCGCTGTTCAGTCGCGACCTGATTGCCATGAGCACAGCGATTGGTTTATCCCACGATATGTTTGATGCCGCCTTGTACCTGGGCGTGTGCGACAAAATTGTTCCCGGTCTGTTGATTGGTGCGTTGTCCTTCGGGCACTTGCCTGCACTATTTGTCCCTGCTGGTCCAATGACTTCAGGCCTGCCCAATAGCGAAAAAGCGCGAGTGCGTCAGTTGTTTGCTGAAGGCAAAGTGGGTCGGGAGGAATTGCTCGAGGCCGAATCGGCCTCTTACCACAGCGCTGGAACCTGTACTTTTTACGGGACGGCCAATAGCAACCAAATGTTAATGGAAGTGATGGGGCTGCATTTACCGGGCACTTCTTTTATTAATCCTTACACGCCTCTGCGTGATGCCCTAACAACCAAGGCAGCGCAACAGGTGGTGAAATTTACCGCACAGGGTGGGGATTTTCGTCCGGTCGGTGAGTTGATCGATGAAAAAGCGATTGTCAATGGAGTGGTGGGTCTGTTGGCAACAGGCGGCTCAACCAATCACACGATCCATTTGATTGCGATTGCCAAAGCAGCCGGTATTACTCTCACTTGGCAGGATTTTTCGGAGCTGTCCGAGATAGTGCCTTTGATCACACGAATATACCCCAACGGTACCGCGGACATTAACCATTTCCAGGCTGCTGGCGGTATGGGATATTTGATGTCCACCCTTATGGATGCAGGCCTAATACATAATGATGTTATAGGCGTTGCAGATCAGCGAGGACTCAGTAATTATCGTGTTGAGCCTATGCTGAATGATGGAGAATTAGTCTGGAGAGACGTACCGGAAAAGTCTCTGGATACGGAGATATTGCGTTCCGCCGAAGAGCCATTTAGTGCAAACAGTGGTTTGAAAACCTTGACCGGTAACCTCGGCATTGGAGTGATCAAAATCTCGGCGGTAAAACCGGAGCATCGCTACGTGGAAGCACCGGCAGTAGTATTTGATAGTCAGTTTGATGTGGGGGCCTCATTTCAAGCGGGTGAGCTTAATAAGGATTTTGTCGCGGTAGTGCGTTACCAGGGACCCAATAGTAACGGTATGCCCGAACTGCATAAATTAATGACACCGCTGGGCGTGTTACAGGATCAGGGTTATAAAGTGGCTTTGGTAACCGATGGCCGCCTGTCAGGAGCATCCGGTAAAGTGCCAGCTGCTATTCATATGTCACCTGAATGTGCGAAGGGCGGTCCGTTGGCTAAAGTACAGAATGGTGATCTGATTCGATTAGATTCAGAGGCCGGTACAGTAGAACTGTTAGTGGCAGAGAATGAGCTTGCCAAACGTATACCCGCCGCACCGAACACCGAAGAACAGGTAGGGATGGGCCGTGAATTATTTGCAGTATTTCGTGAGCGGGCCAGCTCGGCGGAAACCGGAGCCAGTTGTGTGCTGAGCCTGGCCGATTAATTTAGCGGTTTTTCAAAATAATAAAGTATAAGAGGTTCAAGTATGTTTCCCTGGCTTGTGGCAGATATTGGTGGCACCAATGCCCGCTTTAGTTTAGTAACGGCTTATCAAAAGGGAGCCAGCAGGGTTGACTTATCGCAGCAGACAACCTATGCCACGGCGGAGTTTCCTGATTTTGCAAATTGTTTGGAAACTTACCTGTCCAGCCTTGAAGGGCCAAGACCTGTTTATGCCTGTCTTGCGGTCGCGGGTCCGGTCGGTGGAGATTTGATTCAGCTAACTAATTTGAAGTGGAGGTTTTCCATTGCGCAAACTTGTCAACATTTTTCCCTAAAACAATTGGTAGTGATCAATGATTTTGCCGCTCTGGCCTGTTCAATTCCTTATATGGGTGAGCAGGATTTTTGGTCCGTCTATTCAGGGAGTGATCAGACAGGAAATGGCAGTACTGAGGAGGATGGCAGTATGGCTACCAAGGTGATTGTTGGGCCGGGCACGGGATTGGGCGTGGCGGCATTGATCAAAACTGGTAACAGTTGGCTACCACTGGCAGGAGAGGGCGGACATCACTCGTACTCCCCACAATCCGATCGTGAGCTAGAGGTTTATCGAGTCTTACGGAAAAACCTGGGTTATGTCTGTGTTGAGAATGTTCTGTCGGGCATGGGTCTTGTCAATCTCTATCAAGCTCTTGCTGAAATTGAAGGACGTCGCGCAGAGAATCTTCCCGCGGATAAAATTACTGAGTTGGCTTTAACTGGAGAAGATAAAATCGCTAAAGAAACGCTCGATATTTTCTGTGCGGGCCTGGGTAATGTCTGCGGTACTCTGGCTTTAATTTATGGCGGTAAGGGCGGCGTTTATCTTGGTGGTGGTATTTTGCCTCGAATGAAGGAAGTGCTATTAAACAGCGACTTTTTGCAACGCTTTAAGAATCGTGGAGTTTCATCACATTATATGGACAGTATTTCTGTTCAGTTGTTGGTACATCAACATCCTGCCTTAATTGGAGCGGCAGCCTGGCTGGGAGATGTTTTAGAAAGAGCTGGGGTTGGAAATAGGGTAGATTAGTAATTGACTAATAAAACAGGTAATGAATTTCAACATTCTGCTCAGCCCACTATCAATAATGTTGCGGCGCTGGCAGGTGTTTCTATAAAAACGGTTTCGCGGGTAGTCAACAAGGAGCCTAATGTTCGTCCGGCAACCCGCGAAAAAGTTGAACAGGCAATTAAGCAGTTAAGTTATCAACCCAATCAATCAGCGCGCAGTCTGGCGGGTAACCGCTCCTATCTGATTGGCTTGCTCTATGCCAATCCCAGTTCCAGCTACATTATTAATGCTCAAATGGGCGCGCTTGAGTCATGTCGTCAGGAAGGCTTTGGTCTGTTGATTCATCCCTGTGATTACCGATCGGAGTCACTTACTACCGAGGTAGAAAACCTGGTGAGAGACTCAAGGCTGGATGGTCTGATACTGACGCCGCCGCTCACCGATAACCTGACTTTTCTGGAATATATTGATAAAAGAGGGATTGCTTATACATCGGTTGCACCGGTGGAGCCAGAAAAGAATGTACCCAGTGTTTTCTCCGATGACCATAAAGCCGCCTTTGATATGACTGAATATCTGATCGAGCTGGGTCACTCCAGGATAGGCTTTATTCTCGGCCACCCCGATCATGGGGCTACCCATGCCCGTTATCAAGGTTATCACACTGCCTTATTACAGCATGGTATCAAAGAAAACCGCAGCCTAATCAAGCAAGGTTATTTTGACTTTGAATCTGGCAAAACCTGCGGCTTAAAGTTGTTGCGTTTAAAACAGCCACCTACGGCAATTTTTTCCAGCAACGATTATATGGCTGGCGGAGTCATGGTTGCTGCACAGCAGTCGGGAGTCAGTGTTCCTGAACAGCTCGCCATCGCCGGTTTTGATGATGTGCCACTGGCGACACAGGTTTGGCCTGAAATGACTACTATTCGACAACCAATCAAAGCTATGGTAGCCAAAGCAACAGAACTGTTAATTGCAAAAATTCGCAGAAATAAATTACCGGAAACTCAATTTTTACTCCACTGCGAATTAATCAAACGTGCCTCGACGGGGCGCCCGCTTTAAAGCTCTCTTTAAAAAATGTTATGAATTTTTGTTAATGATTTTGCGCAATAATTGACCGCAATTAAATTATTTTTTACGGAGTGAGCGTATGATCTGCACCTGACTAAGGTCAGTCAGGGTTATTTCATCTCGAGACAAATAATAGTTCTGATCGGTACTATTGACGATAGTGTAAGTCACCTGTATATTTCTCGGCTATTGCTTTTGGTAGGCGAAAGCGATAGAGAAAACCAAAAATAATTGTTTAAACATCCATAATCTTTTCATTTCCTCTTTTATCACTTGGTCGCTATCAAGCGGTTTTTGGTCGTTTAGTGATCAGGAAAGAGGTTGGCTTTTGGTTTCATATTCAGTATTCAGATTTACATCGTTGATTTAATTGGGGTAGAGGTATATGAATAAAAAATTCTCAAGTTCCAGGAGAGTAAGTAAAACCTTATTGGCATTTTCGATTGCTGCAGCCGGTACTGCTATGGCGCAGCCGGGAACAAAAGGGACCGGTACTATTGAGGAAGTGATGGTGACGGCGGAACACCGTTCGGCTTCTCTGCAAGATACTGAACTATCCATCACCGCTTTTTCTGAAGATAAAGTGAAGGATCTGGGAATCAGTAATGCTCAGGATATTAGTGATTTTACCCCTAACCTGACTATGTCACCGGTAATCGGTGGTCGATCCGGATTCTCCGTAAATATTCGTGGGGTCAGAAATGGTGAAACTCGTATGACCTTTGATCCAGCCGTGGGTGTTTATCTGGACGGTGTGCTGATTGCTAAAAATGCGGGGTCGTTACTGGATGTGGTCGACATTGAACGTATTGAAGTGCTGCGCGGCCCACAGGGAACATTGTATGGCCGTAATACGGTTGGTGGTGCCATCAGTATTCATACTAAAAAGCCCAGTGATGAGTTTGAAGCCAGCCTGTCTACCACGCAGGGTAATTATGATTTACAAAAATATCATGCTCTGGTGAATATTCCCTTACTGGATGAAAGCAGTGGCATCGGTAACTTAAATTTCCGTGGTTCTCTGTTAAAAATTGATCGTGATGGTTTTTACGATAATGAACTGGCTGGCGCGCCGACACCAGAATTACAAACCCAGAATCGTGATGTGGCGACGGCACGCTTCCTGTGGCAGCCAACCGATACGCTGGATGTTTTGTTAAGCTATGACCGCACTGACCAGCACGAAGTACCGATTCCTGTCTTTGTTACTGATACCAACCCGGGCACTACCGCTGGAAATCTTTTAGCGCCCTTTGCCTCCACAAAGGTGGATCGCCCTGACTCCGGTGCCTGGGATGCCGAGCATATTGGTCATCTTGATGTGGAAGGTAAATCAGTCAACATCACCTGGGATCTCAATGATCGAATGACCTTGCATTCGATCACTGCTGAGCGGGAAACTTTTAACAAAGGTTCTGGTGGTTCGGATGGTGCCCCTATTTCGATATTGCACACTGCTGATCAATCGGATTCGGATATTTTTACCCAGGAATTTCGCTTAGTGGGTACAGCATTAGATGATCAACTCAACTATGTTGTGGGTGCTTATTTACTGGATGAAGAAGGCTTTGAAGCTAACGCCACCATTATTTTTGGTAATGGCACGCCCTCACCGGTGGATTGGGATACCGAAGCTCGAGCTCTGTATATGCAGGGAACTTACACCCTCGATGAGCACTGGGATTTAACTGCCGGGATTCGCTACACAGAAGAAGAGCGTAGCATGTCCCGTACGTTAAACAATGCCGGTGGTAATCCTCAGTTGTTCACCGCCAAGGGTGATTTTGACAATGTGTCGCCAATGGTGCGGGCCAGCTATAAATGGTCGGATAACGTAATGACCTATGCGTCGATCAGTCAGGGCTATCAATCGGGCGGTTTTAACTCTCGCCTGCGGGGCTTTGAAGATTTTCTCGCCGGCTTTGACGAAGAGACCATGACCTCCTATGAATTTGGCTGGAAAACCGAAACGGAAGATCGCCGCTATCGTTTCAATGGCGCCGTTTTCTACAGCGATTACGATGATAAACAGGTCAATAACCTCAATCCGGAGACACTGGAAAACGTACTGCGTAATGCCGGTGTGGTAGAAATCTATGGTTTGGAGTTAGAGCTGCTAGCGAACCTGACCGATAATTTGGAGCTGGGTTTTGACTACGGCTATACCGATGCCGAGTATGCCAAGTATAATAATACTGATGGCACCGATCTCAGTCATTATAACTTCCCCTATACGCCGGAAAATACGGCACATCTTTCACTATCCTATTTCTTTCCCGGGGTAGAGATTGGTCAGCTTAGTGCACGTGTCGACTGGACTTATCAGGACGATATAAAATTTCTGGCGCCGGCACCGGAACTGAATTCACAGGACGCCTATTCGCTGTTAGCAGCGAGGGTGACTCTGAGTGAAATAGCCGGTCCAGCTGATAGCATCATGCGTGTTTCTCTCTGGGGTAAAAACTTGCTGGATGAAGACTACCGAAACTTTGGCGTAAATATCTATAACAGCTTTGGTTTCAATGTGAACAGCTACGGTGATCCAAGAACCTTTGGTGTTGATTTTTCTGTAGAGTTCTAACTAAGCGTTTTTCACGTTTCTTCGTGGTTCTCTCAAGTTTGTAAGATTCCTTACAAATTACAGATTGCTTGAGAGAACCACAGAATCATGAGTAATGTTTGAAGTAATTTTCTACTTTCAAATAAAAACGGCAAGGCCAAAGGCCTTGCCGTTTTTGTTAGTTATTGTCCTGTGTTTTACGTTGGCACTCGCCCACCGTTAACGCCCAGCGTCTGTCCCGTCACATAACCCGCTTGTTCTGAAGCGAGGAAGGACGCAGCGGCAGCAATATCTTCGGGTTTGCCTGGTCTTTTCATCGGTGAGCTGGCCGCTTGTTGTTCTAAATTTACCGGCGACTGTCGTAACATAGGTGTATCAACAAATCCGGGTGGAATGTTGTTAACGGTAATGCCCTTATCGGCCAGCTCTATGGCCAGGGATTTGGTAAAGGCAATTACCGCACCCTTGCTGGCCGAGTAGTGGGTCATGGTAGCTGAGCCAGTTTGAGCGGAGGAGGATGAGATATTAATAATTCTTCCCCAGCCGGCTTGTATCATGTCGGGCACGATTTCCTGACAGCAGAGGAAGGGACCTTTTACGTTGATCGATAAAATCCGGTCCAGCATATCTTCTGTAATATCCAGAAATTGGGTAAACAGGGAAATGCCCGCGTTATTGACCAGAATATTGATCGGGCCAAAGGCCTGACGGGTACGCTCAGCGCTGTTGGCAATTTCAGCTTTGTCGGAGGCATCGCCTACACAGGCAATCGCTTTGCCGCCAGCTTGTGTAATCATGGCAACGGTTTCCTCCGCACTATCGCCGTTTAAATCCCATACCGATACGGCGGAACCATCTTTGGCCAGTTGAATGCTGATGGCGCGGCCAATCCCGCTGCCTCCACCGGTTACTATCGCGACTTTTTGAATAGACATGCTCATTCCTCTATCTGCAGTTTATTATTTTTGATGACCATTCTAGAGCATAAAATTGCTTTCAGGCTAGCTTAAAATTATTAGCAGATTGTAAATATTAAACTGCTTGAGACTACAGTGTGCCGGGGATTTCTCTGGTAAAGGTATAGCTTTTACACCGGACATTTTCACCCAAAATATTTTCCATGGGTAATAACTGGATTACACACTGAATATTGAGGGATGCCATTATCTTAATAAATTTATTGGCCAGTTTTCTGCCGGGATCAATCAGGATAACCCGGCCGTTTTTCGCGAGGTGGCAATTAATGAACTGGGCGAGTAATGGTGGGCTTGCCTGATCATAGAGTAAGTCACTGCCAATAATTAAATCGAACTGACCTTTATTGGTAATGGGCTTGCACCAGTCTCCGTGAAAATATTTGATGTGTGACAAGTGATTTAAGGCAATATTATCCGTGAGAAATGATTCGGTTAACGGATGAAAATCGCTGGCTGTGATATTGGCTCCCCTGAAGCTGGCAACCAGGCTTGCTAATGCCAACCCGCACCCGACTTCCAGTATTTTCAGATTTTCGAGTGCGAGTTGATTGACGATTCGGGCCAGAAGTACACTGGAAGGCCAGAGCAGACCGCTGATGGGCCACATGGCAGAGGAGATACCGCGGGATTCGGCAATACCTTCCGGGTCATAAAATTGAGTACGGTCTTTGAGAGACTTAATTTTAAACTCAACGCCGTCGATGAAGGTCGATTCCTGCTTAGTCGAATAGGTATCCAATTATTTGCTCGTTCATCAAACTTTTGTGAATGAAAATGAGTAATGAGCAAATCGGAAAAAGGAAGAGTAACTTTTCGGTACTCTATAGTCTCAAGGAGATGGGCATTCCACATAGGGGGCTGCCAGTCTAGTCGGTTTTGACTGACGAAGATATAGTTTCTCATAGCCTCGGGTGGCAAGAAGCTGATCCTGTGATCCGGGCGAATGATACACCGGACGACGATTGAAGGTACTGAGCCGCTTCAGTAGCGAATAGTTTTAGCCATCCGGTACTCGCAAAAGGTGAGTGAGCAAACTCTAGGCGGTTAAGTTCGAGGGGTTCTCCAACTGCTCCTTGATGGTTTGTATCAATTTCGCGCCATCGTAGCCATCCACCACCCGGTGATCGAAGGAGGCGGAAAGATTCATCATCTGCCTGACCACAATCTGCTCCTCTTTAACCACCGCGCGTGATTGAATTTTATTGATACCAATAATACTGGTTTCAGGTGCGTTAATTATTGGCGTACTTGCCAGGCCTCCCAAGGCCCCCAGACTGGTGAGGGTAATGGTTGAGCCGGTTAACTCCTTGCGAGTGGCTCGCTGAGTTTTTGCCGCAGTCGTCAACCGCTGTAGTTTCCCCGCTATTTTCTGCAGACTTAAAGTTTCGGCATGTTGGATAACCGGCACTAACAATCCCTGTTCGGTCATGGTGGCGACACCTATATGCATCGAATCAAACTGTGTCAGCTGCAAATTGTCTCCGTTGAAGTGAGCGTTACACTGTGGAAATTGCGGTAAGACATTAATCAGTGCGCGGATTACAAAGGGTAAAAGCGTCAGTTTGGACTGATCCGTTTCACGATCATGGTTAAGTTGCTGGCGCAGCTTAACCAACTCTGTGACATCAATCTCTTCCACGTAGGAAAAGTGGGGGATATTTTTTTTGGCGGCTGACATTTTTTCTGCAATGATTTTGCGTAAACCACTCAAGTTTATTGTGGTGGTGCCGACGGTTTGGGCGGCTGCATGTTCTGGCTGCCATTCTTTTAATAGTGCAACAAAGGTATCCAGATCCTGTTGTTCAATGCGTCCCTCTGGGCCACTGCCAGGAATCATGCTTAAATCGATGCCGCGCTCTCGCGCCTGGGCGCGTATAGAGGGTGAGGTCAGCACGGTTCGGTGGGCAAAACGGGGTTCTGGTTCAGAGGGTAACCGTGAAGCGTGAAAAGGCTGTGGGTTGTGTTCGGGATTGGGCTTGCTTGGGGATTTTTTTTTCTGGGTGGGTTTGGCCTTCGGCGTTTCAGGTTCAGGTGTCGCTTTGATATTACCGGGGCCTTCGACCTCTAATCGGATCAGTTCCTGGCCGACGGCGAGCACTTCTCCGGCTGCGCAGGCTAGTTGGGCGACATGACCTTTTACGGGTGAGGTCACTTCCACCGTCGCCTTATCGGTCATAATGTCCACCAGCGGCTGGTCTTCTTCGACTTGATCGCCTTGAGCGACATACCAGGTAACGACTTCAGACTCTGCAACGCCCTCGCCCAGATCAGGTAATTTCAAGCTGTAGATTCCCATGCTGTACTACCTCTTTTTGTATGGATGCTAGCAACTTTAGTCGAGTGTATCGCTCAATTGCGGTAACCAGTGGCTGTGCTGGATACAAGTGGCTGTTATGAAGGATTATCTCCTCCGTAATTAAACGAGCGCCAGTATTTTGAGTATAGAACAACAGAGTAGACTGCAAGCCTGGGGGTGCTGGATGATTTTGGCTAAGCACTGGAAACCACAGGATACCTGCCTGAAATTGCCTTAGCGGGCACTGAATTTATCTTCTTAATGGCAATCCCTGATTTTGTTGACGGCTGCTAAGATCAGGCGGTTGACATCAATCTGAGATCGCCACACAATTAAAATAGACGACAGTGGTGATTAATAACCGGAAATGACAAGGGGACACAGGTGGCTCGCAGGCGAAATAAAGCAGTAACCCGGGAGGCGATTCTGGCTGCGGCGCGTGAGGTATTGGCCTCTGATGGCCCTGAAGCCCTGAGTTTATCCAAAGTGGCCCACCTTGCCGGGATCAACCGTGGGACGGCTTATCAACACTTTGAAACCAGGGAAGATCTGGTACAGGCCACGGTGGATTGGGTGAGCGAACACCTTTCCGCGACCATATTCAGCAACATTGATTACGATGAGCACGGGCGTTTACCCGATGCCAAGGCACGCCCGGTGAATGAAGTCATCGATGGACTGGTGGATTTTGCCGTTGATAACCCTGCGTTGTGTCGAATCTGGTTGTTTGAAGTGCTCTCCTCGGATAATCCAGGCGACGACCTGTTTTTCCGGCAGTTTGAAAGTTCGATCAAAGAACTCGCGGAAAGCGATGATAGCCAGGAAGGTATCGACTCGGAAGCCTTATCGGTGCTGATGTTGGCAGGCTATTTCCTGTGGCCGGTATGGGTTAAAGCCCGCGCCAATACGCCAGAGGAGAGGCAGGCGATGGCAAAGCGTATGCGTCGTGAGGTACTGCGCCTCTCTCTGCACGGTATTTTAAAACCGGGGTCGTTTGTCCATCTGCAGCCATTGCTGGATAAGACTCCCTAGTATTCCTTTAGAACGTTACTACCCTTAGAGTGTTACTGCCCCCGGATTGTTAGCTTAGCCGGGATGCTCTCGGCATTGGGAATAAAAGCCCCCATAGCCTGATCTATTGCCGTATTAACCTTTGGTTCAGCACAACTATGACATTCGGTTTAGCCTCCGAGGATTATGTTAAGCTTGTTGAAATAGATACTAACAGATCTGTCAGGAATTTTAAGAAGGGCAGTTACATCATATGGCCAGACCACAAACTGTCAGCGATGAAGAAATATTACTTGCCGCCAGGCGGGTGATTTCCAGTAGTGGGTATGATCGCTTTACTCTGTCCGAGGTTGCCAAGGCCGTTGGGCTGTCTCGGGCGGCGATTATCTTGCGTTTCAAAAGCACCCATGCTCTGAAGATAGCCTTGATTAAACATATGACGGCCATGTTTCAGGATGTTCTGGATCGTTTGCCGGTATTTCGAAGTGGCGACGGTTTATTGGTGTTGGTTGGGTTTATTGGAGAGGTTATTGCCGAGCGTGATCGACTGGCAGGTTTCATGCAAAGTGTCCAGTCGGACTTGAACGATGCTGAGTTGTTGGCATTAGAGGTCAAGCGGGTGGAGGTGTTGCGCAAAGCGATTTCGGATCGCATGCCGGAGGTGGGCATTGATCATCAGTCGGCGGTTATTGCCTTTGATGCCAACTTGGGTGGGTCGATAATGCAGTGGCAGGTAGAAAAGGAGGTTAGCGCCTTTGATTTTCTGGTGGAGCGAACCCGGGCCTGGTTATCGCTGGTGGGTATCGAATACAGCCAAGGTCCGATTGAGTTGCCGATTACTCCGCCTGAGGATTGTCTGGAATAAAAAACGGCGCCAGCTTTTGCGTGGCACCGTTTTGGGTTTTGAGTGGCAGCGCTGATTGACAGCGCTGCTCAGTCTAAATGTTGGTTAAAGGCGCGAGTTAAGAGGCGCGAATACCAATCGCTTTAATTTCCATAAATTCTTCAATCCCTTCAACACCCCATTCCCGGCCGATACCGCTTTGCTTGTAACCGCCAAAGGGCAGGTCGCCGGTAATGCTTGTGCCGCCATTAACGCTCAGGGCGCCAGCGCGGATGCGTTTGACCATTGCCAGTGCGCGATCAGTTGGGCCGAATACGGCGCCTCCCAGGCCATAGTCGCTGTCGTTAGCGATGCGTAGGCAATCTTCTTCGTCATCGAAGGGGATGACGACCAATACCGGGCCGAAGATTTCTTCGCGAGCTATGCGCATGTCGTTGTTACAGTCTACAAAACAGGTTGGTTCTACAAAGAAGCCGCCACCCATATCCGGGCGTACGTTACCGCCAGCCAGTAGGCGAGCACCTTCCGACTTGCCGATTTCTATATATTCGGCGACGCGGTTCAGTTGTTTTTTGGAGATCACCGGGCCCATGATGCAGCTTGGCTCATCAAACTTGCCCCATTTGTCAGCAAAGCCCTGATAGGCCATTTCCAATGCCCCAACGGCCTCTTCATAACGGCTCTTGGGTACTAACAGTCGGGTCGGGTAGGCACAGCCCTGTCCTGCGTGGAAAACCACCATAGAACCCATAACGGTTTGCGCAAAATTAGGCGCATCCTCCAGTACGATAAAGGCAGATTTGCCGCCCAATTCAAGGAATACGCGCTTGAGGCTGTCAGCGCCGTTTTTCATGATGATCTTGCCAACCGCAGTGGATCCAGTGAAGGAAACCAGGTCAACGCGAGGGTCTTTGGTCAGCATCTCTCCAGCCATGGCCGGGTCGGCAGAGCTGACAACATTAAAGACACCCGCCGGCATTCCGGCTTCGATCGCCAGGTCGCCCATGATGGTACCCATCAGTGGGGTATCCGGTGCTGGCTTGAGGACCACAGTACAGCCAGCCAGCAGGGCGGCAACGACCTTGCCGACGTTCACATAGAGAGGTACGTTCCAGGGGGTGATGGCTGCGACTACACCCGTAGCTTCCCGGGTGACTATACGCTTGGTGTCAAAGCCTTCGCTTTTGATGCCGAGGTCTTTTTCCAGTTCAACCTTTTTCCAGCATTCCAGTAAGTCTTTGGCGCCGTTCAGGGCGCCGTCAATTTGCGCACGAGCGGCGGCACCTATGGCTGCACCAGCTTCCAGACGGGAAATTTGTACCAGTTTTTCACGGTTGGCGATCAGGGTTTCAACGTACTTGCTAACCACTGTAAAACGTTTGTCGTGGTTGGTTGCCCAGTCAGTATTGTCAAAACTGTCGCGTGCAGCGGCGATAGCTGCATCCACGTCCTGTTCGGTCGCATCAGCTGCCTTGCCGCATACATCGCCTGTCCAGGGGTTGATATTGTCAAAAAACGTATTATTGCTGGAAGGGCGCATTTCGCCATTGATGTATAGCAGGGCATCTTGAAGCATGTCCATGTGGATCTCCTCGTGTGTATTCGCGTTTCATTGTACGCGAATGTTGTTTTAGTAACTTTTTGTTAGTGACTCTTTCTGGCAACTGTCATCAATCGGTTGGTATAACCAGCCCAATAAAATACCGTATTAATCTTTGCTTAGCACGTGATTTGCAGCGACGTAGCCCCAAGTAAAAGCGGGTCCAATACTACCACCTGCGCCGGGTTCAGCCATACCCAATACCGATGCGGTTGAGGTGCCGGTGGCATAAAGGCCAGCAATGGTACTGCCATCTTCACGCAGTACCTGTGCGTTGCTATCGGTAACCAAACCACCGTAGGTGCTGACATCGCCTGGGTAGAGCTTGAGTGCATAAAATGGCCCCTGTTCCACGGTGCCGAGACAGGGTGCCGTCTCTTTCAGCGGATCGCCCAGCCATTGCTCGTAGGCAGATTCGCCGCGTTGGAAGTCTTCATCGCGACCCTTGCGGGCCAGTTCATTGAAGCGTTCTACCGTTGCGCCGAGCTGCTCGGAGTTTAGTTCACACTGCCTGGCTAAGTCTTCCAGGGTATCGGCCTTGAAGAGCAATTTATTGTCGAACCAGTCCTGCGGTTTCTTGGCGCCGGGCATGGAGCCAGCCAGCATATAGGTGTTGATGTACTGGCTATCTAAAATCATCCAGCTATGAACGGCGGGAACTGCTTTGTTGCGTTCCAGCATTTTACGGCTGAACTCGATGGAAGAGCCGGCTTCGTTGAGATAGCGGACGGCACTCTGGTCGACCACCAGGCAGTGAGGCTTGGAGGTATCATTCTGCATGATGGCTTTCTTGGTTGGATCGCCCTCAGGGAAGGCGATCTGGCCGCCAATTCTGGCTGACATCTGTGCTGTGGCAGCGCCCAGCTTAGTGCTGGCATTAATCAAATCGCCGGTATCTTCGGCAATCACGCTGGACCACTCGGTAGAGGTGCCAGGAATGTGTTCATCCAGCATCTGTTGATTTTTAGCAAAGCCGCCAGCGTTGATCAGTACGCCAAGGCGAACTTCAATTTGCTGCTCGCTACCATTTTGCGAAACGGATACACCCGCTACGCGGTCTTCTTTCACAATCAGGTCTGAAACCGCTGCGCTGGTTCGAATTTCTACACCAGCTTTCAGGCAGGCGTTGAGCATTTGGCCCTGAAGTGCCTGGCCAGCAGTGGCCCGTTGTTTGCCGGTTAATTTATCCTTAATCACGCGACCGATAATTCTGGCCATGATTTTCTTGGGCTCCCATTGGCGTTTGATCAATGCTAACTGCATGGCTTCATCAAGATTGGCGGGAACGGGTAAAAAACCTGGACGCAATTTGCTGGACCACTCACCCAGTTGTTTGATATCAAATAATTGCGAAACCACGGTGCGGCCCGGTACTGAAGCGCCAGGTGCCGGGTAGTAATCTGGCCATGAGGGGATGCGGCGTAATTGAATGCCCTGATCCACCAGAAAGTCCACCATTTCCGGGGCTTTATTGATGTAGGTTTCGCGTCGAATCTTACTGGCACCGGGTAGGTCACCCTGATCAGCGACAACGGCATCCAGATAGGCATTGGCCAGCTCCGGTGAATCCTCGATACCAGCCTCTTTCATAAAGCGGTTATTGGGAATCCACATCACACCGCCGGAAGTTGCGGTAGTGCCACCCACCAGTTCGGACTTCTCCAGAATCAGCACGCTTTTGCCGGCGGCTCGAAGCACCAATGCTGCACAGAGCGAACCACCACCGCTGCCAATGGCTACAAAATCGAAAACTTCACTCATGGTTTGTTTCTCTCACTGTTTTGTTGGTCTTTGAGTCGAGTTTATCTTGCTTGAGTTTATTGAGGTTTGCGACCGTGAAGCTTAATGCCGACGGCGTGCAAGTCTGCAGGTAAATCAATCATGGTTCTGAAAATAGTGGTCACAGAGTCAAATTGTGTAATAGGGCGCTCACGCAGATTAAAGCCTCTCTCCATGGCTGCTTTACCAAAGGCCATCTGGTCTTCAGGGTTGGCGTCCCAGGTTTTACCCTCTTCATACATCTGGCCGGCGCGTACATAACTAACCCTTATCCCCTTGGGTTCCAGTTCAAGGTGGAGCGATTGTGTTAGCCGCTCCAGTCCAGCCTTGCTCGCTTGGTAGACAGAGAGGTGTGGCAGCTCAACTTCTACCGATTCGCTGCTGACATTAATGATATGGCTGCCAGCGTCCATCATGGGAATAGCGGACCGAATGCAGAACATGGCGCCTGCCAGATTGGTAGACAGGCCGTTGATGATTTGCTCGTCGGTAGCATTTTCCAGAAGAAAAGGTTCAAAAATAGCGGCGTTGTTGATCAACCCATCTATACGGGAATGTTTCTCGGCAATTTTGGCGAAGGCTTCACGGACAGAATCGGGCGAACTAACATCACAGGCGACCGCCATAGCGCGTTCCCCAATTTCTTGCGCGGCAGCCTCGATCTTGGAAAAAGTACGTCCCAGTAACACCACGTTGTCGCCATCCTTTGCAAAGCGGCGTGCAATGGCACGACCCAGGCCAACACCGGCACCTGTAATGACAATGGTTTTTGACATGCTGCTCTCCTTAATAGTAAATGGCCTGAAGTGTAAAAGATTTTTTTGGCTGTTTGTGTTTAATTTTCCTGCGGGTAAACAGATAGGTTGCCGGCATAGGCAATGCCGCCAGGCCAGAATTTATCACCGCTGACTTTGTTAAAATAATGCACAGTGCGCGCAAATGAGCCGGCCTGGGAGCGAGGCTCCATAGCAATGCCGCTGGGGCTGACGCCGCGTGCTCTGGCACCGAAGTCGCGAATGGTAAACATTAGGTCATCGGATTGCTGCGCGCATAATACCAGTTGATCGCCGGGACAGTAATGACGAGGTTCTAGTTGCACATCGGCAAGCACGCCTCGTTTCATTCCGACATGGCCGGGAACGTTGATAACCTCATGGCTATGTACGTTTTCGTACCACTCCTGATACTCTTCATAACGCCCTGCGACATAATTGCCGAGAATTAAACTGACGCCTGATAAAGGTTGATCCTGTTGCCAATTAGGGCCGACTTTCCAGTCACCCAGTAACTGGTAAGTGTAGATGCGTTCCGCAGTATCATCGGCGATAAGCTCCTGATCCCGCACATTGGCCAGTAGTGGTGCCAGTGCAGGCAGGTCGATTTCCGGAGCTTCCGTGTCAAAATCATACACACTCATATAACGCCACGGCTGAGGGATGTCGGGCATAATTTGTTCTGCTGCCACTTGGTAACGCTCGGCCGATACAAAGCCTCTTAGCTTGCTAAGTTCCTGCTGATGCGCACCGTCGAACCAGGTGGCATATTCCGTATCCTTACTAGCGTTGATATTGTGCAAATGGAGTGTGGTATATAGAGCCATGGCCTGTGTGATCTGCTTTTTATTAGGGAGGTATCCGGGACCTACAGCGGAACATTATAAACGGATATGATTTTTAAGTTGGCGTTATAAGTGTCTGCCACATCAAAGTCGATGTTTAAATTCGGCTAAGTGGATGCATCCGAAGTTTGCTTTACCTAACCTTTTGCTGGCCATAACAAGCCTGTCCCAATGAATTGATGGTAAGGTTTGAGGGCTGCTCGGATTGTTGTAATTGGACAGCACTGCTGTATACTAACTTAAAAATTATAGATCTGACCAGCGGATGACAAAGGTTTAATTTGTGCGTTTAAAGCTGGAGGTGGGAATATGAAAATTCGAATTGATAAAGACGCCTGTGTCGGCAATGCACGCTGTGCGGCGATTTCTGAAACCCTCTTTATTCTCGATGATGAAGGGTATATCGATGTTCGGGAAATCGACGTGCCTGCTGGAATGGAAGATGTTGCTCGCCGTGGTGCTCGCGCTTGTCCTGAGCGTATTATAGAAATTATTGAAGAGTAGAATATAACCAACACTGAGCCTTTATTTAGTATGCGCTGCGTTTTGTACACAGTATGCTAATTTGGCCCATTATATTTTTTAAGAGGAATTGCAATGGACTTTTTAGGTTATAAAAACAAGCGCGTTATCGTCAGTGGGTGTTTCTCTGGCATGGGTGAAGCTACGGCTCGTATTCTGGTTGAGCAGGGGGCTGAAGTACATGGGCTTGACTTTAAAGAAACGTCTTTGGATCTGGCCTCATTTAACCTGGTTGATCTGCGTGATCCATCTACGATAGATGCTGCCGTTGAAAAAATCGGTGGCAAAGTGGATGCCTTATTTAACTGTGCTGGCCTGCCGCAAACTGCACCAGCGCTCGACGTGATGCGTGTCAACTTTGCCGGTACCCGTCATGTCACCGAAAAAGTTTTACCCTTGATGGGAGAAGGTTCTGCCATCGCCAGTATTTCCTCCAATGGTGGTCTGGGTTGGAGCCGTCGAGTGCCGGTGATTATGGATTTGATTTCCCAGCAGGGCTATGACGCGGCGGTTAAGTGGTGCGAAGCACACATGGATGATGTTAAAGAAGGTTATGCCTTCTCTAAAGAAGTGATCATCGTCTGGACGATGTTGACTGCCTGTCACCTGATCAAAAAGGGCATTCGCATGAATTGCACCATGCCCGGACCTACGCTGACGCCAATGATGAGCCACTTTAAAGAAGCTTCCGGTGAAGCGGTAGTTGATGCTGCGACTCAGCCCAGTGGACGTTACTGCTCACCTGAAGAGCAGGCAACCGCCCTGGTCTACCTGAACAGTGCAGCTGCCAGTTTCGTTAACGGTGTTGCTTTCCCGGTTGATGGGGGCTTTATGGGCGGTGTTGCTACGGGTCAGGTTGATCTCAGTGTTATGATGGGAAATGCCTCCAAATAAGCGGGTTTGCTAAATCTAGCCTGACCCCGAAGGTTTTATCACTTAATCTGTTCCAGCGAGGTCGATGCCCGAACCCGGTTCATCGACCTCTGCTTGCTACACCTAACTGGGATAAACACAATGAGTGCAACGCGCCCGCTACCCCGATTAAATTCTGTCAACCGTTCTTTCTGGACCGGTGGTGAGCAGGATGAGCTTCGCATCTATCACTGCAATGATTGCGATGGTTATATCCATCCGCCGCAACCTGTTTGCCGCCACTGTCTGTCTGAAAATGTTGAGCCCAAAGCTGTTGCGGGTACTGGCGTGGTTGATACCTTCACTGTGAACTATCAGAAGTGGCACCCTGGGATGGAAGTGCCCTGTGTCATGGCGCGGGTAGCGCTTGACGGCGTTCCCGGTGTATATCTGACGACGAATATTATTGGCTGCGATCCTGAGACCGTAGATATTGGTGATCCGGTGCGGGTGAAATTTGAGCAGCAGGAGGATGTGTTCCTGCCCTTATTTGAGAAGATAATATGATGTCATCTAAGCAAGCTTATATTACCGGTATCGGGCAATCTGAAGTTGGTATTCGTCTGGAGCGACACCCTTTACTTTTGACGGTGGATGCGATCAAAGAGGCTCTCGATGAGTCGGGTTTAACCATTGATCAGATTGACGGCGTTTCTACTTACCCTGGCCGTGCGGCTGGCTATTTGGGTTTTTCCCCTATTGGTGCTGATGAGTTGGTGGATGCACTGGGTATCAAGGCCAAGTGGTACGCGGGCGGTGGCGAAATCACCTCGCAACTGGGTGCCGTAGTCGCGGCGGCGGATGCCGTTAGGCAGGGTCATGCGCGTCATGTCATTTGTTATCGCACGGTCTATGAAGCGGCGGCAATGGCGCGGCCGGAAGAATACCCGATGCCAAGCCGTGGCCGAGTGGATTCCTATTCACAGTGGTTTGCACCGTTCAATGCTATTTCTGCCGCATGCTGGACGGCGCAATATGCTATGCGTCATGTCAAAAAATATGGCATGACCCGAGAGCAGCTGGCGCAGATTGCGCTGACTGGCAGGGCAAACGCTACGCTCAATCCAAGGGCGCTGGTGCAGAAGCCGTTATCGATGGACGAATATATGTCCGCGCGAATGATTACTTCACCGCTCTGTCTGTTTGATTGTGATCGCTATTCAGATGCATCCACGGTACTGATTGTCTCTGCTGGCGACGCCGTTGATGAGGTGAAATGCACTCCAATTCGTATTGCGGCGATGGCTGGTTCAGTTGATCGTCTGAGCTGGGATCAGGCTGAGTGGATGGCCTGTTATCAGACCGGAGCAGATCTCTGGAAGAAAACCGATTACACTCAGGCCGATGTCGATACGGTTCAACTCTATGATGGTTTTAGCTTTCAGGCTGTAGCCTGGCTTGAAGCTCTCGGCTTTTGTGAGGTAGGTGAGGGTGGTCGTTTTATCGAGGGCGGTGAACGCATTGCGCTGGATGGTGAGTTACCCATGAACACTTTTGGTGGCCAGATTGGTGGTGGGCGCTTGCACGGCTTCGGCTTTGCTCACGAATCAGTAGTACAGCTGCGCGGTAATGGTGGCAAGCGTCAGATTAAAGGCGATCCGAAGGTAGCGGTTTGTACCTCCGGTGGTGGCCCGTTGGCGACAGCGCTGTTACTGGCAAAAGATAGCTAGCTGGCAAATGATGGCTAAGAGGTTGGCTAAATGCCGCTGTCTTCACCAATAGACAATTTGCCCGGCTTTCGGCGACGCTTTCGGGTAACACCTGAGGCTGAGCGGATCTGCTGTGAGGTGGAGGATGATTTTCACTGCATGAGTGTGGTTATTCACCATGACGGTGAAACGGCAAGCCATATTGAACCCTTGATGCGTAGAGCTCCGTGGACAACCTGCCCTGGTGCAGAGCAAGTCCTTGAGGAAACTTTTTCTGGTGCGCGTTTGGCAGAGTTTCACTCTCTGGGTGGAAAGAAAGCAAACTGCACGCACTTGTATGATCTTGCCTTGCTGGCGGCACATCATGCGAATGATAGAAAAACGACTATCTACGATATTTTGATCTCCGACCCTGTTGAGGGGCAGCGACGTGCTGAAATTTACCAGTCAGGGGAATTGCTGCTGACCTGGACTGAGTCAAATTTTGACATAGTCGAACCTGAAGCGATGCAAGGCCTAACTCTGCTGACTTTACAGGATTGGCTGTTAACGCTGGATTCAGTCCATCAAAATGCGGCGAGACTGCTTCGCTGGGCTAATATGGTGGCCAATGGGCGTACGATTCCTATGGAAAATCAATCAGATGCGACTAAGATGCCAGCTAATTGTTATACCTTCCAACCGCAACGTGCTGTGAAGGCAGTACGAGTCGGGGAAGTACGTGATTTCAGTACAGAGGCAACTGAACCTCTGGCGGAATACCAGGCGTTTTTATAATTGGACTCCCCGCTGGCTAGATAATATCCTCACTGTTACCCTGTAGGTATTGAGGATTGATAGCTAATTTAGGGGTGATTGGTAGTTACCAGTGATGACCGATTAAAAGACCCTATTAAATATAATCCAATTAAAATAGTCTGAAAAAGAGTTCTATAAAAGAGTTCCGATGAGGAGGAGTGTAGTATGAATATGAATGATTTGGTGCTCGTCAGTGTAGACGATCACATAACTGAGCCACCTGACCTGTTTGACAAGCATCTTTCGGGTAAAGATCTTGAGACAGCCCCCAAGTTTTGTGTCGATGAAAACGGCAAAAGCTACTGGGCTTACCAGGGGATGATCATGCCCTCTGTTGGTCTGAATGCTGTAGTGGGTCGTCCGTTGGAAGAGTACGGTATGGAGCCAAACTCTTTGGAAGAAATGCGTGCCGGTGTTTACAACGTGCATGAGCGCATTAACGACATGAACGCCAATGGAATCGCGGCTTCTCTGAATTTCGGTACGGCCGTTGGTTTTGATGGTGGTAAATTTCATCAGGCGCCCGATAAAGATCTGGCCCTGATTCACCTGAAAGCCTACAACGATTGGCACATCGACGAGTGGTGCGGTGCTTACCCCGGTCGTTTCATCCCCTGTGGCATTCTGCCAACCTGGGATATGGATGCAACGGTTGCTGAAATCGAGCGTATCGCTAAAAAAGGCTGCACTGCGGTGTCCCTGAATGAGAACCCCACTAAGCAAGGCCTGCCCAGTGTGCACAATGAATACTGGGAACCCATGTGGAAAGCCATTACTGACCACGATATGGTCATGTGTCTGCACATTGGTGCTGGTAACCCGCAGCCACACGCCTCTATGGAAACGCCGATCGAAGCGTGGATTACCACTATGCCTGCTTCCAGTATGGTAGGGGCTGCTGACTGGTTGAACCTGTCTGCACTAGAGCGTTACCCCAGCATGAAGATCTGTCTGTCTGAATGTGGTCTGGGTTGGATTCCTTATTTCATGGAGCGTGCAGATTTCAGTCACTCCCGCCACAAAGCCTGGACCAACTCTGACTTCCAGGGTCAGAAGCCCAGCGATATCTTCAAGAAACATTTCATGGTGTGCTTCATTGATGATGCCTTTGGCCTGGATAACCTGCAGTATGTGAACGAGGATCTGGTTGCTTTTGAGACGGATTACCCGCACTCCGATACGCTGTGGCCGGAAGCGCCTGAGCATTTGTGGAAAACCATCGATCATCTGACCGATGAGCAAATCGACAAGATTACTCATCTCAACACGATGAACTGGTACAACTTTGATCTGTTCAAGCACTTTAAGCGAGAAGATATGACCGTTGGTGCGTTGCGAGCCAAGGCCAAGGCAGACGGCGTTGATACCACGCCTAAGTCTTACGGCGGTGAGAAGCCCCTGGACGAAGCCGAAGGCAAGCGTAGAATTGTTTCTGGCGATTTGTTTAAAATGTTCCAGCATCACGCTCAAAGCGCTGAAAAGAAGGCCGGTTAAGCCAAGGTTGTTTAGGCTTTAAGGGAGTTCAATAAGCTGCTTTAAAAAGGCGAGAGATTTTTCTCTCGCCTTTTTTTGTGCCCGGATTTTGAGTTTTAAATCGGTTCCTCTCTTAGTGCTTGACGGCCTTTATAATTAGAGACATTATACTGTCACTAAATTCATAGGGAGGCTTAGTGATGAGCGGTAATGCACAGCAAACAAACAGCGACGTTTACTACGATCCCTATCTAAGGGATATTAATTCCAACCCCTATCCCACCTATCAGCGTTTACGCGAAGAGGCGCCGCTCTACTACAACGAGCAGTACAACTTCTATGCCCTCAGTCGCTATGATGACGTGCGAAAAGGGCTTGCTGATCACAAGACATTTATATCAAGTCATGGTGGCATACTGGAAATGATTCAGGCAAAAGTGCAAATGCCGCCGGGGACATTTATTTTCGAGGATCCTCCTATCCACACGGCTCACCGCAGCATTGTGCAGCGTATTTTTGCGCCACGCCGGATGATCGGGCTGGAAGATAAAATTCGTGCGATCACCGTCGATTGTCTGGATAAACTGGTTGGCCGTGACGAGTTTGATTTTGTTGCTGATATCGGAGCCCAGATCCCCATGCGTGTTATCGGGACCTTATTGGGTATTCCCGAAGAGGATTTTCAAACCGTACGTGAGCGCGTTGATGCCAGGATGCGCACCGAGGAGGGCAAGCCAGGTCAGTACGGTGAGATCCTGTCCATGGATGAAAACTTTGAGCCCTATATTGACTGGCGTATTCAAAATCCCTCGGATGATATCATCACCGAATTACTCAACGTTGAATTTAAGGATGAGACTGGAACCGAGCGTAAGCTAACTCGGGACGAGTTGTTAACCTTTGTTAGCGTATTGGCTGGAGCTGGTAACGAAACGACTAACAAGCTAATCGGTTGGTTGGGAAAAACCTTGGCGGAGCATCCCGATCAACGAAGAACTTTGGCGGAGGATCCATCGCTGATTCCGGATGCTATTGAAGAGGTATTGCGGTTTGAGCCAGTAGGGCCACACCTCGCTCGGTATGTAACTAAGGATGTTGAATATTACGGCCAGACTGTTCCCGCCGGCAGTGCCATTTTATTTATTGCGGCATCGGCCAACCGGGACGACAGCGTATTTCCGGACCCGGATCGATTTGATATTCATCGTGATAGGGCGGCGCATTGTACCTTTGGTTATGGCGTTCATACCTGTATCGGTAATGTATTGGCCCGAACCGAAGGTCGAGTGTTTTTGGAGGAAATGTTAAAACGTTTCCCTGAATGGAATGTCGATCTGGAAAACGCACAGTTGGTTTCTACCTCTACTGTTCGAGGTTGGGAGACTTTACCCGCCTATTTCAATGAGGCTGGCGCTGCCAAAATCAAAGCGAGAGTGGAGGAAAATGCCAAAGATGCGCAGACGCAGGCCGAGACTGCCCCTGTTTCTGTCGACGGCAGCTGGACGATAACAATCAAGGGTCCTACTGGCCCCATGGAAAGTGTGTTAGAGGTCGAGCCGCTTGGAGATGGCTTGAGAGGAGTTCAGTCGGGAGAGGGTTCTTCCTCTGAGGTGGATGATATTAGCTACAAAAATGGCGAGCTTGTATGGATCAACAAAATTAACAAGCCGATGAAGATGACGCTTACCTTTACCGGCAAGGTTGAGGGGGATACGATGTCGGGTAAGGTTAAGGCTGGATTTATGGGTTCGTTTCCCTTCATTGCGACAAAGGCATGATAAAAATATAAATCATAGAATTGTTACCGACCGGGTGGGCCTAATCCTTACACCCTAATCTTTACAGGTAGGTGCCCCCTTGATTCTATTAACTTCTTAAGGTTTATTGCCTTGTTTAATAGCCTCTTCAATCAGTCCAATAAGCCAGTTGTTGGCGCGGTCGGCCTGGTCATTTTCAAAACCCCAAACAACCCGAAGGCGGCCATAGGTGATAGGGTTCCAAAGCATATCCAGCATGGCGGCCACTATTTCCTGTTGCTCAGTATTCCAGTCTGTTGTTTTTTGATTAACGGCTTTTAGCAGTGCCTCGCGCCGCAAGTCATCAATAGATTGAAAGCTCGGGTCACTGATCGGTTCCGGGCGTGCGGCATAGGATGAAAGATGCTTGAAGGTGCGCGAAGTAAGGTCGGCAAATTCATCCAGGTTCACATCTTCCAGATTGATGTCGGCGTCTTCGACCAATTGTTGAATAACGGCATCCTTCAGCATTCGCTCGGTGGCAAAGTAGCGGTAAACCGTTCTTTCGCTCACACCGGCGCGTTCGCTGACGGCGCGGTAGGTGAGGTTTTGCCATTCCCAATCTAAAGATTCCCGGGCCAGTTCGGTGCCCGCAGTAATAATGCTCTGGCGGGTTTTGGCGCTCTGCTGGCGCCTGACAGGGCTGTTGTAGGGCCTTCTGTCTGTGGTTGAATCGTCGGTATCGGTGCGCTCTATATCGGGTGATGCGGATGACTTCATATTTAATCTTTATATCAATTCAAGGTACGTTTCTTGACATCATAGCATTTACGGATCGTCAGGTCTTTGCTGGGTCAGGTGTTGGTTTGTAGGTGTTGCGACGGCGGTGTTTCCTCTGGTTTTGTTGAGCTCGTTTGACCATTTTCGATACTGAATAGCCCCTGAAGATTGGCCAGCCGTTGCCTGCTTCCGGTATACATTTAAACAACACTGTCGTACAATTATGGTTAATTTTGTACCCGATAATCATCGGCTTGCGTGCCAATAAATTGCTGAATATCAGGCACGAACATAAGTGCAGAACATAGGCACCGATCTTAAAGAGGAGAATAACATGGCTGACGTATTTATCATTGATGCAGTTCGTACCCCGCGAGGTATCGGTAAGGTCGGAAAAGGCGCACTGGCTGGAATGCACCCGCAACATTTGGCCGCAGCTGTGATGAAAGCGTTGCAGGAGAGAAACGGCTTTAATACCGCCGATGTCGATGATGTTATCTGGGGTACTAGTGCTCATATGGGACTTCAGGGTGGCGATATGGCACGGATGGCTGCGCTGGATGCGGGTTATGATCCACTGGTCAGCGGGGTCACTATGGATCGCTTTTGTGGTAGTGGCCTGACAGCGGTCAATTTTGCAGCAGCTCAGGTGATGTCGGGAATGGAAGATTTACTGGTCGCTGGCGGCACCGAAATGATGTCTCATGTGAATGAGTATGGTGGCAAAATTCGCGAAGCAGGTCTGGGTATTCCCGGTGTTGGTCTGGGCACTGGTAATCTTCGTTTGCAGGAGAAGTACCCGCAGTCGCATCAGGGGTTGTGTGCCGATGCCATTGCTTCGCAGGAAGGTATAACGCGAGAAGAGCTGGATGCTTTTTCCGCCGAAAGTCAGCGCAGGGCAGCGGTTGCGATTGAAAACGGCTACTTCGACAATTCGATTATTCCCGTGGTGGATGATGAGGGTAAGCTGGTGCTGGACAAGGATCAGCACCCGCGACCAGGTACCACAGCAGAAGGTCTGGCCGAGCTGGAACCCAGTTTCGCCAAACTGGCGGATATGCCACTCGATAAAGAAGGCACCACATTCCGCAAGATGATCAATCGCCGTCACCCGGATATCGACATCAAGTGTGTGCACCACGCGGGCAGCTCCTCCGGTGTTGTCGATGGTGCTGCCGCGCTGTTATTGGCGTCGGGTGAGTATGCCGAGAAGCATGGATTGAAACCTCGCGCACGTGTTATCGCAACGGCCAATATTGGTGATGATCCGACGTTAATGCTTAACGCGCCGGTACCCGCCGCCAAAAAAGTTTTAGCCAAGGCCGGGCTGACCAAGGACGATATCGACCTTTGGGAAGTGAACGAAGCTTTTGCCGTGGTTGTTGAGAAGTTTATTCGTGATCTGGATATCGACAGAGACAAGATCAATGTCAATGGCGGCGCTATTGCACTTGGCCACCCAATAGGTGCCACCGGTGCGGTGTTGATTGGTACTGTGCTGGACGAGTTGGAAAGACGTAACCTGAAGCGTGGACTTATCACCATGTGCGCCGCCGGAGGCATGGCACCGGCTATTATTATCGAGCGTGTTTAGTCGAGCACAATAGCTGACGTTACCGGCACCAAGTGAAAACTGCAGCAAAGCGTGTTTTGCTTCAATAATAAAAAATCAGGCGCTATTCATTGTGTTAATAAATGAGCGGAATAACTTGGCTGTTCTGCTCATTATGAATTAAGCCTTACTGTTCGCAGTTGGAGAGTTTTATGACCGAGCTTAGCTCTGGAGAGGAAAAAGTTCCCAAGCGCAGGCGAAACCCTGAGCGAACTCGTGAAGCTATTCTGGAGATTGCGGGGAAACTATTATCCAAAGATGGACCGGAAGGTCTGAGTGTTTCGGAAGTGGCGCAACAGGCAGGCGTCAATAGGGGGACGGCATACCATCATTTTCAGACGCGCGATCAGCTGCTCAAAGCCACCACGGAATGGGTCAGTAGAAAATTATGCAGTGAGGTCTTTGGCGATGATGCTGAGGGTGAGAGTGATGAGGCTAAATTAGATCCCTACAAGGTGACTGAGCGACTTGCCCTGTTTGCCATGGAAAACCCCGAATTTGGCAGGGTGTGGTTGTTTGAAGTGTTAAGTTCCAGCCAGCCGGCCAGCGATCCATTTTGGACGCGCTATAAAATGCATGTCCGAAATTTTGCGGCCTCGGATTTGGCGCTGCCGGATATTGATCATGAAGTTCACGCGATCCAGATGCTGGTTGGGGTGTTTTTGTGGCCGGTGTGGGCCCGCGTTCACGCCACAACTGAAAGTGAGCGAATTGATATGGCAAAGCGCTATTCGAAAGAGATGATGCGGATGTCACTACATGGTTCAATGCGAAAGGAAAAGTTTGCTGAATTTATTCGCGAAAACGAAAACCGGCCCTAAGCTCCTTGGGTTAGACTTGGTGGGAATAAGACCCCTTCAATGAGTGGTTTTTCTGTTTTCCTGAATATCTAGTATCATACGGGCTTAAGTCAATTCTGGTGAATCGCTTTTGTTCGTGTAAAGCATCTATACATAACAAGCCTCTATTTATAAAAAGCATCTAGGGTTAAGCATCTGTTAAGTTTGCATTTTTAGGCCAGGACTTATCTGGTTAGAGCTTTTAGTATCGTCAATGACGGTTTACACAATCTAGTTTGGTGCTGACTGGCCTGGTGCTGATTCAGATGCTGATCAGGATTTACCAACAACTATTTTAGACTCTGGGAGATTTCAAAATGAGTGATATGCTGTCATCAATATTGCCTTGGCCCGCCGAGGACCTGTCCGCCTTCGGGCCGGTTGAGGAAAAAGAATTTGGTCGAGTGCAGAGTTATGTGGGCAAGGTGATGCACCGTAACTGGGTGTCTATTCCCCATGTAACGCATCACGATGAAGTCGATATCACCGACTTTGAACAGCGTCGAAAAGTCTGGAACAAAGACAACCCCGATCAAAAACGCACACTATTGCCGGCACTGGTTAAAGCCACCGTTGCTACGCTGCAGCGGTATCCTCAGTTTAATACTTCGCTCAGTGCCGATGGCAATACACTTTATCAAAAGCAGTATTACCATATTGGTATTGCGGTGGATGTTCCGTCAGGTTTGTTGGTGCCAGTTATTAGGGATTGTGATCAAAAAGCGATTGGCGATATCGCTGACGAGATTGCTACCGTAGCCACCAAAGCGAAGAAGAAAGGACTCTCTGTAGCGGAAATGTCAGGCGGCTGTTTTACCCTGTCTTCGCTGGGCCATATTGGCGGCACCGCTTTTACGCCGATTATTAATGCGCCGGAAGTAGCTATTCTGGGTATCACTCGAACGCAGGAGCGGTTTGTTCCCGATGAAGAGGGCAAGCCGGTACTGCGCCAGTTGTTGCCCTTGTCGCTGAGCTATGACCATCGTGTTATCAACGGTGCCGATGCCGCGCGTTTTCTGCGGGCAATGGCGAAAGCATTGGACGAGTTTGACTTCAGCTAAGCCTGCCTGTTAGTCGCTGCTCTGAATCCTTCAGGGCAGCGGTTTCTGATTATTCAATTTCCGTTTTCCCTAAACTGCCTTGTTATTTTCAAGAAACAATTTATTTAACAAGCTTCGAGAAAAAATCCAACACATATGCACTGATTGCCCTGGCTGATGGCGAACGGGTATAACCTTTCCGGGTGACTTCACAGATCTTTACGCTGGTTGGCTGGTTGGTATCTTTGACATTCAAGGTAACCAATTTTCCGTCCTGTAATTCTGAGTGAACAAACTGCGGTGATGAGATCCAGATGCTGTCTGTATGGAGTGCGATATCGCGCAGAATATGATAATTGTCGCAAATAAAAATCCCCTCTGAGTGCGTCGAAGATTCCAGCTCGCCACCGCTTAAATAGGGGTAGGCCCTCAGGTCGCTGCGTTTGAGATTGCTTTGTTGGGCCAATGGATGGTTTGCGCGAACAATCATGCTCAAATCAATTTCACCGACGGTTACCACATCAAGCTCGGAGTGATCAGGAATTACTTCAGCAGCACAAAAGGCCATTTCGATACGGCCATCCAACAGTTCTGCGATCAGGGTGTCTGCCGCTTTAACTTCTGTCTGGATTTTCAGTTTTGGCCGGGTACTCAAAAAATGGATGCTCAGGTCGGGAATGACCATACTGCCAAATAACGGCCCCATGCCAAGGGCTATGCTACCAACGTCTCCCTGTCCGTAAAGCTTGAGGTTGTGGTCGAATTTCTGGGCTTGTTTGAGTAAGGCCTGCGCTTCAGAAATTGCCATGGCACCTCCAGGTGTCAGTGAAGCGCCGCTTCTTCCTCGGTCGAAAACTCGAACGCCAAAGCTGGCTTCAAAGTTGGCAATGCTTCGACTGAGGGCGGGTTGAGATATGTTGAGCTCCTCAGCGGCTCGGGAGAAATTGCCAATTCTGGCAACGGCCACCAACTGATTGAGAGTGTTGAAATTTACTTTCATAATTAATATGCATCATATTATGTATAACTATGCATTTTACATTATGTTTTATTTACTGCACAGTTTCGGCTGTCGGGAAATCGCATCGAAGCTGGATTTTGATCTAACAAGGCTCCCGCACATCAAGTTTATTGTTTGAAAAAGACGCCTGAAAAATAATCAGATCTTGAGATCTTTGAGTGGAGAACCCCCTGTGCGCAAGCCTGTCTCTTGTTTATCATTTCTTATATGCCTGGTGCTGGCTTTGGCCTCAGGTTGGTTGTCCGCGTCCATAGCAGACAGAAACGTTCTACCTGCTCCGCCTGTACCCTATAAGGGAACCCTGGCGGTTACTGAAGAAGACTCCACCGCTGTATTTCCTTCACCAATCAAGGCACCATCAGGAGCTCCGAATATTCTGTTGGTGATGACCGATGACGTTGGCTTCGGCACCGTCAGTACCTTTGGAGGTTCAACCCCCACACCTAATCTGGATGAACTGGCTGAAAACGGACTTCGTTATAATCAGTTCCATACCACCGCGATTTGTTCACCCACTCGCGCAGCTCTGCTGACCGGCCGTAATCACCATGCGGTAGGTTTGGGGTCTTTGGCCGATCTGGCTTCTCCCTATCCGGGGTATACCGGGAAGATTTCTCCAAAGGCCGCTACAGTGGCCCGAATACTCCGTGACAATGGCTATAACACCGCCATGTTCGGCAAGGATCATAATATTCCTCCAGTAGAGCGCTCCGCCTCCGGTCCCTATGACCAGTGGCCAACGAGCAGGGGATTTGAACATTTCTATGGCTTTATTGCCGGCGATACCAATCAATGGCAACCTGCACTGTATCGGGGTACCTCGCCAGTCGATGCGACTGACCGCCCCGAAGACTATATTTTGGATCGAGATCTGGCCGATCAAACCATAAACTGGATTCACAATCAGCAAGCCTCGGCACCCAATAAGCCCTTTTTTATCTATTTTGCCACCGGCTCAGGTCATGCGCCGCACCATGCCCCGAAGGACTGGATTGCCAAATTTAAAGGCAGGTTTGATCACGGTTGGGATGAGGAGCGGGAGCGTATTCTGGCACGACAAAAGGCCATGGGGCTGGTTCCAGAGGATACGGTGCTGTCTACCCGGCCAGACCTTATTCCTGCCTGGGACTCTTTGGCAGCGGATGAGAAAAAGGTTTACGCCCGCTATATGGAAGTCTATGCCGCCTCTATGGCTTTCCAGGATGCGCAGATTGGCCGGATTACCGACGAGATTGAACGTATGGGGTTGGCCGAGAATACGTTGGTGATCTTCGTTGAAGGAGATAATGGCTCGAGTGGTGAAGGTGGCCCGGAAGGCACCATGAACGAAATGGCGGATCTGTCGGCGCCGCATAAAGAAGGCATCGATATTGAGTGGTTGGCGGAAAACCTGGAGGTGATGGGCGGGCCACATAGCTATGAGGGCTATCCCATCGGCTGGACCTACGCCACCAGCACACCCTTCCCCTGGTTCAAGCAGCACGCTTCGCATCTGGGTGGGGTCCGCAATGGACTGGTTATCTCATGGCCTGAGGGGATAAAACAAAAGGGTGAAGTCAGAAGCCAGTACCACCACGTCATTGATATCGTCCCGACAATTCTGGATGCGGCAAAGCTACCGGCACCGAAAGTGGTAGATGGTATTGAGCAATTGCCGATACATGGCACCAGTATGATCTATAGCTTTGATGCTCCCAATGCGCCTTCAGCCCGGCAAACACAGTACTATGAAATTCATGGTAATCGCGGAATTTATCATCAGGGCTGGCTTGCCAGTACCACGCCGCGCAATATGCCCTGGCACGCAGCGGCCGCACGGGGAAGTAGTGATGTTACCACCTATGAATGGGAGCTCTATGACCTGCGGTCGGACTTTAGTCAGTCCAATAATCTTGCGAATAAACATCCCGAAAAATTAGCGGAACTGCAGCAGCTATTCGATCGTGAAGCCAGGAAAAACAATGTCTACCCCGTTCATGATAGCGGTGGTCAGGCTCGCGCCACACGTATGATGACGGCTCCGGGGAAAGGCTTCAAAACGAACTATGTTTACTGGGGCAAGAATATTCAGGTTCAGTTGCTTGCCGCTCCTCCCATTTACCGAATGCCCTTTAGCATTGAGGCTGACATCGTCGTACCTGAGCAGGGAGGGGATGGCGTTATTGTTGCAGCGGGCAGCTATTTCGGTGGATGGAGCTTTTATCTTCAAGACGGTAAACCGGTTGCCTATGCAGCGACCTCGCCGCTGCCTCTTCCTGGTAGGCAGTCCCGAGTAGCTGCCAGTGAAGCATTAACGCCGGGTGCACACAAAGTCGCCTTTACTTTTGATATTGAAGGTGAGGGTGGCACTCTCACGATTTCGGTAGATGATAAAAAAGTGATCAGCGGTGAAATTGTCAAGCGGCCTTATATTATTGCGGGTAATGGTGAGACCTTCGATATCGGCAGAGATACCAACGACCCGGTTTCTCAAGATTATCAACAACAGGGCGTGTTCATCGGTGACATTAATCGCGTCGAGGTGAAAGTCAAACTTCCCTTAGCGGCACGTGCGATGTTGTGGCTGAAGGAAACTATCGAATAAGATCATACCCCTGTAGTGATGAAAAGTGTGATCAAAAGTGGCCCTTGGGCTGCTGCAGGGTGAGAGTATGGCAACGACAGCAAAAACCTTTTGTCGCAACTGTGGTGCATTATGCTCCATGGAAGTCAGTATCGAAGATGGTAAGTTAATCGATGTGGTTGCCGATGGCAGCGTCTCGCCCTACGGCAATTATATGTGCGTCAAAGGGCTGGCCAGCCTCGATTTTCATAATGCCTCAGATGATCAGGAAGCCGATCCGCGTTTACTGAACAGCCTGAAACGCAGGGCTGATAAACAATTCGAAAGGATAACAACCGATAAAGCGCTGGGTGAAATCGCGGACAAGCTCTCCGCTTTAGTCGAACAATACGGACCACGCTCCGTAGCTCTCTACCACGGCACCGGTGCCTATCGCAGTGTGCTGGGCGGTCAGTTGGAAAAAGCCTTTCTGTCATCTCTTGGCAGTCCCAATCTGTTTTCTACCATGACGATTGATCAATCAGCGAAGTGGGTAACCTCTGGTCGCATGGGGTTAATGGCCAGTGGCAAACCGTCCTTTGCCGATGTGGATCTGGCAGTGATTGTGGGCAATAACCCAGTGGTTAGTCATCAGACCTATCCCTTTGCCGCGGGTGAAAGTGGCTCGCCAGGGCGCGCCTTTACTCAGGCAAAAAAGCGTGGCCTGAAAATGATTGTGGTGGATCCTCGCCGCACAGAAACCGCTCGTTTTGCTGACCTGTTAATTCAGCCCTTGCCTGGACACGATGCAGCCATCTTTGCCTCCATCGCCCATATACTGTTACGCGATGGCACTTACAATAAAACCTTCTGTGATCGTTTTGTAACCCAGATCGATGTTCTGCAAAGGGCCGTAGCTGAGTTTACTCCGGAAATGGTGTCTAAAAGAGCAGACGTTCCCGTCGAGCAAATTGAGTTGGCAGCACAATGGATTGGCGAGGCTAAGCGACCTTTTGTCGGTAGTGGCAGTGGACCTTCAATGTCGGCGCATTCCAACCTGAACGATCATATGATTGAAGTGGTGAATGCACTGGTGGGCGGCTACCGCCGGGCTGGTGATCGGGTGCGCAACCCCGGTACACTCAATCCGCGAACTTTGATAGAGACTGCCGTTGCTCCCGGGCGAAGCTGGGAGAAAGGTGATAAATGTCATACGGAAGATATAGGCAAATTGTTTGGTGAGTTCCCCTCTGCCTTATTGCCGCAGGAAATTCTGACACCGGGGCCAAATAAAATTCGGGCGTTAATCGTTTTTGGTGGTAACCCAATAATGGGATTAGGGGATCCGCAGCGAGCTATTCCCGCCTTTGAAGATCTGGACTTGTTGGTGGTGCTGGATCCCAGAAAAAATGAAACCGCTGATTATGCGCACTATGTTATTCCTTCATCACAACCCTTTGAACGGCACGATATAACCATTCCTGGCGACGGTCTTTACCCGGAAGCCTTTGTCCAGTATGCCAAGCCTGTTATTGAAAAGCCTGGCGATGTGATTGATGACTGGGAATTTTTTTGGCAAGTTGCTGCTAAGATGGATTTACCATTAACTCTCAAGTATTGGACCTATGGCTTGGAGTATGAGGCTATCAACGATGGACTTGCTCTGGATATGCAGGACAAGCCTGACCCTGAAGACTTGATTCGATTCTTGTGTAAAAACAGTCGCGTTCCTTTCGATGTTATTCGAGAAAACCCATCGGGTGTCAGGCCAAATATTCCAGCTGAATATGTACAGCCTGCGGCGAGTGATAATGGAGCAAGGCTTGAGTTGTGTCCCGATGACATTGCCACTGAATTAAAAAGCCTGTTGGAAGAAAAACAAGACAACCGTTTCAAATATCAGCTGACCTGTCGACGAATTTTGGAAGCAATGAATAGCGCCTACCGCGATGGGAAACACACTCGGAAAAAATATCCCGTTAACTGGGCTTATATGAATCCAGAGGATATGGTGGCCGATAATATTGCAGAGGGCGATCAAATAATAATCGCTTCGGAGGTGGGTAGTATTAAAGCTGTTGCCAAAGCGGAGGATCGTCTAAGGCGGGGTGTGGTGTCCATGACCCATATGTTTGGCGCCCTCATCGAATCACGGGATTTGAAAACTGAACAGGGAAGCTTTACTGGTAGCCTCACCTCGTTAAAGACCTGCCTGGAGCCGATCAATTTTATGCCACGTTTTTCTGGTATACCTGTCCATCTCTACAAAAGTGATGCACTTCACATTTTCACTAACTAACCATTAATTCGTTTTACTTTCGAACTATTTTTTTGTTATTTGGTTTCCTTCCTCGCGCCCAAAACTTAAGGTTATTCCTCGGAAAACTTTACATCTGTCTTATGAGTCGGGTGTCTCAAGCAGATAATGCATCAGGTGCGTAAAAAGCAGTATTTTTGGCGTAAATTGTTGACCATTTCCGTGTTTGAGAGTACCTTCGCGTGAGCAAAAATAATGGACGTTTACTGGACAATTTCTGGCAATAATTGTGGCATTAATGTCCTTAGCTACTAAGATGTATTCAGAAATGTTCATCTAACAATTAAATAAGAGCAAATCTGATGGGGGGGAATCGATATTATTTTAACCGGTATCATATCCCTGCGAAAATATCCTGTTGTTCCGGAAACTTGGCAGTTTTCCTGATCAGGTGTTGTAAAACCATAAAAAACAAATTTTGAGGTATATCAATGAAGACTAAATTCCGATTGAAGGCATTACCTGCCATCATGTCTACTGTGCCTGCTGTGCTGGCCATGTCACTGGGTGGCACGGCTATGGCTCAAGATGGAGGTAGGCTGGTTTTAGAGGAGGTGCTGGTTACGGCAACTAAAACTGAGGAGCTTGCCTCTGATGTGGCGATTTCGGCCAACATCATGACGAGTGATGACCTGGCCAAGGTCGGTGCAACTGAATTCACCGATATTTCCCGCCTGGCTCCGGGGCTTGATTTTGCCTCAACCGGCAGTGCCACGAGTGGTGCGATAAAATTGAGGAACGTCGGTAGTGATTCCTTTGAGGGTGGTGGCGATAAAGCGGTAGCGGTATTTATTGACCAGTTTGCCCAGTCACTTCCTAACGCAGCATTCAGTACATTGGCTGATGTTGATCGTATCGAAATATTGCGCGGCCCCCAGGGCACGCTCTATGGTCGTAACGCGCCGGCCGGTGTGATCAGTGTGGCTACCAGACGCCCGGACTTTGATGGTGTTAATGGTTATGTAAAGGGAATGGTGGGTAATTATGATACCTACAAGGCAGAAGGTGCCGTAAACGTTCCTCTGATTGATCAGAAGCTGGCGATGCGTGTGTCAGGGGCGCTCACCGAGACAGACGGTTATTATTATAATGATATCCTGAAGAATGATTCGGCGGATAAAAATAACAAAGACAGCCGCTTAAAACTGTTATTTGTACCCAATGACGATTTGGTGGTTTTGTTTGCTTACCGCTATGCAGAGCTGGTTGAAGGCGATGCAGCAACGCTTTTCGATGGTAATGTTACAGGCTCTGCGGGCCTGGGCGAGGGCGGTGGTTTGATTGATAGTGATCTGGATGATTTCACAACCTATGGCTCCACCAATAGGGTATCAGATATAGTCGTTGAAGATGCCACGTTAACAGTCGAGTGGGAGATTGGCGATTATACGGTCACTTCGTTGTCCGCTTACAGTGAGTACTCGGGGGGGATTAATGGTGGTAACAATGGCATTCCGACTGGGGATTCAATACTCGAAAATTTCAGTCTTACCCGACAGGTTACCGAGGAGCTTCGCTTAAGCAATAGTGATCCCGATGATGTCGAATGGCTGGCGGGTATTTTCTATGCGCACCTGACGCGTACTGGTCGTACGGCGCTGCCTCCCTCGCTGGATTTTGGTAGTGACCGAGTTGCTGAAACCTGGGGTTATTTTACCAATGCGATCTGGTCGATTAATGATGAATGGAGATTGAGTGCCGGTCTTCGCTATAACGATGAGAAAAAAGCTGAAGCGGGTAGTGCTATTGTGGGGGATGATTATCGGGAGTCAGAAAACTTTTATAACACCTCGGGGAGCTTGAAGTTACAGTATTATCCAACCTATGACATTATGGTGTATGCAGCCCTTGATTCTGCCTATCGTTCGGGAGATATTAATAACTTTGCCGTAGGGTTTAGTACTTTTGGTGCGATTGGTGCTGTGCCTGGAGGGTCGGATTTTGTTGAAAACTTTTCCACTTATGGCGCGGAAGAATCAGAATCACTTGAACTGGGTATGAAAGGGTCTTTTCTTGATGGCAGGGCGCGATTAAATGTGGCGCTGTTCCATCAGGTATTTCATGATTACCAGTTGAATCAGCGGCCAACGAACGCGGCTGATGCGTTTTTTGGTAGGGCTCTTAATGATTTTGTTCCTGCAGCTATTATTCCTATCGATAAACTGACAACCCGTGGTATCGAGATGGATGGTGAAATTCTGTTTACAGAAAACTGGAGTGCCTCCGGGTCGGTTTCTTATGCACATGCTGTTGCAGAAGATTTTCCTAACCGGCTGTGTGCTCTAGGGGAGGCGCCAATAGGCACTATTGGATGTCCAGGTGAGAATATTCGGTTAAATGATGATCCTCTGTGGAACGCCAATATGCAATTGGTTTATGAGAATTCATTCCGCGAATATGATTATGCGGCGCGATTGATCAGCAGCTATAAGTCTGCCCCCACCTATGATAACGGCTCCGATGTAAATGAAGACTTTGATCGTTTTAACAGCGATTACTTCGTTTTTGACGCTAATTTTACCGTGATGCCGGTAGATGGAAGTTGGTCCACACAGTTGTGGGTTAAGAATATTACGGATGAGCTCCGCCCCACCGCAGAGCCGGGCGTACAGGATACTGGCGATATGGGATATAGCCGACTGATTCCGCCCAGAACCTATGGTGTTACCGCTCAATATAACTTTTAACAGCGGTTTTTCTTGAGCTTAGGGTGTGGTGATTACACGCCCTATTAAAAGCAAGAAACATATCAAGGTGTACCTCTAACGAGGTGCACCTTTTTTATTTCCAGAGCAGATTGAATCAATTTTTTCTCTCTCGCCTACCTGCCTGGCCTACGATTTTCATCAAATTATTAACTAACGAATTTAGGGGGGGAGCCTTTGCTGCTTTATATTGTCATATTAAACAATCTGCATAGCCTCTAGGCACAATTACTTCTTCCCAGTGCTTGGGTTGTTTTGTTCTATTGAACAAGTCGTATTTCATGCCTGTTATGGATTATCAGAGGCAAAGTGACAAAACCAGAGAAGGGAGTAACTGTTGTCACAAATAAAGAGGTAAGGTGATATGAAACTAACCATGAATTTTAACTTGTTGAAAAGTCTGACTATTTTAAGCACAGCTTCTGCGCTGTTGGCATGCGGGGGAGGAGGGAGCGGTGGCAGCGATGACGCTTCGACAGGCACCATTAATCTGGCGATTACCGATGCACCCATTGATGCGGCAAACAGCGTTATCGTCGAATTTACTGGGGTGGAATTAAAGCGGGAAGGCGAAAATGCCGTGCAATATGATTTTGAAACCGCACAAAGTATCGACCTGATGGACTTACAGGGTACAGACTATGAATTGCTGCTGAGCAATGAAACTGTGCCGTCTGGTAATTACGAATGGGTAAGGCTGAAAGTAAACGCCGAAGAGGATAGCGTGTTTGATTCCTATATCGAGCTGGAAGATAGTACCCAGCATGAGCTGCGTATTCCCAGTGGTAGTCAATCGGGCTTGAAACTCGTTAGTGGCTTTACCGTTACCGCGGGTGGTGTATCCAGTTTTACCATTGATTTTGATTTGCGCAAATCCATCGTGGTAACTGGCAGTGGCAAATATATGCTGAAGCCCACGCTGAGATTAATGGATGATACGACAGTAGGAAGTATTGAGGGCGTGGTTGATGCCACGCTTGTTAGTACTGAATGTACCGATGCTACCGTTGAAGATGGTGCGGTTTATTTATTCAGTGGTCAGGATGCCACGGTTGTCGATGTACAGGGCGTTGACGGTGACCCACTGACTACCGCACTGATCAATTATGACGATCCGGATTATGCTTATACCATTGGTTTTGTGGCAGCAGGTGATTACACCATAGCCTATACCTGTGAGGCGGATGTTGATGATCCGGAAGCTGCCGATACATTGGTTTTTGTGGGGCCGACCAATGTGACAGTTACGGCTGATGAGGTATCGACGGTTAATTTTTAAGGAGGCGTATTCACTGATAAGGTTGGTGGTACAAAACTCTCGAAATTAATTCAATAGCCCGTTACTCTGAGTAGGTGACGGGCTTTTTTTTTGCTCGATCATTCTCACTCGAAAAGGACCTGGCATTTATGCGCGGAAATATTGCAAGCTTAATAGATACCCTCCCGCAACAGGGTCAGTTGGAAAGAATATTGCTTCGCCCTGAACGGAAAGCCCCCATGCACCGCGTTGAGCAAGCATTCGTGAAAGCGGGTGAAGGACTGGTGGGTGACCGCTTTCAAGGACGAAAGGATAGCAAACGTCAGATCACATTATTTCAGGCTGAAAATCTGGATGTTCTGGCTTCGTTTATGCAGCAGGACTCGATAGATCCCGGACTTTTGCGTAGAAATCTTATTGTAAAAGGCATCAATCTACACGCTCTGCGCGGCAGGACGTTTCGCGTCGGTGAGGTTTTACTGGAAGGTGCATCGCAATGCCATCCTTGTTCAAGAATGGAGGCTATACTTGGACCCGGTGGGTTTAATGCCATGCGGGGTATTGGCGGTTTGTGTGCTAAGGTAATTTCTGGTGGCGAAATCAGGGTTGGTGATAAGGTTTATATTGATAAAGTTAATACCAACAATGTTGCCGCAAACTTCGAATTATTTTAATGGTTTAATTGAAACGTTTGCTAGGAAAAAGTTATCCCCATTTTTCTGTGGCTAAGTAATGAATATCGACAGACCGGTTATCATTTTTGATGGTGAGTGCAATCTTTGCAATAGCGCGGTGGCGTTTATTATTGCCAGGGACCCACAGGCCTACTTTAGGTTTACTCCCATACAATCCAATAGTGCGCAATATTTATTGGAGAAATACCAGCTGGAGGATATTAGCGGAGATACTTTTATCCTAATCAAAGACGGGCAATGCCAGTTTCGCACTGACGCAGCTCTCGCAATAGCTAAACATCTGACGGGTTATTGGTATCTTTTTAGCATGTTGAAAATTTTTCCTACGAGGTTCAGAGATTTTTTCTACAATCTATTGGCAAAAAATCGTTATGCTATCTTCGGTCGCAGAAAGCTGTGTATGATTCCAGCTCAGGATGTGCTTGATCGCTTTCTGGATTAGTGAAGTTTATGACTAGACATACATAGGTAGTTAATCAGGTTTAGATCCGTAGTTGTAATTACTTATTTGTAGTTATTTATTTGTAGTTACTTATTTAGAGTTACTGATGCCTGGACTGGTTATCATCGGTGTGTTGGTTTTGAGTTTATTAGTTTTCACTTGGCCGTTTTATAAAGATTCACTCACATGTCTAATTGAATTCTCTCGTATATCATCCATGAGTCTTCTGGTTTTGGCCGAGCCTTTGAGGTTCTCCGATTCCCAAGATGGTATAGCCGGTGCTAACCTATCAGTACGTGCACCAAAAAAGGTTGCGGTTTAGTCGACCCAAACACTAGAGACTTATCTCTTTCGGTCAATACAACAAAAGGATAAAAACAATGCGCCTAAAAAACCGTGTTGCACTCGTTACAGGTTCTTCACGAGGTATAGGAGCAGCTATCGCAAAGCGGCTGGCTGCGGACGGAGCGGTTATTGTTCTGCATGCGCGAGAGAATATCGAAAAAGTTGAGGCAGTGGCTAAGTCTATTCAACAGGCAGGGGGCGAGGCTTATACTGTGCTGGGAGACCTCGCGTCTGAAGAGGCCCCTATTCGAATTGTACAAGAGGCATTCGCTTTTAAAGGGGCGTTAGATATTCTGGTTTGCAATGCAGGGGGTAGCAAGGGTGGTCTGGTTGAAAATTATCAGCTGGATGATCTCAACCAAACGATTGCACTCAACCTACGGGCAGTGATGCTTTCCACCGCTGAGTTTGGCAAACTTACACGAAGTGAGCATGGTCGCGTGATATTGATTTCCTCCGGCGCGGCCGCGCATCCTGCCTTTGGTGCATCGGCACTTTCTGCTGCCAAGGCTGGGGCGGAGGCGTTTATTCGCTCAGCGGCGCAGGAGTATGGCGAACGAGGTATTACATTAAATACTGTTTCGCCCGGCACCACTAAAACTGATCGTATTGCGGGGCAAAGCTGGACCGATAAAATTCCTCCCTGGACAGCTCTTCGGCGTCTGGGCGAGCCGGAAGATATCGCCGATATTGTTTCTCTGGTGGCTTCCGATGATGCTCGTTGGTTAACCGGTGCAACCTTGCCAGCCAATGGCGGATTGATTACAACGGCTGCCAATATACTCGCTCTGGCAAAATAGAATTCACAAAAAAGGCCTGCAAACGCAGGCCTTCAGCTGTTTGTTTGTGACTGCTCAGGACGTTTTATGCGCCCTGCAAAATATGGGTCACTACTGTCGCTCCAGTACCGCCAATACTTTGCACCATTCCCAGATGGCAGTCTTTCAACTGGTTTTCCCCTGCGCGCCCCGTTAGCTGCATACAGGCCTCGACGGTTTGATACAGGCCGGTTGCACCGACGGGATGGCCGCGAGCCTTTAAACCACCCATGGTGGAAATAGGCAGTCTTCCACTCAGTGTAACCTGACCATCGCGTCCAAAGTACACTCCTTCACCGGGTTTGGCAAAGCCTGCTGCTTCAAGACTCAGCGAGGTGATGATGGTGTAAGCATCGTGCAACTCAAAAAAGTCGATATCCGCGGGTGTGCACCTGGCCTGATCATAGGCTTTGGCACAGGACGCTTTAGCACCCGTCAGTTCCAGTCGACGGTAACGATCTGTACTGGCCAGGCGGTCAGTAGCCACGGCGGATGCAACCACTTTGACAATCGGCAAGCCCATGCGTTTGACTTCCTGAGCCAGTGATTTATTGACGACAATCACCGCTGCCGCCCCGTCGCTAACGGGTGGCGAGTCGCTCAGCTTAATTGGAGCCTTCAATACCTTGGCTGCCTGGTAGGCTTCCTGGTCCATCATTTTGTGCAGCATAGCATTCGGGTTAGTGTAGGCATTGGCGTGCGCGTTGATGGCAAAGGATGAGAAATCGTCACTGGGTACTTTGTATTTCTCCATATAGTTTTTCATCAACTGCGCGTTGAGTGAAATAAAAGACTCACCCTTGGAGCCTTCCTTTTCCCAGTCAGAACCGGTTGCCAGTGCTTCGGTGATACGCTCTCTGGAAACGTGGTTCATCACCTCAACGCCTGAGGCAATGGCAGCGCGGTGAAAACCGCCGCTCACCGTCATACAGGCCAGACGCAGCGAATTACCTCCCGAGGCACAGGCGGCATCAATAGCTAAAGCCTCAACGCCTTCCAGGCCTAAATGATCGGCTACAAGCGGACCTAATTGCGCCTGATGTGACAACATGCCAGACATCATATTGCCCACGTAGAGAGCATCAATAAGCGCTCGATCCAGACCGGAACTGTCTAAAGCCTGATTGATTGCTTTTACGACTAAATTAACCGGTGTTTCCCCCGAATCGCGGGAAACCGGTGTCTGACCGATACCAACGATATAGACATCTTCCATCTTTACTCTCCTAGAGTGATCAGACCAGCAGCCTGAATTTAGTGCAGATACTGTCCACCATTAATAGATAAGGTGGAACCGGTGATAAAACCCGCGTCATCCTCCGCAAGGAAAATGACGCCCCGGGCAATTTCTTCAACCTGACCTAAGCGGCCCACAGGGATATTGGCAATGATTTTTTCCATCACCTTTTCCGGTACGCTTCGCAGCATGTCCGTTTCCACGTAGCCAGGGGCGATGACATTGGCGGTGATACCCGCACGAGCACCTTCAATTGCCAGGGTCTTGGTGAAGCCGATCATGCCGGATTTGGTCGCGGCATAATTAGCCTGTCCATACTGACCGGCGAGGCCATTGACGGAACTGATATTGATAATGCGACCGAATTTTCGCTCGACCATTTTGGGAAACAAGAGGCGGCAAGTATTGAAAGCACCCCCTAGATTGACGTTCAAAACAGTTTGCCACTCTTCGGGAGACATATTGCTGAATTTTCGGTCGCGGGTAACGCCGGCATTATTGACCAGCACATCTATAGCGCCGTACTTTTCTGAAATCTGTTCCAGGTAATAACCGCAGCGTTCGAAATCACTGACATCAAATTTAAAACATTCGATTCCTGTTCGTTCGGTAAATTCTGCAGCACGGGCATCGTCGCCAACATAGTTGCTTACTACAGTAAACCCCCTGTCCCTTAATGTTGTGCAGATTCCCTCCCCGATACCGCGTGTACCACCTGTTACGAAAGCAACTCTAGACATAAAAAACTCCTGATATAAGTCACCAACTTGAGTGCTGGAAAACACTCAATAGACTGAGTAAATGGTTCGCTAAACGCCTATGCAGCAGGCGTGGTTGATGAGATTAATCTGCAACACTTTGGGTAATGCACTAACTGTTCCAAGTTGATTTTTTCTGTTTAAAAATATTTTGGCACTTTTTCGAAGTTCGGCTTCAGGTGATATTTTAGTGTCGTGAAAAGGGGGGGATTAACAGGTGGATCAACCGATATCTATATTGTTTTAAGTCTTTAAAAATAGTGGTTTTCTGGTAACGGAAGGGAGATGAAAAGTTTTGCTAAAATTGTCTGATATTATGGCAATGAATGTAAAAACAGTGATTGTTATGGTTTAGTATTTAATCGTAACAGCTCTAGTGGCAAACATTTTTAGAACGATTAGTACGTTGTATAAGGGCTAATTGATAATTTTTATCAACACCGGGATACCCTCAAAAAGCTGAAGCTAAAAAATTGCACAGAGATGGGGCGAGTTAGAGTGGGGTGTGCTTTGCTTTCGATCATAAATTCGTTAACCATTGATGGCAAGCCGGGTTTGAACGACTGATTATGAAGCATTATGGTGTAACGGGGTGGCTCAAAATGGGCAGGGTGCTTGCAAGATAGATGCTGACTCTATCGAGTCTCCAATTTAAAGAGTGGGCCAGCGCTGGTTTTTTGCGAAGTACAGCGCAGCAGTTTTCGTTATGATAGATTTGCTTCATGCTGGAAAGTATCCATGTACCTCAATGATTGCTGTGTGTATTTTGGGGCAGCGAATTACTGCCCCAGTTGCGATTGTCGAATATAGTAGCGTGCGTCCTGAGCGTTCTTGACGCAGTTATCAAAGTTCTCTACTGCTTGCATGGATTTAGCCAACGAAAGCAGACCTGCAGCCTTGGTATAGCTGACCGTGCCGGAGAAACCCTTAGCTTTGGCGATATCCATTTCTTTCCAGGCGGCATCCAGCTCTGAGGCGCAGCTTGTCCGATGGGTTTGCTTGGCGGCGCAACCTGTTAAGGCAATAGCGCCAAGGGTGATAGCAGTGAACAGGGTTTTTCTCATAATGGTTTTATCTCCAGTTCCTGAGAATCTATGAATAGTCTATTTTGCTATTGTACCGTGTTTGTCTGGTGAAATGGCTAGTTTGAAATGCCTGATATAGAAGAAGTGGTTGGAATGGATATTAAAGGAAGCTGTCGTTGCAATAATATCGAACTACACTGGCACACTGTAGATTTAAGTCTGGTTCCAAGGGCTTGTCAGTGTGATTATTGTCGGGCACAAGCCGTTGCCTGGGTATCTAAATCCGGCAGCCGCGTTGAGGTTTTGATTCGCAAAACGTCACTATATAAAACGGTACAACAGGGGTCTATGTCTGCTCTGTTTCACGAGTGTTCCCATTGTAAGCAGGTGGTTTGTGCAACGGCGGAAATCAATGGCGACAGGTATGGTGTGCTGAATGCCAATGTGATGAGGAATAAACTGGGGTTTGAAGCCGCAGTAGAGATGAATCTTAGCGAGCAATCTCCAGAGGAAAAACAAAGTCGCTGGCAGGCTAACTGGTGTTGCCCAGTGGTTATTACAGTGGCTAAAGAGTGATTTACCGGGTGATTTTCTGCGTGATGGATGAGCCTAACGCTATCGCTGAATTGCCCAGAAACTATCCTTGCCTATCCCGATTACACCACAGAGAAAGGGTAATTCAAGTGGAAGGGTAGCCGACATAACCATTCACAGTGTCACCCAGATAGATGCAGGCCGTTTGTTCGTAGTCACATTCATCGAAGACGTTATTGACGATGGCGACCAGTTGTAAAGAATCCGTCACTGCTCTGGAGTTGGGGCCGGGATTGGCTCCAGCAACGATGCCGTGTTGAACAGGACTGTCCTTCCATCCAGCAATTACTAAGGCAGGCGAAGTGCACGCGACTGTCAATCTAACGATTGAGTCTGTGCTTTAGGCAAGCTATCCTGTAATGGCAGCCAAAAATGTAATATCAAACGAACGTAGACTAATTCCCCACCGTTTTTACTCAAGCTCTATTCAGCAATACAGGGAAATGCATGGCCAAGCTTAGAACGGTGCTTCAGAGGATTAATATACTGGTTGCAGATGATATGGACATCATTCGCGACATGGTTGGCGGGTGCTTGAGAGAAATGGGTGCTAATGGCATCGCCATGGCCGCAAACGGTGAAATAGCCTGGAAGCTGCTCAATAAAGCCCATTTTGATTTAATTATCTGTGATTGGGCCATGCCCCAGTTATCGGGACTTGAATTGCTTCAGCGGGTCAGGGCATCGGCTGAGCACGAGCATATTCCCTTTCTTATGCTCACTGCCTCAACAGCAAAAGATGACGTGCTGGCTGCAGCTGAGGCAGGGGTTACTGATTATTTGACTAAGCCCTTTCAGGCCCGGGAGTTGGAAGTTCGAATTATAAAAATGCTGGGGGAAGTCAAATTGCAGCCAGCTCAGGGCTGAAATTCCCATCATCGTAATAGCTCACAAACCCTGGCCATTGATGCTGAAGTGATTGGCCTTATAAAAGTGCTCGACAATAAAGGGAAAAACCATGAAGTGTTTGATTTTATTAGTCACCCTGGCTCTGTTAGTGTCGGCTTGCTCCAGTTCCCGCCTCTCTCCATCCGCCGCTATGGTACGTGATATCGATGCCAAAGATGCCTATGACTGTCGATTCCTCGGCGATATTACTACAACTGACTCTAGCGGTATGCTATTTGTTGAGTCTGGTATCAAGGCAGCCCGGGCGAAGGCGCGCAATCAGGCGGCTGAAATGGGTGCCTCGCATATTTTATGGGGGACAGTGTCAGCGGGCGGTGCTGTTCAGGCGGTTTCTGCGAAGGCTTATTATTGTAGCGCCTAATTTTTTGTTCATGTAAAAGAGTCGATGCTTTTTTAATTTTACTATCAGCGGTTGTTGAGGCTGGAGGCGCGCCCGATAAAAAACACTTTGTACCTCCAGCTGGCAGCAAGTATCAGGGTCGTAACGAAAGCTTTTGGGAGCATCAGGGTGAGGCTATGATTGCCTGGGGTTATAGTGAACCAGAGATGCATTGTAAAAAGTCCGAGTGTAAGTTCTGCCGATAGTACCGGGTCTTCAAAGTGCCCACTGAATTTACTGTAAGAGAGCTATTGACTCTCTGCAAATGACTATGAATGATTGACTGAAGTTGTATGGAAAATAATGTTAGAGAGACACTGTTAGGATACATTTAAAATGAAAAATAAATTGTCAATATTGGATATTCTTGGGATTTGGCTAGTTATTTCTCTGGCAGGTTCTGCCCAGGCTCAGCTGCAACAGTTACCAGAGATTAAAGCCTTTCTCCCCGCCATTACCGAGGTCAGACCCTCGCAACCCATGGTCATTGATGGGCTTTGGAAAATTTCCAGCCTCAACAAAATGATCAGGATTGACCGCGGTCGAGCCTATGCCATTGATGGTTGGACGCATTTGTTCCTGTTGAAGATACAACCGGGGATGGTGGTGTTACAGAATCTGGAGGAGACAGCACTCGGAACGTATACCGGGGTTGATTTACCCTTGAGTGGTCCATTGGAGGCGAATCTAACTGGGGATCGCATTCTGGATGTGACCGTGGCCGGCAAAATGGGAGAGGCTAAATATCAATTGATACCTCAGGATTTGGATGAGCCAGAGGCCTTTAAAAAAGCCATAAAAGCCTTGCGTGCCGCAGGCAGATAGCCGTTAATTCAGCGCCGATTCTTAAGTTGTCAGGTCCAGCTCGATGGTGAGCGCTATTTTTTCACCCTGGCGTACAAGTTTTATGCGCTGCCTTCGCCTTGATTTAGGTGTTCTGGCTTGATTCGAATGTGTTTAAGGAATTTTTAATCGCGACTGTGGTCTTGAGTGCTGTGGGCTTTGGCACTGAGCTGAGGTGTCAGGATTAGCTACTCAACTTCCCCTTTTAAAAATAGTCCAATTAAATCAAATGCATAGAAGAGAGTTATTGGTAATGCGGCATGCTTTTGTAGGTTTAACAGCTATAGTCTTTGTGCTGTGCTCGCTTTTCGTTCAGGGCTCGAGTAAAACCCCAGGTAAAGTGATCGCCGGTTGGGTTGAAAAGGTCAGTTTTGGTGAAAACGAGACTATTGTGAAGGCTAAGCTGGACACCGGGGCGAAAACCTCCTCGATACATGCCGAGGGAATTCGCAAGTTTAAAAAGGAAGATGAGCACTGGGTGGCCTTTACTCTGGTGCTTGAAGATAAGGATGGTGAACTGCACAGGCTTGATTTGGAAGCACCGCGCTCCCGCAGGGTTCGTATAAAAAATCATGATGGTGATTATGACCGGAGGGTGGTGGTCGAGCTAGATTTCTGCTTTGATGGGCGCAGTCATGTTGCTGAGTTTACGCTGGCTGATCGTACAGAGTTTATCTATCCCGTATTATTGGGAAGAGAATTTCTCGATAGGGTAGCAGTAGTGGATCCGGGGGCTACCTTTTTAACTAAAGCGCTTTGTAAATAGTGTATTAATAGCCCGAGCCTGCTCACAGGATAATAAGTATGAGTAAAATCGTCGTCAGGGTATGGGCTATTGTGCTTATCACTCTGGGTTTGGGCATAGTTGCCTACAAAGTCTATTTTCTAGGCCTGCCGCTTAAACCGGGGCAAAATGCAGAGGTATGGACCGTTCAGGCCCGTCTGGTTTTTGAGGGCGAGGGGGGGCCGTCTCAGGTGGGGTTCCATATTCCCGAGGTGATTCCCGGCTTCGTAAAGTTAGATGAAGATTTTATCTCCAGCCGTTTTGGTCTTTCCATCGAAAGCCAGCAGGACAATCGTCGCGTGGACTGGTCCGTCAGGCGTGCAAAAGGCCGGCAGACGCTTTACTACCGAATTATTGTGGCGCGTAGCGAACAGTTACAATCCTGGAATTCCATTCCTGCTTACCCCAAAGCGCCGCAATATGAGGAGCCCTATGCCTCCGCCATCAAGGCTATCCTCGATGATGTCCGTAAGGAGTCGGCTGATGTCAATAGTTATACCCGGGAGCTGCTTCACCAGCTAAACGCCCAACAACCTAATGAAAATGTCGAGCTGCTGCGGAGTAAGTCCGGTCAAGGTGTCGCCTGGGTTCGTGAAATTATCAATGTACTTAAAGGCGTGCGTATCCCCTCGCGCGTGTTGTGGGGCATCAGGGTATCCGATGGTACTAACAATGCCGTGCTGGAGCCGTTATTGCAGGTTCACAACGGGCAAAAATGGTTAACCTTTCATCCGGAAACCGGGGTCTCCGGTATTCCGGCTAATTTTCTGGCCTGGAAGGTCGGCGACGACCCGCTGTTTGAGATCGAGGGCGGTAAGCAGCCGCAGCTGGAATTTTCGGTCACCAAAACCTATGAGGAATTAATTGACGTGGCCCGCAAGGGCGCGGAACAGATGGATTCTGTGTTCACGGATTTTTCCTTAATGGCACTACCGGTGCAAAATCAAAATGTTTACCGGCTGTTGTTAATGTTACCAATCGGCGCCTTGCTGGTTGTCTTTATGCGCACCTTTGTCGGCCTGAAAACCTTTGGTACCTTCATGCCCATTCTGATTGCCATGGCATTTCGGGAAACGCAGTTACTGTGGGGGATTTTCCTGTTTTCTGTCATTGTCTCACTGGGCCTAATGATTCGCTTTTATCTGGAACGAATGATGTTGTTACTGGTGCCGAGGTTGTCAGCCATACTGGTGGTGGTGGTTATTTTAATGCTGCTGATCAGTCTGGTTTCGGCCAATCTTGGTTCGGAGAGAGCGCTCTCTGTCTCGCTGTTCCCGATGGTGATCATGGCCATGACCATTGAAAGAATGTCGATCACCTGGGAGGAAAACGGCGGCCAGGAGGCTTTGATGCAGGGCTTGGGCAGTTTGCTGGTGGCCTGTGCTGGCTATTTATTAATGACTAATAGCCTGATGATGTACATTATGTTTGTGTTTCCCGAATTGCTTTTTGTGGTGCTTGCCCTGTCGCTGTGGATGGGACGCTACACTGGCTATCGACTCTCGGAGCTCAGGCGTTTTCGCACCATGGTATTCAAGGAGAAATAGATCGTGCCTTTAGTGGATTTCTCCCGTTGGTTTGCCACGCCCAAACAGCTGAAGGCGCAGGGCATTTTGGGGATGAATAAGCGTAATGCCGATTTCATCATGCGCTATAACCCCAGAAAGTATTATCCTCTGGTGGACAATAAGCTGATCACCAAAAAACTGGCGCTGGACAATGGCATTGCCGTGCCGGAGTTATACGGCGTGATTGAAATTCAGCACCATATTCGTTATCTGGCGCAGATTATTGAGCCACTCGAGCAGTTTGTCATTAAGCCTGCGCATGGCAGCGGTGGCAATGGTATTCTGGTGATTACGGGAAGGATTGGCAGCAAACTTCGAAAGGGGAGTGATAATCTGATCAGCCTTGATTCCGTGGAACACCATGTCTCCAATATTCTTAGCGGCATGTATAGCCTCGGCGGGGTGCCGGATCAGGCGATTATTGAGTATTGCGTTAAGTTCGATCCTTTTTTTGAACACTTTATCTTTCAGGGTGTACCCGATATTCGAGTCATTGTTTTTCGTGGTGTACCGGTTACTGCGATGGTGCGGCTACCGACCCGGGAATCTGATGGCAAAGCCAATTTGCACCAGGGCGCGATTGGTATTGGTATCGACATTGCCAGTGGCATCAGCCGTGCCGGTGTGCACCACAACAATATGGTTAGCTATCATCCGGATACCGGGTATTCCATTGAAGCGATTAAAATTCCCCACTGGAAAGAAATATTGCAAATAGCGGTCCGCTGCGCGGACACGGTGGGCCTCGGATATTTGGGGGTGGATATCGTGATGGATCGTGAACTCGGGCCATTGATGCTGGAATTGAACGCAAGGCCGGGATTAAATGTCCAATTGGCCAATCAAATGGGATTGCTCAATAAACTCAACCAAGTGCATTTGATGACTGACCTACCCGCCAGTATTGATGAAAGAATTACCCTGGCTGAGCAACTTGATGATAGCAACGCTGTCATTAACTAAATCTGTGTGTGGTATGCCTGTTTTTTCTTCTCTGAAATCTACCCTGTCTTTTATGGCCATTGATTGTAAAAAAATAAAACGCGTTTTAAGTATTCTAATGTTGTCTTTTGTTGGCGTAGTTGCAGCTGTTGCAACAGAAGCCGTTGCGGCAGAACAGACAGCAAAAAACATTGTTGTGTCAGAAAAAACTTCGGCAGATACTCGGGCGCCGGTGAAGATCCGGGTGCATCAAGAAAATCGTGGTGAGGTGGAAAGTTCCCAAACGGATATACTTCCTACGGTTTCAACGACTTATCCGGTATCAACTGAGCAAGCATCAGAGGCACCAAAAGAGTCGACACCACAAAAGCCCAAGCTTGAAATTGCTTTAAATGATGATGCAGACACCATTGAAAGTAATTCGGATAAGATTGCACAGTCTACGGCGACTGCTGAGGTTAATAGTGAGAGTGACACGGATATTATCGCCCCTAATGTAGATCTCAAAGAAGTCGCGCCTGTTCCCGAGGTACTGCCTAAGGCACCAGAAGCGGTAGCGGCAGATAAAAGTCAATCCGACAGCACATCCACCACCACACCCGCTGAAACTCCCACAGAGACACCCTCTGAAGTCTCTGCACCTGAAGCTACTCGATCAAATACGGTGCTGGAAAGCGGCGTTGAGAGTAAAACTATCGAGCGTAAGCCCAAGGTTTCCTCCGCGAACAGTGAAGAGGGTACAGGTAAAGGTGGAAATACAAATACAGGGAACAAACTGGAAAACAAAGGCGGTGCGGAAGCCGAGAAAAAGAGTGGCGAGCCTGTTAACAAGATCGTTCCAAAAACTTCAATCTCCGAGGATCCTAAACCAGTTCCCGGGGACACTACTGGTAAAGCTGCAGATGCGCTGAAAACAATCGATTCATCGATCGCCACCGACAAACCAGCTGCCCCGGTGAAAAAGCCCACGGCGAGTCCCAAAGCCGAAGCAGCGGAGTCAGCGGTAAAAACCAGCATCAAGTCTGTTATTGAAAGCTTAAAAGGTGAGCCGGAGGCTAGCGTTGAGGAGGAACTACCCTTTTCACTTTTGGGGGCCAAGGTGCCTCCCAATACTTCAACCCGTTTAGCCTGGCAACCCGATGTGGCGATTACCGGCTTGGCACTGCCTGTGCCGGTACTTGTGATTAATGGCAAAAAGCCGGGTGAAACCCTGTGTATGACGGCGGCCATACATGGCGATGAATTGAATGGTATCGAAGTCGTCAGGCGGGTGATGTACGACATCGATCCGGAAAAACTGAGTGGCCAGATTATCGGCATCCCAATTGTTAATCTGCAGGGGTTTCAACGCGCGTCACGTTATCTGGTGGATCGTCGTGACTTAAACCGCCATTTCCCCGGTGAAAAAAAGGGCAGCCTTGCCTCTCGAATCGCTTACTCCTTGTTTAACGATGTTATCCGGAATTGCAGTATTCTGGTGGATTTACATACGGGTTCTTTACGCCGTACCAACCTGCCGCAACTTCGTGCGGATATGAGCGATCCGCAGGTGGCAAAATTTACCGAGTACTTTGACGAGATGGTGGTTGTGCATGGTACGGGTAGTGCTGGAATGTTGCGAACAGCGGCGCAGGCGATTGGCATTCCTGCGGTTACGCTGGAAATTGGTGAGTCCCTGCGCCTGCAGGAGGATCAGGTAAATAGCGGCGTTAAAAGCATTAACAGCCTGATGGATCGCAGAAAAATGTACTCCCGGCTTTTTTCCTGGGGTGATCCCGAGCCTATTTACTACAAGTCCTCCTGGATCCGGGCTGAGCAGGGCGGTATTTTGTTTAGTGATATTAACCTCGGGGATAAGGTCGAGAAGGGGCAGGTATTAGGTGTTGTGACCGACCCGATTACCAATGCGGAATCTAAAATCAAAGCGCCCTATGCGGGGCGGGTTATCGGAATGGCGGTCAATCAGGTGGTGATGCCAGGTTTTGCCGCCTATCATCTGGGCGCCGAGGCCACCGAGCGGGATGTTTCCGAAGCGGCAGTACAGGCGGTCCAGCAGGAGGCCTCACTGGATAACGAGTTTGAGGACCTCAATCCGGAAGAGGCTGACCCGATGGAGTCAGACCCTTTGGAGTAATGTATTGGGAGTATGATTGTGACACTTAGCGGCGAATGTTTTTGTGGGAAAATTCAATATCGGATTACGGGAAGGCTGAAAGACGCACGTTCCTGTCACTGTTCACGTTGCCGTAAGGCCTTTAGTTCGCAGGCTTCCTCTTATGCTTTGGTGGATGCAGCAGATTTTACTTGGTTGCAAGGAAAAGAGTTATTAACCAGTTTTGAGTCGCAACCCGGTTTTGGTTTTCAATTTTGCAGCCGCTGTGGATCAACCCTGTGCGGGACATACCAGGGCGAAGTTCACGGCATTACGCTGGGCTGCTTGAATGAGGATCCTGATTTGGAAATTGGTTATCACTTATTTGTTGGCTCTAAGGCAAGCTGGGAAGTTTTGCCAGCCAATATTACGGCCTATCAGGAAGCCCCTCCGGATCTTTCTTGATCCCCCGTTGCTACTCTTTATTTCTCAATACGGTCGCTCCAAGGCCGCGCCGATAGCAGTCTCAGGCTGTTAATTACTTTTAATGTTGGTAAGCTGATAGGCCAATGATGGTACTGTTGAAGCTAGCCGCTGGTTAACTAACCGCTGGTTTATGGTGCCTATTGATTTGTGAGCCACCCCGATACAAAAAGCTAGATATTAGCAAGTACAAGGATTTGAACTATGTCTAATTCGTTACCGCAGAAACATCTCAGTCAATTAAGTGTAAACGGCCAAACCTTTCATTATTACAGCCTGCAATCAAAACAGTTAGGGAATGTACAGCGGTTGCCCTTTTGCTTAAAAGTACTACTGGAAAATTTATTGCGTAACAGCAAGGAGGATGCCGACAGCCTTGCTGGTATTGATGCTTTGATAAAACAGCAGGATGTTGCTCAGGAAATTGAATTTTATCCGGCGCGGGTATTGATGCAGGATTTTACCGGGGTGCCGGGTGTGGTTGATCTGGCGGCAATGCGGCAGGCACTGGTCGATAAAGGTAAAGACCCCAACAAAGTGAATCCGCAAACCGCGGTTGATTTGGTTATCGATCACTCCGTTAGCATCGATGCCTTTGCCAGTGAGTCAGCCTTTAGCGAAAACGTGAAAATGGAAATGGAGCGCAATCTGGAGCGCTATCAATTTTTGAAATGGGGTCAAGCCTCCTTCGATAATTTCCGCGTGGTACCGCCGGGCACCGGTATCTGTCATCAGGTTAATCTTGAATATCTTGCAAAAACTGTTTGGCAGAGCGAGGTGGGCGGCCAGCGAGTGGCCTACCCCGATACGCTGGTGGGCACCGACAGCCACACCACCATGATCAATGCGCTGGGTGTGCTCGGTTGGGGAGTGGGTGGTATTGAAGCAGAGGCCGCCATGTTGGGCCAACCGGTATCGATGTTGATCCCCACCGTGGTGGGTTTTGAGTTAAGCGGTCGCTTGCAGGAAGGTGTAACCGCAACCGATCTGGTACTGCGCGTTGTACAAATGCTGCGTGAACACGGTGTTGTCGGCAAATTTGTGGAGTTTTTTGGCGAGGGTCTTAACGGTTTGACGCTTTCCGACCGTGCCACCATTGCCAATATGGCACCTGAATATGGGGCTACCTGCGGCTTCTTCCCCGTTGATGAGCAGACCACCGAGTATTTGCGCGTGACCGGCCGCGATGAGGCAACCATTGAGTTGGTGGAAAGCTACTGCAAAGCACAGGGCCTGTGGTACGGCGATAAATCGGTCTCTCCCCATTACCCGGAAAAGCTGTCGCTGGATATTGCCACCGTTGAACCCAGTCTGGCAGGTCCGAAACGGCCACAGGATCGGGTTGCCGTCTCTGAGGTTAAACCCGCGATCGATTCAGTGATTGCGCTGGCCGGTAAGGGGGATGCGGTGACGCAGGGGTTCGAACTGGCCGCAAGCACTGAGGCTATTCAATATGGCGGCATGCATCATGGCGATGTAGTGATTGCTGCCATTACCTCCTGTACCAATACCTCCAACCCGGCGGTGATGCTGGCGGCGGGCCTGGTAGCACAAAAAGCAGTTGCGCTGGGATTACAGCGCAAGCCCTGGGTTAAAACCTCACTGGCACCGGGTTCCAAGGTGGTGACGGATTATCTGGTCAAATCGGGAGTGCAAACCGCCCTTGACCAGTTGGGTTTTAATCTGGTGGGCTATGGTTGTACCACCTGTATCGGCAACTCAGGACCACTGCCGGAAAATGTGGCCAAATGTATTAATGACAATGATCTGGTGGTCAGTTCGGTGCTGTCCGGCAATCGCAATTTTGAAGGTCGCATTCATCCACTGGTGACTGCTAATTGGCTGGCCTCGCCACCGCTGGTGGTGATATTTGCACTGGCCGGCACCACCCGTATCGATATTACCTCAGAGCCCATAGGCGTCTCTAAAGGGGGCAAAGCGGTTTACCTGAGTGATTTATGGCCCACAAGCAAAGAGATTCAACAGGCAATGCTAAATGTCGATACCGCCATGTTCACCACGCAATATGCCGAAGTATTTAGTGGTGATGAACACTGGCAGGCGATAAAAGCACCTGCAGATAAAACCTATCAATTTGACAGTCAATCGACCTATATCCAACTGCCGCCTTTTTTTGACCCGCTATATACCGAGGCGGCCAAAACCGACATCAAAGGTGCGCGCATTCTGGCGCTGTTAGGTGATTCCGTCACCACCGACCATATTTCACCGGCTGGGGCTATTCCCAAAGTCAGCCCAACGGCAGACTATCTGCGCAGCCATGGTATTGAACAGAAGGACTTTAATTCCTATGGGTCTCGGCGCGGAAATCACGAGGTCATGCTGCGAGGTACCTTTGGCAATATTCGGCTGCGCAATCTGATGGTGCCGGGTGTGGAGGGCGGTTATACCCGTATTGCGGGAAGCACCGACCCGGTGTTTATCTATGATGCGGCCATGCATTATCTGGAGAATAATGTCCCCAGCGTGGTCTTTGCCGGCAAGGAATACGGCACGGGTTCCAGCCGCGATTGGGCCGCCAAGGGTACCTTATTGCTGGGCGTTAAGGCTGTGGTTGCCGAAAGTTTCGAACGTATTCACCGCTCCAACCTGATTGGAATGGGAGTGTTGCCCCTGCAGTTTGCTGAGGGTGTCACTCTGCCGAGTTTATCCCTAAACGGTGACGAGGAGATCGAGATTCTGGGGCTGGAGAGCAAACTGTCGCCGAAGCAAAGCCTGCAACTTGTTGTGAAGCGGGATGGGGAGACACAACAGGTGGAGGTGATTGCTCGGTTGGATACGGCTATGGAAATCGAGTACTACCTGGCCGGCGGAATTTTGCCCTATGTGCTGGATAAACTTTAAGGACTCAAATCAGTCCAAATCTTTACATGCAGTGAGTCATCTACAGCTGGAGGCTAAAGTGACATATCGTACAGAGAAAGACAGTCTGGGTGAGGTACAGGTGCCGAAGGATGCTCTGTACGGGGCTCAAACCCAGCGAGCCGTGGATAATTTTCCGGTAAGTGGCTTGGTTATGCCTCGTGCATTTATTCGTGCATTGGGTTTAATAAAGGCCTGCGCCGCCAAAGCAAATGCGTCACTGGGTCTACTTGAGGCTGATATTGCCAAAGTCATTCAAGAAAATGCGCTGGAGATTGCTGAGGGAAAGTACGACCAGCAATTTCCCGTCGATGTATTTCAGACTGGCTCAGGTACCAGCAGCAATATGAATATCAACGAGGTGCTTGCCACGCTCTGCTCACGGCAATTGGAGCAAACCGTTCACGCCAACGACCATGTCAATCTGGGTCAGAGCAGCAATGATGTGATTCCCACCGCGATACATATCAGCGCCGTGCAATTGCTCAGAGTGAATCTGCTGCCGGCGCTGGATCATCTGCAAGAGACCATTGAGAATAAAGCTGAAGGCTTAAATGATGTTGTAAAAACCGGACGTACCCATTTAATGGACGGTATGCCGGTGACGTTGGGCCAGGAACTCTCGGCCTGGGCTTCTCAGATAGAGGTGACCAAAACCGCTATCCATGAATCTCTGCCGCGGCTCTGTGAGCTCGCTCAGGGCGGCACGGCTGTTGGTACTGGTGTTAATGCGCACGCAGATTTTGCCAATACCTTTTCGGAAGAACTGTCGACCTTAACGGGTATTAGTTTTGCTCCGGCGAATAACTTTTTCGCCGCCTTAAGCGCACCCAGTGCCGCGGTAGAGTTATCAGGTAAGCTGAAACTGTTAGCGGTGGCAATGATGAAAATTGCCAATGATCTGCGCTGGATGAACAGTGGTCCGCTGGCAGGTTTAGGTGAAATACAGCTGGCAGCGTTGCAACCGGGTAGCAGCATTATGCCTGGCAAGGTGAACCCGGTGATTCCCGAGTCTGCCACCATGGTGGCAGCACAGGTAATGGGTAATGATGCCACCATTACGGTTGCCGGCCAGTCGGGAAATTTTCAGCTCAATGTGATGCTGCCATTGATCGCTTACAACCTATTGCAGAGTATCGAGCTTCTGGCCAACACAGCCAACCTGTTAGCTGATAAAGCCATTGCTGACTTTACTATCAATGAAGAGCGGATGGCTGAGAGTGTGCAACGTAACCCCATTCTGGCGACGGCACTGAATCCGGTGGTTGGCTACGAACAGGCTGCAAAAATTGCCAAGCGGGCTTATGCGGACAATCGCCCCATTATTGATGTGGCAGAAGAAATGACTGAGCTGTCGAGAAGTGAGTTGGAAAAATTATTGGCTCCGAGTAATTTGGTGTAAGAGTTTTAAATAGACCAGTAATTATTGACCGATAGCCGATCAATTATATAAATTAAGTGATACAAATTAAGTGATACAAACTAAGTTATACAAACCAATACCCGCTAAATTTTTTATGGGGAAGAACAGTGAATAACTGGATAAGAAAAGCTTGGAAGGAAAACAAAGGCTTATTATTATTTCTCGCTTTAATGTTTATTTTTAGAAGTGCTGTTGCGGATTGGAACGAAGTGCCCACTGGATCCATGAAACCCACTATCATAGAGGGTGATCGGGTCTTGGTGAATAAACTGGCCTACGATCTTCGTATCCCCTTTACCCATATATCCTTGCTCGAATTATCTGAACCGCAACGGGGCGATATTGTTGTTTTTGACTCAAAGGCTTCAGGGAAACGCTTAATCAAGCGAGTAGTAGGTGTGCCGGGCGACATTATCCAGATGCGTAATAATCAACTACGTATAAATAGTGAGTGGTTGAGTTATAAAATTCTGGAAGTCTCGGATAACAGAATTGATCAACAAGAAAATTTATTAGGTTTGAAACATGCAATTCGTATTGGTTCAGAGGGTTCAGCTCTGTCAAGTTTTCAATCCGGTATGATACCTGCGGATCAGTATCTGGTGCTGGGCGATAATCGGGATAATAGCGCAGACTCAAGAGTTATCGGGCTGGTTCCGCGTGAGGAAATTATCGGCAGATCAAAGCGTGTTATAGTCTCCTTGAATTACGATAATTTTCACCTGCCACGCAGTGATCGATTTTGGCAGTCGCTATAATTTATAGGCTTTCAAACTATGACTACCATCTACGTTCTTCCATTGCTGTTTGTTATTTGCGCCGCCATCTGTGCCGAGGTGGCACGACGACGGAAAGCAAGTGTTCCTTTCTGGGTACTTATAGGCAGCTTGTTTGGGCCATTTGCTATTCCCTTTGTTTTTTTCTCCAAGCCAAAACCGCAGGTCTGATATTGGCGTTCTAATGGAGATTAGTGATAGGTGGAAGTTGGATTTTGACGCACATTAAAAAACCTTAAATAGACGTTGCCTCAACTCTTAGGCACATTATTCGTACGCAAAGGGTTAGAAAGCATATAGCCGCAGTTGGAATAGTTCAAACTGCGGGTGTAGTAAAAAATCAATGAGTGAGTTTAATAAGAATCTTCCGGGGATAATCATGTTAGATCTAAGTACTGCCATTAATCTGTTCTCGATAGTGTTTTCATGGAGGTTGTCATGAGTGTGCCGACGCTTGGCCGAGTTGGACTGTGGGCAATGGAATTACGCTTTGGCGATCCCTCAGAAATTATTGACGCCGCCGCTGAAATTGACGGGCTGGGGTTTGGTGCGTTATGGATTCCCGGTGGCATTGATGACGGTGTGCTAGGTAGTGTCGACTCTCTGTTAGCTGCTACCAAACGTATGCCGATTGCTACTGGTATTCTTAATCTCTGGAAGCACAAGCCCGAAGATGTTGCCGATTGGTTCAAGGCATTAGCTGATGAGAGTAAAACACGGGTTATGCTGGGTCTGGGTGTAAGCCATGGTCCCATTATTGGAGAAGCCTGGAAAAAACCACTGGCAGCAATGCGTGGCTTTTTGAATGGGCTTGAGGAGCACGGCATGCCCAGTGACAACCTGTGTCTGGCCGCTCTCGGCCCCAAAATGCTGGAGTTATCGGGACAGCGTACCGCAGGCGCCCATCCTTACCTGGTGACACCTGAGCATACCGCCTCCGCGCGTGAAATCTTAGGCCCCGGCAAACTGCTCGCGCCTGAGCAGGGTGTGATTCTTGAAACCGATGCGGAAAAAGCGCGGGCAATGGCAAGAGAAGCACTATCTATTTATGCCGGATTGCCCAATTATCGAAACAACTGGTTGCGTCTGGGCTTTAAACAGGAGGATATCGATAATGTCAGTGACGGCTTGGTGGATGCGTTATTCGCCTGGGGCGATACTGATAAAATTGCCGAGCGGGTAAAAGCGCATCACGATGCCGGTGCCGACCACGTCTGTGTACAGGTAATTCAGGGTAATGGTGTGGCGGGTTTACGCTCAGCCTGTCGGGAACTGGCTGCGGTATTGTTATAGAGGCTGTAGAGGAATAGTTGCGATGCTGGTACATGGCCGAACTCTGGTTTAGAGTCAAGGCAGCCGACGAGGGACGTCAAAGTACCTGACAACAAGCATCATGCGCGGTGAAATTATCGATGATGAAAAAATCTGTTTGATCATTAAAGTGTTAGGTAAGCGAGCATTGTTGAGTATGCACAGCTTAAATAATCGGGTTAGTCAAAGAAAGACCGTTCTGGCTGCCCATATAATAATTTATGGATAGCCCTGTTTTGGGAGGGCGCATGTCTAGAAATCTTTACCCTATAATCGTGTTGCTGTGTTTATCATTATCGCTGTTTTTTGCTTTACCAGTACGGGCTTCAGTAGATTTTAACCGCTCTCCACTGGGTCAATATATTACGAATAACCCAGAAGAATTTGCAAAGGTTGAAACTTTTGTCGCAGGCCTTGGAGGATTTATTGATACGAGCCTGGCTGAGACTGCGGCGCAGGCCAAAGCCAATCCGTCGGTGCCAGGGTACAGGCTTATGGTTAAAGCACTAATAGCCTGTAAAGATCAGGTGGAAGCCTTTGCGGCAGCTACGGATGCCAGAACTTCATCTGCGCACGTCATTGCGAAATACAATATAGCGGGTCAGCTTTGTAGAAGTGTGACTAATTTATTAATGCCCTATTTCAGTCAAGACCAACAGACTATGATGGTATGGCAGAAAAAAATGACACCATTGATGCGCACTCCTGGGGGGGTAGATATGATGTCACTTGTTCGAGCATATAATGAATCGTTGGAGCTGCGTTCTGCTGCGCAAATAACCGGGCAAGTTGCAGAGGTGGAGGACAACTTTTCAGTAAATGAGCATTTTCCATTGCCAGAGGATCCCTACCAATTTAACTGGGCAGAAATGGATCAGATTAGAGCGCACATGTCTGCTGCAATGGATAAATACCAAATCAATGATCTTACAAAACGCTCGAACAGTGATAAGAAAAGATTTCAAGTTTGTTCTGATTTTCTTGACGGCCCAAAGGATCTTAAGCTCTTGTATATGGCACTAAATGACTGGATAGATAGTTGCTCTAGGCTAATGGGGCGATTTTCGAGTAACAAATATAGTGGTGATTTGGGATCGTTCTCGAGGAGGTATCGAGAAGCTTTCTACAAAAATGAGGAAAAACGGCAAAGGGCCGGAATGCGTAATTTACCCTCCTTACCGAGCCAGCCCTATCAATTTCACCACTCCGAAATTGAGGCTTATAAAGAATACATGGTTGTAGCCACCAGCCAATCCCTCAACTTAAGTTATGCTCTGCAGGAAGGTGGTAGTGTTTTGCAGGGTTTTAGCGGTAAGAAAGAGGTTTGTGGTGGGACCCAGACTGATAATCTAAAATCAGATTTGACTAATCCTTTGATTAAATCCAATTGGCAGGGGTTTGTCGGAAAATTATTGGGCTGCGCCAAAAATATTGAGAGGAACAATAAACCTGCGGGCGTACCGTTAGTAAGGGCGTTGAATGATTATATGGCTTCTTTGCAGACTGTGCCGAGCCAGTCTCTCTTCAAATAAAGTTCAATTAACTGAGCAACTACGTAAATTTTTTAAGGTTTCTCTATCGAGAAACCTTTGCATATTCTCATAAAACAATTGCCAGCTATGGCGAGAGAAATTTTCCACCGAGGGGGAACAGTGTGGAGAGATAGCCAGATTTGGCGTATCCCAAAGTGGGTCGGCCTCGGGCAATGGCTCGTTTTCGGCAACATCAATGCTGGCTCCTGATAAGTGTCCGGTTTTCAGTGCATCGATCAGTGTGACTTCATCGACTAGCGAGCCGCGAGAGATATTGCAAAAATAACTGCCCTTTGGCATGGCGGAAAATCTATTGTGATTAAACAAATGATAGGTTTCCGGTGTCTCGGCGGCGGATAATACAACGGCGTCGCATCGCTTTAGCATATTGTCCAGCTCGGTGATGGGGTAGAAGCGGGAGACGATGGAATCGCCTGCGCCGGTTTTTATTTGTCTGCGGGTGGCCAGAATGTTCATTCCCAGTGCTTTTGCTTTTTGTGCGGTGGCCTGGCCGATAGCCCCGTAGCCGACAACGCCAAGCGTGCAGCCCGCAAGGTCGCGACCAAAGGCTTGCTTCCATAGATGTTGCTGTTGATTGTCGGCGTAAAAGGAAAACAGCTTCCAGTGCGAAAGAATTCGAGCAATAATAAATTCGGCAATGGGTTGTGCGGTGATACCAGCGCCGTTAGTTAACAGGCAGTCGAGTTTATCCAGACCAGAGTGTTGCAATTGTGCAACACCTGCACCGACGGATTGCACCCACTGCAAATTTGGCGCAAGCAGGTGCATGTCAAAGGGCAGGTCAACACAGAAGATTATATTGGCTTTGGCAAGAGCTTGCTTTAGTTCGGTGGAAGGCGGAGTTACCAGCTCGCGGGCTTTTTCGTAATCCGGTTGACCTCGCAGTGCGCGTATTTCGGGGGGGTCAATATATTCCGCAAAATGAAACTGAATTCCTGAATGCAATTGATAAAAACTTTCCAGTGTTGCGGTTTGTTCTTCGGTAGAACGATTATCATTTTTTGGTGAAAGGCATACGCAGATATCGATAGTTTTATTGTTCATGGCAGCTCTTGATTCAAATGGCGGAAACAGCCAAGGCGGGTTAAAGCCAAGGCGGCTTAAAGCTAAGACGGGTTAATTAGGCCAGGCAAGAACAACCATAAACCAGAGTCAGTCCTCAGATCAATGCCGTGGGTTTGAGTGGTCCCATTTCCGAGCAAAGGACAATGCCGGGTTTGGCGGCAAGAATATCGGGTATACGATTAAAAAGATTGGCGGCGGTAGCATGGGCAGAGTCGCGCCGGTCAACCCGCACGCTGTTACGTGGTTTGCCCTCTATCTCCCAGGCAACATGTTCGACTTCGCCGGGGTGGCACATCCGTGATTCCACATTGGAGCTGCCAATAACACCTTCTTTGGTAGTGGTCTTTGTCTGACAGCGAATGCCGACCACAACACCGGCAGGAAAATAGCCTTCGGGCACCAGTGCTGTTTTAACCGGTTGCTCAAAGACGATGGGTTCAATGCTGGCAGTGGACTCAATGACAGTATAACCCAGTGCCATCAGAACCTGTTCCGGAATGGTTTTAAAGGCCGTTGCCGTTGAGGTTTTATCGATGCCCTTTTCATAGAACTTCTCGACACTTTCACTGATACACCACTGCTTGACCTGTTCCAGGGAGTTGGTCTGTCCCTCGGCATCGGTGAGGCTGGAAACGTGAATGGATTTGATCTCGGTACAGGGACCAGCGGCTAAAATGCCAGACCAAATGCGCGACATATCGCGTATTCCCGAACCGGTAAAGGTGACGCCATTCTTTTTTGCCAGTGCATCAATCTCAAGCGCCAGCTCGGGGTTGCTGCGCTGTGGGCAATAGGATTCAACCCCGTGACAGCCGATGTTTAAACCGGCATTGAGCAGGCGTCTATAGGCGTCCATATTGAGGTTTAGCAGATCCCTGTGCGTAACAATGCCAATATCGGCATTGAGGTTTTCGTAGTCTCCCGTCTCACAGTCTTGAATAGTAACGCCAAGGTCACGCCCAAGACCAATGGCCTGCCCCAGGTCTTTTCCTACTTTAGGGCCGGTACGATTAAAAGCCGCAACCACAGGCCATTTTTTTTCAACTGCGAGTTTGGCTATCAGGGAACCGTATTGACCAACGCCGTAGATAACAAGTCTGGGTGGGTTCAAGGAGGGCATAGCTTAAAAGTCCAGGGTGAGATGATAGACGCATAAACTGCGCTGCGAAAATGTAAGGGTAGTCATTTAACGGCAGTTATCTAGCTGTTAATCATCAACATCCACCAGCTAGAGCGCTCAACAGTTTACGACGGATTATCTACACAGCTCAGCTATTAATGACTGTCCATGAAAAGACGCCAGATGTTGAGCGAATCTAAACAGGGGTTTGTTAAACTCTATAGCCTCTAGAACTATAACTCCTAAAACTATAACCCCTGGAAAAAGGAATTAGCGAATAAGGATTTAGCTATGACGCGTCATTATTCTATCCAGTCTTCAGTCGATCAGTTGTTGACTATGGCCAGAGAAAAATCAGGTATCAAGCTGATTGATTCCGAAGTAAAAAAATCGCTAACGATTCTCCACAGCTCTATTACTAATGACGCTCGTCTGTCAGCACAGGGCGCGCAATTTCTGGAAAAGGAAATTCTACGTTTACTCTGTAATCGTCTGCGAATCATGCGAGATATTAGTGAACATCCTGAGATTCTCGATCAGACAATTCATCGGCCGATATTTATTATGGGCATGGCCCGTACCGGCTCGACCAAATTACAGAAACTGTTAGCTAACACCGGTGATTTTAACTGGTTGCCCTTCTGGCAAGGATTTAATCCTGCGCTTTTTACCGGGTCGAGGGATGAGTCGCCTCAGGCGCGGATCGACGATGCCGATGAATTTCTTCGCTGGTATCATCAGATAGCCCCGAATATGGCTTACAAGCACCGCTACGACACCCATGAACCGGAGGAGGAGCACTTAATTCATGATCACAGTTTTTCGGCTGGTACATTTAGTCGTTACTGTAACTGCTCCAACTGGTTTCAGTGGTTGGCCACGCAGGATGTTAAGGATTATTATGTGTATGCGCGCAATGTGCTGAAATACCTGCAATGGCAGGGTTTACAGAGTCCATCGAAACCCTGGATTCTTAAAACACCCACTAATCTGGGTTTGGAAAAACAGATTCTCGAAGTCTTTCCCGGAGCGCGATTTGTGGTGGCCCATCGGCACCCTGCGGAAACAACTTCCTCGGTGATCAGCCTGATCTCCACCTGGCGTGAGCCTTTTTCGGAGGTGGATATGCAGGATATTATCAATACCGTTTATGAAGGGGCGTCGAAGACGATGCAGCAACATCTTATCAACCGTGAGGAATTGGGCTTGGATTGTCTCGACATCAATTACACGGATATTAAATCTTCATCAGAAACAGTGATGGAACGGATTTATACTTTTTTAGATTTACCCTTTACCGGGAAAACACGCAGCAAGATCAATGAGTGGGAAGCAGCCAATCCGCAACACAGCCACGGTACGCATCAACATACGCTGGAAGGTTATGGGCTGACCAAGGGGCAGGTGGGGGAAAAATATAAAGCGTATATTGAATTTCTAAACCGATGAGTTTCTGGCACCGATAATTACATCTGCTCCGGCCGTGTCTGACACGCGGGCGGTTTCCTCGCCGATACCTGCCGCGCCACCGGTGGCGACGCCCAGTGTGTCGGTGAGATCGATGCCCTCAACAACTTCTTCAGCTGTTGAGTTAGCATTAAACGGTGATTTGAAAATTACGGCAGTCATTTTGATGGCCTTGGCCTCAAACATGTTGAACAAAATAATCGAGCAAATAATTTGCTATCTTAATATTTTGCGCCGTTTCATCTTGCATTGCCCACCGCTTAAAGTTCTAAATACCCAACTATAGTTTATATTACGGAATTTTAAGGTCGCTCATAAGTGATCAGGATAGGGGTATAATCACTGGCTTATTTATGTCCCTCCGGTGGTAGACAGGTGTATTGTTTTGTGGCGACTGTATAATGCCAGCGAATAATGCCAATAAACCGTCCTCCCTGTCGCCCATACTATGACAACAAGTTGCTTCGCTTGAGTCTCACCAAATTCTAGAGGCAAAGGGCATTGTCAGCAAATAACCATTAAGTCTGGCCGGTGAAGGGAATCAATAAACTTAACAATCAGGTACTTTTCGTGAACAGTGAACCAAATAATCCTAATGATCCTACCACAGCAACCACGTTTCCCCAGCTAATCCGCAGCGCTGCTGCAGCCTACGGGGATGAGGCCGCTATTACCTATCGCAGCGCAGATACGCCCGATACCTCCCTGTCCTTTGCTGAGTTGGACCGGCAATCGGCAGAACTGGCGCGCGGTCTGATAGCTCGCGGCGTTGGCAAGGGTTCCCGGGTTGGTTTTATCTGCGGTAATGGTCCTACCTTTGCGCTCTGGTTTTCGGCGATTGCACGCGCTGGCGGTGTTGCTATTCCGATCAGTACCATTCTTAAATCCAATGAATTAGTGCGCGTCATTCGTCAATCAGATGTGGCGGGTGTTTTCGTACAGAGGGAGTTGCTTGGCAAGGATATGGTGGATCGTATTGCTGATGCCCTGCCAGAATTGAAAGAAATGTCGAATCCTGAGCTGCGAATAAAGCAAACGCCGTTTCTGCGTTGGGTGATTTCCACTGGGGATGACTTACCTGCCGCCATTCAACCAGTTGAGCAGGTACGGCAGGCGGCTAGCTCGGTCAGTGAAGAGCTGTTGTTGGAAGTGGAGTCGGAAATTGCAACTACTGACCAGATTATGGAGATCTATACCTCCGGCTCCATGGCGTTGCCCAAAGGTGTCAAACATAATCACGGTCCGATCATCTTTCGCGCGCACTATCTGCGAGCCATGACGCCTGCAGCAAAACGAGGCGCAGAACTGATCGTGCCGCTGCCTATGTTTTGGGTAGGTGGTCTGATGATGTACTTCTTGCCGAATCTGGAGGCGGGTGCAAACACCGTGTGTGGTGAGAATCTATTGCATAACAGCCGCTTTGCCATGGGTAGTGTATTGGCGAAGGAAGATCTGGAGGCCATGCGTTCGAAGGATATGGCTACCATTTGGGGGCTGGGCATGACGGAAACGGCTGGGCCCTATACCTACGGTGATATTTTACGGGTACCCGAATATCCGCTCTGTGCGCCGATGGACCATATTGCTGATCGCTATGAGGTACGTGTTGCCGATGAAAATAACAACGAAGTCGCCGAGGGTGAAATCGGGGAAATGCAGGTGCGCGGTTATGCGCTGTCGCCAGGCCTGCATAAAGTAGAGAACGACCAATATTACACGCCTGACGGTTACTTCCATACTGGCGATTTGTGTTTTCGACAGGGTAGCAGAATCCTGTTCGTCGGCCGCAATGGCGATATGATTAAATCGGCCAGTGCCAATGTCTCGCCGGCCGAAGTGGAAATGGAAATGCAGCAGCTGGAGGGTGTGCATTCCGCCTATGTGCTGGGTATTCCTGATAAGGAAAGAGGGCAGCTGGTTGTTGCTGCCGTAGTCGCACGTGAAGGTGTGACACTGAACTTTGACGATATCGAAGCAGCCTTGAAACAGCGTATGTCAGGCTTTAAGGTGCCTAAGGCCTTTATTGAATTTACCCGCGAGGATATTCCGCTATTACCTTCCAACAAGGTTCATCGACGCCATCTGGAAACCATTATGGCCGAAAAGCTGGGGCGTGCCTGAACCAGCAAAACGCTAAGGAAATGGGATAGAAGGATAAGGAATGTAAGGAAGTGCTGAATCAGAGTTCAAAGGAATTCTGATTCAGTCTGATTGGCAAGGCCCAGCGTAAGTCAAGTCGCCAGGCCCTGCAACCATCAAGCTAGTGGCTCTTCACCCACCAGAGTAACGCGGTGCATCAAGCGACCACTGGTTGGCTCATAGTGAGCTGCGCGGTGCAGAGACACCGTGTTGTCCCATATCAGCAGATCGCCCACCGTCCACTCGTGGCTGTAGTAGTACTCTTCCTGTGTGGCAAAATCGTCGAGTTCCTGTAGCAGGGCGCGGCCCTCTTCAATATCCATGCCTTCGATATAGTCCGCAGAGACACCGGTTACCAGCGATTTACGGCCCGATTTGTGAGTCCAGACCAGTGGGTGGATCTTAGGAGAATGCTTCTCCCAACCTTTTTTCTGCTCTTCAGTGGCATCGGGGTAGGTACGGCGCTGGGACGCGGCCATCGTGTGAACCACTTGTAGCTTCTCCAGCTCGGCCTGACGCTCCGCAGGCAGATCCTGAAATGCGCTGTAGGTATTGGCCACTTCCGTATTGCCTTCACGGCTGGCGGGTAATTCACGAGCTGTCAGGATAGAGCCGCGTGAAGGAACATCGTCCATCGCACCATCAATATGCCACAGCAGAGAGCCCTTCAGGTATTCGGCAGCACCGGGGTTAGTTTTAGGATCCAGTGAAATTTTGAAGACGGCCTGATCATTGAAGCTGACCAGATCACCCAGAGATTTGGCAAATTGCAGTTGCTCTTCATCGTTGAAGTTAATATCACGGATGATCAGTACACCACGCGCTTCCAGCAGGTCACGAATTTCATCAGAGTACGTGCCGTTCAGAAAGTCTTCGCGACTGGCCTGAAGCTCTGTTCCAACCTTGGGTTTCAGTTCAATAGTCTTAAGTGTCATGTACCACCTCTCATGTGTAACATTTTTTGATTTTGCGTATCTAATAATTAAGCATCTTGCGTTTATTTCAGGGGCAGTATTGTAGCGGAATTGTTGACTGAGGGGGTAATAGGATTTAATTACGAATGTGTGAGTAATGGCCTGTTAATGCGCTCTTAACACTATCATCCATGGCCGAGTTCCTGCTACAGGGCGGCCAGCCGCCCTTGTGCCGTAATGAAAAGCTAACTAAAACAAGCTGTTAGAAGATGGCAAAGGCGATCAGCGCGAGAATGGTCCCAAAGAAGGGCACCACCACGGTCAGCTTGCCCAGCGGCATATAGGCATCCCGATGCGACTCGCCACAAATCGCACGAATCAGTGTCACCACATAGCCGTTATGGGGTAGGGAGTCGAGGCCGCCCGAGGCAATCGATACCACCCGATGTAGCTCATCGGGCTCGACTCGATTTTCGGGTGCCACATCCGGGCCGATATAAAAAGGGGCCAGCAGGGGTAGGGCGATGGTCTGTCCGCCGGAGGCCGAGCCGGTCAGCCCGCAGATGACGGTAACGGCAATGGCTGCGCCGATTAAACCGCCGCCGGGAATCGAGGTGATCACTTGCACTACTTCCGTAAAGGCCGGTGTTGCCTTGGCGACAGAACCAAAACCCACCACCGCACAGGTATTGGCAATGGCGATTAGCGCGCCGGTGGCACCCTCGGTAAAGGGCTTGGCGAGGCTATTAAAGTAGCGATAGTTAAACAGATAGGTCAGTACCACCCCACTGAAGAGGGCGACCACCAGAGCAGCAGTGCCCAGCTGTTCGTGAAACAGGAAAGACACGCCCAATACCGCCAGCAAGGGCAGCAGGCACAGCAAGGGGTTGGGCAGGGCGTTGCGATCAACGTCGGGTACGTCTTCCTCTCGCTCGATAAACTGCTCGCCATCGGCCACCGCCTGGCGCAGCATGCGGCCCATCCACAGGTAACCCACGATAGCCATAAAAACTGAAACGACGATGCTGACTTCCCAGCCTGCATAGGGTGTGGTTCCGAGATGTCGAATGGGAATCCAGTTCTGGATTTCCGGTGAGCCCGCCGAAGTCATGGTAAAGGTCACCGAGCCAAAGGCAATCACTGCCGGAATAAAACGGCGCGGCAGATTGGCCTCACGAAACAGGCTGAGCGCCATCGAGTACACACAAAAGGCAACAATAAAAACACTGACACCGCCGTAGGTGAGAATGGCACAGGCGACCAGTAGCGCCAGCGCCGCGTGTTGAATACCGATATGACCAATAACCCAGTGGGCGATGCTTTCGGCGGAGTGGCTGTTCTCCATCGCCTTGCCAAAAATGGCGCCGAGCAAAAACATAAAAAACCAGTCTTTAAAAAAGCTGGTAAAGCCGGTCATAAAGGCATCCAGATAACTGGCCTGTCCTTCAGCGGCTAATTGTGAAAAGAGGGGGATGCCACCGGTTAAGGCAATTACTAAGGCGGCTAATGGCGCGGCAATTAACAGATGCATGCCGCGAATGGCAAAATAAACGAGAAGAGCAAGTCCTGTGATCAGGCCAAGTAAACTAAGCATAGTGAATTTTTATTCTGGTGATAAAGGATTGAGTCTACGCAACTCTTGTCTACCAAATCAAGAGCGAGGCCATCGACTAAGTATGTGTCAGACCTGGATTCGATATCCATTGCTGAGGTAATGCCCCCAAACCTATCAAAATTTTTAGATCATTCATGAAAACCTGTATTATCCCGGCAGATTGTAAAACATAACAATACATCAAAAATCTTTGATAGGAAGGGTCCTATGCTGCTTCGCTTTTTCCCCTTGCTGGCACTGTTAGCGGGTGTCTGCGGTTATCTGTTCCCGTCTATCGCCAAGGCGCAGCCAGCCATTGTGCCATTACTGATGTTAGTGATGAGCTTTATGGGGCTCACCTTAACCGTTGAGGATTTTCTGAAAATCAAACACCACCGGCTGGCGATTGTGGCGGGTGTTGTGTTGCAGTTCAGTGTGATGCCGGTAACCGCGCTGACGATTGCTTTATTGATGGGTTTGAACACCGAGCAGACCACCGGCCTGGTTTTAGTCGGGTCTGTCGCGGGTGGCACCGCCTCCAATGTGATGACCTATCTGGCCCGGGGCAATGTGGCCTTATCGGTTGCCATGACGGCAACATCGACCCTGCTCAGTATCGTATTGACGCCACTCATTATGACGCTGGCAGTTGGATCCAAAGTGCCAGTGCCTGCCGCCGATATGTTACAGAGTCTGGTGCAAATTATTTTACTGCCCGTCGCCGTCGGTGTGGCACTCAATCATTTCGCCAGGCGCCAGGTTAAATCGCTGGAGCCTTTATTGGTAGCCGCTGCCATGCTGGTTATTCTAATCATTATCGCCATAGTGTTGGCGCTGAATGCCAATGCACTGTCGGCAACGATTATTCCGGTGGCGATTGCGACGCTGTTACACAATTGTTCGGGCCTGCTCTTTGGATATCTGGGTGCCTATGCGCTGCGATTTGACCCAGCCGTCAGGCGGACGATAGCGATTGAAGTTGGTATGCAAAACTCCGGTTTGGCAACGGCACTGGCACTCAAATTCTTTACGCCTGCTGCCGCCTTGCCCGGCGCCATCTTCAGTGTCTGGCTCAATATTACCGGCGCATTGTTTGCCAGTTTGTCGCTGAAGTTGAGTGAAGCTGACCCGGCAGAAAAAGCCGGGACTAAATCTTAGTATTGAGATACTCAAGCAAAGCCGCCGCATTGTTATAGCGCCCTTCCTTTGAGCTATAGAGCAGGGTGATTGTTGGTTGGCTGTCTTGTTGCTGGCCGTCTTGCTGCTGGATAGTATCTAGTAATTCATCAAGGGCTTGCGGATTATCCTCCAGTTCGGCAATGTAACGCTGTTTAAACTCTGGCCATTTTTCCACATCATGCTGATACCATTGCCGAAGCGCTGTGGAAGGTGCTACCGCCTTAAGCCACCGATCAATCTTCGCACTCTCTTTGGCCAGCCCTCTCGGCCACAGCCGATCAACCAGTATTCTTAATCCATCACTGTCTGCGGGCGTGTCGTAAACCCGCTTAATGTCGATACGCATAGTCTTTTGCGACCTGTCGATTTCAAGCTGTTTCGAACGACTAATAAGTTGCTAGCTAATAAGCTTAATCGTTTGGAGAGTTCGATGAAATACCTGTGTCTGATCTACTGTGCTGAGGATAAACTGTTCACCGGGGCTGACTACACACCGGCGGATGAGTGTAAACTGTATTCGAAGCAACTGGCTGAACGAGGCTATCTAATAGCCGGAGAGGCTTTGGCCTGTGAGCACACGGCCACCACGGTGCGCTTGCAAAACGGTCGCGTTGCGTTAAGCGATGGCCCGCTGGCAGCAACGGACATGCCATTAATCGGATTTAACCTGATTAATGCCAGAGATTTAAACGATGCTATCCATATCGCAGCGGGTATCCCGGCTGCCAGAGTGGGATGTATTGAAATACGTCCAGTACGGAAACTAAACTGAAAAAGACTATTTAAAACAGTTTATGAACACTCAGGTAATTATCGACGAGGTCTACCGCCAGGAGGCACGCCGTGTGCAGGCGACTCTGATTCGTCTGCTAAAAGGAAATTTTGATCTGGCGGAAGAGGCTCTGCACGATGCTTTTGCGGCGGCTTTATCGCAGTGGTCGAAGGACGGGGTGCCGGATAACCCCAGGGCCTGGCTGGTTTCTACCGGGCGTTTTAAAGCCATCGACCGACTGCGTAAATATACCCGCTTTGATACCTCGCTGGATGAATTAGCGCTGCACGTTGAAGCGCAAACAGATGATACCGATGATGACAACGTCGATGGTATTGAAGACGACCGCCTGCGCCTGATTTTCACCTGCTGTCACCCCAGCCTCTCGACCGAAGCCCGCCTGGCACTCACCCTGCGCGAAGTATGTGGCCTGACTACAGAGGCCATTGCGGCTGCCTTTTTAGTCACTCCTACGACATTGGCGCAACGCATTGTGCGGGCTAAAGCAAAAATCCGCGATGCTCATATCCCCTACGAAGTACCCAGCCAGCAGACCATGCCCGAGCGGCTGGATTCGGTATTACAGGTGATTTATCTGGTCTTTAACGAAGGTTATTCGGCTTCTTCCGGTGAATCGATTACCAATGTCGATTTATCCAGTGAGGCGATTCGTTTAGGCCGCTTGCTGCTCAGCTTATTACCCGAGGCCGAGGTGGGGGGCTTACTGGCCCTGATGCTATTACAGGATTCACGTCGTGCAACGAGAATGTCCGCAGAGGGTGAATTGGTTCTGCTCAATGATCAGGATCGCTCGTTGTGGGATCGCGCTGCTATTGAGGAAGGCAGCCAGCTGGTGATGAACGCCCTGGCCTCGCGACGTTTTGGCCCCTATACCCTGCAGGCCGCTATCGCCGCTGTGCATGCTGAAGCACCCAGTGCCGAAGCGACGGACTGGTCAGAAATTACCGGTCTGTACGATGTGCTGCTGCGGGTAAACCCTTCGCCCATTATTGAATTAAATCGCGCCGTTGCCATTGCCATGCGCGATGGCATTGAAGAAGGGTTGCGGCTGATTGATGAGTTGTTCGCTAGAGGTGAATTGCAGCAATATCATCTGGCTCATGCGGCACAGGCGGATCTTTTTCGACAATTGGGTAAAGTTCAGGAGGCGATCACTGCCTATGAGAAAGCGATTGCACTGACGCAGCAGGAGCCAGAAAGGCGTTTCTTACAACAGCGAATTGAGGAATTAAAAGCGCTGGGTTAAATGGTAGGTTAAGAGCTCATGCCTTACCAGCCTCCGCCACGGGAGAGGTGCTTTGAGACACGCCGTACCCAAAGCATTCCCTGCGGTCATGGGGCAGGCTCTAAACCCTTCCCTGGGGGCTCGGATGCAGCAGAGCCTGCCCCGCGAGCAACGCGAGTGCCTTGGGTATCCATGCTGCATACGGTCTCAAAACACCTCTCCAGTATCGGAGGCTTAACTTTGATTTTGGCCTGAATGTCATTCGGTTCAAATTTAAAAAAATTTCCCACTTGCTGTCGAATTCGCTCTACAAAAAACGACTAAAGGTTAAATAACCACTTAGTGAGTGCTTCAATCTAAAAGGAGATTACCCATGTCATATATTGATGGTTTTGTTATTGCCGTCCCCCAAGCCAACAAACAACAATTTATCGACCATGCCAATATGGCAGACAATCTGTTTATTGAGTGGGGCGCATTGCGCGTACTCGAATGCTGGGGCGATGATGTGCCCGAAGGAAAGGTCACGGACTTTCGCCGCGCGGTTCAGGCCAAGGACGATGAAGTGGTTGTATTTTCCTGGGTCGAATGGCCCGATAAAGCCACCCGCGATGCAGCAATGGCAAAGATGATGGACCCAGACAATCAGGACCCACGTATGGATCCGGCCAAAAACCCCATGCCCTTCGATGGCAAGCGAATGATTTTTGGCGGTTTTGTACCGGTTGTCGATTTCAAAAAATAACTCAGTCAGGCAATAACAGTGTCCCGATAACAGTGCACAAATAACAATATTCAGGAGAGAAGCATGAGCAATAAACACGGCGAGTTTATCTGGTATGAGCTATTGGCAGAGAATGCCGATGCAGCACTGGCTTTTTACAGCGACCTGCTTGGCTGGCAATTTAGCGATAGTGGACAAAGTGAGGTCGATTATCGAATTTTTCATGCCACGGATACCGATACCGCTGAGCAACATCCCATTGGCGGTTTTATTCAGCTTACGGCGGAAATGAAAACCGGTGGCGCGCAATCGGCCTGGCTGGGTTATATCGCAGTAGACGATGTGGATGCCTGTGTAGAGCGTATCACCGGAGCCGACGGCAATGTGATGATGCCGGCCTTTGATCTACCGGGTGTCGGCCGCATTGCACTGGTTACCGATCCACAGGGGGTGCTCTTTTATATTATGCGAGGGTTGGATGGGGCGCCTGCCAGTCTTGCTTTTGCCGATGACAAACCGAGACCCGGCCACTGCGCCTGGAATGAACTGATCACCACCGATCCCAAGGCCGCGATGAGTTTTTATCAAACTGAATTTGGCTGGGAAAAAGAGGGGGAAATGGATATGGGCGAGATGGGCGCCTATGAGTTTATTCGCCATGGCAGCATGATAGGGGCCATGATGCGAAAACCAACAATGATGCCGGTGCCAGTCTGGAACTACTACTTCCGCGTCGATAATGTTGATGTGGCGGTGGAAAAGACCAAAGCAGCGGGTGGCCAAATTTTAATGGGACCAGAAGAAATCCCCGGTGGCGAATTTATTATTCAAGGTATTGATCCGCAGGGCGCCCATTTTGCCTTAGTCGGAAACCGACTAACTGGTTCATAGGCCGGGAACCGACTAACCAGTTCTTAAGTTGGCACTCTGATGACAGATTGATAAGGAGAGACAAGCTATGCTGGAGATATTTGGACATCATTTTTCTTCCTATACCTGGAAGGTGTTAATACCACTCTACGAGAATGAAACGCCCTTTAGCTTTTGTCCTATTGATGAAAATCACCCTGACAATATCGAACGGTTGCAGGCGGCATCACCGCAAAACAAATTTCCTTTACTGATAGAAGGGCAGACGGTTTTATTTGAATCCACGGTGATTATTGAATACCTGCAACTGCGGCATTCAGGAAAGGCGAAGTTTATTCCTGATGAATCACAGGCGGCTTTGCAGGTGCGAATGCTGGATCGTTTTTTCGATAATTATGTGATGAATGCTGCTCAGGTTACCGTCGACAATTGTATGCGTGCCGCCAAAGACCGCGATCCAATCGCTATCGAAAAGGCCAATCAAACCCTGGCCCGATCTTATACCTGGCTAAACACGTGGCTGCTGGAAAAACAGGCCAAAGAACCACATAAAGAGGAGCAGTATAAAAAGGCGCAGCAAAAAACCGAACATGCGTTTATCTGGGGTGACAGTTTCAGTCTGGCCGATTGTGCGGCAGCACCGTCCCTGTTTTATGCCGATTGGGTATTGCCAATAGATCCGGGCTTAACTGCCTTGCGTGCCTATCGAGCGAATCTGTTAGCTCATCCTTCAGTGAAACGCTGTGTGGATGATGCCAGGCCATACCGCCATTTCTTCCCGCCGGGTGCACCGGATCGCGATTAAGCGTCGGAGCTAGTCTGGCTAGTGATGGTGGCTAACAGGTAAAAGTAGCTTGGCGTGGGGTGTGGACGAAATCAATCAACGAATAAATCAATGGTAATGAGGAAATAATGAAATATCTGTGTCTGGTCTATTACGACGAAAACATTATGAAAAACATGTCCCAGGAGGAATGGGATGCCCTTAACCGTGAGTGTATGGTGTGTGTGGAAGGGCTTAGCAGCAGTGGCCATTTTATTGATGGCGCGCCCTTGCTGACTACTGATAAGGCCAGCACTCTGCGCATTCGCGAAGGCAAGGCAACGATTACCGACGGGCCCTTTGCCGAAACCAAAGAGCAACTTGCCGGCTTCTATATGCTGGAGGCAAAAGATCAGCAGGAGGCTTTAACCCTGGCCGAGAAAATACCACCGGCCCGTTATGGTAGCGTGGAAGTTCGGCCTGTCAGGGAATTGCAGGATAAAGGTAATACCCTGTAGTTGAACATGTAGTTTGAAAATTTTTATTTCAAATCATTGCTGTCCCACAAAGTTTGAAGACAGGGATTCGAGATCGGCTGATGAGACCGTCGCCAGCATGGATGCTGGCGTCGAGCCCCCATGGATGGGTTTAGAGCCTGCCCCATGACCGAAGGGAGTGCTTTGGGTACGGCGTGTCTCGGCAGCCGATCTCGAGTTCATGTCTGGCACAGGCTTAAGCCCGCGCAACGTTACTAATGCGGCGGGCTCTATGGCCAATGTGAAGTAAAGTTATGGGACTGCAGTGATTTCAAATATAAAGCTTAAAAATACGGAGCATTAAACCATGGCAGCACAGACAGCAATGATTTTCGTGAATTTACCGGTCAAAGACCTTGACGCAGCAATGGCTTTTTATCAGGCCTTGGGCTTTGAAAATAACGCCCAATTTACCGACGAGACTGCCGCAGGCATGGTATGGAGCGAAGCAATCAACGTCATGCTGTTAACCCATAACAAATGGCGTCAGTTTACCAATCGGCCAATCCCGTCAGCCGATTCCAGTGAGGTCATGCTTGCCCTGGCTCTGGAAAGCCGCGAGGCAGTTGACACTATGAATGAAGCTGCTGCAGCCAATGGTGGGGCAGCCGACATCAATCCTGTTCAAGATCACGGCTTTATGTACAGCCGAGCATTGACGGATCTCGATGGCCATATCTGGGAGGCGTTTTGGATGGATCCATCGGTAGTTGCCGGGGAAAATTAGCGGTAATGCTAATCGAATGTATCGAGCAGGCTTGAAAAATTACTCCTCTCCTGTAGTATTCGCGCTCATTATTGTCTGGTCGCCAGGAACTCACCTTGTCAGTTAGCCCGCCTTAACAGTCTATCTTGCCATCCCTTGATGGCGACCTCTTGTCGTTAACCTGGTCTCTGGGTTTTATGTTACGACCCTACGTCGCTACGACATGATTTTTTTCACATCTTCCCCCAGCGTCTCGCTATTATCCAGAGGCGCTGCTATTTGCAGGCTCTTACATGAAAGAAACAATTAAGCAGGATTGGTTTTCCAATATTCGTGGTGATTTGCTCGCCGGTATCGTCGTCGCCTTAGCCCTGATCCCGGAAGCCATTGCCTTCTCCATTATTGCCGGCGTTGATCCCAAGGTGGGGTTATACGCCTCTTTCTGTATTGCGGTGGTGATTGCCTTTGTCGGTGGTCGTCCGGGTATGATTAGCGCGGCGACGGCAGCCATGGCGCTGTTGATGGTCACACTGGTCAAGGAACATGGGCTTGAGTATCTATTGGCCGCTACTTTGCTGACCGGGGTCTTTCAGATTGGAGCCGGGTTTCTCAAGCTGGGCAGCTTGATGCGCTTTGTGTCCCGCTCGGTGGTTACCGGTTTTGTGAACGCACTGGCGATATTGATTTTTATGGCGCAACTGCCGGAACTGACTGATGTGACCTGGCATGTGTATGCCATGACTGCAGCCGGACTGGGCATAATCTATTTGTTCCCCCTGGTGCCAGCCATTGGTAAAGTCGTTCCGTCGCCGCTGGTATGTATCGTGGCGATGACCGTTGTGGCGATGTTGCTCAATCTGGATATTCGCACCGTGGGCGATCTGGGTGAGTTACCCGATACTCTACCCGTTTTTCTCTGGCCCGATGTGCCACTTAACTTCACCACACTGCAAATCATCTTTCCCTATTCCATTGCGTTGGCCGTGGTTGGCTTGCTTGAATCCATGATGACAGCGACTATCGTTGATGATTTAACCGACACTAAAAGTGATAAAAACCGTGAGTGTAAAGGGCAGGGTATTGCCAATATCGGCGCCGGGCTGCTGGGCGGTATGGCGGGTTGTGCCATGATCGGCCAGTCCATTATCAATGTGAAATCCGGTGGAAGGGGCAGGCTGTCTACTTTTGTTGCCGGTGCCTTTCTGCTGGTGATGGTAGTGTTCCTGGATGAATGGCTGAAACAGATCCCGATGGCGGCACTGGTGGCGGTGATGATTATGGTATCCATCGGTACCTTCTCCTGGGAGTCGGTGATTAACCTGAAGAAACACCCGCTATCCAGCAATATTGTTATGGTAGCTACGGTTGCCGTGGTGGTAGCAACGCACAATCTCGCACTCGGTGTTTTTGTTGGTGTTCTGCTGGCAGCGCTGTTCTTTGCCAACAAAATTGGCCGTTTTATGGTGGTGAAAAGCGACAAGTTGGAAGAAGGGCACCGAGAGTACAAAATCATTGGACAGGTATTTTTTGCTTCGGCGGATCACTTTATGGAATCCTTTGATTTTAAAGAGGTGATCGATCGCGTTACTATCGATCTACATCAGGCGCACTTCTGGGATATCACCTCGGTAGGTTCATTGGATAAGGTGGTGATCAAGTTCCGCCGTGAAGGGACCGAAGTGAATATTATCGGCATGAACGAAGCAACCCGTACCGTTGTCGATAAATTTGGAGTCTACGACAAACCGGAAGAAGTTGAAAAATTGATGGCTGGTCACTAAGCCGATAATTCGTGGAGAATAAAATAATGACAAAGATTCAAGTTACCGCCTGCATCGACGGCTCCGCCATCTCAACTGCAGTCTGTGATAGCGCGGCTTGGGCCAGCCGTATTCTGGATGCGCCACTGAACTTTTTACACGTATTGGAAAAATCCCTGTCGCCGGTAAAAGAAGATCTTTCCGGCGCGATCGGTTTTGGCAGTCGCGAGCATTTACTGGATGAATTGACCGAGCTGGATGAAAAGCGCAACAAGCTGGCTGTGGAGCACGGCAAGTTGTTACTGGACGATGCCAAAACCCGGGCCGAGGCTGCTGGTGCCGTCGTCGTGAGCGGTGAACAACGACACGACCAGCTTTTGCAAGCCCTGCTGGATTGTGAAGAACGTACTCGTCTCTACGTTATTGGCCGTCTGGGCGATGATCACGAACTGCAAACCCAAACCATTGGCTCGCATATTGAAAATGTGGTGCGCTCCATTCATACCCCGATACTAATGGCGACGGGCACTTTTTCGACACCCAGCAACTATATGCTTGCCTACGACGGCAGCGAAACTGCCGATAAAGCTATCGAAAGAGTGGCCAATAGCCCTCTACTATCCAGCTTGCCGGGCCATGTAGTCATGGTCGGCAACGACACACCAGAGCATCGTCAGCGCCTGGACCATGCCTGTGAACTGCTGGCTAACAAAGGTCATCAAGTGCAACCCCATTTGCTGCAGGGCAATGTGATTGAAAGCCTGCTCGACTTTCAAAACCGCTTTGGTATCGAACTGAAAGTGATGGGTGCCTACGGCCATTCGCGCATCAGGGAATTTATCGTCGGCAGCAACACCACCAAAATGTTAGCGACCAGTACCGTGCCGGTTTTAATTTTGCGCTAGGCCTTGTTTTGGGTTGCCAGTCTGTTACCTGTAAGGACCAAGGTGAACGATGAGAACGCTGATCATTATTGTTATTGGTTTAGTCGCTTCCTGGTATTACACAGATCTGTCGGCAGATAACGGTTTTAATAGCCTGCTGGCACCATTATTGTTAATTCTCTGCTTGATCAGTTTGGCACTTTGGTTGGTGCTTAAGGCGGGTTTTGGTAATCGTAGCACCAGCCGTAGTGGTATCAATAGTGTTGATGACCATGGTGGTGGAGGCGATTGTGGAGGTGGAGATTAGATATTTTCTAATCTTCCTTCTTGGCAGACGGTTCAGATAAGGGAGAACGTGTTGGCACACAGTCCTTTTCCCAATTAGTCGTTATCGAATCCTCCTCAGACTGCTTGAAATCCCAGCGCCAGGATATTCCTGTCATGGTTTCATTATTGATTGGGGTGTTTTGTAATTGAGGAAATTTTTGTACTAGCAACGGTATGTCGCGATCGTACCTATCAGCAACGTCCCCCTGCGCTGCTCGCGCAGAGCCAATACTCGCTATTCCGTAGTAGGAATGACTTGAACCCCCGCACAATCGGCTCAACATATTGCCGATGTATGTAGCCTGGCCAGATTTGACTTCAAAATGGAAACCTTTTAATTGTGTAGCCCAGACACCAAATGTTCTAGCGGCCAGGCTGTCCATAGCAGGAGTAACTGCCCAGAACTCATATTCTCCCACCGGTAATACAATGGCGAACAGGTTGGCACATTCTTCGGGTAGGCCGTCATCCGGACATTCGGGTTGAGGATAAAAGGGGTTGCTCCAATTGACTGCTGAAGTGACATGGCCTCGGATATCTTCATCACTTACTGAGCGATACTCATACCTGCTCCATTCACGCCATTGTTTGCCAAGAGGATTCGTCCCCACAGAGCCAACTACGATCCCCTTTTCACGATCGGCATCAACCACGAAGTCCACTGGTAGGTCAGGCATAAAACCAGTGCAACCAGCTAGAGTTGATATCAATATTAAAACCACTATACGGTAAGTTCGGTTGGTAAATCTCGCTAAAGCCATATGAAAATCTTGCTTTGGAGAGTAATCCCAGAAAAAAGAAAGGTCCAGATCTTGGAAGTTGGCCGATAATAGCAATTTCCCCTGCATTTAGAACCTGCCCATGGATGAAGCTTTACCCGAGGGTTTACGCGTTCCCAGAGCTTCGCGTGCACCGGCTCGAATATAAGCCTGAATCTGCTTTGCTTCCTGTTCTGTCAGGTCGTCAAACTTCGGCATCCCCCTGGGTAAAAGAGCACCCTTGTGTACCACTGACCAAAAGCTGTCGAAGTTAAGCGCAATGGCTGACTCCCTTAAGTCGGGCGCTGTGCCACCGGTGCCGAGGTCACGGCCATGGCAGACAATGCAAAAATTGGCGACATACAGCAATCTACCGGCTTCTATATCCGCCTCGTTGAGTTTGATTGAAGGGTCATCCAGCGCATTGAGGGTGAAATTTTGCGGAGGCGTGTCAGGCAGCGCGGCTTTTCCATTCAGGGCGAAGGTCAGGACTCGCCGCGGCTGCTGTCCGTATTTCCAGCCTTCTCGTAATGGCTCGCCCCCTGCAGAGGCCGAGCCACCGTAACCGACCAGTACCGAGATATATTGTACGCCGTCTACGGCAAAGGAAATGGGCGCCCCCTGAATACCCTGCACGGCGTTAAAGGACCAGACTCGCTCGCCGGTGGTGGCATTGTAGCCGTGAAGATAACCATCGGCGGTGCCCTGAAAAACCAGATTGCCTGCTGTTGCCAGCGTGCCGCCATTCCAGAATGAATCCAGAGGGTGGTTCCAGGCTCGCTGTTGCTTAACCGGGTCCCAGGCCAGCAGTGATCCAGTCAGGTCGTCAGGCTCCTCTTTGATCCAGCCAATATTTAACCCGGCGATAGGAATTTCGCCTTTTTTCGCCTTGCCCTGGTTATAACTTACGCCGCCCTGTTGATGAGGAATATAAACCAGTCCCGTGTTGGGGCTGTAGGACATTGCCTGCCAGTTGTGAGCGCCTGCAGGCCCCGGCCACAGTTTGAGTTCGCCGGTTTCAAAACGAATATTGTTCGCTTCAATGGGGCGGCCCGTCTTGAGATCGATGCCTTCAGCCCAGGTAACCTTGCTGAATTTTTCTGCAGAAATTAATTCGCCGGTCTCCCTGTCCAGCACATAGAAGAAGCCATTGACAGGCGCCTGCATCAAAACCTTTCGAGATTGACCGTCAATATTCAACGTGGTGGCAATCATGTCTGCCGTTGCCTTGTAGTCCCAGGCTTCTAAAGGGTTTTGCTGGTAGTGCCAGCGATATTCACCCGTGTCGGCATCGACTGCGACAATGGAGACTAAAAACAGATTGTCGCCACCACCGGGACTGCGCAATGCCGGGTTGCTCGGGCCGCCATTACCCGTACCAATATAGACCTGGTTTAATTCCGGGTCATAGGTGAGGGCGCTCCAGGGGCCGCCGCCGGTCCCTGTTTTCCAGTATTCACCGGTCCAGGTGGCCGCGGCTTTTTCCATTATAGGGTCACCCTTGTTTTCCTCGGGTGAGCCGGGGACCACATAAAACCGCCAGGCCTGCTTTCCGCTATCGATCTTGTAGGCTGTCAGGTATCCGCGTGCACCGTAATCGCCACCACCGTTGCCGATGATAACCATGTCTTTAACGATTCTGGGGGCGCCGGTAATAAAATAATAAGAGCTCGGTGGAACGGTCATAACGCTCCAAAGTAGTTTCCCCGTCGCTGCATCAAGAGCCAACAACCTGCCATCGAAGGTTGCGGAAAAAATCCTGCCTTCTGAATAAGCGACGCCGCGATTGACTGCGAACTGCAGCCGCATCCTGTCACTGCCATGTTTCCAGATTTCCGGGTCATGCTTCCACAGCAGTTTTCCGGTTTTGGCATCGACTGCATAGACCGCGGAGTAGGTGCCAGAAAAATAGAGAACACCATCCACGGCAACCGGGGTTGCCTGCAATGTGACTTCTCCGGGTAAGTCCAGAGACCAGGCGAGAGCCAGCTCATCAATAGTTGAACCGTTTATGCTATCCAGTTGACTGAAGTTGCTTTCGTCAAATCCGCCACCATGATTGGGCCAGTTTCTTTCTGTGCCTGCGGATATTGTGGATGGCTCAGCTTTATTTTCAGCGGCAAAATTGACTTGGGAGAGGGGAAGCGTTAGAGCAAGTACGTATAAAGTGCTCAGAAAGTTTTTTGAAATCAGTTGATTCACTATCATCGAATTATTCAATCCTGAGGAAAGATTTTTACTTGCCATTAAACACTATTGATACGGCTATAAAGTGTATTTTTTGTTCAAAACTATGTGAACCGTTAGTTAAGAGTTTACAAAGTTAGGCTTTTTCAAAATCCATATGAAATCGGGTTAGTTTAAGTCGGGCTATTTTCCATTCGCCATTTACTTTTTTATAACGCTCATGGTATTGGCCGTAGCCGGTCAGAGAGGCAAGGCCATTTTTGGGCGGGTTCCATATCAGCCTGTCCTGTAACGGCCAGATCACATTGGCGCCATCTTCGTCCAATTCTATGAGTGGGATATGCACCTGATGTGATGTGATGGTATTCCCGATAGAGGTTTTTACAAAGGCCATGGCTGCATCGCGGCCTTCGATAGGAGCCATCCTGGTATCTTCGCTCAGGTCCAGTACGTAATCTTTAGTAAACAACTCCGTGTAGTTTTCCCAGTCTTTGCTATCCAGTGTGCGGCAGTAGCGTGCCTTAACCTGGCAAATTTCTATAAAGGCATTGGTCAGGTCGGTGTTATCGGTACTCATTGCTAAGTTGCCCCGTTAGAAGTTGATGTCCATGTGGAGGTAAACCAGTTTTTGCCGAGCTATTTTCCATTCACCGTCAATTCGCACATAGTGTTCGTGGTACTGACCAAAACCGCGTTGTTTGGAGACGCCATTTTTGGGCGGTTCCCAAGTGTTGCGATCCTGCATCGCCCAAACTACATCGGCCTCGTCACCGTTAATGTCCATTTCCGGAAGATGCACCTGGTGGGCGGTTTGTGCATTGGCCAGTGCTGCTTTGATAAAGGCTAAAGCAGTATCACGACCTTTAATCGGTTCGACTTGAGGTAAGTCCATTTCCAAGTCTTCGGTAAACAGATTGGTATAGGCATCCCAGTTTTTATTATCCAGATAGTGACAGTATTTCGCTTTGACCTGGGTGATGGCCACAAAGGCATCGTTGAAGTGGGTGTCAGGCATGATGAATACTCTTAGCTAGGTCAATTTATAATTTTTCTATTGTCTTGTGAGCAGTGGCTTATAGTGATCGATCTGATTGCTCGTTGCCATTACTAATTGTTCATTGAGGCTTGAGAATTGATTGTCATAGTAATGAGGGCGGGAAAGTGAAAACGTCATGAATCAAAACAACCGAATTTGATGCGGTCTCTATTCAACCTGCTGATAAAAATATTATAGTCGTTAATCTTTAGATACTAGTCTGAAAATTGAAGCACCAGAAAAATCCGAGGAAGAATAACAATGAGTAAAAGGTTGAAGGGCAAAGTTGCAATTATTTTTGGGGCAGGACAAACCCCAGGGCCCAATATCGGTAATGGCCGAGCCAGTGCGCTGATCTATGCGCGAGAAGGAGCACGTGTCGCCTGTGTTGATTTGGATTATTCTGGCGCTCAGCATACCCAGCGACTGATCGAAGAGGCAGGTGGTGAAGCGATTGCCTTACAAGCGAATGTGATCTCTGAGGCAGATTGTAAAAGTGCGGTTGATGCCTGTATTGAGGCCTTTGGTCCAATCGATATTCTTCATAACAATGTAGGAGGGTCTGGGGCTGATAAACTGGACCCGATAGAGCTTGATGAAAGTGTAATTGATCAGGCTATGGGGCTAAATTTCAAGAGCGTGATCTTTACCAGTAAAGCGGTCGTGCCCTCGATGCGAGAACGTAAAACCGGCTGCATCATCAATATATCCTCCATAACGTCAGTATGCTCGGGGCAGCCCATTATGTATGGAACCACCAAGTTAGCTCTTAATGGTTTGACCCGGCAAATGGCGATGGCCTATGCCAATGATGGGGTGCGAGTGAATGCCATTATGCCGGGTTTGATGGATACACCCGTCGCTGTTGAGGGTGTGGCACAGAGGATGAATGTGGATGCAGAGCTTGTGCGCCAACAACGTGATGCAAAGGTGCCGCTGAGAAACAAGCAGGGCACCGCCTGGGACGTGGCTAACGCCGCGCTATTCTTAGCATCGGATGAAGCGGGCTTCATTACCGGTGTTGTACTGCCCGTTGATGGCGGGCAGACGGTAAAGATTGGTTAAGCTGCTTAGGCCTTAACGTCATTGTCAGGTTGTTGCAGGGTTAAGCTGGATACCAGTGAACCGCTACTGCCCCTTAAACTCGGCCCTGCGTTTTTCCAGCATGGCCATTGCCCCTTCTCGGGCATCGGCGGTAGCGAAGGTTCGCGGTTGTGCTTTTTCCTCAGTATCTAATTGCTGTTCAAAACTCTGGTCCCAACTTTCCCAGGCCAGTTGACGGATTTTACCCAGCGCAACGGTTGGGCCATTGGCCAGTTCCTGTGCTAACTGCATGGTTTGTTCAATAAAATGCTCGTCATCAAATACACGGTTGATCAGCCCCCATTCCAATGCTTTTTCTGCGGGGAGTCGATCGCCCATCAGTAATAACTCTTTGGCGCGTGCCCAACCTATTAGTTTGGGTAAGGTCCAGCTCAAACCACCATCGGGAGAAACGCCAAGCTTATTAAAAGCGGTAAGGAAAAAGGCAGACTTTGAGGCCACGATTAAATCACCGGTCAAGGCATAGGAAAAGCCTAGTCCAGCAGCAGCGCCATTAACAGCGGTGATAATCGGGTAGTGCAGCCCTTTTAATAATTTCAGGATGTAGTGGTGGTGGGTGCCCAGCGTGATGGGATCCGCCGGTTTTTCTCTTTCTTCGCCCGTCATCATGCCAACATTGCCGCCTGAGCAAAAGGCTCGGCCTGCGCCGGTTAATACCAGACAGCGAAATTTGTGCGCAGGGTCAGCCGCAAAACGAATGGCTTCTCGCAGCTCCTGCGACAGTGTTTCGCTGAGGGCGTTCAGGGTTTTTGGATCATTCAACGTGATTTTGAGAACGCTATCATGCTCATCGATTTGCACAGTTTTCATCGGGTATTTTTACCTGTTGTTAGGCTTGCAATTTCAGTTATGACTACCTGCTTACTCTGACGCTAAGGGCAATTCTTAAGGTAAATATCCCTCTGAATTATCATTCCCGCGAAGGCGGGAATCGAGGTTGTTCGCAAGGATGGCATGCTTAAGCAAGTGCTATCCAGCCAGCACCACAATTCATCCTGGCATCATAATTTGACTCGAACAGGAGAATGATAATTGACACCCAGTAGCCTGTTTGACACTATAGTGTCATGTTGAAAAAAGAGCAATAACCCTGCTCGGGAGAGAAAGGCCTATGCAGCGCACAGTCAATATCACCGAAGAACAAATTGCTCAATATCAAAGAGACGGCGCGATTTTATTAAAGGGCGTCTTTACGGCGGAGGAACAAAAACTGTTGGAAGAGGGTATAGAGGCGTCGTACCAGTCCCCCAGCAAACGCTCCACCAAAACCAGTGATCGTAAAGGCCGGGGTGAGACATTTTTGGAATCCTTCTCCTTTTTGAATAGCCCCTCACTCAATACTCTGCTGGAAACCAGTCCAATTCCTGAGATTGCGGCTCGAATGATGCGCGCGCCTTCAGCGCAGTTGATTCTCGATCAGATCTTTTATAAAAATCAGGGGCATATTATTCCAACGCCCTGGCATCAGGATACACCTTATCTGCGCGTACGCGGCGACGATATGATCCGGGTCTGGATGACGGCGGATTACTCGCCAAAGGAACTAACGCTGAAAATTGTTCGCGGTTCGCATCGGTGGAATGTGGTCTACGACCCTCGGCTTGGCGGTGATGATGCCAAGTTACAAAAAACCTCTAAAGACGGAAAAATGCTGGAAATGTCATTCAGTGGTGAGGGATTTCAAACACCGGATATCGAAAAATACCGCGACAGCTTTGACATTCTAACCTGGGATGTAGAGCCGGGTGACGCGCTGATTTTTAACGGTAATATGTTACACGCTGCCGGAGGCGCTGAAGATTATCCAAATAAACGTCGCGCCTATACCTCCATGTGGGGGGGGCCAAAACTGAACTATATATCGCCACCGGATAATGCTATTCCCACGCTGGCTGAAGTGCGCAAAATCAAAGTGGAGCACGGTGCCTGTATTGGTGATTATAAAGAAGCTTTTCCGGTGGGTTGGGATGAGGATAACTCAAAAAGTGGAGCAGCATAAATGCGCATGCCCGTTGATTCCCTAAAGCAAAACCCGCTGGTTATGTTGGTCGATGAAGTGTCGCGTATGCAGGGGAGGGTAAAAAGCCTGTTTGCAGACGTTCATGCGGAGACAGGCTTGAGGCCGGTGGAAAATCTGGTGCTCAATGCCATCGAAGAATCAGAAACGCCACCTTCAGTGTCCCAGATTGCCCGCAGTATCGGCCAGCCTCGACAGGTCATTCAACGGGCAGTAAATGAACTGGATCATGCTGGCTATATTAAAAAATTAGCCAATCCCACGCATAAAAGCGTTCCACTGTTGGCGCTGAATAAAAAAGGGGCCAAGTTAAAAGAAAAATCCAATGCTCGCTCACTGGCGATAGCAGAAGCGTTTTTATCCGAGGTTGATCGTGAGCACTACCGCGCCATAGCGCTTGAGTTAAAAGCGATGCGCAAAGAGCTGGAAGCCTTTGCTCGTGAGCAAGACAAAAAGACTAAATAAGAAGAAGTAACTAAATAGATTAGCCAGGAGTTTAAGGCAATGCCAAAGGCTGTTATCAGCGACGAATTAGGGCCATTGGAAAACTACACCATCCGTGAACATGATCCCGGTATGCCCGGCCCAGGCCAGATTCTAGTTGCGGTTAAAGCGGCAGGGGTGAGCTTTGTCGATGTGCTTAACGCCAAAGGGCAGTATCAAGGCAAAGCGCCAGTGCCGTTTATCCCCGGTAGTGAATTTTCTGGTGTGGTTGAAGCGGTTGGTGAAGTTGAAAGTGATGTAGTTAATGAGCAGGAGAGTAAAGGTGTTAATCATTTTGCTGTTGGGGATAAAGTACTAGCCAGCAGCTGGGGTGGAGCCTTTGCCGAGGCTATCGTCATTCCAGCAAAAAATGCCCGGCGGATGCCCAAGGATATGTCCTTTGCTGAAGCGGCCGTGTTTAAAGTCAGTGCCCTAACTTCCTGGCATGCGCTGGTAGATAGAGGTCGCTTGCAACAGGGAGAAACCGTGCTGGTATTAGGTGCCGGTGGTGCTACCGGTTACGCCGCGGTGCAAATTGCGAAGTACTTGGGTGCTCGCGTGATTGCCTCCGCCTCATCCGAACAAAAACGGCAGCTGGCCATCCAGGCGGGTGCGGATGTGGTGATTGACTCCCGCTCTGAGACATGGCGAGAGGAAGTGATGGCGGCCAACGCTGGCAAACCGCTAGATGTGGTTTTTGACCCAGTGGGAGGTGATAGCACCGAACTGGCATTTCGCTGTTTAGGCTGGGAGGGGCGTCATCTGATTGTAGGTTTCCCCGGAGGTATTGCGGCATTACCCACCAATTTACCGCTGTTGAAAAGTGCCAGCCTGGTGGGTGTCAATCTGCAACAATTGAGTATAGCGGACCCATTAAAGGCAGAGGCTAACATGCAACAACTCTCCAAACTTGCAGCACAGGGTTTATTTAAACCGGCGATTGCAGCGACCTATCCGCTGGCACAATTTCAACAGGCGATGGAACTTGTGGCCGAGGGTAAAACAGCGGGTAGAATTGTTCTGCAGATTAATGAGATGACTTAGCGATGAGCCAAGGGCCCTAGATTAAATAAACTTTAATTCCCCTCGCTGCTATGTTTAGGTACATTCCTTATCGTTAACCCTAATCATTGGCAGCTCGGTTATAAGAAACCAGCTGCACAGGCTGCAAATATCGTAAACCTGGCGAATTGCCACACGGCCAAAATAACAACGAGGATTTCCCATGACGTCTAAAGCACAAAAATTACGCGACCTGATCAATGCCGGCGAGCACTTTATTGCCGCCGATGCTTACAGCGCCATCACCGGAAAAATCGTGGAGAAGGTAGGCTTTAAAGCCGCTTATCTCGGCGGTCATGCCTGTAGCGCTTTCCACTATGCTATGCCTGATTACGGCATGTTTTCCCAAATTGAGCAGATCGAACAGGCCAATCGCATTGCCGAGGCAATGGACATTCCGTTGATTGCCGATGCCGATACCCTGGGTGAAACCATTGCCGATGCCTTTCACTTTACCCGTCGCTATGTCAAAACCGATATTGCCGGTTTTCACGTTGAAGACGGTAAAAACCCAAGGCATTCGGCTTTTATCAATGAGCTACAACCCATCCCGGAAATGCAGGCCAAGCTGGAAGCCTGTGTCAAAGCCCGAGGCGATTCGCCCTTTGTGATTATCGCGCGCTGTGATGAGCTGTATCCCAAACCCTATCGTGGTGCTGGTGATGGCAATATCGAAACGGCGATTGAGCGCGGTAAAGCCTACGCCGAGGCCGGTGCCGATGTGTTGCTGTTCCCGCTGGCCAATCAGGAAGCCTGTGATCAGCTACGTGAAGCGATTCCAGTACCGGTGTGTGTGCTGGGAGCTGTGGTGCCAGGCACCGCTTTCGCCTTGCACACGGGTTGGGGCTGGTTGGGTGCCGCACAGCAGCATATGAAGTGTGCCAGAGAACTGATGGAAACGGGCAGCGTCACTTTTGACATGAACTTCCCGGAAAAGGCCGAGCTTATCGAAATGGATATATACGATGAGTTAATTCGTGACTGGGCGCGCAAGACCGGTAAGCCTTATCACGAATAAGTTTTTAAGCCTAAAACGACAATAAAACCCGCAGCAAGGCATTCTAATCCAGGAATGCCTTGCTGCTAGCCTGGCAGGGCTACAGACATCATGACATCACAGCTCAATCAACACCTTGACCCCGTTATTAAACGCGCGCGCAGCCAGCAACTGGCAGATTTACTGCGGCGCTCTGCGGCACGCCTTCCACACAAAACCGCTTTGGTATTTGGCGATCAGCGAGATACGTTTTCTCAATTGGATGAGCTTGTTAATCGCACGGCCAATGCGCTTTTGGCTAAAGGCTTGAAGCAGGGCGACCGAGTGGCGCTGCTATCCCATAATCATCGCAGCTTTGTGATTTTACGCTTTGCATTGGCCCGAATCGGCGTGGTGGTTGCACCCTTTAACTATATGTTGAATGCCACTGACCTTGCCTATTTACTGCTTCATTCAAAAGCCGTTGCCATACTGGTGGAAGATAGCCTGGTCAGAGTCGCTGACGAAGCCATTAACGAAGCCGGTGCGGAGTTGTTATTTAAAGCGGTTATTCAGCAGGGTGGTGCCAAAAGTGGTGAAAGCAGCGATGACGGCTGCGATGAGGGCCATGATGATAAATGGGAACCAGTAGAACTCTGGTTTGAGTTTGCCGACGATTCGCCGCCCTATGTGGAGATTGAAGACGATGCCCCTATCCAATTAATGTACACCAGTGGTACCGAGTCGCGGCCCAAGGGTGCTCTGATGACCTCGCGTGCCCTTTATGCCCAGTACGTCACCTGCATTGTTGATGGGGAAATGTCGGAAGGGGATATCGATGTCCATGCCTTACCCCTGTTTCACTGCGCGCAACTGGATGTGTTTTTAACACCGGATTTATATCTGGGCGCCACCAGTATTCTCTTGCCCGGCCCAGACCCGGAAACCATTTTAAAAACCATTGAGCGTGAACAGGCCAACAAACTGTTTTGCCCACCCACGGTCTGGATTGCGCTGTTACGCCATTCGGAATTTGATAAGACTGACCTGAGTACACTGCGCAAGGGCTATTACGGCGCCTCCATTATGCCGACGGCGATTATCGAAGAAATCAGCGAACGGCTACCGCAGTTGCGACTCTTTAACTTCTACGGCCAGACCGAACTGGCGCCACTGGCGACCATCCTCAAACCGGAGGATCAATTGCGCAAACTGGGTTCGGCCGGGCGTCCCGGAATCAACGTCGAAACCATGTTGTTGGATGACGACAATAAACCCGTCCCCGTGGGAGAGATTGGCGAGATTGTTCATCGCAGTCCTCAGGCGACATTAGGCTATCTGGATAACCCCGAAAAAACCGCAGAGAGTTTTAGCGGCGGCTGGTTCCACAGTGGGGATTTGGGTCGCATGGATGAAGAGGGCTACCTCTACGTCGTCGACCGCAAAAAAGACATGATCAAAACCGGCGGCGAAAACGTCGCCAGCCGCGAAGTGGAAGAAGCCATCATCAAACACCCTGACGTAATGGAAGTGGCTGTCGTTGGTATTCCCCATCCACGTTGGATAGAGGCGGTCACAGCCTTTGTGGTATTAAAGCCGGGTGTGACTGCCGATGAGAAAACACTGGCTGAATATTGTGAAAAAGCCTTATCCAGTTACAAACGCCCCAAAGACATTCGGCTGGTGCAAAGCCTGCCCAAAAATGCCAGCGGCAAGATTTTAAAGCGAGCGTTGAAGGAGAATGTTGGGCCCTAACGGGCTATTGATTTTCGTTATCGAGGCAGTCAATGCTAGGCAAAAACAGGCGAGAAAGCGGAGTTTACACGTAGTAAATGAGCATTTGAGCCTGTTTTTAACACCGCAGTGGCAAGGGCCTGCCCCATGAGCACAGTGAATGTTTTGGGTGCGTAGATAGAAAATCCCCAATCTATACCGCCCGTACAGAAACTGGCACCCCATTCAGCGCCGCATTGCCACTAACAGGATCATAATGCCGCTCATCGGTCAGGTCATTGATACTGACACCGGCAACCTCACTGGCGATACGTAACTGCGTACCGGGGCGGTTGTGTCCCCAGCCGTGAGGCAGCGAAACAACCCCTCGCATCATTTCATCGCTAATCGTAAGCTTGGCTTGAACAGAGCCAGTACGAGAGTTGATCTCAACTGTGCTGCCATCCGTTAGCTGAAGCTGATCAGCGTCCTCGGGGTGCATCCGTAAATCGCAGCGATCCTTGCCTTTAACCAGTCGTCGATAATTATGCATCCAGGAGTTTTTACTGCGCACATGGCGTCGGCTGATCAGGGTTAATTGATCTTCAGTCACAGCATTTGCAAATAGCTGTTGCTCAACTCGAGCCAGATCAGCAATGACCACTTCAGGCGCACAGTTGATATGTTTGTTTGGGGTGCTAAGCCGCGATGGCAGGCAGGGCTGCAGGGGGCCAAGGTCGAGATTGTGATCCTGTTGTTGAAGCGTGTCTAAATCCAGTGCCAAGGGGTGCTCTGACCGTTTTCCATAGGGGCCATTTTGCAGGCTGGCGTCCAGGATCTGCTCCGGGCTGGGTTTGGTTGTGTAATCAATGCCCATTCGCTGCGAGATGCGTTCTGCAATGGCTTCGCAGATTTCCCAGTCGTGATAACTGTCTTCCGGTTTTTCAAAAACAGCGCGGTTAAATCGCGTGATATTGTGCACCGCAAACAGATTAAAACTGATGTCGTAGTGGTTTCTTTCCAGTGGAGAAGTGGGGGGAAGAATAATATCGGCGTGGCGAGTTGTTTCATTGATATAGGGGTCAATGGCCACGATAAAATCCAGAGACTCAAAGGCCCGGTCTAGTTGCCGACCATTCGGGTTGGACAATATGGGATTACCGGCCATGGTCACCAGTGCTCGAATCTGGTCTGCTCCCGGCGTCAAAATTTCTTCCGCTAAAACGCTGGCGGGGAGTTCGCCATTAAATTCCGGTAGCCCACTGACGCGGCTTTGGAAGCGATTAAAACTACCAGCACGGGTGCCCGGTGCCGCCGAGTCCCAAGCGGGGGTGGTAAACATAGCACCACCAACCGCATCGAGTTTACCCGTGAGAATATTCAACAAATACACCGCCCACTGGCAGACACTGCCGTAGGCCTGTACTGAAATGCCCATGCGTCCGTAACAGACCGCGCGCTCAGTGTTGGCTAAATCCCTGGCCAGTTGCTTGATGCTTTCGACAGGGATACCGGTTATCCCGGATGCCCGTTCCGCCGTAAAGGGCTTCAGCCAGCTTTCAAGTTGTTCGGTATTTTCCAAAAAATCGCTCAGGTGCGCGGGGTTTACCCGTTGCTCCTGATACAGCGTATTAAGCATGGCCAGTAACAGCGCGGCATCGGTACCGGGGCGAATAAACCAATGTTGATCGGCCACCTCGGCGGTTTCGGTGCGGCGGGGGTCGATCACAATCAGTTTGCCGCCGTGTTGCTGAAGATCTTTCACCCGCTGACGGAAATTGGCTGCAGTCATCATGCTGCCGTTAGAGGCCATCGGGTTACCACCAATGATGATCATTAAATCGGTGCGGTTAATATCGGGGACGGGGATCAGCAGCTGATGACCAAACATCAGCAGTGACATCAACTGCTGTGGGAGTTGATCCACTGAAGTGGCTGAAAACCGGTTTTTACTGCGAAACAGCGACAGAAAAGCATGGCCATGGGTGAGCAGGCCGTAGTTATGGACCGAGGGGTTGCCCATATAACTGGCGATAGCATTGTTGCCGTACTGTTTGGCAATGCCCACCAACCGATCCGCTGTTTCTTCAAAGGCTTGCTGCCAGCTAATCTGCTGCCATTGGTTGCCAACACGTTTGACGGGCTGGCGCAGGCGGTCCGGGTCTTCGTGCAAATCCTGCAAGGCAGTAGCCTTAGGGCAAATATAACCCTGACTGAAGGGATCATTTTTATCGCCCTTGATAGAGACTATTTGCTCATTTTCATCGAGCTTAATTTCAAGGCCGCAGATGGCTTCGCAGAAGTGGCAGGACCGGTAGTAAGTGCTTTCCATAATCGTCACTTGGCATTATTTTTAGAGAAACGGTGTTATCCGATCCTAAAGCTTGTGCGCTGAAAGTGCAGTAACCATTCAGCGCAAGGTGAGTGACATTTCTGGGGTTTGATAGGTGATATGGACTACTGATCAGGTTTTGAGGTTACGCACCCTTCACTCGCATTAGCCCTTCCTGCGACGTACAGGCCACTATTTCGCCCTGCTCTGTATAGAAATAACCATGATTCAGGCCTCGCCCACCGCCGCCGATGGGGCTATGCATATCGTAATAAAGCCACTGGCTGGCATTGATATCGCCGTAAAACCACAGGGCATGGTCCAGGCTCGCCGCCATCACTTCGGGATGGTGCAAAGTATGGGGGTGGGCATGCAAGGCGGTATTGGCTAATAAAATATCCGACAAAAACGCCACAATTAGATAATGATCACTGGCCTGATCAGGTTCGCCATTGGCCTTAAACCAGAAATGTTGGCAGGGCTCTTGCGGTTGCGGGTTGTTTACTCCAGGGCGGAAATCACTGAGTATCTCCAGCGCGGTGAAATTATCCGGGCGCATGTAGACCAGCTCCGGACGCTCGGTATTGTTCTGTTGCCAGTACTCCCACTCACTGATCATAGCCTCGCGCGGTACCATATCGGGTGCTTCCTGCTGGTGTTGCAAACCCGACTCCGGTTTTTGAAAAGAAATCGTTGCCATCAGCATCGGCTTACCATCTTGCAACGCAGTCACTTGCCGCAGCGAGAAGCTTCCACCATCGCGCACCCGTACCACCTCAAATTCGATGGGCAGTCCGACCTTGCCACCACGTAAAAAGTGGCAGTGAAGTGAATGAGGCTGACGCTCGGAGTCAGTGCTTTGAATGGCTGCACTCAGGGCCTGCGCGAGAATCTGCCCACCAAATACCGCCTTGCGCTTGCCGGGTAAATTTTCGCCGCAATAGTGATCGTCGCCGAGTGACTCGACACGTAGATATTGCAGCAGTTTGGGTAAATCAAAATTCATGGTTAATCATGGCTCCGTTGAGTGAAGGGCTACCTTCTAATGTTCTAACAAGCTTTCAGAGCTTGTAGCGGCGTAAGCGTTTTGCACCGAAGAAAGTAGAGACAGCAGCAGAATTTTTAATAAAGTGGTAGGGGGAATAATGCTTTGATTTTTAGGGAGTACCTTAACAAAAGTATCATACCCTTCCAGTTGACCTTCTGCCCTGTGCCAGTTTTTAAGAGATTTTATATCAATTAGTTGGTGTTTTGCGACCAACAATACCAGTTGTATGCAGGTGACTGCATATAAGACTGGCCAATGCTTCACGTGAGAGCCCGGGATCGATACTCAAAAAAGCTTCCCCCCATCATTTCTGGGACGAAAGCGCTTCATTAAAAGTTTTTCTCTTAGCTTAGAGGGTTCGAACTTCAGGGCTTTGGCCAGCAATGCTTTAACTTCTTATAGAAAGGCATAGAGTGGATTGAATTCCTGGTTACTGGTTAGACCGATCCGTTTTTGATCAGTAAGCCGTTCCGCTATATGCGGGAAAGCTGTTTTTGAATGGGGTTCAGGTCCATTTCGTATAGATGAGAAATTTCCTTAGCGAAGCCCTGCTCACGAGTGTAGATGAACAACAACACTGTTTCGGCATTGGTTGATTCTAGTTGAGCTTTTAGCATGGGGAGGGCTGATTGATGTTGGTATGTGTGATTTAAATACCTCTAATCTAGGTTTTTCAACCTATTATTTAGATTTTATAAGGCGTGATTGAAGTAATTCTTAGGGAGGTTAAAAGAGGTGAGAAGTAGGGCGAAAGGGGTTGTTGGCTAACTCAAAAATTGATGGGCGTGTCATAGCGGTCAGTCAAACGTTACTTACTCTAATTGAATTCGGTGAAAATAAAGCAGAGTTTGTAAAATTGAAATTGTCTTGTAGTGCTCAAAATATCCGTCTTTCAAGTGGCATTGTTCGTGTTTTATCAATCAATGGTTCTGGCCCTTTGATCGCTTTTGATTTAATGAATTATTCATGCACTGCAATCCTCGCGGCGAATCGGGACGTATATATCGGGTACATCCTCAGCGAGCTACTACTACAGTCGAGTATTATCTAGTCGAAGTTGTAGCCGACAATGAATTCAAAGGCAGTGCATTTATGAAACTCAGTCGTAATGATATCGACCATATGGATAAGCAATACCGGGCGCAATTTATCAATGGTTTGTCAGGTTTTAAACCTGCAAATTTGATTGGCACGATCGACTCTAAGGGTAATACCAACCTCGCGATAATTAGTTCCGTTATCCACCTCGGTGCGCATCCACCACTTTTAGCCTTTATTAACCGACCAAACTCCGTTGATCGTCACACTTTAGAGAATATCCTGGAAACTCGATGCTTCACCATTAACCATCTACACAAAGACGTGATTATCGATGGGCACCAAACCTCAGCACGCTACCCACGTGAAACTTCAGAATTCGAAGCGTGTAATTTTACTGAGCAATGGAGCGAGGATTTTGCAGCTCCAATGGTAAAAGAAAGTGTAATAAAAATAGGGGTGCGCTACGTTGAACATCACACTCTGCTCAATCAAGCCGTAATGGTCATTGGTGAGATCAACCGAGTCGAACTCCCGGACACTATTTTGCGCGCTGATGGATCTATTGATATCGCCGCCGCTCACACTGTGGCCATTGCCGGGCTCGATAGCTACTACGGCGCAGAACTTTTAGCTCGCTATAGCTATGCCAAACCGGATGTTCTGCCACAACATATTCAGCGCTTGGTCTGAGCAGGGTTCATATCACCTTGTTGGTGCAAAGTCGCCGAATCCGGCTGGAGACGCCATAGAACACCGTCACAACGATGATAGTTTTTGCAAGTCGTCTGGCAGCCCCTGCAAGGCAGACGGGGGTGCCGGGTGACTTTAGTAAGGTTTTCAGTATTTAATGGGTTCATCGTTAGTGCAGTCCTCTAGCCTTATAATACCTATACGCTAAGGCGCAAGAAATGGCTTTGTATTAACCAGAATATGCTACCGGTGGATTGCTATAAATCAAATCGCTGTACCCTATCTAAGCTTATTCCCGGCAATGCACGTTGTGAGGGTTGCAATTCTTCTCAATTAACGAAGGTGTTGCCACTCGCTAAAGAACAGATCCGGGGTTCCGCCGGTTAAACAAAAAAGGCCACTCGATGAGTGGCCTTTTTTGTTTAATTGGTCGGGACGGCAGGATTTGAACCTACGACCACTACACCCCCAGTGTAGTGCGCTACCAGACTGCGCTACGCCCCGGTATTCCTGTCAGCCGGTGTGCTGGCTCGGAAAGGCCGCCATTATACCGGATTGTTTGTCGGTAACAAGTCGTAATGGGCTGCTTTTCTCAAGTTGAATCTCTGGTCAAATAACCGCAAAATCGCGCTCCCGATAACTGGAGGAAGACCAATGCCCTTGAGCTGGAATGAGCTTCAATCTGAGACTGAAGCTGGTGAAAAAATAGCCATTGCTGCGGTGTGTGGCAGTGATAGCCCGCAGGAGCAGCGTATGGCCGTTAATGAGATGGTGGATAAGACGGTGGAGCTGCTGCCGCTGGAGGTACGGGATGAGTCGATGTATCTGGTGTTTACCTGGGATGCGGCGGCGGGGCAGCTGTCGGCGGCGGTGGCCGGTGAGGGTAAGCTTATTCATGGTGAGCGTGAAGTATGCTGCCAGTTTGCAGCGCTAGCTGGCTCGACGGATGCCGATGTAGATGGTGAGTTGTTTGAGACGATCCGGTTTTGGGTGCGGGATTATCTGACTACCTGTAATGAATATATGCGCTTTTCGCTGATTGCCATTCTGCATAGTGGTGATGTCAGGCGGGCGGTGTTGCTGTGAGTTTATACTTGTAATAACAAGCAATTATTAGGCTTTAATAAAAAAGACTAAAAAAGCCTAAATTGTCATAGAGTTGTCGTTTATCAGTCATTTTTCTGCAATAGAAGCTGCTTACTCTTTGCCACATGAACGAGAGTAGAGAGCGTAACCGCCGTAAATCCTCCAAGTCTTTTTTCAAGACTTTATGGTTGTCTGACATTCATTTAGGCAACCGCGATTGTCATGCTGACTACCTTTTACAATTCCTTCGGCACGTTGAATGTGAGCGGCTTTTTTTAGTCGGTGACATATTCGATATGCTAGCGATGAAGCGTCGGGTGTTCTGGCCAAAGGAACACAGTGAAGTGGTGAAACAGATTCACACCATGGCGCAGGAGGGCACCGAGGTGATTTATGTACCCGGTAACCACGATATGCCGCTGCGTCATTTTGATCATGGTTTATTACTCAATATTCAGTTGCGGCGCCAATTTGTGCATGAAACCGCGCAGGGCAAACGCCTGTTAGTGGTCCATGGCGATGAGTTTGATCACGCGGTGTTGTATGAGGCGATGAATCGTTTGATTGGCTCTGCGGCCTATGACTTGATGGTGTTTTTGAATCGTTGGTCGCATCGCTTGCGCAGTGTGTTTGGTTTGCCGTTTTGGTCGCTGGCGGATTATCTGAAAAACAATATTTCTCAGGCGAGGGCCACGATTGAGGCCTTTGAGCATGCGGCGGCGGTTGAAGCCAAGCAGCGTAATCTGGATGGTGTGGTGTGCGGCCATATTCACAAAGCTAATCTGCGTGAGATTGATGGAGTGTTGTACTGCAATGACGGTGACTGGACGGAGAGCTGTACGGCTCTGATTGAAAATGAGTCCGGGGAATTGCAGCTGCTGCAATGGACCGATATTGAAAAAATTATTAATCATCGGCAGTTACTATTATTTTCTGCCGCTTGAAAGTATTTGGCTGCCAGATCATTGGCGGCTTGTTATCCACGGTTTTTTAGTCAGCTTATCGCTCAGGTAAGGAAAAAATGATCAGCATTGAATCTGTCATTGAACAACGGTTTCCGGGCTTTACTCAACGCCGTCCGTTATTGGGCGAAACGCTGTTGCGCTTTTTGCGCTATCTCTGTCACGAGCGTGAATTCAAACAGTTTGAAGAAACCTTCCCGCATGTGGAGGGTTTTGATTTTGTTGAGCAGGCGCTGGAATATTTTGATTTCTCCTTTCGGGTTAAAGACAGCGAAATCGAACGCATACCGACACAGGGTCGGGTGGTGATTGTGGCTAATCACCCCATTGGCAGTCTTGATGGCTTGGCGCTGTTAAAAATGGTGGGTGAGATTCGCCCCGATGTGAAAGCGGTGGCGAATGAAATTCTGTACGCGCTGGAGCCACTGCGGTCGCTATTGCTGCCGGTGGATAATATGTCGGGGCGCACGGGCAGAGAGCAACTGAAAGCCATCAAGAATCACCTGGATGATGAAGGCGCGATTATTATTTTTCCCGCAGGTGAAGTGTCGCGTATGGGGCCTACCGGAATTAAGGATGGCCGTTGGAATAGCGGCTTTTTGCGTTTTGCCAGCAGCAAGAACGCGCCGATTTTACCGATGTTTGTCGATGGACGTAATTCCATTTTCTTTTACAGCCTGTCGCTGTTGGCCAAACCGATTTCTACGCTGTGGTTGATTAGGGAGATGTTTAAGCAGGCTAAAAATCATGTGGATATCAGTGTCGGCCATATGATTTACCCGGAGCAGTACAAGGGTTTTGATTTAAAACCCGATGCGGTGGCAAAGCTGTTTAAGAAGCAGGTCTATCGCCTGACCAAAAAAAATAAATCGCAACTGGGTTTTATTCCCGAGTACGATGCCGTTGCGCATCCGGAAAATCGTCAGCTCCTAAAAAGAGAGATTAACCAATGTGAATTGCTGGGCCATACCGGTGATGGTAAAGCGATTTACCTGTATAACTATCACACTAACTCGGTGATTCTTCGTGAGATTGGTCGGCTGCGTGAGCTGACCTTTCGGGCAGTGAAAGAGGGTACCGGGCGTCGTCGCGATACAGATCGCTATGATCGCTATTACGATCATATTATTCTATGGGATAACGACGAGCTGGAAATTGTGGGTGCTTATCGCATGGTGCGCAGCCAGCAAGCCCTGACAGTGCACGCTGATAAGGGCGGCCTGTACACGCAAACCCTGTTTGACTATACCTCACAATTTGAACCTTATTTTGAACAGGGGCTGGAGCTGGGGCGTAGTTTTGTGCAACCCCGGTTTTGGGGTAAGCGCAGTCTGGATTATCTCTGGTACGGTATTGGCGCCTACCTGAATAAGTACCCCGATCTGCGCTATTTATTCGGCCCGGTCAGTATCAGCCATGATTACCCGGATGCCGCCAAGGATTTGTTGATTTGTTTTTACGCCATGCACTTTGGCAGCAGTGATGATTTGGCCACTGCCAAAAATCCCTATCTGTTAAACAGTGTGGATAGTCTTTCTTTGGCTCAAACTTTTGCGGGTGAAGATTATTCAGCTGAATTCAAGTTGTTAAAGCAGGCGATGACGGAGCAAAGTTTGAGTGTTCCCACACTGTATAAGCAGTATACGGAGTTGTGTGAAGCCGGCGGTGCACAGTTTGCGGCCTTTAATGTAGACCGGGATTTTGCCGATTGTGTGGATGGTTTAATCCTGGTTGATCTGGAAAAGCTCAAACAATCCAAGCGCAAACGGTATATTGATAGTCAGTTGTCGAATGCATAGGCTGTTTGCTTGAAACGAGATAGACTTGGCAGGAAACACAGCAGCCCGTCGATAGTAGAGCAGGTGTCCACAAATTAGTTTACCAAATTACGCTGATGTATTTCCTGAGCTGATACAGCTCGAAGGGCTAATCGCTCAGGCCTCGCCACAGTTACGCAGTAAAGTCCTAAGCAGTGTGGATTTTCAGGGGCATTGCATCCCTATACATGCCTGCGAGTTAGGTAGCGATTCACCCAATGTACCGGTGGTTTGTTTTGTGGCCGGGGTTCACGGTGTGGAGCGTATTGGTATTCAGGTGTTGCTGTCCTTTCTGGAAACGCTGGTACAGCGCTTAAAGTGGGATCAGAGCCTGATTAATGGGCTCAGTAATTTGCGCCTGCTGTTTATTCCCATTGTGAACCCCGCCGGTGTCATGCTGCAGACTCGCGCCAATGGCGCCGGTGTGGATCTGATGCGCAACGCACCGGTCGATGCTGAACATAAGGTGCCTTTCCTGGTGGGTGGCCAGCGTCTGAGCTCTGTATTGCCCTGGTATCGGGGAAACAAGCGTATGCCGATGCAAAATGAGGCGCAAACGCTGTGTACGGCGATTTCGGAGCAGTTAGCTAAGGCCCCCTTTACCTTGGCGTTGGATATTCACTCCGGTTATGGTTTTCATGATCGACTATGGTTTCCACGGGCAGGCAGTTATCGACCCGTCGAACAGTTGCCGGAAATTTTTGCCTTACATCAATTGATGGAAACTACCTACCCGCATTTGTCTTATGTGTTTGAACCGCAGGCCAAGCAGTATTTAACCCATGGTGATCTGTGGGATTACCTGTATTTGCAGTATGAAGCGCAACACAGTGTTTTTCAGCGGCCGTTTTTACCACTGACGCTGGAGATGGGCTCCTGGCGTTGGGTGAAGAAAAACCCACGGCAATTAGGCAGTTTTTTTGGCCTGTTTAACCCGGTTAAACCGCACCGAACCCGACGGGTGTTGCGTCGCCATACCACGTTGTTAGAATTTTTGATTCGTGCGGCAAGGGCTTATGATCGATGGCTGCCGGGAGAGCTTGGTCGTGAACAATTCAGAGAGCGTGCGTTAACGTTGTGGTATGGCGATGAACAATGACAGGCCGATAAAAACCTGGGTCCTGTTGCGCGGTTTATCGCGCGAACAGGCACACTGGGGAGACTTTGCACAATGTTTGCAGCAATACTGCCCGGAGCTGACCTGTATCTGTTTGGATCTGCCAGGTACGGGTAGCTATTTTCAGCAAACTTCACCTGAATCTATTCGTTCGATTCGAGAACAGCTTCAACAACAGTTACAGCAGCAGCTAAAGGCGCTTCAGCTGACAGGGCCGGTAGGTATAATTGGTCTATCGCTGGGCGGTATGATTGCTTTGGATTGGTTTGAGGCTGATCCTGAGACGATGCAGGCCGTGGTTGTGATCAATACCAGCGCTAACAATTTTTCTCTATTGCAGCGGATCAAGCCTATGGCGATCCTGCGCTGTGCGCTGATCATGCTAGGGATTAATCTACGCTTTTGTGAAAAGACTATTTTACGTATGGTCAGCCGTTTGAAACATAACGATAGCGCCTTGTTGGAAGACTGGGTGGCTATTCAACGAGCCAGGCCGGTCAGCCGCCAGACAGTGTATCGGCAATTAAGAGCCGCTGCGGATTTTTCCATGCCAAAGGTTTTACCGACCGGGGCGGGGCTGGTATTGAGCAGTCGTCAGGATGGGATGGTCAGCCCGCTGTGTAGTGAGGGCATTGCAAAACAGTATGGTTGGACGTTGCGAGAGCATTCGGAGGCGGGACATGATCTGCCATTGGATGACCCCGAATGGGTAGCCGACGAGATTGGCCGCTGGTTAGAGCGGCCGAGTGCTAGCGATTCTTTGAATTAGTTAATACCACTTGCAGGCAGGCTCTGGTAGATAAATTCAATCCACTTGTCTTCTTTGACGAAACCGATATTCCAGACCTCCCACTGTTTAGACAGGCCGCGTTTTTTGGCTTGTTCTAAACTTATCCGCTCCGATTTCATTGCTTTCACTTCGCTGATGGTGCCGTTCAGCATTTGGTAAAAAGCCGTCAGGCCAGCTTTATCCGTTACAGGTCCGTGGCCCGGGATCACGATGGTTTTATCATCGATTTTTTCCAGTACTTGTCCCACATTATCGCGATAAGAAATTACGTTACCCCCACTGCCGAAGTCGACAAAAGGGAAGAAGGGGTTGAACATATGGTCGCCCATATGGACCAGATTAGCCTTCTCGAAAAATACCACGGTATCACCATCGGTATGACCTTTGGCGTAGTGCTGCAACGTGACTTTATCGTTATTGAAATAGAGGTTCATGGTGTCGGGGTAGGTAATATCAGGCAGGGCAACATCCGGCTGCGGCTCCGAAACCATTTTGAAAAAGGGGATTTCCTGCTTGCTGCCCAAGCGCTCGCGTACATTGTCGTGCGCTACAATGGCTGCACCTTTACCCAGTGTCGCATTGCCCCCCGTATGGTCACCGTGCCAGTGCGTATTAATCACGTATTTCAGATCAGATAGGCCGCCATATTGATCGATAGTCTTTTTTAGTTTATCGGACATGTCGGCGTAGTCATCGTCAATAACCAACAGTCCGTCAGCGCCCTTATTTAACAGTACATTCCCGCCTTTACCCTGTAGCAGGGTGAAGCCGGGGAGCAGCTCTTTGGTTTTGAAATCGGTCTGTTTATGGTGATCTGAAAAGGCAGTGGAGCTGGCCAGAGATAGACTGAGCACAAGCAGTAGCGCTGTTATGTTTTTCATTGTGTTCTCCCTCACGGTGTTAGTAGGCGCAACTGCATACTAGCCCACTGCCGCATCGCGACTCAAGGAGTAATATCAGGGAGGGAACAACGGTGGGCATCAAGCGTGCAGCAGCTCCATTGACAGGCTTTGATGGCCGGGCCAGAGCTGTTCGGTCAGAATAGCAGGCAGTTGATGCAGTTCGTAGATAGAACAGTTTTGCAGCGTATTGACGACGGTTCTGGCAACATCGGGGAACACCACATCCGGAATATTTTTATCGCTACGTAACCAGTTTTCAATCAACTCCCGGCTTTGTAACTGATGCAAGACGGTGGCGTAATCGAGATATTGTAAGGCCGCCGCATTGGATTGTTGCTCCATCTGTCCCTGTACTGGTTTAACCATGATAGGCAGACGCAGGGTCAGGCATTCACTCACCAGTTCAAAGCCCGCATTACAGATCACCGCATTGGCTCGACATAAATCCACCTTGAAACCGTCGTGACAGGTTTTACGCAGCGAGATATTTCCCTGCTCGCTGTCAGTGAGCTCCGGTGAGTATTGCAGGAAATGAAATTCCGGCATTTGTTGAAGCAAGGCAGTTACCTCTGCCTGATTTTCAAAGGGCAGGTAAACCACCACGGTATTGTGGCTTGTGTTTAGTTTTGAATTGGCCTGTAGCGAGGTATCGATAATCGGCGGCAAAATATTGTAGCCGAAGTGATCCCAGTGCAAACCGATAGGGACATCCACCGGGGCAAAGTTTTTCATGATGGTGCTGGATAAAATATTGTCGCCCGCCGTGGGTATATTGTGACCGAAGGCATATTGGTGACCGAGGCCGATGACTGTCTTATGGCTGAAGCGGCCGGCCCAGGCAGTTACGGGTTCATAGTCGCTGATGATGACATCGTAGCCACTGATATCCAACTCGTGAACATCCTTAATAAACTGTGGAAGATTATTGTGTAGTAGGGTTTTACTTTTTCTTACGCGGCCAGATTCCGTATAGAAGGTTAGTCCGCGGCGATAGATATAATCACCGAAACATGCCATATCGAAAAACTTGTCAGGTGCTCGCCCTGAAAATAAAAAAGTGACATCCAGTTTACTACTGGCAAAGTATTTAGCCATCATTCTGGCTCGGGTGATATGACCGTTACCTGTTCCCTGCACGCCGTATAATATTTTCAATAGTCTGTTTCCGTCTTTACACTTTTGTTGCTGGTTGCTTGTCGATTTTTTGCATTGCCAGGTCGATTAAACTAACCAGAGGTTCATCAGGCCGGGTAAAAAGAAAGCAGTGATGCTGCCCAGTGCTATACCCGCGAGGATATCCGTAGGAAAGTGTACGCCCAGTACCACTCGGGACAGCGCCACCAGTGAGGCCCAGACATACAAGGGCCAGGCAATAACCCCAAAAAACATCACAGTCAGGTTTGCCAGTAAAAAGGCAGCTGAGCTATGCCCTGAGGGAAAACTGAACTGGTCAGAGGCGGTAATATGGCTTTCGAACGCCGGCACAATATCCTGAGGCCGGCGACGCTTCAGACAGTTTTTTAACAGCCAGTAAATAGGTAGTTGAATAGCAAAGGCAACCAGCGCATAGAGGAAGTAAGTGTTGCCGGTTTCCGGCGCGGTTATGGCGAGGGTAGTGGGGAGTATCACCTGAAGATGACCATCGCCGGTTTTTGAAATTTTTAGGGCTAGCTTTCTGCGGGCGTGGTGGCTTTCGCCGGTACACCAGAGCAGCATTCTAAGATCGTATTGATACAGGCTTTCTAGTAGCTTCATGCTGCTAAAGTTAGAGGCCTGAAATGACAATCAAGTGAAAGTTATATGTCAGTTTGATGAAATATGCAGCGGCCGCTTGTCTTACCGCTTGTGGCCAGGCAGGGGCTTATACGTCTTCAATGATCGCACAGTTTTTCATCAGGTATTGAAACTGGGATCGGCTTAGCAAAATCAATTCCCGGTGGTCACCAGCCTCCAGATAGACTTCGGGGGCATTGAGTAAGTCGGCATCCACCAGTGTTTTTATGCCATAGGCGTCACCAAAGCCAGGAACTGCTCCCTGATTACAATCCTGAAAGTAGTCGGAGAGTTCCGGTTCGGGCAGGAATTTAAGCGGTGGACTGAAATGTTTATTCAGTTCCTTTAGTTTGATGTGTTTATCACCACGAGTGAGGATCATCACCAGTTCGCCATTTGACCGCTCCATCACCACCGCTTTGGCGAGCTGGGTAGGCTCGATCTGGGCGGAGTGAGCCGTATCCAGTGCATTGTTTGAGGGAGGGTGATTGATAACCTGATAGCTGATTTGATGGTCGCAGAGATAGCTACTGATAGTCGGTGCCATGCCCATAGTACTTTCTCCTCATTGAATGTCGAAACGCCCAAGTCACTTTCAGTTATACCAAGTCACTTTCCGTTATATAGGTTAATACTGATAGCATTGTTTGCACTGTTTCAGGTTGTAACGGGAATCGCTACTCAACCACTTCATTCCAACCGGGTTGTGATTTCGATCATACGTCAGCCGGTGCTGTATTATCCAGCGGGTCTGCCACCAGTATAACAATGCAGGCTCTGCTGTGAAGGTTTTATAGTTAGTTATTTGTAGTAACGTGCTGTAAATTTACAGGCCTGTTGACATAGGTCAACAGGCTTTCGGCTTAATGAATCTGTCAGGCGTTTTCGATCACCAGCAAGGAGCCGGTGGCGCGTCTTGGCTCATCGACTTCCCATGCAAGGATTTCACCATAAAATTTGTCAACACAGCGTTCAGCCATTTCAATAAAGGGAGGACGCTGGGGGTCGGCGACAATAATTTTGCCAACCCCGGCCTTGCAGGCGCGTTTGATGAGTTTGTAGACGGTCTCCGCCAGTTCATCCCAGAAACAAATATCAGCCGCGATGATCAGATCGTATTCAGCTAGTTGCTTGCCGGTAATTTTTTCAAAATACTGTTGTTTGGAATCGATGCTGACACCGTTATAGTCAGCATGCAGATTCAGGTAGGGAAATACTGCCGAGTCGGCATCAACCCCGGTGACTTTGGCCCTATAGGTTTTAGCGCAGTAGATACCCGCCAGCCCCCAGCCACAGCCCAGCTCCAGAACGCGACATTTTTTCTTCAGCGGGTTTTGTTCCAGGTAATCCATGATCAGGTAGCTGGAACCCCAGAATTTATTGCCGTGGATAGAGGGTTCATCGCTTTCGCGTTTTAGTCGGCGGATGTCTTTATGTTTAGAGGTCAGCAGACTGATGCCGTAGGCTTCGCGGCTATGTTTGCTGCTTGCTGTGTTCTGTTGCTTTTTGGCCATAACAACTTCAATAAAGGTTTGGGTAAAATTTTTCAGTAAGCATAACGGCTGGCGCTTAAATTGCCATAGGTGTTGCTTATTTTTCTATAGGCGTTGTTTAAAAGACTAGAGCTATTATGTGGCCTTTACCGTCTTTGTTATGATGCTGGCTTTGATAGAAGCAATTTTTTGAGTGGAGTTTTTACCTATGGCGAGTATTCAATTTTCTCAGGGCTTTACCATGCCAACTGAAGAACTAAAGCGCAATCTGGATAAATTGGCAGAAAGTCTTGCGGATCGTATGCAGTTGACCTCGCACTGGCAATCGGAGAATTGCCTGACCTTCAAAGGCTCCGGCGCCAGCGGTGAAATCACAATCGAGCAGGAAAATATTCACTTATCTGTGACGCTGGGCATGATGATGGGCATGTTTAAAGCGTCTATTGAGGATGAAATCCGCGAGAAGATTAATACCTATGTTTATTGACTAGGGTTTATTGATCTGAGTTTTAATAGGGGTTTATTGATCGGTGATGTTTGATACCTGCTTCACTGCTGTTGTTGCTTAACCCAGTGGTGAATCAGGTCCTCAAGCACACTCAGTGGCAACGGGCCATTTTTCAACACCTCATCGTGAAATGCGCGAATATCAAAGGCCTCGCCCAGTTCAGCCTGCGCCTCGTTGCGTAATTCCAGAATTTTTAATTTACCAATCATATAGGCCGTGGCCTGTCCCGGATAAACGCTGTAGCGCTCGATGGCCTTGGTCGAATCAACTTCAGAGTTGGGTGTGTTAGTCTGCAGGTAGTCAATGGCCTGCTCTCTGGTCCAGCGTTTGGCATGGATGCCAGTATCCACTACCAGCCGGCAGGCGCGCCACAGATCCATTGTTAAGCGACCAAAATCACTATAGGGATTAGAGTAGGCTTGCATTTCCTTGGCCAGATGCTCTGCATAAAGTCCCCAGCCTTCAATATAGGCGGTAAAACTTGCATCCTTTCGGAATTCTGGAACGTTCTCCAGTTCTTTGGTTATGGCCAGTTGTAGGTGGTGACCGGGAAGGGCTTCGTGATAGGCCAGTGCTTCAAGCTGGTAGCTGGGCATCGCACTCATATCATAGAGGTTGACGTAGTAAATACCCGGGCGCGAGCCATCACTGGCAGGGGCGTCATAAAAGGCTTTAGCCGCAGAGCGTTCACGAAAGGCTTCAACGGGTTTTACCGTCAGCTCCGCCTTGGGCAGTATGCCAAACCAGTCAGGCAGTCTGGCTTCCATTTGCTTAATAACCTGCCGGGTTTTGTTCAGGTATTGGTCGCGACCTTTGGCGGTATCGGCGAAGTAGAACTGTTGATCCGTGCGCATAAACTGGAAGAAGTCCTGGAGGTCTCCCTTAAAATCCACCGCCGCCAGAATGTCCAACATTTCCCCGTGTATGCGCTGTACTTCCCGTAACCCGATCTGGTGAATCTCATCGGCACTGAGTTCAGTGGTGGTGTAGTGCTGGAGCAATAGGTCGTAATAACGCTCACCGTCGGGCAGTTTCCAGACTCCGTCTCTGTTATCGGCGATGTTCATTTGTTGTTGCAGGGACTGGATCAAGTCTACATAGGCGGGCTTAACGGCATTGAGCAGAGCGGCTTCGGCATCGGCGGTCAGTTGAGTCTGCAGGGTGTGGGGGATCCCCAGCGCGGCGAGCTTGCTGCGAAAATCCTGTAACAGGCTGGAGATCTGTGGCCCATTATCGAAGGGCAATCCGCTAATTACGTTTTCGCTGGCTTCAATCATTTGTGGGTAAGCCCAGTGAGGAGGAAAGATGCCTTTCTGTTGGCGAATTTCCAGTTGCGTGATAATTTGCTCGACCAGTGGCCGAATGCCGTACAGGCGGCTGATATAGTCCTCGGCGTCTTGCACTGAGCTGATCTTGTGCATGTTGATCAGAAAGCTGGGAATGCCGGTATGCCAGCCACTCATTTGCTGCATGATGTAATTGTGGTGGCGAAAGGTGTAAAACTGCTGCGCTCTTTCCAGCAATTGTTGATAAAGGGTTGCTGAGAGCTGATTTTGTGGTGTCAGTTGCTGGCGGTCAAAGGCTGCCAGCTGGGTCAATCGCTGTTGGTTTATCTCATAGCTCTTGCGGGCAAAATCTTCTGAGAGATTGTTCCATTGGTCGTAGTCCTTCCGACTGCCGCGGTAAGTCCGGGCCATCGGGTAGCGTTCCAGGTCCTGCTGGTGATTACTCGACAGAAATTTACGAAGGGCTTGATCTTCTTTGCTCTCCATTTGCGGCAGTTGGCTACAGGCAGATAGGAAAACAATGGTGGTCAGTAATAGGCTATTGAAAACGCGTTGGGCGATGCTGGGGGAAGTGATTGAATCCTGATGCCGATGCATTATGGGGAGCCTTTATCCTGATAAAAACTGAGGGTCCGGGCTCGGCATTTTAGGTAAGTCTATGGCCAGGCTCGCGGATATTTTTATTCACACAATAATAATGGACAGGATTGTGGCTGTTGAGTTTCAGCTGAAACACAGCTCAACATAAAATTTGCCTGCATCGGTATGAAAGGGCAGTAAAATCGGATTGCCATTGACGCTGTGCTGCAGAGGTTCGTCGGTGCCAATGGTCATGGAGGGGCGGGTCAGGTCAAACTCCATTCCCTGCTCGGAGTAGATCCGTTTAGCGCTGCCGGTAATCATATTGGTGATTTCGCCAACCACGTCGATAACTGTATCGTTGATCGAATCAACAGTTTCGCCCAGCATTTTCTCGGTGATATCGAGAATAGCTGCGGTGGAAAAACTGATGGCCAGCGATCCCTGCGCATCCTTACCGGCCAGATCGATCATCCCGGTTATATCACCCAGAGGGTGAGCGTCGGATTTTAGGCTGGGTTTACCATGTGTTACGTCCACCATAGCCATAGTGGAGAGAACGGTAACCGTGGATTCCAACAGCGGATTGATATATTTCACGTTCATGCAGCGGGTTATAGTTATTCCTTTACATAGATAGCTATTAGACTAGTTGGCTTTTAAGGTTTTAACAACACAGTTGTCATATTGTTTTGTTAGTGGGCCGATAAGACTGGCAGTAGGTAGCGACTGACTTAATAACATCGTTAGGAGGCATTGGTGCTGGGTGCTGGATATTGGGGGGGCTGAATAATGCGCTGATGACCTAGCGCCAGAGAGTCCATACACCGATGACGATAAAGCCGATACCGGCAATCATCGAAAGTTGTTTTTCATCTATATGCTGACTTAACCATTGCCCTGCCAGTACACCGATGGCTGAAGCCAGAATCAGCGCCGCTGAAGCAGCCAGAAAGACCAGCCACTTACTGACTTCTTTGTCCGCCGCGAACAGCATGGTGGCCAGTTGGGTCTTGTCGCCCAGTTCGGCAAGAAATACGGTAGCAAAAATTGTCAGAAAAATTTTAAAGTCCATACTGGTCCCAGTCATGGCAAAAGGTTAATCATAAGTTTGGGTTACCGGTGTATTGTAACAGCGATTGCTCACAGTGCATCTATCCGAACTGCCATATAGTACTGTGAGGGGTGACGATTAATTAATACTGTTAGGTGGAGGATCTATTGCTGCTAGGGTAGGTGTGGATCTGGTGATCAGATGGCCGCCAGTTTGCCAACCTGCAACCAGTGTTTAACCTTGCGCTCAACAATTTCCGGGGAGACCGGCTTTTTAATATAGTCATTCATTCCGGCGTTCAGGCAGCGCAAATTATCGCCGGTCATCGCATTAGCCGTCACGGCAATAATGGGAACATTGCTATAGGCGGTTTGGCTATTGCGTATTCGTCGGGTTGCTTCAAAACCATCTACCACTGGCATTTGGCAGTCCATCAGAATCAGATCTACGGGGTGTGATTCCAACAGCCCAGTCACATCATCGCCATTGCTGGCGGTAAGAATAATGCAACCCAGGCGCTGCAACATTGTCGTCAGTACCATTTGGTTTACCGGGTTATCCTCGGCCACGAGAACCGTTTTGCGCTGCTGGAATTCGGCACTGTCGTCGTGCTGAATAATAACCGCGTCATCGACCGGCTGGAGAGGCAGGATCAGGGTGAATTCGGTGCCCAGCCCCAGCTCGGATTGGACCTGCAACCGACCACCCATCAACTCGGCGATTTTGTGGCTAATGGCAAGTCCTATACCCAGACCGCCCTGTTGACGATTGTCATTGGCATCCAATTGTCTAAAGGGGCTGAAAATATTGCTGAGTTCCTCTTCGGGAATGCCATAGCCGCTATCAATAACAGAACAAGACAGCATTTCCTGTTTACTATGCTCATCCCAGCCATAGGTGATATTGACGGTGATGCTGCCCTGTTGAGTAAACTTGATGGCGTTATCGATCACCTGTTTAAGCAATTGACTGAGCAATTCGCTATCACATTTCACGGTCATGGGAATGTTTTTATCGATGTGCCAGTTAAAGCAGAGATTTTTTTGATGGCAAAGCTGGCGGAAGTTGATCGCCAGCGGGTTCAGGGCACAACGGATTTCAAAATTGTGAGGATTGAGTGCCAGACCGCTGGATTGCATCTCGGAAAAATACAACATGGAATCGATCAAGCCGGTCATGTGTTTCGCTGATCGCTTGGCGCTTTCAAAATAATTCTGCTGCTTTTTAGAGAGCCTTTTGCTGTCGATCAGACTGAGAGACCCCTCAACGCCATTCATTGGTGTGCGTAATTCATGACTGATAGTGGCCAGAAACTGATCCTTAATCTGGCTGCTTTCTTCCAGCTTATCGATAGCCTCGTTCAACTCTTGGTTGGCTGCCTGTAACTGATTACGAGCGTTTTCAGAGATCCTTTGGTTTTCTCTTGTAAGGCTATTGATCTTTCCTGTCAGTGCCAGAGAGATCAGTACGACTTCGAGTGAGGAGCCGATAATACCTGCGCGGAGGGTGAAAAAATTGGCCGGAATCCAGCTCAGCGCGGCCATACCGTGAATGGCTGCACCAATGATCAGGCAGGAGCAGGCCAGAATAAAATAATGGGCTGTTCGGTGGCCCTGATCAAAGCTGACCTTGGCCGTTAGTAGTACAACACTGGCTGAAAACAGTGTCAGGAAAATAGCAAAGCTGGTCATTATGCCAACGGGTAACCAAAAGCAGGCAGGGATAGCGACAAAGCATAACAGCATCACAGAAAGCAACAGACGATCTAGCCTGGGTGAAAAGGTGTTTACGGCTAAAAAATGACGGGAGAATTGAACACTCAAACCACCCGCCAAAAAAATTAATATGGGCAGTGAAATCTGGCTCCAATGGGTCGCTTCAGGCCAGAGATAGGCGAAGGTGTGGCCGGAGATAGCCGCCTGCAACAGCCCAAAACTGGCGACATGGAGAACATAATAAATATAGCTTTTATCACGCACAGACCAGTATATAAAGAGGTTGTAGAACACTATGACCAACATCAAACCGAAGTAGATACCGTAGGCCGTATTTTTGGCGGCCATTTCTCTGGTGGCTTCAGGGAGACTGATCAAATTCATGGACAGTTGTAGTGAGCTGGTACTTTTGGCGCGAATATAGAGCTCTGTTAGTTGCTCCTGCTGCAGAGGCAACGGCACGTAAAATGCTGGATCTTTATAGGCTCGATGGTCGTAGGGAAAATTATCCCCCAGCGATACACTGTGTACTTCCCCAGAGGGGCTGCGAATATAGACTTCCAGTAAATCGAGTAATGGGTAGGGGATTTGCAGCAACCAGGGGTCTTTAAACAGTGTGTCTGGGTGCTCTTTGCTCATTTCTTGGAGCGGGATATAAATCCATATCGGGTCGTTGCTGTAACCTAGATTAAAATTGTGGTCTGTCTGCTTTTCGAATTGCGCCAGCGTTTCAGCTTGCATGACCCGACCAAGATCCAGAGAGTGGGATACATCACGTAACCAGTAAAACTCTGGAGTCAATGAGTGCTTGGCAATGGTGGGGTCGATATTCAGCGCCGGTTGTTCCGGGTTACTGCTGCGAATAGGTGAGGGTTGCTCCTGATGAGCAATAGCTGCCTGCCCGCCACCCAGCAGAATGATCAGGCTGAATAAAAATATTAGCAGGTTGAGGTACTGATTAGGCGAGTGGGAAGGGCTACGTAAAACTGAAGGTTCAACCAATCGCACCAGCATCAGGTTGTGCGGATGATAGGTTGTCCTAGGCTGCGATAATTCGGGATTCACAATAAAAATCAGCTACTTGTTGGGCTGGTAGTCATCCATCTCCGCCTGCAGATTGGTGCCGTTTGGTCAGTTGTCATGAAGCTGACGCTAAGCGGCTTGTTAGCCTGCATACTCTAGGCTCTGGGAGGATTTATCCCATACGTAATTGCACCTAGTTGAGTATTAATTACACTACGTGGTGAGTCTGTTGTTGGCACGGGGCGGCCAAATAAATTTGTAAGATCCGTCAAAACGGACCTTAGAATTCGAGCAGCTTGTGATTATTAGGATGCTATCGCTGCAAATTATGACTCTTGAAAACGCTCAATAAATAACCGTATCCGTTCGGCGTTGGCACCAAGGTCACCCTGGCCGACCCGTGAAACCGAGCGCAGGTCAATCAGACTGCCACCGACTACGGGTTGGATACGGACTACAATGTCATCTTTGAAGCCAAACCAGAAAGTGGTATCAACGGCTTCAATCCGGCCTTCTTCAGGCGCCTGGGCATAAATTTCCCAGCCGATGTTCTCAATAACCTGAAGGGATTTATCAAAGGCCTGAACGGCATTCAGATCGCTTTTAATGGTTTGCACATCAGGATAGGCACTGACTTGCAATTCGGCAATTTTTGTCGTGTATTCCAGCGGGTTGCTGCTTTCACCGCGCCGCTCGACGGCAGCGACAAACTGCGGCGGGTTATCAATGTCAGTGCTGATATTGTGAATGGCCGGTTGTCCACTGCTGCCTCCTTCCAGCAGGGTGGCGATAAGCACCAGCGGGGGGAGAGCAATCAAACTGGCCTGACGCAGGGCCGATTTAGTTGGCGCTGGTGGTTTTCGTAACAACCAGATGGCATTGATAATTTGAATCAACAGGCTGAGCAGTAGCGAACCGGTCAGTAATAATAGGCCGATGGTGAAGGGCCACAGCCCAAAGCGGCTACCCAGAGCGGAGATGGGCATTAATATCAGGCAGAGAATGGCCAGATTGCGAATTCTGACGGAGGCTTTGGAGGCGGTGGTCATGGTTGTTTCCATCTTGTTATTGTTGATCTCAGTGCCGTTATGGGATGACCCTGTCTGAGGCAGCGCTAGCAAGGTACTGTAACTATTTTAAGTATGCAAGCCGTGCGGTTATTTGTGTAAGTCGTGATCATCAGCTCTGTCAGACAGACCTAAAATCCCTGCAGTACCATTGGTTTACAGCTATTTTGGATTAACCTTGCATAGAACTAATCGCTGATACGATTAATCGCTTTAACTCTGCCTGCTTCAAAGATGATCTCGTGATAAAAACCGCGCTCCGGGCCATATAGCCACTGTTCGATTTTGTATTCGCGTTTGCGCGTGGTCTGGTAGTGGTAACTGCCCCTGAGGGTATATCCCAGAATTTCCTTGCTGATTGGTTGGCCGCATTTATCTTTGACCTGAATAGCCAGGTCATCGACCTGTACCAGGCGTGTGCCGCAGCGCAGGGAATCGGCATAGCTGTCAGTGGCTGCCAGCAGGCCGAGTACTAAAATCCTTAGCAGGCGGATTGTCATAAAGCACCATCGACATATGAGATAAGCTTTAAAAAGTTTGTTTTTTGGGATGAGCCTGTAAACTGAGTGGCTTCTCTATTCATGATACTACCCTCAAGCCAGTGAATATGCGATTTCAAAACCCTTCATTCCGTTTTAAAACAGGCGGTTTAGTTAAAGGTCGGTTAACCGGTCTTAGGGTTTACTTTGTTTGCCAGTTCTATATTGGTCTGTTTTTTTTAGCTTTCTATCCATCTCTGGCTTTTTCTGAGCAGAGTTATAACGGTTCTGGCCATGAAGGTTCAGGTTATGCGGGCTCTGGCGAATGTCGGCAGTGCCATCGCCAGCAGTTTGCCGACTGGCAGGGATCACACCACGATCTGGCTATGCAGCCGACGACACCGGATACCGTATTGGGTGATTTTAATGGGGCTGTTTTTCAGCATCAGGAGGTCCAAACGCGGTTTTATAAGAAGGGCGAGGAGTTTTGGCTGCGTACTGATAATATCGAGGGTGAGCTGGAGGATTTTAAAGTCGTTTATACCTTTGGAGTGACGCCATTACAGCAGTATTTGCTTGATGTTGGCGATGGTCGTTTACAGGCCTTTACCATCGCATGGGACAGTCGCTCCAAAGCAGAAGGCGGTCAGCGTTGGTTTCATTTGTATCCCGATACCAGTGGCCATCAGGATATCCTGCACTGGACGCGACAGAGCAATAACTGGAACTCAGGTTGTGCCGAGTGTCATTCGACGGATTTACAAAAAAACTATCAGGCTGAAAGTAATAGCTACCAGACTCGTTGGGCTGAGCTTGATGTCGCCTGTGAGGCTTGTCATGGCCCCGCCGCTGCACACATAGATTGGGCCAGGTCTGCGATTGATCCACTGGTAGCAGATATTTCACCAGGCAATACGGCGCCTAAGCAAAGCAAACAGCGGGATCATAAAGGGTTTGAAACTAGCTTGGCTCGGATTCAACAATGGTCCAGGCCGGAAGGGCAGGCTACCGCTCAGGCTGTGGCGAGTACTAACACAAAGCCCGCGCAGCACAGTCGTCAGCGGTTAAGTGGCCAGCAGCTTTCAGTGACTGCCGAGCCCTACTATAGCCCGCAGATTGAGCGCTGCGCACAGTGTCATTCCCGCCGCACGGTCATTGGCCACCCGGCGCGCGATGGCAATCGTTTTGCGGACTTGCACCAACTGCAACTATTGGAACCTCCATTTTATTATGTCGACGGCCAGATTCGGGATGAAGTGTTTGTCTATGGCTCTTTTTTGCAGAGCAAAATGTACCAGCGAGGAGTGGTCTGCAGTGATTGTCATAACCCGCACAGTCTGGTGTTGAAAGCAGAGGGCAATGCACTATGTACTCAATGCCACTCAGCGCAGCTGTTTGATCAGTCAGAACACCACCACCATCAGTCAGCACAAAGTAGCGGCGCCCAGTGTGTCAATTGCCATATGCCGGAAACGACCTATATGCGGGTGGACCCCAGGCGTGATCATAGTTTGCGTATTCCTCGGCCGGATCTATCACAGTCACTGGGGGTGCCGAATGCCTGTAATCAATGCCATCAGGATAAGTCCGTTGAGTGGGCGCTGGATCATTTTCAACAATGGTACCCGCAGCGCGTGGGGCAACCTCATTTTGCCAGACATTTTCATGCGACGGTTCAGGGTGACCCGCAAGCTTTACCGCAGTTAGCACGTCTGGCTGACGATGAGTCGCTGGCGGCTATGGTACGGGCGTCCGCCTTATCCGGATTAAGTCACTTTCCTTCACAATATGCGATCAATACGGCAGCAGGAAAGCTGTCCTCAGCCGACGCTTTGATGCGTCGGGCGGCGGTTGAGTTGTTTGAGATGCTGCCCAAACCCCAGCGGGCAGAATACTTATTGCCGTTGCTGGATGATCCCGTTAAGGCAGTGCGTCAACAGGTAGTTAGGTTGCTAGCGGGCTTGCAACTTACTGACGAAGCGTTGCAGTCGGACTTGATGAAGGCCGTTGAGGAGTACCGGCAATCGCTACAGTATATTGCCGATATCCCCGGTGGTTTGCTGCAGGCGGCTGTATTTTATCAAGAGCTGGGTGACTACGATGCTGCGTTTAAGGCCTATCGGCAGGCGCTGCGGATTGAACCAGCGCATCTACCTGCGCTGTTAAACCTGGCTGATTTATATCGTTTACAACAACAGGACGGCAAAGCGAAACCGTTACTGGAAAAGGCCCTGCAATTGGCACCGGCAAGCAATGATGCCAATTATGCCATGGGGCTGTTGCGTATTCGCTTGCAGGATTATCAGGGTGCGTTGCCTTATCTGGGGGATGCCGCGAAGGATACTGAAAACCCCCTTTACAGCTATGTTCACGCAGTGGCGCTTTATGAGACCGGGCATAAGGCACAGGCAATACAATCGTTAAAGGCTGCGTTAGGGAGGTTTCCCAATAATCAGGAATTACAAAATGCGCTGCGGCAATATCAACTTCGCCAATAGTATTAACCGCAGTTGGGGGAATAATAAAGTGAGGCGTGAGTGTGGTTGTCTATAGCCACTGCCGATCTTGCATTGAACCCATATAGTATTAAAAACTAAGTGGTGAGAGCCAGTCGGCAGCTGTTTGTTCAGGAATAGGTTTACCGGTTGCCGTCCGCCGCACCACCCTGACGTTCCTGTTGAATACGTTGATAAATCTCTTCCCGGTGTACTTCGATGGAGCGGGGGGCTTCTATCCCCAGTCTGACTTGATTGCCCTGAACTTCCAGAACCGTTACTTTTACATCGTCACCTACACGTAGGGTTTCGCCAATTCTGCGAGTGAGTATCAACATCTTTATAATTTCCCCTGAATCAAAACTTATTAGCTGCAATTAGCCCCTGAGCTGAGGGCTTTAAATATTTCGGCAGTAATATTCTGTTACCAACCGGTGTCTGTAAGGGGATAAAGGTAGGTGCTGAACACGATCTATGTAATAACCATCTAATACAATCCTTGTAAATCCAGATGCGTCCCTCGAACTCACTTACTGTTTTTAGTCGCTTTATCTGGATGCTTGCTTCACCGCTACCCCTTGCGGACATGCCGTCAATCTAAATCACAGATACCAGAGTTAATATGGTCTGAATACGCTGTGATTTTGTTTGAATGGTGCTGGCAAGCCCATTACCTATAATATGATGGGAATCATGAACCGGATTCGGGCAGAATTCAACGATTATTTCCCTTTAAAAAATAATGTTTTATAGTTGAAATGACTGGCAGCGTTGCTCCTAACGCTGCCAGTGAGGTTCAGGAATCGATGTGGGAGCGTAGCTCACGCAGAAAAACCTGAAGCTTTTCGGTATTGTCTGGCCCTATACGCCATACCAGCTTTTCAATATCAGAGGCGTTTTCCTTAGCTTTGTCTTTATAGCGATACAGTACACTGGGCTGGATAAGCTCGGGTTGCTCTGACAAGGTGTCGGTGGCTAAGAGCTGGCTGATACTCTGTTTGAAGCGCTGGTCAAAAGTTCCTGATTTGCCCTGTTCCTGATAGGCTTTTTCCAGTAGAGGTAGCCATTCCTTGTAGTAGCGTGCCAAAAGCGCCGGGTCAATAGTGGTCAGGGTGTCGACCATTTTATCCATGCGGGCATAGTTGTCCTCTGAGGCTAGTTTTTCCTCATCCTTCACATCGACTTTGAATTTCTCCATTGGATAATCGACCGGGCGATAGCGCTTGGGTAATTTGCCATCGGCCATCAGGTCTATGGTCAAAACCCACTTTCTGACCTGCTCATCGGGAATCAGCCATTTGGACAGCGTTGGCGCAAAATCGGTGACGGCTTCAAGCACCAGGTTATCGCTGTTTTCCAGCTCGGGAGGAGGTTTAACAACCGGGGTTAAAACTTCCTCTGGGGGGGGTGGCTCCGGTTGAGGGTAGGGGTCTACCGGCTCTGGGCTGGTGATTTCAGGTTCCGTTTCCTGAGCGACAGGTGGGGGTTCCGGTAAGGGTTCTACCGTTTCTTCCACTTGCTCATCGCCGCCAAATATCCAGAAGATGCCGATGATAACCAGCACGGCAATAACGAGCAGGTAACTGAGGCCAATAATCTGTTTTTTAGACATTATAGATCTGCTTAGGTCATTAAATGTAATGAATAGTATGGTTCAGAAAAATGGACATTTATAGTCGAATTAATGGTTTTCAGCAGATTTTTTGACCAGCGCATGCGGTGGTCAGTTCATTATTTAGGCTCTGAGTGCGGAAATAATGACTTATTGGCGGAAATCGCTGCAATTAATGCTCAAGAATGCTCCCTGTCTGCCGCTAAAGGATTTGTATTCCCCCATTTGCCAGGGGAGATAAGGGGAGATGCGCTTTGGCGCTTGTCATAAACACCAATATCAGTTCGTTAAATGCCCAGCGACAGCTGAATGGCAATAATACGACTTTGCAAACGAGTCTGCAGCGACTCAGTTCTGGCTTGCGAATTAATAGTGCCAAGGACGATGCTGCAGGGCTGGCTATTGCTGATCGTTTTACCTCTCAGATCCGCGGACTGGATCAGGCTGCGCGCAATGCCAATGATGCGGTGTCTTATTTACAGGTTGCCGAGGGTGCTTTTGGGGAAGTGACGAACAACCTGCAGCGAATGCGTGAGCTGGCGATTCAGGCTGCGAATGATGGCGCTCTCTCCGATCAGGATAAAGTCAATATTCAGAAGGAAGTGGCGCAGCTTATTGCCGAAATTGATCGCATTGCCGATACCACCAGTTTTGGTAGCCAGAAACTTTTTGCCGATACGACAGGTTCTATTGTCGATCCTGATCAGCAGGATATTGTTACAGGGTTGAAAAACTACTGGCTGCGTGAAGCGCAGGAAAGAATCAGTACCTTTTATGGATTGGATGTTTCCGCGGGCGGTCCGGATTTGACCGTGGAGTTTTCCTCCGGAGAAAGCTCAGTGGCCTTTGTCAGAAGTACCACTTCTGGGGGCAATCTGATCGCGCAGGAACTGGTGATTGATGTTGATGATTTCGCGCCGGTGGAACTACCCAATGGTAAGGACGCCTTTCTAAATAATTTCAGTGACCGGATTATCGCCCACGAGATGGTACATGCCATTATGTACCGAACAATGGATGCCAATAGCATACGTAGCGATACCATTAAAGGATCCGGTGAGGTGGGTAGCTGGTTTCTCGAAGGTACCGCAGAGTTTATTCACGGTGCCGACGAGCGCCTGAGTGCAGCGATTACTGCTGAGGGCAGCGTCGCCAACTTAGTGGATTCTCTGTCGACGGATACGATAAACGGTGTGTATGCGGCGGGCTATGCAGCCGTGGCTTTTATGCATGACGATATCAAAACCAATCAGGGGGGCAATGGTATTCAGGATGTACTGGCTGATTTGGCAGCAGGGGCAGATTTGGATACAGCCATTGCCAGCAATACCAGCTACGGCAATATCAGTGCCTTCGAGACGGCATTTATGGGAGCGGCGGGCGAAGCTTTTGTTGGCGCAATGAATCTCTCCAATGATGATACTGGTGCCATTGGCGGTTTGGATGCCGATGGCGGCTCTGAGCTGACGGCGGAGACTGTTTTGCCCAATTCTCTCGCTTTTGAGGATCAGCCTTTAGACAATATCACAGTAATCTACGATACCGCCTCCACTCTGGCAGCGACCGAAACCGAGTATCAGGTGGGTGCGCAGGCTAATGAAACCATTACTGCTTCTGTGGGTGGAGCCAGTGCCGACACTCTGGGGATCTCAGATGTAGATGTCAGTGTGGATGCCAATTCGGCCATTAGTATTATTGATGATGCCATCGCTTATATCAGCAGTACCCGTGCAGATTTGGGGGCAGTGCAAAATCGTCTGCAAAGCACGATCAATAATTTGACCAGTACCTCAGAAAACGTTGCTGCCAGCCGCTCGCGAGTGTTGGATGCGGATTATGCCGCTGAGACCGGGAACCTGGTTAAGAGTCAGATAATCCAACAGGCTGCCTTCTCGGTGCTATCGCAGGCCAATTCTCAGCCACAGGCTGTACTGGCTTTGCTGTCCTGACTATCGTTTTTGCTGTTTCTCCTCCGGTTTAGCATCATCAGTTTCAGTTAATTATTGACTCGTATCGGTCGGATTTCCTGTCGGTCACCGGTGCTTATAATGCCGTCATTAAAGAGAGCTTGATGTAAATCAACAGCCATGTTGAAACACTTTTTTGACTATTGAGTTCCTGTTACTAGCCCTCATATATTTGATGAGCCCGGATTAATTCAGGCAATAACCCGATTTAAGGAGGTGTATGATGAATCTTATTCCCCGTGATTCACTGTTTGATTTTGATCGCCTGTTTAGTCACCTTGGCTGGCCAGCGGTAAGCCGAGAGCTTGAAACCGGTTTTTTCAGCCCCAAGGTCGATATTGTTGATCAAGAGAAGCAGTACAAGATAAAGGCGGAGTTGGCTGGTGTCGATAAGGATAAGTTGTCGATCACCCTGGAAGACGGTGTGTTATCCATACGTGCCAGTATGGAGCAGGAAACATCCGACGAAGAAGGTGGTAAAGTCATTCGCAGAGAACGCCACGCTGGATCCTATATGCGCAGTTTTAATGTGGGTCACAATATCAGTGAGGAAGATATATCGGCAAAGTTTGAGAATGGATTACTGGAGTTGACAATTCCCAAGCGGGAAGAGGTCGCCCAGAAACGTAAGCAGATTGAAGTGCGGTAAAAAGTGCAGTAAATAGTCTGCTCACCCCCTCTGTGTTAATCACTTCGCCCACCCCCTGTCCCGGCGCTGATGAGTGCCGGGACAGTTTTGTCCCTTCGACTGACAGTCTTTTGTTGACTACTATTCCATATGACAGGCCTTGATCCCCTTGCTTATCGCGGTGTTTGTGAGTGGGTATTGGCGATGATTCCACGTGTATGGAAGGGAGTAGGCTTTGAACGTGCGAATAGCCACAATATTGTCTGCAGTGCTGTTAATGAGCTGCGAAAGCGATAACGAACACTTCTGTGCCCGTTACCAGTATCTTTATAACCAGCTGTTGGTGGAGAAGCTGCCCTCATACGGAGAGATGAAGCAGTCATTACAGGACACTTTGGCAAATCCAAAAAAAGACAAGGATCAGGCCCGCTTTATGCTGTTTGTGCTGGAAGACTGGTACTCCGGTATGAAGCCCGAGGGTGAGCCCGCCCGCGATTTTTGTCTTCGAATGAAGCGCTGGCAGGGCTATCAATAATTCCTTTAATAGAACTCCCGAGTAATCACTCAGAAGTTCATAGCAATGGGTTAGCAATGATTGAGCCAGCAGGACAAGCCTGTTAAACTGGCGTCCCATCTCAGGGAGCGCGGTAAACCGGATCGACGCGGGTTTGCGGGCTGCCTGCTCAATGCTAGCCAATGGAACGTTAACCCCTGATATACCAGCTGTCTGGGGAATTAAGGCTTAAGGCTGCATTGCATTAACTGCAGTATCAATATTCACTGATTTAGAGAAAGTTTTCATGGCGACTCGATTTATTTTCGTCACCGGCGGTGTTGTATCGTCTCTGGGTAAAGGGATTGCATCGGCATCACTGGCGGCCATTCTTGAGGCTCGCGGTTTACGAGTCACCATGCTCAAACTGGACCCCTATATTAATGTTGACCCAGGTACCATGAGCCCGTTCCAGCATGGTGAGGTCTTTGTGACCGAAGACGGTGCCGAGACGGATCTGGATCTGGGACACTACGAGCGCTTTATTCGTACCAAAATGAGTAAGCGCAATAACTTCACCACTGGCCGTGTCTATGAGACGGTACTGCGCAAGGAGCGTCGAGGCGATTATCTGGGTGGGACGGTACAGGTTATTCCGCACATCACCGATGAGATAAAACGCCGAGTGATTGAGGGCGCCCGCGATGCTGAGGTGGCCATTGTCGAAATTGGTGGCACCATTGGTGACATCGAAGGCCTACCGTTCTTTGAGGCCGCCCGTCAATTGAAGGTGGAGTTAGGCCCCAAGCGGGCCATGCTGATGCATCTGACGCTGGTGCCTTATATTGCGACTGCCGGTGAAACCAAAACTAAACCGACCCAGCACTCGGTTAAAGAGCTGCGCTCCATTGGCTTACAGCCTGATATTTTGCTCTGTCGCTCTGATCATGAGATCGATGATAGCTCCCTGCAAAAGATTTCCTCTTTTACCAACGTCGAATTGCGCGCTGTTATTCCGCTGGCGGATGCCGATAGTATTTATCGCATTCCCGGCGCGTTAAACCAGCGAGGGTTGGATGACCTCATCGTTGAGCGCTTTGAGATCGATTGCCCTCCTGCCGATTTATCGGAATGGGATCGCGTTATCGACGGGGCATTAAACCCTGAGCGGGAAGTCACCATTGCCATGGTTGGTAAATACATGGAGTTGATCGATGCCTACAAGTCATTAAATGAAGCCCTGCAGCACGCTGGTATCACCACGCGCAGCAAGGTTAATATCCGTTATGTCGATTCCCAGTTGATTGAAGAGCAGGGCGTCGGTTTACTGGAGGGTGTTGACGGTATTCTGGTGCCGGGTGGCTTTGGTAATCGTGGCGTCGAGGGCAAAATAGCCACGGTGCAATATGCACGCGAAAATAAAATCCCTTATCTGGGAATTTGTCTGGGCATGCAGGTTGCCGTCATCGAATATGCACGCAATGTCGCGGGCTTGAGTAAGGCTAATAGTACGGAGTTTGATTCCAAGACCGAGCACCCGGTGATTGGTTTGATCACGGAGTGGACTGAATCCGATGGTCGTAAGGAAAAACGCGATGAAGCTACTGATCTGGGTGGCACCATGCGACTCGGTGGTCAGGAGTGCCGATTGGTGGAAGGGTCGAATACTAAGGCAGTTTACGGCACGGATCTTATTTTTGAGCGGCATCGTCACCGCTACGAGGTCAACAATAACTATGTTGATCAATTGCAAAAGGCCGGTTTGAGAATTGGTGGCTGGTCTGCCGATGATTCCCTGGTTGAGGTGGTGGAAGTGCCGGAACATCCCTGGTTTATCGCCTGTCAGTTTCACCCGGAATTTACCTCGACACCGCGTGATGGGCATCCGCTATTCAGTGGCTTTATTAATGCTGCCCTTGCCTATTCGAATAAATAGTTTTACTAAAAAGCTTCCCTAATACAGGCCGTAACGTGACACAAAAAACTTTACAGATTGACAGCTTACAGATTTCTAACGATCTTCCCTTTGTGCTGTTTGGCGGCATGAATGTATTGGAATCACGCGACTTGGCTATGCAGATTGCCGAGCACTATGTTGGGGTTTGTCAAAAACTGAACATTCCCTATGTGTTCAAAGCTTCCTTCGATAAGGCCAATCGCTCCTCAATCCACTCCTTTCGTGGTCCCGGTATGGAGGAAGGCCTAAAAATCTTTCAGGAAATTAAGTCAACATTTAATGTCCCCGTGATCACTGACATCCATGAAATTGAACAGGCCAAACCGGTGGCCGAGGTCTGTGATGTGATTCAGTTACCGGCGTTTTTAGCCCGCCAGACCGATCTGGTGGCAGCTATGGCGGCGACAGGGAATGTCATCAATATTAAAAAGCCGCAGTTTTTAAGCCCGCCGCAAATGAAAAATATTGTCGACAAATTTGCCGAGTGCGGTAATGACAGGGTCATGCTCTGCGAGCGCGGCAGTAATTTTGGCTACGACAATTTAGTGGTTGATATGCTGGGTTTTCGCACCATGAAAGAAGTCAGTGGTGGCGCCCCCATTATTTTTGACGTTACCCATGCGCTGCAGTGTCGTGACCCCATGGGTGCCGCCTCTGGTGGCCGGCGGCATCAGGTGGCGGAATTGGGACGGGCAGGTATGACCCAGAAACTGGCCGGCCTGTTTTTAGAGGCGCATCCGGATCCCGATAATGCCAAATGCGATGGACCTTCTGCGTTACCATTGAAAGTACTGGAAGGCTTTCTTAATGAAATGAAAGCCGTGGATGATTTGGTGAAGTCATTGCCAGCACTGGAAATTCAATAGCTGACAGTCTTCGCGACGCTTTTAGTAATAACACAATTAGTATTAACACAATGATAGCGATGGACGCTTCGCATTGCTGACCGTTTTTATTTTTATGGAGTAAATACCCTATGGCAACAATTGTCGATATTAAAGCCTTTGAGGTTTTGGATTCTCGGGGCAATCCTACAGTGGAGGCTGATGTGATTCTGGAGTCCGGTGCAGTGGGTAGTGCCTGTGCTCCCTCCGGTGCCTCTACCGGAACGCGTGAAGCATTGGAGTTGCGTGACGGCGATAAGTCGCGTTACTTAGGTAAAGGTGTGTTGAAGGCAGTTAATAATATCAATACAACCATCAAAGAATTGCTGGTGGGTAAAGATGCTGCGGATCAGCGTGCGCTGGATCAGTTGATGATTGATGCCGATGGCACCGAGAGCAAATCCAATCTGGGTGCCAATGCTATTCTCGCCGTGTCACTGGCTGCAGCAAAAGCGGTTGCCGCCGAAAAAGGTATTCCGCTGTATCAACACATCGCCGATCTGAATGGTACTTCCGGCCAATACACCATGCCCGTGCCAATGATGAATATCATTAATGGTGGCGAACACGCCGACAACAACGTCGACATTCAGGAATTTATGGTACAGCCAGTGGGCGCCAAAAACTTTACTGAGGCGCTGCGTATGGGGGCTGAAATTTTCCATGCTCTGAAAAAAGTGTTGAGTGCTAAGGGGTTGAATACTGCGGTAGGTGACGAAGGTGGATTTGCTCCTAATCTGGCGTCCAATGCCGATGCACTTGCCGTTATCAAAGAAGCAGTTGCTGCAGCGGGTTACACGCTGGGTGACGACGTCACTCTGGCGCTGGATTGTGCTTCCTCTGAGTTCTATAAAGACGGTAAATACGATTTGGCTGGTGAAGGTAAGGTATTTACGGCAGAAGGTTTTAGTGACTACTTGGCTGAGCTCTGCGATCAGTATCCCATTATCTCAATAGAAGACGGTCAGGATGAGTCGGATTGGGATGGCTGGAAGTACCAGACCGAAAAGCTGGGTAACCGGGTACAATTGGTTGGCGATGATCTATTCGTCACCAACACAAAGATTTTGCAGGAAGGTATTGATAAAGGTATCGCCAATTCGATCCTGATCAAGTTTAATCAGATCGGTTCTTTGACTGAGACCCTTGATGCCATCAAAATGGCGAAAGATGCTGGCTATACCGCCGTCATTTCGCACCGTTCGGGTGAAACCGAGGATACTACAATTGCTGATCTTGCGGTGGCCACCGCTGCAGGTCAAATCAAGACGGGTTCCCTGTGTCGTTCAGATCGGGTTGCTAAGTATAATCGCCTGTTACGTATTGAGGCTGAGCTGGGCGCGGGAGCCATTTATCGTGGGCGGGCCGAGTTTAAATCCTGATCAACCTATAAAAAGGCGCCGTCGGCGCCTTTTTTGTGCATTGTGAAGGCAAAAAATCGAGTATTAAACCGGCGGTCTGTTGTAGAGAGTTTGGTATACTGACTCGATTATTGTTCATAATAGAATATGCATTCGTTGAATAGAATAATGATAATTGCTGTTGCCTATGCGCCTGGGTGAAAGCCCTATAATGAATGTCTCTGATTAGATGTCTGTCATGCGTTGGATTCTGTTTTTTATATTCTGCTGCTTGTTGGGGCTACAGCTCCGGCTGTGGTTTGGTCAGGGCAGTTGGGAGCAGATTGTTTCTCTACAGCGTGAGGTCGAGGAACAGGAACTGGTCAATCAACGGCTTCGCGACCGAAATCAGGTTCTGGAAAACGAGGTGCGGGAATTGAAAAGCGGCCTGAATAGTGTCGAAGAGCGTGCCCGTTCAGACCTGGGCTATATCAAAGAAGATGAAACCTTCTATCTGATGGTTGAGGACAAAAAATAAATACTGTGGTGCAATCAACTTTCTCACCCCCCTCAGCTTCTGTGAATATTTTTGCGGTAATCCCCGCTGCGGGTGTTGGCCGGCGCATGGGCAGCGTTATTCCCAAACAGTACATTAAGTTGGCCGGTGCTACAGTTTTTGAGCACTGTTTAAAAAAACTGTTAGCAGTCACTGCCTTACAAAAAATTGTGGTCGCTGTGAGTGCTGACGATCGGTTTTGGAAAGACCTTCCCGTGGTTGCTGACTCCAGAATTATGATTGTCGAAGGGGGGGAGGAGCGTTGTCAGTCGGTGATGAAGGGCCTGCAGGCTCTTGCGCCATATTGTCAGGCACAGGATTGGGTACTGGTTCACGATGTGGCGCGCCCCTGTGTGGCGGTCAGTGATATTGAAAATCAGATCAAAGTGCTGATAGCTCATCCGGTCGGTGGAATTCTGGCTGTACCGGTCACCGATACGATTAAACAGGTCGACGGCAAGGTAATTACAGATACCGTTGACCGCAGTAGCTTGTGGCAGGCACAAACCCCTCAGATGTTTCGTTATCAACTTTTGCTGGAGGCTCTGCAGGGTGCTTGTGAACGGCGCTTGACTATGACTGATGAGGCTTCAGCGCTTGAGTTGGCAGGTTATCAGCCGGCCGTGGTAGAGGCACTTAAACCCAATCTGAAAATTACCCGCACTGATGATCTGGCGCTGGCCGAATATTTTTTACAGCAGGAACAAACATGCGAATAGGTCATGGTTACGATGTTCACCGTTTTGGTGAGGGCGATCATATTGTTTTGGGCGGAGTGACCATCCCTTTCAATCAAGGTTTGGTGGCGCATTCCGATGGCGATGTGGTATTGCATGCGCTCTGTGATGCGCTGCTAGGTGCCTGTGCCCTTGGTGATATTGGTCGCCACTTTCCCGATACAGATCCCCGGTTTGCCAATGCGGATAGTCGTGACCTGTTGCGTCATGTTTATCAATTAGTTAGTGATAAAGGCTATGTGTTAGCCAATACCGATATTACGATTATTGCCCAGGCACCCAAAATGGCATCTCATATCCCTGCCATGTGCGGAAATATAGCCGATGATCTGAAGGTGGCTGTCAATCAGGTCAATGTAAAAGCGACTACGACAGAGGGGCTTGGCTTCACCGGAAGAAACGAAGGAATTGCTGTGCACACGGTTGTTCTACTGGCTCCAGCCAATGACTGACAGCTTGCCCTTCGCCTACGGAAAACCCGTCGCACAGGGCATTATTCGCCAGCAACCTGAAGATTTTTATGTGGAAGAGGTGTTGGGTTTTGAACCTGAGGGTGAGGGTGAGCATGTTTTTCTGTGGATAGAAAAATGTCGCCTCAATACTCAGGATGTTGCCAGCCGGTTGGCGCGTTTTGCCGGGGTACCGGCTCGACAGGTCAGTTACTCCGGCATGAAGGATCGTCACGCGGTGACTCGTCAGTGGTTTAGTGTTCATTTGCCGGGGATGAAAAATCCGGATTGGGCAATTTTGAATGATCAGCAGATGAACGTGTTGTCCCATAGCCGTCATCTGAGAAAGCTGCGACGCGGGGTACATCGAGGAAATCGCTTTGAGCTGTGCGTGCAGCAGTGCGATGATGCGGCGGATATTGCCGACCGGCTGGAGTTGATAAAACAGGCGGGGGTGCCTAACTACTTTGGTGAGCAGCGTTTTGGTTATGGTGGTGCTAATCTTAGCAAAGCGGAGCAGTGGTTTGCCGGTGCGTTTAAACCCAAGAAACATTTACGTGGCATTTATCTCTCAGCAGTGCGCTCCTGGCTGTTTAACCAAGTGGTGGCTGAACGTATACAACAGGGTAATTGGGATCGGTTACTGGGCGGCGAAACCCTCATGTTAGAAGGTACGCAAAGTGTTTTTCGGCAGGGTGAAGAGACTGACCTTAAGGCCCGATTAGCGGCAGGGGATCTGCATCTAACAGGCCCTCTTTATGGCAAAACGTCTCACAGAGTGGTCGTTGGAGATGAACCGAGCCAAGAACATGATGCAGGACTAGCCATGGATAATAATTTTGCGTTCAATGCTGTCGAGCTTGAGGTAGCGGTATTGTCGAAATTCCCTGATTTGTTGGCGGGGTTAGAGCGAGAAGGCTTGAAAGCTGAGCGACGGGCGCTGCGTGTTATTCCTCAGAACCTGAGTGTGACATTTGACAATAAAACACTTCGACTTGGCTTTTATTTGCCACGAGGCTGCTTTGCTACCTCTGTGTTGAGGGAGCTGTTGAGTTATGACAATGCAGCTGGTTAAGGTTTTTACCGCGGCGATATATGAAATTGGCAGGGATAAAGCCAATGACAACATTAAAATCGGGATTAAGCACAATATAAAGAACGACAGGAAAAATATGTGACAACCTTGAATCTCGCTGGCATCGGTATGACCTCCCAGAGAACTCGTGATCGTTTAATTCAACGACTCTGTGATCAGGGAATCAGTAATTTTGAAGTGCTGGACGTAATGCGGTCAACGCCCCGGCATATTTTTCTCGATGAAGCACTGGCGCACCGTGCCTATGAGGATGCAGCTCTACCTATCGGCTTCCAGCAGACGCTTTCGCAGCCCTATACCGTTGCCAGAATGACGGAGTTGTTATTGGCAGCGGGGCCGTTAACTAGAGTCTTAGAAGTCGGCACTGGTTCCGGGTTTCAAACCACGGTACTGGCACAATTAGTTGAGCGGGTTTACAGCGTGGAGCGTATCAAACCCCTGCAGGATAAAGCCCGCGAACGCTTGCGAATGCTGGGAGTGAGGAATGTCCATTTGAAACATGCGGATGGAGGTTTTGGCTGGCCGGAGAAAGGCCCCTTCGATGGCATTATTTCCACGGCCGCTCCTGAGCAAGTACCTGCTGAGCTGGTAGAACAATTGGTCGTGGGTGGCAGATTAGTGATACCGGTAGGGGATAATCAGTCCCAGCATCTGACGTTGGTGGTTAAAACAGAGGAAGGGATCAGCACAACAGTGGTGGAACCCGCTTTTTTTGTGCCATTGAGATCAGGTGTTATACGTTAAGTCAGTCTTCCCTGAACATACCACTTTACTGCTTAAAGCTGATTGAGCGATTAGCAGAATAAAAAGAGCTAAATAGATAGGAGATCCAATGAGCTCAGAACTACCTTTACCCCCGGCACAGTCAGGCTTCCTGGGGGTTTTCTTCAGGGGCATGGCGATGGGTGCTGCCGATGTTGTGCCTGGCGTTTCCGGGGGCACGGTAGCCTTTATTACTGGAATTTACGAGCAACTGATTGAGTCTATCAGATCCATTAACCCCACAGCATGCGGGCTACTATTCACACAGGGTCCAGCGACTGCCTGGCGCTACATTAATGGCAACTTCCTGATCTGCTTATTTGCCGGTATTCTGTTGAGCATTATTTCACTGGCTCGCTTGATTAGTTACTGCCTTGATCAATACCCGCTACTGGTGTGGTCGTTCTTTTTTGGTCTGATTTTGGCGTCTTCCGTCCATATGGCTCGACAGATTAAACAGTGGCAGTTCAGTCTGGGGCTGGCGTTGCTGGCCGGCACTTTGATAGCCTATGCTGTTACGGAGATTAAACCTTCAGAGTTGTCCCCCACGGCGTTAATGTTTTTTCTCGCGGGCTCGGTGGCCATTTGCGCCATGATTCTACCGGGTATTTCCGGTAGTTTTATGTTGGTGCTGATGGGTATGTACGGGCATGTTCTAGCGGCGATAAAAAGTTTCGACATGATTATCCTTGCCAGTTTTGCTACAGGGTGCGTAGTGGGGCTGTTAAGTTTCTCGCATGTATTGTCCTGGTTATTTCGCCGTTTTCATGACCACACCCTGGCCCTGTTGACGGGTTTTTTGCTGGGCTCTTTGAATCTGGTTTGGCCCTGGAAACAGGCCCTTAGCTATTATGAAAACAGCAAGGGTGAACAACTGGCGCTGGAACAAATGAATGTCTTACCGAGTCAATATGCCGAGTTGCAATCCACTGATCCGCAGACAGTTATCTGTGTTACGTTAATGCTTCTAGGCGTTTTGTTGGTGCTTTTGTTGGAGAAAATCGGCCAAAAAACAGCTAAAACTGACTAAAGAAAGCTTTTTTTTGTTATATTTTTAGATTATTTAAGAATATAAAATATTTTATTATATTATTTTGTTTTAAAAAATGTGAAAAACTACTTTCTCACGTGTCAGTGAAATAGTAATTTTTCGAATAAAATCAGGCGATTAAAGGGTAAAGCTCATAAAGCAAATGATTTTTCAGCGCTATCTAATTATGCCGTTTTTGGTTAAAAAGTAATCAATTTATAATGTCCAAATTTGCCCGGCGAATCCCGTTTATCTGTCCTTTGTTATTGCTGGTGGGATGCTTTGGCGGCGGGCATTATGCCCCGGTTATCGAACGACAGGAGCCAGTCAAAAGCACACCTAACACCTATATTGTGTCGCGCGGAGAAACCCTTTATTCCATAGCCTGGCGTTATGGCCTCGACTTTAGGGGGTTAGCAGCTACTAACGAAATTGCCCCTCCATACACCATCTATCCAGGACAAAAAATTAGTCTTGATCGCAGCCCTGACCCGAGTAGCAAAACGGCTAAAAGCACTGACAAGCATAAACCTAACACCAGGCATGAGACGCAAAAGACCGTCCGTTCATCTACGCCCAAAGAAGCGCTAAAAAAGGGTGACAGCGCTTGGCAATCTCAAGATAAAACCACTTACCCCAATCATTGGCAATGGCCTGCCAATGGTGAAGTTATTCGTCGTTACAGTGCATCCAGCTCGGTTCATAAGGGTATTGATCTTAAAGGCAAATTGGGCGAGCCTGTACATGCAGCTAACAGTGGCAAAGTGGTTTACGCTGGTAGCGGCTTAGTGGGTTACGGTAAGTTATTAATCATCAAACACGATGAACACTACCTCAGCGCTTATGGCCACAACAGTCGGCTTTTAGTCAATGAGGGAGAGATGGTCAAAGTGGGTCAGCGAATTGCAGAATTCGGCGACACCGGTACTGACAAAGTGAAACTGCACTTTGAAATACGTCGCGATGGAAAACCGGTTAACCCGCTGGATTTGTTGCCAGGTGATAGATCTTGAACGACAGATCCTGATGTTAGAGGTTTACAAAATTTACAGGGCGACTCCAGGAATACCCTGATAATTTAAGTAATTACCCCTATGGACAAAGTGTAAAAATAGGCAGTAAATCAGTTGTGCTGAGTTGTCACCTACTTTAGAGTGTCAATGACAGGTGACTGAGTCTTCCAATAAAAAATAAGGGTTAATCCTATGGAAGTTCAAACTGAAGAGAAGCTAAGCGGTAGCGATTTGGAAAAAATGCTGGGTTCAGATGTTGACCTGGATGCTATGGCAGAGGACTTTGACTCCGCTTTGGATAATGAGGGCTCGGACACCGTTGTGGCTACCAAGCCATCGACACGTAAAGCAGCGAGTCGTAAGAAAGCCAACAGCACAACGACCAGTGCCACTGGTGATCGATTCCAGAAGACGTTGGATGCTACGCAGCTTTATCTTAATGAAATCGGTTTTTCTCCCTTACTGACCCCCGAAGAAGAAGTTTACTACGCCCGCATGGCCATGCGTGGCGAAGAGGCCGGGCGTAAGCGTATGATTGAAAGCAATCTGCGTTTGGTGGTTAAAATCGCTCGCCGTTACGTCAATCGTGGACTAACTCTGCTGGATCTGATCGAAGAGGGTAATCTCGGTCTGATTCGCGCCGTAGAAAAATTCGACCCCGAGCGCGGTTTCCGTTTTTCAACCTATGCCACTTGGTGGATTCGTCAGACCATCGAGCGGGCCATCATGAACCAGACTCGAACCATTCGCCTGCCGATTCATGTAGTCAAAGAATTAAACGTCTACTTGCGCGCCGCGCGTGAGCTGACTCAAAAACTGGACCACGAACCTTCCGCCGAAGAAATTGCTGAGCTACTCGATAAGCCCGTTGAAGATGTCAAACGCATGTTAGGTTTGAACGAGCGGGTGGCTTCCGTCGATACACCGCTTGGACCTGATTCAGATAAATCCTTACTTGATACTATCCCCGATATTCAAGTGTCTGATCCTGCTGAGATGTTGCAGGATGACGATATGCGAGCCAGTATTGGCGAGTGGTTGGGGGAGTTGACTGAGAAGCAACGTGAAGTGGTTGCCCGTCGTTTTGGTCTGCGTGGGTATGAGACGAGTACGCTTGAAGAAGTGGGTCGTGAAATTGGCTTAACCCGTGAGCGCGTGCGTCAAATTCAGGTAGAAGCGTTGAAAAGGTTGCGCGACATCCTCGAAAAACAAGGCCTGAGCAGCGAGTCTGTGTTCAGCTAAGGCTTAGCAAGCAAGAACAAAAAAGGCGACTGTTTAGTCGCCTTTTTTATTGCAGCCTGGTACGGTTAATTAGCGCTCCAGGTACTGTAGTTTGTCAGGTTTGTTGGCCCATTCCTCGGCATCTTCAGGTGCTTCTTTCATTTCCGTAATATTTGGCCAGACTTCGGCCAGTTCGGCATTCAGCTCTAAAAATACCTGTTGATCTTCTGGCAACTCGTCTTCTGAGTAAATCGCGTCTACCGGGCACTCTGGCTCGCACAGTGCACAATCAATACATTCGTCGGGGTGAATAACGAGAAAGTTAGGGCCTTCATAAAAACAATCTACGGGACATACTTCTACGCAGTCAGTGTGCTTACACTTGATACACTGTTCCCCTACAACAAAAGTCATCTTGCCTGCCTCTCTGTGCTTAAAATCTGGGTCTGAAGTTTTGAAGGCGCGTAGTCTATCACTAAGCCTTGATAATGTAGAAGTTTTTTAAACAATTGCTGCTTATTTGAGCATCTTTTTTAGCTCAAAGAGTACATCCAGCGCCTGTCTGGGGGACAGATCATCGGGATCTATTGCGCCCAGCTTTTCGACGGCGGGGTGCGCCTGTTGAGAAAACATATCCGGTTGTAAAGGCTGGGGAGCACTTGCTTGGGGAATGCTGGCCTGACTCTGGAGAACTGATGGAGTAGACTCAGTTGAAGGCTTATCACCATTCTCAAGGCTATTTAATTTCTCCCGAGCAGCAGCAATCACCGTATCCGGTATACCTGCTAATTTAGCCACCTGCAGGCCATAGCTTTTACTGGCAGGGCCTTCCTGAATACTGTGCAAAAAGACAATATGATCATTGTGCTCAGTGGCGTCCAAGTGAATATTGTGTGCCAGCGGATAAGCCTCTGGCAGAGCGGTCAGCTCAAAATAATGGGTAGCAAACAGGGTAAAGGCCTTCACCTTACTGGCCAGAAAAACCGCGCTGGCCCAGGCCAGAGACAGACCGTCAAAAGTACTGGTGCCGCGACCGATTTCATCCATCAGTACCAGACTGTTTTCCGTGGCATTATGCAGGATATTAGCGGTTTCGGTCATTTCCACCATAAAGGTAGAGCGGCCACCGGCCAAATCATCGGAGGAGCCGATACGGGTGAAGATCTGGTCAGCCAGGCTCAGTTTTGCCGAGGTGGCTGGTACATAGCTGCCGATATGAGCCAGTAACACAATCACCGCCGTTTGCCGCATATAAGTCGATTTACCGCCCATATTCGGGCCGGTAACAATCAGCAAACGGCGGTTGTCGTCAAAGTCTACATCGTTGGGTATGAATGGTTCGTCCAATACCTGCTCGACCACCAGGTGGCGGCCCTGCTCAATCTGAATGCCTGGCTCGCTGCTGAACTCCGGCAGGCTCATGCTGAGATGATCGGCCCGTTCGGCCAGATTAGCCAACACGTCCAGTTCAGAGAGGGCTGCCGCTGTAGCCTGTAGCTCTGCCAATTGTTCATTAAGTGTTTCTACCAGCGCTTCGTAAAGCGCCTTCTCCCGACTGAGGGCACGGCTCTTGGCACTTAATGCCTTGTCTTCAAATTCCTTGAGTTCAGGGGTGATGAAGCGCTCGGCATTTTTCAGAGTTTGGCGGCGAATATATTCGGTGGGGGCCTTGTCAGATTGACCGCGGCTGATTTCAATATAGTAACCGTGCACGCGGTTATAGCCGACTTTCAGTGTACTGATACCAGTACGAGCTTTCTCTCGGGTTTCGAGATCCACCAGAAACTGACCGGCATTGCTGCTGAGATCACGCAGTTCATCCAATTCCTGATCGTAACCGGGCGCAATAACACCGCCATCCCTAATCACAACCGGAGGATTTTCGATAATCGCTCTATCGAGTAAATTGGTTAGTTCCGGATAAAGGCCTGCAATTTGTGCCAGTTCTTTGATGCGGCTGGCATTCAATTCTGCACATTGTTGCTGTAACTCTGGCAAAACCTTTAAGGATAAGGAGAGGCGTGAGAGATCCCTTGGTCGAGCAGAGCGCAGCGCCACCCGTGCCAGGATACGCTCCATATCCCCCACCGGCTTTAGCGCTTCCCGAAAAGGGTCAAAACGGTAATCCTTGAGCAGGCTGCCGATGGCAAGCTGACGCTGCTCAAGTGTTGCGCGATCCTTTAACGGTCGGTTCAGCCAGCGCCTCAGCAGACGTCCACCCATCGCGGTTTTGGTTTTATCCATCACCCACAGCAGCGTGTGTTTGTCGCCGCCAGTGAGATTGGTATCAATTTCAAGATTGCGACGAGTCGCGGCATCGAGAATAACGCTGTCTTCGCGGCGCTCATGGCTCAGACTGCGGATATGAGGCAGGGCGGTGCGCTGGGTTTCCTTGGCATATTGCAACAGACAGCCAGCAGCAGCGATGGCAACACTGAGTCCGTCGCAGCCAAAGCCATTTAAATCACGAGTATTGAATTGCTGGGTCAGCAGCCTCATGGCTGTTTCCTGCTCAAATTCCCAGGGTGGCCGGCGGCGAATACCCTGCCGCGAAGTAATTTCCTCGTGGGTGATACTTTCGTCAATCAGGATTTCCGCTGGATCCAGTCGCTGCAATTCGCTTAACACGGCTTCAACCTGTTCGACTTCAAAGACCTGAAAGCGGCCACTGCCGATATCGAGACTGGCAATACCGAAACGGGTGTCGTGTGCGCCAATGGCAAGCAGCAGGTTGTCGCGGCGGTCTTCGAGCAGCGCCTCATCACTGATAGTGCCCGGAGTCACCACTCGGACGACTTTACGCTCGACTGGCCCCTTACTGGTGGCCGGGTCGCCAATCTGCTCACAGATAGCAATAGATTCGCCACAGCGTACCAGTTTGGCCAGATAGCCGTCCGCTGAATGAAAGGGGATACCCGCCATGGGAATCGGTTCACCCGCCGACTTACCGCGTGCGGTCAGTGTAATATCCAGCAAATCAGCGGCGCGTTTGGCGTCATCGAAAAACAGCTCGTAGAAATCACCCATTCGATAAAAAACTAACTCGGCAGGATGCTCAGCTTTAATCTTCAAATACTGCTGCATCATGGGGGTGTGAGTACTTAGGCTGGCAACCTCTTGATTCATCGACTTTGCTGTTCCACTGAAGGGCTAATTTTTGCAGGTATTGTACGCAAACTGTAAAGCAGACCCAAATAAATCAGTTGAAGATAAGTGAAGTGAAAATTGGCGTTGCTGATAGACCCATTACCAGACGCAACTACAGGTTAATCGCAATGCCATTGTCGACGATGTGGATACGACTCGGCTTGAACATGGAGAGGCCCAGTTGTTTAAGATCAAGCAACACAATGATGGGTAGTTCCTGGCCAACGCTTCGTCTCAGGGTATCAAGGCTGGCTTGCGCGTTGCTGATGTGACCTGACAGCACCTTGAGCGACTCCATTTTGGGGTTGATCAGTTGCAGCTTTTGAGTGGAAGCATCAAAGGCGGCCTGCCCGTTGATGCTTCCGGCAAGTTGCATTTTCTCCACTCCCGAGGTGACATCCATAAGTACCTCAAGAGTGATCATTTGGTCATTTGAGCTTAGGACTAGATTCGGCTCAGTTAGTGAGATCTGCCAGCCACCCACGACAAGCGGATAGGGGAAGAAGGGTTGCATGGCGAAGAGCATTTGCTCACGACTAACGACTATCTCCACTGCCTGAGTGTTAGACGCTGCCACCAGCAGCCATATGCTCAGGCACTTCATGATTGTTTTCACTGCGTATTCTCCGCTTATACTGATTGACTGTTTAACAGCTTGTTTTGACGCTCTGGGCCAAGTAAGACGCTCTGACACAATAAAAAGTGCCCCTTGCAGAAAGATTTTTGTTTGCAGTCATTTTAAAGCAGCAGGATGGTTCCGATCCCAAGGAATGCAACAAAGCCAACAATATCGGTGACGGTCGTCAGAATGACAGAGCCGGATAGAGCCGGATCAATTTTCAGTCGGTTTAATGCGATCGGAATCAATACGCCGGAGACGGCTGCGGCGACAATATTCAACAGAATCGCCAGCGCGATAACAAAGCCAATCATGCCGCTATCAAACCAGTTGGCAACAACCAGCCCTATCACTAGGGCCCATAAGACACCGCTCAGCCCGCCCACTCTAAGCTCTTTTGTTAGAAGGGCCCGCCGGTTACCGTCAGTAATTTGATTGAGTGCCAGGCCCCGGATCACCAGCGTCAGGGTCTGGCTACCGCAGATACCTCCCATACTGGCCACCACCGGCATCAAAATGGCGAGCGCGACTACTTGCTGTAAAGTCACTTCAAACAGGCCGATAAACCACGAGGCGGCAAAGGCGGTGAGCAAATTGACACCAAGCCAAATAGTACGGCCCTGTACGCTCTTGAGTACGGGGGCAAATAAGTCTTCATCCTCATTCATACCCGCGCTGGCCATCACCTGGCGCTCATAATATTCATTAACCAGTTCGCAGGCGGAGATGATTTCCAGTCGTCCAATTAGTTTCTGTTGGCCGTCGATCACAGGGAGTGCGGCCAGCCCGGATTTTTGTACTTTCAGGGAGGCACTGACCGCATCTTCCTCCGCTTCAATGGTGCTGCAATCTTCTTCCCGTAAATCGGCAAGGGGGATATGGTCAGGTTGCTGCCAGACACGGGCGATTTTTACACTATCAACAAATTGACCGGTGCGATTAATAAGGAATATTGAGTCAGAGTGTGCGGGTACTTCTCGGCGCAACAGGCGCAGGGCATCCCGGACTTTGGCATTTTGGGGTAATACCAACAGCTCGCGGTTGACCCAGTGACCGGCCACGGCTTCACCGTATTGTTGGGCATTGATATACCACTCGCGCTGTTGCTCATCCATTCGGTTGAGTGCGCGTTCAATGAGTCTATTGGATAATGAATCCGCCAGTTCGAGGAGGTCTTCTGCCTCCAATCCGGTTAACAGCGAATCCATCTCTTCGCGGGCAAGATCATCCAGAATCCGTTCCCGTGGAGCGGCGCGCATTTCTACCAGTACGTCCAACTGCTTGCTGCTCGGTAGCTTGCGCCAAATATCAACCCGTTGCTCTACCGGTAAAGACTCCAGTAATAGAGCGATTTCTTCGGCGTCGCGAGTGGCCAATTGCTCCTGCAGAGGCTTGCGATCAGTGTCAGCCTCATCGGGCACTACAATGCTTTCAATCAGGTCTTGGATATCGTCGGACATGGAGTATGTTTCCCTTTACTACGGGGGTTAATGTCGGGATGATGATTACTACTATTTACGACATTTCGATCTGGTGCAGATATAAGCCCGGCGCCAGAATAAGTCACAAATGTTGCACTATGTTACTACGATCTGTTTGCTACACAGCTGCTAATTTAAAGCTAGAAATTTTTCTGGTAGGTTAATTACTGACCAGCAATCAGCCCTTCGTATTAAAGACGGGGCGCGCTTTATACTGTGATTTCTTTCCGGCAAAGAAACTGGCAACGTGACAGACAAGGAAATTAACACTTGCGAAGTAAAAAAAGTTTGTCTAGGATACTGTTCATGTGTACAGTAGTTTGAAATCGGGCCGCACACAGATATTCGGTTGGGTACCCGCCGCGAATAACGCCAGGATCAGTCTTTAAGCTTGGAGCTATGCAAGACAGATCTTTATAATACAGCCCTTATTCGTGCCCGACCACAATATTCAGCCTTCAAATGAGAGAGATAATTATGGACACCAATAAAGAAAAAGCCCTGCAAGCAGCCCTCGCGCAAATTGAGCGTCAGTTCGGCAAGGGCTCGATCATGAAAATGGGAGAAGAGCCTCGCGAGGTTATGCCATCAATTTCCACGGGTTCACTGGGATTGGATATTGCTCTGGGGATAGGGGGCTTGCCCAAAGGACGGATTGTTGAAATTTACGGGCCTGAATCATCTGGTAAAACAACATTAACCTTGAGTGTCATTTCTGAAGCGCAGAAAAAAGGCGCGACCTGTGCCTTTATTGACGCGGAGCATGCATTAGACCCGCAGTATGCAGAAAAACTGGGTGTTGATATAGATAGCATGCTGGTTTCCCAGCCGGACACCGGAGAGCAAGCACTTGAAATCGCCGATATGCTGGTTCGCTCCGGCTCGGTCGATGTAATCGTTATTGATTCAGTAGCTGCATTAACGCCTAAAGCTGAAATTGAAGGGGATATCGGTGACAGCCACGTTGGTCTGGCGGCGCGCATGATGTCACAGGCCATGCGCAAAATGACGGGTAATATTAAAAATGCCAATTGTCTGGTGATTTTTATCAACCAGATCCGTATGAAAATCGGTGTTATGTTTGGCAGCCCGGAAACGACTACTGGCGGTAATGCCCTGAAGTTTTACTCATCAGTTCGTCTGGACATCCGTCGTACCGGCTCCGTGAAAGAAGGCGATGAAGTAATCGGTAACGAAACACGGGTCAAAGTGGTCAAGAACAAAGTGTCACCGCCGTTCAAGCAGGCCGAGTTCCAGATCATGTACGGTAAAGGTATTTATCGCATGGGTGAGGTGATTGACCTCGGCGTGAAGCAAGGCCTGATCGATAAGGCTGGCGCCTGGTATGCCTATAACGGCGATAAAATCGGTCAGGGTAAGGCCAATGCTGCCAAATTCCTGCAGGATAACCCTGAGATTGCCGACACTATTGAAGGAAAAATTCGTCAGGAATTATTAGGCACCAAAGTCGCACCTGAGTTGCAAGTAGTAGAAAAGGCCGAAGCAACCGAGTAATCGGCGGCTTGTCCTCCTTTACCTCATCAGTCTTTTTACCTTTGAATTATCAAGTACCAACCTCTCTTGATCTCAGGCGGGCAGCGATGGATTTGCTGGCTCGCCGAGAACACTCTGCCTGCGAACTGACCGACAAGTTGGTGCGCAGGTTTTCTTCCCGAGATAACCCCATAACTGAAAGTACCAGGGCGCTGATCGATGAGCAGCTTAAGCTGTTAGCTGAAGAGAATCTGCAAAGTGACGAGCGTTTTGTCGAGTCCTTTATCAACGGTCGCAAAGCTCAGGGTAAGGGGCCGTTAAGAATACGGCAGGAGCTGGAACAAAAACGCGTGCAAAGTTATCTTATTGAACAGTATCTGGACGATGAGAGCAGTCAATGGTTGTTGATAGCAGAGCAGGTATACCACAAAAAATTTGGCAGCAAACAACCAGATAGTTATCAGGAAAAGGCTCGACGCATGCGCTTTATGCACTATCGGGGCTTTCCTCCCAGTCTTATCCAGTCGCTGCTATAAGCCGTTAACAGCAACAGCCCCAAGAGTTAACCCGGCAATATTATCTGCCGGGTTAATCGCTTTTCCAGCCGTAAACACTTAAACCGTATGTACTTAAACTGTAAATACGTCAAACTGATGCTGTTTGATAAAGTCAGCGAGTTTTTCTCGGTTGGCCTGATTGGTGACAACAGCAATACTGGCTTTTTCCGGTTTTAAATATTTTGCCGTTACCTGCCGGAGGTCATCCAGTGTCACGGCCAGCAGTCGTTTGCGGAATGCGGTTCGCTGCTCATGAGTGCGACCAAACAAATTATTGTGGAAAGTTTGCTTGGCCTCGCCGGCGGGCGAGCCGGGCTTATCCAATCCGCTGATAACGCCGAGAACAGCTTGTTCCAATTGCTCCTCGGTATGATCGTTAGTCAGCACCCAATCGATGGCTCTATCGAAATCACTCAGGGTTTCTTCCAGACGTGGGTCACGATAGGAGAAGAACCGAAAAGCTGCAATGTTGGTATCCTGGCTGGCGCCGCCACCGTAGGCTCCGCCCTGTTCGCGAATTGCTCGGTGCAGAAAGCCGTTACGCATAAAGCCACCGAGCACCACCAGTGCGGCACTGTCGGGATGCTCCACCGTGACCGTAGGGTAGGCCTTGGCGCAGAAGTTTACCTGGCTATTGGCCACCCATATCTGTCGGCTCTGCTCGCGTACTGGTGCGGGAGCAAAGGGCGGGGTGGCAGCATCACTGGCTGTGCTTTGCCAAATATCAACCAGACTGTTCTTACATTCTTCCAGTCGTTCTTCTTCCGCCACCAGTAGAATTTGTTTTGGAGCGGCGAGTATTAACTGGTGCAATTGCCGCAGTTGTTCGGCATAGCTGTTTAGTTCATCGCTGTTTTTAAGTTTGTCGTCCAGTACTTTTGTGGCTTTAATACCACCAAGACCGCTCAATCGGTGGCTTAATAGGGCTGTCGGACTCATCTTACTGCAGGCGGCACTCATGGCCAGGCTGTGACCATTGCTGGTAACTGATTGTTCGCGACGTGAGCGCTGATGACTGAGCAATTCTCGCAGGCGAGACTGCTCATCGAAACGCACATTGAACAGCGTTTGATACATCAGATCCGCCATGTCTGCCTGATGACGCACCAGTGCCTTGGAGGACAAAATTAAATAACTGTCAGTGACTTGCTCGCTATCAACAGCGCCTCGCATGGTTGTGAAGGCATTAATGCCGCCACAGATTTTGGCCTGCCACTCCTGGGTTTCCAGATAATTTTTCTCACCGATACCCAGTTCGGTCAGCGCGCTGCTGTAATAGGGCAGCAGATCCACTAATGACTCTGGCAAATCGGGAATATTGATCACCACCTGCTGGTAAACCAGACCATTGGTGCCCTGTGCATAACTGTGGATAGGCAGCGGGGTATCGGTATCACATTCACCTTCTATCAGGCGAATATCGGGTGGCACATCTTCAAGACCTACCTTAGGCAGTATGGATTCGTCGTCCTGCTGCATCTGGCGCTTGTTTAATGCTTGCGCGAGGTCGATAACATTCTTCTTGTCCTGTTCAGACATAGAGGACTTAATCGCCGCCAGTTTTTCTGCTTCCCGCGCCTTTTCCTGTTCGGCCAGTGTGGGATCTGGAGACAGTGTTAAGGACACTCGATGTGGATTGTCCACCAGTAATTTTCGGGCCAGCGACTTGATAAATTCAGGGTCTTTGATGTCCTGGCGTAATTGTTCCAGTACGGGGTCAAGATTCAGCACACCGATGGGGTCGCCACGGTGGGTGGCATTGCCAATGGCGGTGAGAATCAATTGCAGCCCAAAGGGATAGCCATCGCCGCCCACTTCGCGTTGGTGCAACTCCAACTGATGTAATACGGCTTCCACCTGCTCATAGGCAATACCGTTTTCAGCGACATTGTTGATCGTCTCCAGAATCTGTTGTTCCAGCGCCGGGATATCCTCTTCTTTGGCGCCTTCGACACCGCAGACAAACGTCAGCTCGCGCATGGAGTCTTCCAGACCACAGAGTGGTGAGGGAGAGCTGGCCAGCTCAGTGGTTTCCAACATCCGTTGCAGCGGCGAGCTGCTGTTATCCAGCAAGACGCTGGAGAGCAGCTGGCCCTGCAATAAGGCTTCCAGATTGGCGCTTTCACCCCACAACCAGCCCATCACCAGATGGTGTTTGTTGTCGGTCTGTTCCTCTTCGTTATAGGCGTAGGTTTCCCGTACTTGAATGGGCGCGCTATAACGCTTTTCCATTGGCACCTGAATATTCACATCCAGTTGGTCGAAACGCGACAGGGCCAGTTGCTCGAACTTTTCATGGTGTTCTTCAGCACTGATATTGCCGTAGGTCATGAAGATGGCATTGCTGGGATGATAATGCGTGCGGTAAAAATCCTTCAGTTGCTGATAGCTGAGATCAGGGATTTCAGTGGGGTCACCGCCACTATTGTAGTGGTAGGTGGTGGTTGGGTAGAGGTGTTTGCAAATGGCCTGCCAGAGGGTACTGGGCACGGAGCTCATGGCACCTTTCATTTCATTGAAGACCACGCCCTTATACACCAGCTCGCTGTCGGGGTTATCGGCTTCGGCAAATTCCACACGATGGCCTTCCTGGGCGAAATCCATTTCGTCGAGACGTGAGAAAAACACCGCATCAAGATACACGTCCAGCAGGTTGTCGAAGTCCTTGCGGTTCTGGCTGGCAAAGGGGTAGGCCGTCCAGTCGGAGCTGGTGAAGGCATTCATAAAGGTATTGAGTGAGCGCCGGATCATCATGAAAAAAGGATCGCGCACCGGGTAGCGTTCACTGCCACAAAGTGCTGTATGCTCGAGAATATGGGCGACACCGCGGGAGTCCATCGGTACGGTGCGCAAAGCGACCAGAAAGACATTTTCGTCGTTGTCGGCATTCATGTGATAGTGCACAGCGCCGGTTTTTCGGTGCCGGTATTCATCGACCGTTATATTGAGCGATTCGATGGTCTGGCTGCGAAGCCATTCAAAGGCCGGGTGTTGCGAATGAATACTGGTGGATGTAGCGGTTGAAGTGCTGGCTTGAGATGAAGTCATTAGTGGGCCATTAAAAAGTAGGTACATGTGGCCTGCGCCGGTCAACAGGTGCGGGCATTTACAGCTATCTAAGGGAGTTATTGGAATGGCACTAGGATTAATCTCCCCTTCTGTCGTCATTCAGTGCCACTGGGTTTGTATTGTACAGTTTTCACCAAACTGTCTGCAGCTCTATTTAAAAAATCAGGGTCAGAAAAGTGTACTAAAGCTGTAAAGCCTGCTTAATAGTCTCTTCCAGTTTGCCTCCCACTGGCTTTTCCTGTGAGGGAAAGCTGGCAATAGCCTTTCCGTCCTTGCCGACGATGTATTTGTAGAAATTCCAGCGGGGCGAGACACCGGTCTGCTCAGCGAGGGTTTTGAATACCGGGTTGGCTTTGTCACCCTTCACATGGGAGGAGGACACCATCTGAAAGGTCACGCCATAATTGACGTAACAGACTTCGGCGGTTTTTTCCGCGTCGCTGTGTTCCTGTTTGAAGTCATTGGAGGGAAAACCGACGATGACTAATCCATCATCCTTATAGCGCTGATGCAGTGCTTCCAGCCCCTTAAACTGTGGCGTATAGCCACATTGGCTGGCCGTATTGACGAACAAAAGCACTTTGCCCTGATAAGCTTCACAGAGGTTGATTGTTTCCTTTGAGCGCAGCTTGCTGGTTTCATAATCAAGCAGATTATTACAGTTAGCGACGCTATATGAGCTGAGGCCAAGGCTAGTAACCAACGCAGTGAGCAAGGATAAGGTACAGCGTTTTCTAATAAGTGACATATTCATTGTTCTCGCCTGTTAGTGGGGAGGGGCCCCTGTTGAGTATAATTTCGTCGAAGTGTTTGTTTCCATTATGTTACGGTTTACATTCGTAATCGGCTCGCGTATTGAATAGTGAAAGCTAATCCCGTTTGACTCCGTTGAAAAGGTTTTTATGAAAAAGTCCGGTAATCGCCATAGCGGTAAAAAACCTCCCTGCAAACAGTGTGTACGGCTGCGGTGGATACTGACCATTCTGATACTGGCTTCGATGTCGGCGGTTTTGTATCTGGATCAGTTTGCTGATTAATCCAATGTATCTGTTAAGAGCGTAAGGGTCTAAAAGGCCATCGCCTCTCAGCATTCCCACCATACTCTGATGCTCTATGACGCTCGAATCAACCACTAATGCTTACGCTTCAACACAATCCAACCTACCATAAGAAAGGACGAAACGATGAAAAACCTCAGGATAGTTATCATTACATTGGGAATTTTACTCACTTTATCCTGTTCTTCAGTGGAGGTAACCGACTACCAAAATAACCAGCCAGCTTTTGTGCTTGAAGAGTTTTTTGATGGTCAGCTTATCGCCCACGGCGTGTTGAAGGATCGGTCGGGCCTGGTGACGCGATACTTTACCGCGGATATTAAAGCTTACTGGCAGGATGGTATTGGTACACTGGAAGAGGATTTTGTGTTTGATGATGGCGAAGAACAGCGCCGTGTCTGGACACTGCGCCCTGATGGCGAAAATCACTATATCGGCACCGCCGGGGATGTAGTGGGCGAGTCAAACATTTCCGTGGCAGGCAATAGTGTTTTCCTCTCCTATGTGCTTAGGGTGCCTTATAACGATGGAACGATTGACGTCACGATTGATGATCGTATGTATATGATCAGCCCCTCTGTCGTGCTGAATGAATCCGGCATGAGCAAATTCGGTGTGAGTGTGGGCGAACTGATGTTAGTGATTCAGAAGTTGTAAAAGACCTTGACCTCTACATAAAGCAAGATGAGATCTTTAGGGTATTTAATTAAAGAGTTTTGTAACTCAAATTACGGCCACTACCGCTCAGCAGTATTATCTTTAAGTATCTATCATTCAGACAAATCTTTGTGTTTAGTCTGTGCTGCCTTGGCAAGACCGTGAAGGGTTGCTAGGCTGCAGCCATTCTAAAATGTCTGGCGAAACTGCTCAGTGTCTTCTCCCGGTTCCATACACTCACAACTCCATGCGTGCCTGAAGCAGGCAAAGGATACTCATCATCGGCGTTTGGTGGTGCTCTCCGGTCAGCGGGATTGGGCGGAGGCCATTGTCGAAGCATTTCTTCAGGCGCATCCTTTCCCTCGCAGCACCGCGATTACCGATTCACCAATTGCTGGCTGTGAGCCAATAACTGCTACGCAGACAAAGCAAGTACTGGGGCAGGATATTCACTGTTTAGTTTTTGATGCCTGGTCGGGGCTCAATCCCGATGCTCTGGCGTCCAGCAGCGGTGCTTTGGTGGGAGGCGGTTTGTTGATACTGCTGACACCTGCACTGGATCAGTGGCCTGAATACGATGATCCTGATTACCAGCGGCTGCTGGTTTACCCCTATCAATCCGGCCAGATTGGCGGCCGTTTTCTGCGATTTTTTCAATCACAGCTGCTTGCCGATGAGCACGCTCTGTTGATTGAACAGAAAGATTTCCCCCAGCCCTTATTGAAGTCGCCGGAGCTTAAAACATTCGAAGCACACGAATCGACTTTGACTCGCCGTGATTCCGCGCTGCTGGAAGGTGATAAAGCCTGCCTGACCGCCGATCAAGCGGCAGCGGTGGCTGCAATCCTCAAAGTGAAAACCGGGCACAGTAAACGTCCGCTGGTGATCACTGCGGACCGGGGACGAGGCAAATCTTCGGCTTTGGGTATCGCCAGTGCCCGGTTGTTGCAACAGGGTAATGTGCATATCGTGGTGACCGCGCCACGCCCCGATTCCGTAGCAGCTGTATTTCAGCGCGCAACGGAGCTGCTGGGTATTGAATATAGTGGCCAGACAAAGTTAGTCTTTGATCAACGCCATTCAGGTAATCGGGGCAGTTTACGCTTTGTCCCCCCCGATGAATTATTGCGTACAGATACCCAAGCCGACCTGTTACTGGTGGATGAAGCGGCGGCGATACCTGTTGCCATGCTCAAGGCCTTACTTCATCGCTTTAATCGCATCGTATTCGCCAGCACCATTCATGGTTATGAGGGAACTGGCAGAGGTTTTGAAATACGCTTCAAACGTGAGCTGGATCAACATAGACCGCAGTGGAAAGCACTGACCTTATCCGAGCCAGTACGCTGGGCAGCTAACGACCCCGTTGAGCGATGGTTGTTTAAATCATTATTACTGGACGCCAAAGCCGTTGACGATCAGAGCCTGAATGGCTGCAAAGCCGAACAACTGATTACTGAGCGCTTGTCACGAGATCGATTACTGGAGCAGCCCGCGGATCTCAAAGCAGTGTTTGGTTTATTGATTACGGCCCATTACCAGACCACACCGGCGGATTTACGCAACCTGCTGGATGGCCCCAATATTCAGATCTGGGTAGTCCGTTATAAGGGCAATATTGTTGCGGCGGCTATATTGTCGGAAGAGGGTGGCTTTGATGCTGCGATGGCTGAAGCCATCTGGCGCGGCGAGCGCAGACCTCGCGGGCATTTACTGCCACAAAGCCTCTGTGCCCATGCCGGCATACCGGATGCGCCCATACTGCGATACCTACGGGTCATGCGTATTGCTGTGCATTCGGCCATTCAGCGGCAACATATTGGACAGCGCTTAGTGTCGGCGATTGTAAAGGCTGCGAGAGAGCAGGGCATTGATCTGTTTGGCTCCAGCTTTGCCGCCACCGAGGATGTGGTTCGCTTCTGGCATAGCTGCGGTTGTATGCCAGTGCGAATAGGTGTCAGTAAGGATGCGGCTACCGGTTGTCACTCCCTGGTCGTGCTGAGTGCTTTATCAAAACCTGCAGGAACCATGCTAAACACATTGAGGCAGCGCTTTGTACAACAGTTGCCTTTGCTATTAACGGGTATTTTCAGTGAGCTGGAAGCGGAGTTAGTGCTGGAATTATTACGGAATAACGATAATTCACTGGCATTGGACCAGCAGGATTGGTTGGATATTCGCGCCTTTTGTGCTGGATACCGGCAATACCAGCAATGTTTTGTAGCACTGTGGAAATGCTGCCTGGTGGCGCTTTCGCAGCCAGAGCTTGAGGTAGACATGGATGCGAATAAGCAAGCGCTGAGATTGCCAATCAAGTTGTTATTGCAGCAACAACCTGTTCACACGGTTGTTCAATCCTTGCAACTCACTGGAAAAAAACAGCTACAGATTGAGCTACGGGGCATTATTAATAAGCTTGCAGAAATGCTGCTACGCATTGAGCCGTAATAAACAGGCCGTGCATTGAGTCTTTCTAAACCCCGCCGAGCGCTACGATCTCTCGCCAGGGTTCACCGGGATTAAACCCGGATATCCGTAGCCATTTATAATCACTGAGCAGAATATTAGGCACCACCGTGCGCTGGCGGTTATCCAGTATCCAGCCTTCTACTTCAACCACCAGATGACCGGTGTTGTCTACCTCGCAGTAAACCAGCCGATTGGGAATATCCAACTGTCGCAACAATACTCGACAGGCCAGACAGAAACCATCGCAATCATCGCGCAACCACTGCATACCGGTGTAATCGGGGGGAGGCATTTGCCAGTGTTCAGACTCATCTGGCAGATTGACGAAATGATTGCTGACCAGATGAAAAACCTCTTTAAGCTGCATAATCAAACTGGTGTGTGGTTTTAATTGCATTAGCAGTCTCCCCGCTGATCCCTCTGTAACAACTCCTGACAACCCAGTGGCGCCTTGACCTCCTCGCCAGCCATAAAAGGTTTGGGTACAAATTGATGGCAGGCTGTAAGGCCGGGTAATATCGCCAGAGTGAGTGTTCCACCAAGCAGACCAATAAACTGTCTGCGGCTCTGTTTGTTATCAGGTTTTATGTGGTTGCGGTTTGCCTTCATGCTGTTAGCTCCAGTCCATTAGGGTTGGAGCTAGTCTATTGAAACTCAATAAACTCCAGAAGTGTCGTTATTGACACTTTTAGTGCCATAAATGACAAATTGATCGCCAATACCCATGAAATAGGGTGCCCAAACCGTCATTGTCTTTTTTAGCACCCTATTTGGCCGAAGTACCTTTTTATGTGCTATATAAGTCTAATAAGCTAAGCGCCAGTGGATTTTATAAAGCAGTGGGGTAATCGAGGATGAGTTATCAGGTCAGCATTGTGGCATTGAATAACGCCAGCGGCGCAAGTGTGATGGGGGTGATCGATTTGTTCGGAATTGCCAACCGTATTTCGCATCGCATCAACGAAACCGAGGAGCCGCTATTCAAACTGCGGATTATGTCGGTCGATGGCACTGCAGTGAGGTGTTCAAATGGGTATAGCATTCCGGCGGATGGAAGGCTTGAGGATATAGAAGCGACGGATATTGTATATCTGTGTGCCTTTGCGATTGCCACTCGGCAAGAGGTGAATGCCATGCTGGAGTATACCGAGGTCTTAACACCGTGGTTGTCGCAACAGGGGCCAAGGCAGGCGACACTGGCGACCAGTTGCAGTGGCAGTTTTCCACTGGCACAGGCCGGGCTGCTGAATGGCAAGCAGGCGACCACCGCCTGGTGGTTGTCAAAATACTTTACTGAACATTTTCCCAAGGTGCATTTTGATCCCGATGCGATTTGTTCGGTGGCCGATAATATTCTCTGTGGTGCTGGTACCACCTCTTATCAAGATGTTTGCCTTGCAATTGTTGAGCGCTATGCCGGTAAACACTTCGCCCGCTTAACGGCTAAATACCTGATGATTGATAACCAGCGCCGCTCGCAAACGCCCTATGCCATTCTCT
>CBFIDJ010000001.1:0-248107 GCA_965661375.1 Oceanicoccus sp. | reverse complement strand
CAGGCTACTAGTTGTTTAGTCCGCTTTATGGCACACAGCTGCCGATATGCAGGGGCAGAGACCCAATGTCGGTTAAATTCTCACAGAGGGATGTACGGTTTAGTCGCATCGGGTTAGTGTTTAATATGTAGCGGCTCAGAGTGTCAGTTCGAGTCTGAGCCGCTACATATAACACCACTACCTATAAACACTAATCCGCCAGCTCCCAAAAGTTTCACATTAAAGAGCTATGCACGAGCCGTCCGCATCGTCACAAACTCTTCCGCGGCTGTCGGATGAATCCCAATGGTGCTATCAAAATTCGCCTTGGTTGCCCCGGCTTTCATCGCGACAGCCATGCCCTGAATAATCTCGCCGGCATCTTCGCCCACCATATGAATACCTACCACCCGGTCGCTCTGCTTATCGACAATCAGTTTCATATAGGTGCGTTCCTGACGGCCCCCAATGGTGTGTTTCATCGCGCGGAAGTTGGATTCAAAAACCGTAATCTCTCCGTACTTATCGCGGGCTTCTTCTTCAGTTAAACCGCAGGTGCCGATATTGGGCTGGCAGAAAACCGCGGTGGGAATACAGTCGTAATCCACCTGAGTAGGTTGGTTATTGTAAAAGGTTTTGGCAAAGGCCATACCTTCAGCTAGTGCTACGGGGGTTAGTTCCATGCCGCCGGTGACATCGCCCAGCGCGTAGATGTTGGCTTCGCTGGTCTGGTAGTTTTTATCTACTTTGATAAAACCGCTTTCGGTCAACTCGACATTGATCTTATCGAAGCCCAGCTGCTGCAAGTGTGGTTTTCGTCCGGTGGCATAGAGGATACAGTCGGCTTCAAGCTTGGAGCCATCCTCCAACTCGGCGAGCAGGCTGCCATCTGCCTGTTTTTCTATGGTGCGAATATTACTGTTAAAGCGCAAGTCAACGCCGGAAGCGGTGATCTCTTTAGCGGCGAACTCGCGAATGTCCTGATCAAAGCCGCGCAGAAATAACGGACCGCGGTAGAGCTGTGTCGTTTGTGCACCCAGGCCATTAAAAATACCGGCAAATTCGACCGCTATATAACCACCCCCGACAACCAGCATACGTTTGGGGAATTCGTCAAGGTCGAATACCTGGTTAGAGTCGATGGCATGTTCTTTACCGGGGACGTCGGGAATAAAAGGCCAGCTGCCGGTGGCGATAATAATCTTGTCCGCAGTGTAATGAGTGCCATTGACTTCAACAGTGTGCTGATCGACAAAACGTGCGCGGCCATTAATGATCTCGACACCGGCATTGTCCAGCATATTGTTATAGACACCATTAAGTCGGGAAATTTCATCAATTTTGTTATCGCGCAGGGTGGGCCAGTGAAAATCGGGCTGGCTGCTATCCCAGCCAAAGCCGCGTGCATCTTTGAAGGCATTGGCAAACTGAGAGGCGTAGACGTAGAGTTTTTTCGGCACACAGCCTACATTTACACAGGTGCCGCCCATATAGCGATCTTCGGCTACTGCGACACGCGCGCCAAAGGAGGCGGCCATGCGACTGGCTCTTACGCCTCCTGAACCTGCGCCGATAACAAATAAGTCATAATCGTATTGTGGGTTGTTCATTATTAATCCTATTGCCTATTCAAGTAAGCTGAAATATTAGTGCTTAAAAGTGAGTGCTTATAAATATATGCTTAAAAATCAGTGCGTGATGGTAATCACTACTGCTAACAAAGAAAAGTCGAATTCTCCTATAAGCTTTATAGGGGAAGGCTATAGCAAAGAACCGTTGTTTATAAGCATATTACTCACTGATACTGCTTCATAAATTGTCGGTCTATCCAATTCTTCCAGTGCCATACCCATTTTCCCTTGGCAAAGAGTTGTCCCTTTGAGGCGACGGCATATTTATCGCCGGTGGTGAGTAATTTTAGAAACTGCTGCTGTGGCTTAAAGGCGATTAAGTCCTGTTCGTTCATAAAATTTGCCAGATTCTGACTCAGGGTTTCACCGGCACGCACCGCATATACGCCACTCTTGGCCAGTGGCTGCTCGCTAAAGTGAGCAATGTCACCAGCCGCGAATACATTGCTATGCGAGGTACTTTGCAAATAGCGATTGACGGTAATACAACGTTTGTCATCACAGCGAAGTCCGGTTTTGTTGATCCATTCCGGTCCCGTGGCATCTATTGCCCATATAATATAATCGACAACCTGTGATGCCTTTTCGTCAAAGTGCAGTTCGTACCCTGAAGTTATTTGAACAACATCGCTAACTTTATGGTTGAGGTGAATGGCAATGTCTCGCTGCTGAAGTTTATTGGATAAGAATTGTTGCACTGATTGGCTTGCATCGATAAGTAGTTCCGAATTGGCCGAGCAGAGGCCAAAACGAAATGCCTTGGCACTTTTACCGAGCCTTTTTTTTAGCTGATATTGGCAGGCAAAGGCTACTTCTATACTGGCGGCACCACCACCGACGATGACGATCTGTCTGTTTTTGATTGGTTGTTTGACAGGTTTTTTAAAATCAAGGTTTTTTAATTCATCGCTCCACTCGGATATTTTTTGCTGCCAGTGTTCTAAAAAATTCGCAATCGGTTTTACGGCAATGCCACTATCCTTTGCACCCTGTATACGGTTGATGGCGGGCTGTGAGCCGATATTCAAAGACAGGCAGTCATAGCCTAGAGTCATCCGGTCGTTACAGTTCAGCTGTTGGTGTGGCAAATTGATATGATTTACTTGCTGGTGGATAAAATCAATCCCGTAACGTTTGCACAGTTTCTCCAGGTCAATATGGGCATCGGAAAACTGATAGTGACCAGCAATCAGCCCGGGTAACATGCCGGAATAGGGAGTAAATCTATCCTGGCTAATGAGTGTAATACGCGTGTTTTTAGGCGGTCTTGTACCGAGTGTTTTAATCACATTCAGATGGCTGTGTCCGCCGCCGACAAGCACCAGGTGCTTTGTTTTGATAGCTTTTTTCGCCATTAAATGTCACTAGTCTTTATTGCGGAATTTATTTATCGTAGAGCATATATTGACTTCGGCAATAATGAAAATGCGCAATGCAAGGTATACAGCTGCAACACCACAATAATTAGCCTTTGGACCGTACAGGATTAACGATTTATGCAAAACCTGATGATGAACTCTGCATTAACGATTACTTCAATAATGCAGCATGCCGAAAAGATGCATGCTGACACTGAAATTGTATCCGTGACTGCTGATCAACCAATACATCGCTATCGCTACCGCGATGCTTTTCGACGAATGCGGCAACTGGCCAATGTATTGCAGCAGCTCGGCGCAAAGCCTGGTGACTGTATTGGTACCATGGCCTGGAATGATTACCGGCATTTTGAGCTTTATTACGCGGTCAGTTGCGCAGGTATGATCTGTCATACCATCAACCCTCGGCTATTTCCCGAGCAGATCGACTATATTATCAATCACGCCGAAGACCAGTTTATTTTTACCGATGTTCTGTTCTTTCCTCTGGTGGAAAAGCTGCTCCCCAAATTGTCCACGGTAAAAGGTATTGTCGTACTGACCGATCAGGCGCATATGCCGGAAACTGAGCTGGGCAATGTTTACTGCTATGAAACCCTGCTTGCTGCAGCATCCGAGGAATTTGACTGGCCACAGCTGGATGAATTGTCGCCATCGGTATTGTGTTATACCTCCGGCACCACGGGTCATCCCAAGGGGGTGCTTTACAATCACCGTGCAACCGTCCTGCATTCCTACGCGATCTGTATGCCTGAAGCTATGGGAATTAGCGGGCAAGAGGTGGTGTTGCCCATTGTCCCCATGTTTCATGTCAATGCCTGGGGCCTACCCTACGGTGCTCTAATGATTGGCGCCAAGATCGTGTTTCCCGGCCCCAGGATGGCCGATGGCGCTGTTCTGGCGCAGCTGATTAATGCAGAAGAGGTAACTTTTTCCGCGGGAGTACCGACGATCTGGTCGGCATTGCTCAACCATCTACGGGAATCCGGAGAAATGGTCAGTAGCCTGCGGCGCATTATTGTAGGCGGAGCGGCCTGTCCGCTGACGATTATGGAGGAGTTTGAGGATAAACATGATGTGTATACCCATGCCGCCTGGGGAATGACGGAGATGAGCCCCTTGGGTACGGTAAATCCGAGACTGGACCGCAAGGCTCTGGGCGAGGAGCGCTATGCCAGTCAACGCTTAAAAGCCGGGCGCGCCATTTATGGCATTGAAATGAAAATTGTTGATGAGCACGACCAGGAACTACCCTGGGACGGCGAAGCCTTTGGGGCACTGAAGGTTCGTGGCCCCTGGGTGTGCAGTGCTTACTTTAAACAAAGCCGTAGTGAGGCGCATGACGAGAACGGCTGGTTTGATACGGGCGATGTGGCGACGATTGATCCCGAGGGGTTTATGCAAATCACTGATCGTAGCAAGGATGTGATTAAGTCCGGAGGTGAGTGGATCAGCTCCATCGAGTTGGAAAACCTTGCGACTAATCACCCGGAGATTGCCGAGGCCGCTGTAGTGGGGATTCCCCACAACAAATGGACAGAACGGCCACTGCTACTGGCGGTAAAAAAAGCTGGCGCCACACTGGACAATCAGCAACTGCTTGATTGGTTTGAAGGCAAAGTGGCGAAATGGTGGATACCCGATGGTTGCGAGTTTGTGGAAGAGCTGCCGCATACCGCAACGGGAAAATTGAGCAAGAAAGATATTCGAGAGCAGTATAAAGATTACTATGCTGGCAAGTAGCCCTTATTGTGACATGAGTAGCCCATCCAGAAGAGGTTAAAGTAATGACTGATTATGCAGGCCCAATCAAAGAGATTAGTTTTGTACTAAATGAGCTGGCTGGACTGCCGGCACTAACTAAGTTGCCACGCTTTGCCGATTCTTCTGAAGATGTGGTTGTGGCAGTGTTGGAAGAAGCGGGTAAGTTTTCCAGCGAGGTACTGGCCCCATTGAATATAAAAGGTGATCTGCAGGGTGCTACCTGCGTGAACAACGCCGTGCAGGAAACCGAGGGCTTTGCTGAGGCTTACCGGCAGTTTGTCGATGGAGGTTGGGTAGCGCTGCCCTGTAACCCGGAGTTTGGCGGCATGGGAATGCCGGACTGCGTGGGCATGGCGATGATGGAGATGGTGGCCTCAGCCAACCTCAGTTTTGCGCTGTGTCCGTTATTGGGGCAGGGGGCCATAGGGGCTATTGAGGCACATGCCAGTGCGCAGCTACAAAAGACTTTCCTGCCGAAAATGGTTTCGGGGGAGTGGTCAGGCACTATGAACCTGACTGAACCGCAGGCGGGGTCGGATCTTTCTGTAGTGCGTACCAAGGCAGTGCTTGAAGGTGATCATTACCGCTTGTCCGGCACCAAGATTTTTATTACCTGGGGAGACCACCAGATGACGGATAATATTATCCATCTGGTGCTGGCACGCACCCCTGATGCACCCGAAGGGGTTAAGGGTATTTCACTGTTTGTGGTGCCAAAGTTTCTGGTCAATGACGATGGTTCTATTGGCGATCGCAACGATGTCTATGCCGTGTCGGTAGAGCACAAAATGGGTATTCACGGCAGTCCCACCTGTGTGATGAGTTACGGTGAGAATGAGGGTGCTATCGGCTATCTGGTCGGTGAGGAGAATAAAGGCCTCGCTTATATGTTTACCATGATGAACCACGCCCGGTTGGGGGTCGGCATGCAGGGCGTGTCGTTGTCGGAACGGGCCTATCAGCACGCAGTGGCCTATGCTAAAGATCGGGTGCAGGGGCAGGCCGCCGGCGATAAGCAAAAGGGCACGATTATTCGCCACCCCGATATTCGTCGCATGCTGCTGACTATGCGTGCCTTGACGGAAGCCTCGCGGGCTTTGTGCCTGGTGAGTGCAGGGCAATTTGATCTGGCGCATCACGGTGAGGGTGAGCCGATCCGAAAACAGGCTGATGCCAGGGGGGATTTACTGACACCTGTCGCAAAGGGCTGGGCGACCGAGGTGTGCCAGGAAGTGGTTTCGCTGGGCGTGCAGGTTCACGGCGGCATGGGCTTTGTCGAAGAGACCGGTGCGGCCCAGTATATGCGTGATGCTCGCATAATCACCATTTACGAGGGCACCACTGGTATTCAGGCCAATGACCTGATTGGGCGTAAACTGATTCGTGATAACGGAGCTGAAATGCTGCGTCTACTGGATGATATGCGTGCTACCCAGAGTGAGCTGACGGCGGCAGGTGATGAGTATGCGATAATGGCTGCTTCACTTAAAGCGGGTATCGACTCGTTGCAGTCCGTGACTGAGTGGATACTTACACATTATGAGAAAGACCCGCGTCTGCCGGGCGCTGTGTCAGTTAATTTACTGATGGCGGCAGGTACGGTGGTGGGGGGTTGGCTACTGGCCAAAAGCGCGCTGATTGCCAAAGTCAGGCAAGCAGAGGACGCGGCCTTCTATGGGGCCAAAAAAGTTACGGCTCAATTCTATGCCGAGCAGCTAATGCCGCGTGCAGAGGCTTATTTAAAGGCGGCTCGTAGTGGTAGCGAAACACTTATGGCTTTGGATGATGAACAGTTTTAGCCTGGGGTTATGTCGCATCGCTGAACGCTTATTTTCCGGCTGTCTTTCGTGGTTGGTTATCTACCTGTTTGATAGGAGTGGGTGAACAGTTAATGCGGGTCGAGGTGGGCTTCCAGCTCGGATAGCAACTCCTGCAAGTGTTTGAGCTCCCTTTCTCGAATAGCACTTAATTCACGGGTTTTACTGACCAGGATATCCAGCTCATCAGCGGTGATATGCTGGGTTGCCGCACGATCAAGTATTTCTTCAACAGTCATTCTGGCTCGGCCCATAACTACAAGCTCCTATAGTGGCAAGAATAATAAGTGATAATAATAGGCATCAGCCTATTAGCCCGTAACAATCAATAGCCAGTATCGGCTAGTAGATGTTAGCAACAGCAGTTACTGGGGCAGCAACTGGTTTAATTTAAGTGTAGATCTGTAGCCGCAGAATGCGGAGGGAAAATGGTGGTTTGGTTAGACTTTTGAGCTATAGCTGGGGAGGAGTATGTTTAAGCTTGCGAATATATTGCATATGTCTTGCCAGTAATGAGTCAGTAGAGCTTAGGACCTTATAGTGGGTCTTAATAATAGCCCCTAGGGCTTTTGGTCGTAGCGCTGGCTGAGGATATCGTAAAACTGATCCCGCATCTGTGATACATCGGTTTTGAGCTGTTTGGCCTCGTCAATATTGTTATAACGGCCTGGGTATACCTGTTTGCGGTACTGCGCCATAGTACCGGTATAGAGCTTCATCGCTTTTACCAGCCGCTGCTCGCCCAGTAGCATCAGCTTGGATTCGGCAATAGACACCTCTTCGTAAACCTCGACCAGCTGTGTGCTGAGATCATCCAGCTCGCGCTGTTGCTTGGAGGACATGCGCTCTACCTTGGGTCCAATCTCCGATACCAGTGATGTATATTTGCTGAATACGTGGCTAACTTTGCCGATATGCTGTGCAACCTGCTCCAGAATATTAATGCGCCGCGCGGACTGCATTTGCTGCTGTTGTCTGAATTTATCTTTAACAACGGCAAGGACGGCACCGGCACCGAAGGCCAGGCCGATCACGAAAGTAATCAGGCTGCCAATAAAATCAAAGCTATCCATTATGAGTTGCTGACCTTTATTATTGTCGGGTCGTAATCTGGCAGTATTGCCGGCTGGTAATGATAGTATCTCAAAGCCAACCGCTTAGTGCTGTTGGTTTCAGGTAAGTTAGCCGCCGCTAAGTTTGACGGTGAAACCCTGCTCCTGCAAGAGTTGTTTCAGCGTATCGCGTTGGTCTCCCTGAATTTCGATCACTCCATTTTTTACCGAGCCACCGGTACTGCAGCGCTGCTTGAGCTGTTTGGCCAGTGCTTTGAGCTCCTTTTCAGCCAGTGGCACACCGGTAACCAGAGTGACACCTTTGCCTTTGCGCCCCTTGGTTTCCCGCTGAATTCTAACAATGCCATCACCGGCGGGAATAGTGTCGCTGGCTAGCTTTCGGCAACGGCACTGGTCGATAGCTTGTTGGCAATCCGGGCAAAGCCTGCCCTGATCGGTGGAATACACCACACGGCTCATAAGGTGTCCTTATCAATGGGTTGAATGGTTGGTTGACGCAACAGTAACGCAGATCTATCCGGGATAGGAGACGCGTCAAAGTAAAACCTCGCTAAAAAAGGTCAATCCCCAGTATTATAAACCCTCTGTACTATAATGCCGGAAATAATGAAGAATGCTGGTAATAATGAATGCCGGAAATAACACTGGTAAGCTTTTTTGTTGCCAGGCAAAACGAGCATAGCGTGATAAATTTTTATTAAAGGCGGGAGTGACCTTGGCTGAGCAGAACGAAATTGAGAGCTTAAAACAGGAAATCGTGGAGTTGCAAAGCCAGTTGGCGTTTCAGGAGGACACGGTACAGGCGTTGAATACCGTGGTGACCAGGCAACAACAGCAAATCGAAAACCTGCACGAGCTTTTCCAGCAGCAAAAGTCACAATTGGAAACCCTGAGTGAGGATCGGGGCACAACTGGACAGGATGTTGAGGAGCGTCCTCCACACTATTGATTACTGCTGGGAGCCTGACGTCGGTGATAGCTAAGGCGGAGAGAAATCATGTGGAATGTTGTCAGTTGACTGACTTTAAATGTCAGGGCTAAAGAAGGAAACCCCTTCTTTTTTAGAAGGTCCTATAATAAATAGCCAGATACATATTCTGAACTACACTTTGTAGATGATTCAGGAGCTAAGACTCAATGTAATGGAATAGGGCAAGTAGGAGGGAGATGATCAGTAACGTGGGTTACTTAGCTATAGTATCACTCTGTCGGTATAGTAAGTGTGTATGTCATCTCTGGACGAATAACTAATAACATTAATCAGAGATCTATTATGAAATTGGGTTTTGTATTTAAAAGAGCAGGGATATCAATGTTCAGCTCACCCCGGTGTCAGGTGAGCCTGAGCCATTGCGGTTGAGCACAGTATCAATGTCGAATTATACATTCAGCGAAGATATACGAGACGGGATTCAGGAAATCTCGAATATTGCCGTTGGCTCGGCTGCAGATAAAATTGCTCGTAGTTTTTCAACCTTTGTTCATATTCCGATTCCGCGAGTACATTTGCTGGAATCCGCCGACATAATGATGGCGCTGGGAGCAGTTGAAAATGAAGCAAGGGTGACCGCGGTGACCCAACCATTTTTTGGCAGTGGCATCAGTGGTGAGGCGCTACTGATCTTTACAGATGCCAGCATGGCTGCGTTGTCAGAGTTGATGGGGTACAAACAGATAGAAGATGACCATCAGCATATTGAACTGGTGCTGGAAATGGCATCACTGCTGAATGGCAGTTGCATTCAGGGTATCTGTTCACAATTAGATATTGATGTGTTGTTAAAGCATCCATCAATTTTAGGGCAGCATACTTCCATACAGAGCATTCTTCAGCAGCAGGAGTTCCCCTGGGAACAAACGCTTGCTATTGAATTGAATTATTGTTTCGAGGGTTTTGACATTACCTGCGACCTGATCATTCTAGTGCATGAAGGTTCTCTGCCAACGCTTTTTCGACAGGTAAGTTTTCTGCTTGATTAATCAATACTCACCCGTAAATGACTGAGCAAGATAGCAACTGATTTCAACTTATGACCAATTCTGACTTTAAAGATCTGCACTGGTTACTGGATATTATCCAGAGTACGGATATTGGCATTCTGGTATTGGATAAGCAATTCAATATCGAAGTGTACAATCGCTTTATGCAGGTGCACAGTGGTATTGGACCAGAGCAGGCTATTGGCAGCAATATTTTTAAACTATTCCCCTATCTGGAAGATGAGTGGTTCAAGCGCAAAGTGCACTCCGTATTTGATTTGGGGATACCGGTTTACACTACTTGGGAACAGCGCGATAACGTTTTTGATTTTTTTCTGAATTTGCCCATACATCATGAAACCTATTTGATGTATCAAAACACCACCTTTGTTCCTTTACGCTCCGCCGCCGACGAAGTCGAAAAAGTCGGTATTATTGTGTACGACGTAACCGAGAGTGCCGTCACCCGTTCCAAGCTGGAACAGGCCAAAGATGACCTGCTCAAGTTAAGTCGAACGGATCGACTGACTGCTTTGTGGAATCGAGGCTACTGGGAGGAGCGTCTGAACGAAGAGTTTACTCGCTGCAAACGCACGGGGAATCCAGCTACAGTGGTGATGTTTGATATCGATCACTTCAAACGAATCAATGATGATTACGGCCATCAGGTTGGCGATGAGGCTATTCGAACCGTATCGCGATTAACGCAGAAAAACTCCCGCGAGGTAGATATTTGTGGCCGCTACGGTGGAGAAGAATTTGCGGTTATCCTGCCAGAAACTGACATAGCGGGTGCGTTTAATTACTGTGAGCGGTTGAGAAAAACCATTGAAGAAGCCACCGTCAGCGCGCACGGTGTTGAGGTCAAATTTACCATCAGCCTTGGTATCGCCAAAATGGATGAGTCAACCAAACAGTCCAGCAGCTGGCTTAATAATGCCGACAAGGCGCTTTACCAGTCCAAGGAAGGTGGTAGAAACCGGACGACAGTATTTGGCTCGGCTGATGCTGAGTAATGTTCCTGACTTCTAAGCACACTCTGCCAATTTTTCCTAACATCGTTCGAAAACGACTTAAAACTAATTTACAAGCCTCAGGATTCATATATTCAACCGCCATGTTGCTAAGAAGAGTAATGAATCTTCGTACTTTTAATCTGAACGATGCAGCGAGAGTGACTGAATTACTGCAAGATGAAGAAATATCAAAATGGACATCGAACATTCCATTCCCATATTCTGAGCAACATGCTATCGAATGGATAGAGCGTAATGATCGAAGCTCGTTTGCTATAGAAGTAAATTCAGTTGTAGTTGGTTGTATCTCTTATTGGGTTAATTCCGATTCAGAGCTTGAGGTCGGTTATTGGCTTGGCAAAAGCTACTGGGGGCAAGGGTTTTGCAGCGAGGCACTTTCAATGATGTTATCGCTACCAAATTTTCCTGCTACCTCAAAAATAGTCGCAAAAGTCATACCTGAAAATATCGGGTCACAACGGGTTTTGCTGAAAAATGGCTTCTCTTATATAAGTGACTGTAACTGTCAAAAACAAGATGTCGAGATTGATGCTAAATTCTATATAAAGGAGATCACAATATAGCAAACACATATGGTCGGTCGCTATCGTGGCCGGACATCCGATACTATGAACTTAGACAAATTAGCGGCCGAAAAATACGAGTATTTTGCTTTGGAGGTCAGTTTGTTTGTGGTGATATACTGACTCGCCAATCGGAAAATTTCATGAATAAACTTTTTATTATCGTAACTTTTCTTATTTCGATGAATGCATTGGCGAATGAAGACGTGCCAGAAATGAGCGGAGATAACGGATACCTTGAGCCATTCAAAATGTTTGACAACGTATACTACATCGGAGACAAGTGGGTTTCCTCATATGTTGTCGAAACATCATCCGGTCTGGTCATCATAGATACGCTTGATTTTCCCTATAGCAAGTGGATACCAGCTAACCTTGAAAAGCTAGGCTTAGATGATAAGAAGGTAACGCACATTCTTGTAACCCATGGACATTCCGACCATGTCGGTGGCGCAGAATTCCTTCAGTCGCTGTTTGGTTCCAAAGTTATAATGTCGGAAAAAGCGCTTGAGTTAGCCAAAGAACAAGCTCTGAAAAGCAAAGGTGAAGGCAGGTTTTTACCACCAATTGTAGAATCGTTCGCTGTGGACAGCTCCAATATTGTTGTCGGCGATACTGATTTCAAATTCTATATTACACCTGGTCATACAGAGGGTGACCTATCCATCGACTTCTTCGTGAAAGACAATGACAAGCTATATCGCGCTTTTGTAGTAGGTGGGCATGGAACAAACTTTGAAAAACCTGATCTCGCCAAGCAGTTTATGGCCAGTATGGCCAGAATCAAAGAGCTAGCAAAGGAAAGCCCTGCAGTAACAGTTAATCTATCCAATCATCCCCATAAGAATAATTTGTTTGCTAATCGAGAGATTAGCGTCAAAGATAAAACTATCAATCCATTTATTAGCCAAGAAAACTTCTCCCGCTTTATTGAGCAACAAGAAGAGTCGGCTACTGAAGAGCTTGGATCGAGCGGTTCAACTAATGCTGACAAATCAATGCAGCCGAGCGCTGAGGCGTTGGTTGAATGAGATGTTATGAAAAAAAAGGAATTGTGAAAAATCATGTACGCAGTAATATTTATAGCAGAAGTGAACTCTTTAGATGATGAATATACAGAAATGGCATCACGTTTAAGGGGGCTAGCTTTAACAAAATATGGCTGCACTGAGTTTACAGCATGCACTGAAGGAAATAATGAAATAGCAATCTCTTACTGGCCAAATCTAGAATCTATTCAGGCGTGGAAAAATAACTCCGAACATCAAAAGGCGCAGCGTATCGGTATAGATAAGTGGTATAAGTCCTATAGGGTTCAAGTTGTGGAAATTCATAAAGAATATGGTGCCTAATGCTAATAACGAACTGCTCAAAGGTAATATGCTTCTTCATTGCACTAAAAACACTATATGAAACAATTACAGAAACTAAGCGAAGTGACAATAAGTAAACATAAAAAGTGTTTAACGGTCCACCGTGGGAAGTTGACCCGATAAAAGTGACACGCTATTTAATATCTGCTTCTGTTCAGGCCTCTTGGCACTTAAGGTACGCTATCGGCACAACAGCAACGGTGTAAATTAACTTGGAAGCTCGTTCGCTCATGACCCGGAGCGGTCGTTCAGTGCAAATAAATACGCCTCATAAAATAAATTCACGCTAAAAATGCGTGTTTCACAAAATATGAGACGGCTCTATCTTTAATGCAATACTGTACAACATAGGCTTGAAGCTACACCCGTTAGGCTATATGAATTTTTTGAGCTGTTGAATTTTACTCTGAAAACGCCGTTGTAGCTGAAAAGCAGCGGGGGATAAAGAGCGCTTTTGCAGCGAATACATCACAATATCCAGCTGTGATGCATGGTCTCCCTCCGTTACTTTTAATTGTTCTAGGTTACCATTTTGCAACTCATCGAATACGGCAAAGCTGGAAGTTGGCCAAACGGCATTAGTTTGACTGGTAATCGTAGCGAGTAGGGCGTAGTCGTTGATAATTAGCTTCGGCGGATAATTAAGCCGTGGTTTTAACGCATCGGGAAAACTCTGATAATTTTGGATGGCGGCAACGGAAACAACAGGAAAAATCTGCTGACAGTCGGGAGCGATTAATAGAGGATGACCCGCGCTGACGACAAACGTCAGGGGAAAGCTGCCAAGTGCTAGTGCTTTTACTGGTGCGTTGTCAGAAAGCTGCTCTTCTGCGCTGAGAAAAAATTCGATTTTCTCGTCCAGCAACATACGTAGTAAATCCGGTGCGCTATTGATCTCTACCTGCCAGCGAAAGTCTGTTAAGTCCTCGAACGCTTCAGTGGCCAACTCAGGCAATAAGGCTTTGGCTGGAAGCGGTGCCATACCAAAAGCAATGTCATATTCTGTCCCTCCCGCCAAGCGCTGTACTTGCCGGTCAAATTCATCTGCTTCACGGATCAGACTGCTAGCCCGTTCTACAAAGGTCTTTCCTGCAGGGGTTAAATGCACGCCTCCCCGGTCGCGATCAAATATGCGTAATTGAGTGCGCTGCTCTGTTGCCTGAATGCTCCGGGTCAGAGCAGACTGAGATAAATTCAGCGTCTGGGCTGCCCTGGTGTAATTGAGGGTTTTGGCCAGTGCGACAACGTGGCGAAGGGGTTTTAGCTCTGTATGCGCTTGGCTCATATATTTACCTCAACTAATGCATTAGATGAATTTTAGCTGAGAGCATAGAATTTCCACAAGTTTGATGAGAAGGAAATGCAAATCTTATGGCGAGTTCTCAACTGTGGGTAATGGGTTTTTTAGTATTGGTTTTGCTGGCGGAGTGGTTGGCTGGGCGTCATAAAGCCCTTTATAGTGCCAATGATTATCTGGTGAATGGTTTATGTATTCTACTTGGCCTCACGGTCAGGCCGTTGCTAGCGTTAACGGTTGCGTTGTTTATTGGCGCCATTATGCCGGTGGCGAAGGGCTCCGCGAATGGCTGGCCATTCTGGCCTTCATTGCTGGGTATTGTACTGCTCGCTGAGTTCTGTAATTACTGGGTACACCGCTGGTCACACCTTAAACGTCAAAACCCATGGCTAGGATGGATTTGGCCACTGCACAGAACGCATCACACAGCAAAATACGTCAATGTTCTACTTCATTTTCGAATTAACTTGTTTTGGGGGATGGTGTCCCCTCTGACCTGGGTGCACAGTCTGGCTTTTTATCTGGGGTTTTATGAGGCTGCGGGAGTGAGTATTCTGTTGTTCTCCGCTTGGGGTATTTTCACTCATTGTCATTTTCGTTGGGATGATGCCATCCGCAATCATTCAATGTTGGGTCGACCATTTCGGTTATTGGAGCACTTATTTGTTTCGCCAGGTATCCATCATACTCACCATGGTTATGGCAAAGACGGCAAGCACTACCGTAATTTTGGTTTACTTCTGTCAGTGTTTGACTGGTGGTTTGGGACTCTGCATCTCCCTGAAGGCAGGCCACAGCATTATGGATTAATGGAGCGAAGACCTCATTGGGCTGAAGAAGTATTTTATCCGCTGTATCAGAAACGTTTATTCCGATCCGGCGAGTGATTGTCATTTGGCGTGAATGACGCACTTTGCAAAAGAACAGGTAACGCCTTATAACAACCGTCGGTACGCAAAATCCCTGGTTTTGCACACTCCTCACACGATTTCGAGCTTTGCGCAGAAGCGACTTTTATAGCGCTTGTATCTCCCTGTGAAAATGGTGTTCTATTCAAATTCCCGGGTTTACCGAATATCACTTCCATCTAAGTGAATAGATTTCCGGTTTTCCTGAATATGATCAAGCTATTCCATGGACATGTTAAACAGGTCCTGTCTTGCTGGTTATATGCTTAGAATATATTATTATAAGTGTTTGATTTTATTAGACTTTTACTTTATATTGCGCGTCCCGTTTGGGTTGCTGTGGTCTATAGAAAGCAACCGGACAGTTTTTGACAGCAACAGATAGTGAAATGGTAGCCAATGAGTCTTGATCTGGAAGCATTAAATCAGCAGTTAAAGGAATCCTCACCACAGGAGATTGTGCAGTGGGCAGTTGCTTTAGATAAAAGAGTGATTGCCACTACCAGTTTTGCACCTAACTCTGCCGCTATGTTACACCTGATTACCGAGGTGGACAGGAGTGTGCCGGTGGTGTGGATTGATAGCGGCTACAATGTACCGGATACCTATCGGGTGGCAGAAACTATCATGGACAGGCTCAAGCCCAATATGCAGATTTACATTCCCCAGTGGACGGCTGAGCGACGTAACGCGATTATGGGTGGTATTCCGCACCCGGACGACGACCCCGATGTGCATGAAGAGTTTACCCGCCAAGTCAAACTGGAACCTTTCCAGAAAGCACTGGATGATCTGCAGCCAGAGGTTTGGGTCAGTGGTATTCGCCGCGAGGAAACTGAGTTCAGAAAGGGATTAGATATTTTATCCTATGACAGTCGCGGTATTTTAAAAGTGGCGCCTTTCTTCTACTGGAGCGAAGAGCAAGTGCAGGACTATATGGATAAGTATGAGCTGCCTAGCTGCCGTCACTATTTTGATCCCACCAAGGTTGAAGATGGTCGTGAGTGTGGTCTACACACTTCGGCCTAATTCTGTACTTCTCCGCATTATTTGTTCCTTTAAACTTTTTTCTCTAAACAGTGTGCCTCTAAAATAAGAACCCACCACTCAGGTTTGATAGAGTGGTGGAAGCTTTTCTGCTGGCTGAGTGGTTGCGTTAGTTTGGGAGCGATGTTGCTGAAATGGCTTTAAAACAGCCAATAGATTTTCTCCGTTCCAATCCGCATGGCTATCATTTCCATACAGTTTGTTATCCAGTTGTAGCAATAACATATTGATATTTTTTGCCTCTTTTTCTTGAACAGCCGACTGAGCAGTTTGCTGAGCCAGTCGCCGAATATCCTGTAGACTATGGACGGGTTCCTGCGGCCAAAGGCAAGCAGCCCATTGAATCAGTGCCTGTCTTAAAGATTCAACATCATTGGAATGACACAGTTTCTCTACCTGTTTAAAGGCTTTTTTTTCTGAAAGGTTTTCTATTGGGCTGATGTCACCTGAGCTTTGCCTTTGTGGCAGACTTCGACCTGTTAGCCACCAGGCTGCGGCTGTAATGATCCAGCCCAGTGCCATAATCAAGGTTGTCCACTGCCATAAAGTTGAACTGCTAGAGGGCGGTTGGTTTAGTGGTGCCTGTAATCCATGGTCAATAGTTGGCGTTGAAAAAGGTGCCTGGCTTTGTTCCAGCGAAGGAAGAATAGTTAAGGTTGTAGCCGGTACGGTCGCCGTTTGCATTTTTTGTGTTGTCACATTCCACCAGGTCAGCTCGATGGCAGGTAGGGTGAGCGTTCCTTCGCGAGTTGGAATAATGGCGACACTGTCTGTGCGGCTGGAAATTACACCGTTGTCAGTGGCGGTAGTTTCCGTTGAGCCTTGATCCGGGTAGAGCTTTGCACCATCGAGGTCGGTAAAAAGAATCGGTGGCAATTGTGAACCCAGCAATCCTTTTGCCGCAGTGGAGATGGTGCGGGTGATTGAATCACCAACCCGAACGGTTTTTGGGTCACGACTCCAGTCGGCAGTGAGTTCCAGCGACTGTGCAGGCAACCACTCTTTACCTCTGAATGTAGCCAGTGGTGGCTTGACCTTGATGTTGTGTTGCTCAGTCATTTTACGAACCGGTTTGCCCTGTCCCGGCAGGCTGAAAACGGAGCGTCGGCTGACGGCTTCGCTGGCTGTAAACACTAATTCGGGAATCACTAATTCGCCCGCCTGCTGAGGAAAAATGGCATAACGTAATTCATGAACTCGATAAGGCGTGTTTTTGATACGGCGTTGAAAAGTGTTCTGACTCAATTTCTCAATAGCAGCATTGTCAAAATCCGGTTCGGAAATATTCATATTTTCGAGTTGAATTGACTGAAAAATTCGTACGGTATAAACCAATTGTTGCTGCACATAGACCGTATTGGCATCTACTTCAGATTCGAGAAATACTGGCTTTAGGTTACTCTCTGATATCGGCAGACTAGGTTGAACATTGATGGTGATAGCCTGAGTTTTCTCGCCATTGACGTCAATGGGTGGAATGGTGAGCTGCCCTTTGCGTTTTGGTACCAGGTCAGTAGACCACTCCACCCAGGATTCAGACTGGCCGTTACGAATCATATGCTGACTGCTCTGGCTGGTGCCTAATACATGAAAGTCCTGTTCTAATGGTGACAGGTCGGGTTTACTAAAGTTACTGCCATCGGTCACGCGAATTTTAAAGGTCAGACTGTCATCTTCAGCGATCACACTCCGATCAACACTGGCGATCGGGGAAGCCAATGTCGAATGGCATATTAATAGTGTTAGATAAATCAATGATTTGGCGATGGTTCTTATCATTACCACAGCGGTTGCTCTCTATTTTGTTTGCCCTGCTGTTGTCGCAGGCGATACTCATAATCGAATTTTCGGCGCAGTAGGCCAGAAGGATCGTCGGGAATTTTACGCAGCCACTGTTCCATGGCTTGCTGCCGTTGTTGTTCTTCGGGGCTTAATTCCTTGGGTTGTGATTGTGCCTGGGCTGACTGCTCTTCAGGGGGAGGCTCGCTGCTCTGTGAGTCGGATTGAGCCTCTGCTGAGTTTTGCGACTCTTCCTGTTCACTTTGTGCGTGCTCTGATCGTTCGTCTTGAGGCTGTTCAGCTTGAGAGCTTTCTGGATCAGCATTTTCCTGATCTGAACTCTTTTCCTGGTTTGGGCTTTGTTGCTGGGATGGATCTCGTTCAGGGTTTTGATTGTCGGATGAACTCTGCTCCGATTGGCTATCTTCTGATTTGGATTCGCCAGATTGCTGTTGACTGCTCTGTTGCTGATCAGACTGACCCTGTTGATCTTGCTCCGATGGTTCGCCTTCGGATTGATCTGATTGTTGGCTCTGCTGTTCTTGTTGCTGCTTTAATTGTTCAACCAGTGCTTTATTGGCCTGAGCATCTTCCATATCAGGTTGTTGTTGCAGCGCCTGATTGTAGGCTTCTATCGCTTCATCCAGTTTGCCGGCTTTGGCCAGAGCATTGCCACGATTGTAGTGGGAATTGGCGGAGTCAAATTGCGCAAAATTCTGCGCAGCAGCTTCAAAATCACCGGCGCGGTATTGGGCGCTGGCTTTCCACTCCGGGTTATTAAACTGTTCAGCCGCTTCGGCCGCATTCCCCTCAGACAATATGTCAGAAGCCTGTTGGTCAGTCCGTTGCCATAAATCCTGCCAACTTAAAGCGTGAGCAGTTTGTGGGTCAAAGAGAATACACAGGGGTAACAACAGCAACCAACCGCGCCTGAAGGCTAGCAGTGACAGGGGCAGTAACAGTATGGCCAGCCAGGCGCCGCGGTCATGCCACTGATCAAATTCTCGCTCGGTCAGCAGTGTGTTGCTGTCCAGTTCAGTTGCACTTTTCGCTAATAGAAATTCAATATCCTTGTCGCTAAGGCTGGCGTCGGTATAGCGACCATTATTACGACGGGCCAAAGATTCCAATACTGAGCGTGGCAATTTAGGGACAACGATATTGCCATCGTTATCCTTGAGGAACCCCTCTTTACTGGGGATGGGCGCACCATCTTCGGTGCCGATACCCATAATGGATAATTCAAACCCTGAACGCTTGATACTATCGTCGATCTCATCCAGATTTTCTTCACTGATGGCGTCGGTGATCAATAAAATACGGCCCTGAGTAATACCCGAATTGCTGAATAATTGCTGCGCCTGTTCGATGGCATCAGTAGGTGCCGAACCAAACACTGGCATCATGGTGGGGGAGAGGGCAGGAGTGAGGTTGGCAATGGTGCCGGTGTCGTCGGTCAGTGGCGATACCACATGGGCATCGCCGGAATAAGCGATTAGACCCGTTAGGCCCTCCTCCCGCTGGGCCAATATATCCAGAATCTTATGCCTCGCCCGAACCAGGCGTGAGGGTTTAACATCCTCTACCAGCATGGAGAGTGACAGGTCTAACACAATGACTAGAGCGTCCTGTTTTTGCACCACGGGCTGCGGCATTTTTTGCCAGGTCGGCCCTGCCATAGAGACTGCACTCAGTAGCCAGGCAAGTAGTAGAACCAGCCACGGCCAGCGATGGGATTTATTGCTGCCCCCTTCAATTAAATGACTCAGCAGGCTTTCATTGATTGCGCCACGCCAATTGGCGGCACTGCTTTTTTGTCGCCAAAAATACATGATCAATAGTACCGCGGGCAAAATCGCTAATAGCCACAGTGGCCGGAGAAAGTGAAACTGTGCCAGCGCCTGAGAAAATGTCAGCTCCGTGATCATGGTTGATTACCCCCGACGGCTGAATCAACGGAGCGGCCTGATATGCTTTGGCGTATATTGGCCCACCCCTGCCTCCAGGGTAGAAAACTCAAAGCAATGAGAGCACTAATCAGCAGGGCTATTGCCAAAGGCCAATAAAACAGGCTTTTTTGCGGGCGGAAGGTCTGTTGCTTGTCTTCAATAGGTTCCAGCTCATCCAGGATTTGGTAAATCTGCATTAACTGTTCCGGGTTTCTGGCACGGAAGTATTGGCCGCCGGTAAGGCTGGCAATTTCTTTTAAGGTTTTTTCATCAAGATCGGCCGAGGGATTGACTCTGCGGGCGCCAAGGTTACTGCCAAAAATACCGGGTATACGCAATTCATCCGCACCCACACCGATGGTGTAGATCGTAATATTATTGTCAGCGGCAAGTTTGGCGGCGGGAATGGGTTGCACTTCGCCGCCATTGTTCTGGCCGTCGGTGAGTAAAATCATCACGTGACGATCACCGGGGCGTTCGCGTAGCCGTTTTACCGATAAGCCGATAGCGTCCCCAATGGCGGTTTGTTCTTCTCCGGCAAAACCGATTTGCGATTCCCTCATAAAGCGCTGAACCGTATCGCGGTCAAAAGTCAGAGGTGCCTGTACGTAGGCCTGGGTGCCGAAGAGGACTAAGCCGATACGGTCACCACGGCGGCGTTGGATAAAATCATTGAGGACCGCTTTTACTGCAATAATGCGGGAGACCTGCTCGTCCTGCACCTGCATATCTTCAATCTTCATGCTGCCGGAGAGATCAACGGCCAGCAGTAAATCTCGACCGCTGGCGGGCAGAGTGATCGGATCGCCGATCCAGTTGGGACCAGAGGCGGCGGCCAGCAGACATAGCCAGATGATAACCAGTGAGGTCAGGCGCAGTTTTTTGCGGACTGCGGTGCCACCGGTTTGGTCGCCGATTTCGCTGAGTTCCTGGTAAAAGGGAACTCGAACTGCCGCTTGTTCCTGTTTGGCCTTGGGTAATAGCCAATATGCCAAAGCAGGCAGGGGTAATAGCCAGATAATCCAGGGGAACTCAAAGGTCAGCATATTAATTCACCCCTTCTTTTAACGTTGGATCAGATACCGGGGGGCCAGGCAAGGGAGGAGCGGATAAGCTTGTGGTGGATAAGATGTGGGCTGAATTAACAGCGGTATCCTTTAGTTGCTCGGTGCGTTCCGAGGTTACTTGGTGCTGTTTGATCCATTGCTGACAAAGCAGGTGCAGGCTTATGCGGTCGGTGTCTTTAACTGCATCGGGATTGCTATAAGGCCCCGTAGCCAACACCTGCCCGGCGCCCTGACTAAAACCGGTGGTGCTACCTGTTACATCCAAAAAATTCAACCAAGGCTGACCGGATAAACCCGCCACCGGCAAAGCAGGCTGGGCCGCGATGGCGGTTTTTTTCAGCAGTTGATTCACTTGCTTTAGATATTCGCTATTGGAATCCAGCTTCTGCAGCGATACTAATTCGGCCAATGCAAGTTTACGATAGCGATTGCGCTGTTGCCGACGGCGCAGTGTCAGGTATCCGTAGCACAGTAGGGCAAGTAGTAATATCGCCAGCAGCCACCAGCCGGGCGCAGGCGGCCAGAACCCTATGGCCTCCGGTAAGTGTATATCTCGCAGTTGTGCCAATGGATCCTGCTCAGGCATTACTGTTATTCCTGTGCCCGGAGAACGATGTAGCAGCTGCGCGGGTGGGAATTCTATTTGTCCCCAGTCCATAGTACTGCAGTAATTTTTGCAAAGGTGGTTGTTCGGTGCTGATTTGGATTAAGGGGATGCCCCGCTGGCTCATGGCCTGCTGTAGTTGCTGCTGTTTTAACTGGCACTGCTGAGCATAGTGCTGACGCAGGGCTTTACCACCGGTATGGATTTGCTGACGCTGCTGGCCGTTGGTGACGGTGTATTGTCCTGGTGGTGGCAGTTGCAGTTCCATCGGGTCAGTAACCACCAGGGCCGTCAGCTCACAGTGACGTGCCAGCTGGTGGAGTTGTTGGTTACAGCGAGCGTCGCTAAAACCGGCAAAGTCGCTGATCAGATAGATCGCAGTGCCGGGTCTGGCAATGCGACGCAACTCAACCAGCGCCTGCTCTAAACTCTCACCAGTGGACAGCTCCACGCCGGAGTTGCGGTGCAGTTGCTGATTATAGCTGTGCATCAGTTGGATTAGCGCCAGTGCAGACTGACGACTGCGCCGGGGTCTTATTTCCTGATGGCCCTGATTGCCGAATACCAGACCACCGACCCGGTCATTATCCTGTAGGCCAGACCAGGCGATCAGCGCGCCCAGATAGCAGGCAGTGACGGATTTAAAGCAGGTATGACTGCCAAAAAACATGGGCTGGCGTTGATCGACGGCAACCAGCACCGGGCGCTCGCGTTCCTCCTGAAATAATTTGGTATAGGCTTTGCCACTGCGGGCGGTGACGCGCCAATCGATGGAGCGGATATCGTCACCCGGCTGATAGGCTCGCACCTCGGCGAAATCGAGGCCGCGGCCCCGAAAATTGGTTTTATTCGGGCCTGCAAGCAGGCTCAGAGCCTTACGGCGCTGTTGTAGTTTTAAATCCTTGGCGGCAAAGCGGGCGGCTATCAAGTCATCCAGCTCGATGTAGGCACCGCTGGGAGTAAAGGCCAGTTGTTTGTTGCTGTGCTGGTTAGTCATTAAGCTCTTGCTCTGAACACGCTTTTGGGGACATCAGCGATAGCGATAGGTGGTTCGAAATCAATCTTCAAATCGCCAGTTCACTGGGTATGACCTAATTATCCAACCGGAACCTGTTGCAAAAGTTCATCAATAACTTGATCGGCGCTAACGCCGTTGGCTTCTGCTTCGAAACTGAGCAGCAGGCGGTGGCGCAGAACATCGGCGGCAATGGCCTGAACATCGTCGGGGCTGACAAAGTCCTTGCCCTGTAACCAGGCATGGGCGCGTGCGCAACTATCCAGGGCGATCGTGCCGCGAGGGCTGGCGCCAAACTCAATCCAGCTGGCAAGCTGCTGGCTGTAGCGTTCAGGTTGGCGAGTGGCCATCACCAACTGCACAATATATTCCTCCACGGCGGGTGCCATGTGTAAGGTCAATAACTGCTGCCGCGCGGCAAAAATCTCAGCCTGGGGAACCGGCTGGGGTGGAGGCGTTGCTGCATCTTGTGCAATTGATTCGCTGCGGACCAATTGTAATATTTTGCGCTCGGCATCGGCGCTGGGGTAATCCACCCGCACATGCATCAGAAAGCGATCCAGTTGTGCTTCGGGTAGTGGGTAGGTGCCCTCCTGCTCGATGGGGTTTTGAGTGGCCATCACCAGAAACAGTTCGGGCAGCGGGTAAGTGGTTTTGCCGACGCTGATCTGGCGCTCGGCCATGGCCTCCAGCAAAGCCGACTGAACCTTGGCCGGTGCCCGGTTGATTTCATCAGCCAGCACCAGGTTATGGAAAATTGGCCCCTGCTGAAACTGGAAGCTGCCATCTTCCGGCCGGAAAATATCGGTGCCGGTGACATCGCCCGGTAACAGGTCAGGAGTGAACTGAATACGGTGAAAGTCCCCCTCAATGCCATCGGCCAGGGTTTTAATGGCCTTGGTTTTGGCCAGCCCGGGCGCGCCCTCTACCAACAGATGCCCATCGGCTAACATGGCAATCAATAATCTTTGTACCAACTGTTCTTGACCAATGATCTGGCTCTGCAGCCAGCTGTTTAATACGGAAATTGAATTCTGTGCGCTCATTTTTGTCTTTTATATTGGCTATTTGCTAATTAACGACTATCTAAGTACAACAAGGCAGTAGAAGTTATCTGCTTGTCGGACGATTAGGGTAAACCCCAGTCAAGAAACCCTCTCAGGGGGATGTTGCAATCACGCTGTCTTGGACAGTATCCCGCAAGCAAGTTCCATCGACGCTGCATTGTACAAATTTCTAACAAAATCGGTAGCTTAAGCTAAGCTTTTTTATGGGGGAATGAGGTTCCGTTAATGTCTGCCTGAGAACCTCTTTTCAAACAATTCCACGGTTAGATCAATAACCTTAACATCGACTGAGGTGTTAATACTATGAGCTTGAAACAGGGCATGGACCGTCTGTTAGGTCAAGTGCAACAAGAAATAGCTGAAAAATTGAGCGGAGAAGAGGTCGCGGAGGTACAGGAGTTTTGTCGCCAGTTTTACAGTGGCTACCACACCGACGATTTAAAAGGCCGTGAAATTTCTGATATCTACGGTGCCACCTACGGCAGCTGGTCCTTTATTCAGCAGCATGATCTGACACAACCCAAAATTCGCGTTTTTAACCCGGTCTATCAAAAGCACGGCTGGCAACTTGGCCATACGGTAGTGGCTCTTATCTCGCGCAACATGCCCTTTATAACGGATTCTGTCAGAGGCGAGTTGAACCGGCGCAATATCACTATTCATTCCATTCATAGCTCGATTCTCTCTATTGTCCGCGATACTGATGGCAAGTTGCTGGAATTGCTACCGCCGCGCTCGGTGCTTAAACCTCCGGCGGGTTGCACGCTGGGTGAGGAGGCATTGCTGCATATTGAGATTAGCCGTTGTACCGAGCCTGCTGAACTGGATGCTATCAGGCAGAGCCTGCAGGATGTATTGGTTGAAGTTGCCATGGTGGTTGATGATTTTAAGCCTATGACTGACAAGGCTGGTGAGATTCTGGAAGAAATTGTCAAACTACCCAGCAAGCGTAAAGTCGATCGCGATGAACTCAGTGCCTTTATAGAGTGGATGCGGGCTGGCTATTTTACCTTTCTGGGCTATGAGGAACTGGCGATTGATAAGAGAGGGCAGGCTTACCGTGTGAAAGATTCTGCACTGGGTTTGCTTAAAAAACGCAACTCCTTAGGGGTAGAAGAGTTTAACCGTGCGCTCAAAGCCGCAAAAAGCGATGATCAGTTACTGCAACAGCCTATTCTATTTGCCAAGTCATCCCACCGCTCCCGGGTGCATCGCTTGGTTTATCCCGACTATGTACTGGTGCGCCGTTTTGACAAGGAAGGGCGAATTATTGGCAAACATCGCTTTCTAGGTTTGTTTACCTCCAAGGTATATACCCTGACGCCAACAGCCATTCCTATTATTCGTAAGAAAGTGGCCGATGTGATGGATCGCTCGGCATTGGATATTAAGGACCATGCCGGCAAAGATTTAGCCAGAGTGTTGGATGTTTTCCCTCGCGATGAATTGTTCCAGAGTAGCGTGGATGAGTTGTTCAGCACCACGATGGAAGTGAACCAGATTCAAGAGCGACGCAAGGTAAGACTGTTTGTACGGCGTGATAATTATCGCAAGTTCGTGAATTGCCTGGTATATACCCCCCGCGATATTTATCGCACTGAGCTCAGAGAAAAAATTCAACAAATTTTATGTGATGCCTTCGGTGCCAAAGAGGCCGAGTTCACCACCTTTTTCTCCGAATCCGTATTGACTCGCACCCATTTTGTGTTGCGGGTCGATCCCGAACACTCTGGTGATGTCGATATCAACGACCTGGAAGAGGAAGTCATTCAAGTGACCATGTCCTGGAAAGAGCATCTACAAAAATATTTAGTGGAAGAGTTTGGCGAAGAGCAGGGAGCCAAACTGACAGAGGAATATGGCGATGCTTTTAGTCCCGGTTATATGGACGACTTTGAGCCTCGAGCAGCCATCGACGATATTAAAAAGATCACTGATCTGAACAGTAGCGAACAGATTGCGATGAGTTTTTATCGCAAGCTGGGCGAAAAGGATAATGATATTCGTTTTCGCCTGTTTCATCTCAATGCGCCTCTACCACTCTCAGATGTGATGCCGGTGTTGGAAAATCTCGGTTTAAGAGTCGTTAGTGAACACCCCTACGGCATTAAGCGCAAAATCGCAGATGGAATTAAAAGCGTCTGGGTACATGAATTTACCCTGAACTATGCGCTTGGTAAAACCATTGATATTGCCAAGGCCGATGCGGTTTTTCAGGAAGCCTTTCAGCGTATCTGGCACGGTGATGCGGAGAGTGATGCCTTTAATAAGCTGATTCTTGGGGCGGAGCTGGGCTGGCGAGAAATTGCCATGTTGCGTGCCTATGCCCGCTATATGAAGCAGATTCAGTTCAGTTTTACCGGCGATTATATTGCCGAAACCTTAACCCATCATTTGTCGATTACAGCCAACATTGTCGAGTTGTTCAGGTTGCGTTTTGACAGCTCAGATAGCAATACGGACAAAAAACGGCAGCAGCAGGAAGAAGAGGTTTACCAAAGCATCATCGAGGCGCTAGACAGTGTAGAAAACCTGGGCGAAGACCGAATCATTCGTCAGTATCTGGCGCTGATCAAAGCTACGCTAAGGACTAATTACTTTCAGCCTGATAATAATGGCGAGCTGAAAAATTATTTTTCCTTCAAACTATCGCCCTCGCAAATCCCCGAAATGCCGCTGCCGGTTCCTATGTTTGAGATCTTCGTGTACTCGCCCTGGGTTGAAGGTGTGCATTTACGAGGCGGTAAAGTGGCGCGCGGTGGTTTACGCTGGTCGGATCGGCAGGAGGATTTTCGTACTGAAGTGTTAGGGTTAGTGAAAGCTCAGCAGGTAAAAAATGCGGTGATCGTACCGACCGGTGCCAAAGGTGGCTTTGTGCCTCGTCAATTACCAAACAGCGGCAGCCGCGAAGAGATTCAGCAGGAGGCGATTCGCTGTTATAAAACCTTTATTCAGGGCTTACTGGATATTACTGACAATCTGGTTGATGGCAAAGTGGTGCCGCCCCAGGCCGTGATACGCAAAGATGAGGATGACAGTTATTTGGTGGTGGCGGCGGATAAAGGGACCGCTACCTTTTCTGATATAGCCAACGAACTGGCAATTAATCACGGCTTTTGGCTAGGTGATGCCTTTGCCTCCGGTGGCAGTGTCGGCTATGACCATAAAAAGATGGGTATTACTGCCAAGGGCGCCTGGGTATCGGTACAACGCCACTTTCGCGAGTTGGGCGTTAATGTACAGGATACCGATTTTACCGTCGTGGGTATTGGCGATATGGCCGGTGATGTATTCGGTAACGGCATGTTGTTGTCGGAACATATTCAGTTGGTTTGTGCCTTTAACCATTTACATATTTTTATCGACCCCAATCCTGATTCCGCAAAAAGTTTTGTCGAGCGCAAGCGCCTGTTTGATTTGCCTCGCTCCAGTTGGGAAGACTACGAAAGCAGTCTGATCTCCAAGGGTGGGGGTATTTTTAAACGTGCTGCCAAGTCGATCGCGATTTCTCCAGAGATGAAACAGCGCTTTGATATTGAGGCCGATAAGTTGACGCCCAATGAACTGATCCATGCGATTCTAAAAGCACCGGTAGATCTTCTGTGGAACGGAGGTATTGGGACCTACGTGAAGTCAAAATCCGAATCCCATGCCGATGTGGGGGATAAGGCTAACGATTCACTTCGGGTCAATGGCGGTGAGTTGCGCTGTAAGGTGATTGGTGAGGGCGGCAATTTGGGTGTCACGCAGTTGGGCCGTATCGAGTTTTCTCTGCAGGGTGGTCGTTCCAATACTGACTTTATTGATAACGCTGCCGGTGTTGATTGCTCGGACCATGAGGTGAATATCAAAATCTTGCTAAATGGTGTGATGGCCAACGGCGATATGACCGAGAAACAACGTAACAGTCTGCTGGGGTCCATGACTGAGCAGGTTGCTGAATTGGTGTTGGATAATAATTATCGTCAGACTCAGGCTATCAGTCTGGCCGAGCGCGAGGCTCTGTTCCGCTCCGGCGAGTACAGGCGTTTAATTCATGCGATGGAGGCCTCTGGTAAGCTCAATCGGCAGTTGGAGTTCCTGCCTGATGATGATGTATTGCTGGAGCGCAAGGGCAATGGCAAAGGTTTAACCCGCCCTGAACTGGCGGTATTGATTTCCTACGTTAAATCACAGATGAAGGAACAGTTAGCCAACACCTCGATAACGGAAGACAAATATATTTCAGCTGCAATGGAAACCGCTTTTCCGCAGCGTCTGCGTGCCGATTTTAATCAGGAAATTTATAGCCACCGTCTGCGCAAGGAGATCATCGCCACGCAGGTGGCAAACGATATGGTTAACCACATGGGCATAACCTATGTGGACCGGATCACGCAATCGACGGGCGCCGATTACAATAATATGGTACGGGCTTATATTACTTCGCGCGATGTGTTTGGTATGCCAGAGCTGTGGGGCCAGATTGAAACCCTGGACTATCAGCTAAGCTCCGAGCAGCAAATGAAAATGATGGCGGAGTTAATGCGTCTGGTGCGACGGGGCAGTCGCTGGTTTATTCGTAATCGCCGCGGCTTGATTGAGCCTTCGGTGGAAGTCACAAGCTTTAAACCTGCCGTGGAGCGACTGCGGGAAAAATTAGCGGATCTTTTACCGGAAAATCTTGCCAATGCCCGCAGTACTTTACAGAGTATGTATGTTGATGATGGTGTGCCAGAGTCGCTGGCAGCCAGCCTGGCGAGTATTCGCGAGCTGTATCCCTTCCTCAGTATTATCGATGCTTCGCAAACTTTGAAAGTTCCAGAAGAGCAGGTGGCGGAATTGTTCTTCCATCTCTCCGAGCGTCTGGATCTCAACTGGTTTGCCCAGCAGATATCCGACCTGAAAATCGATAATTACTGGCAGGCGATGGCGCGGGAATCTTATCGTGATGATCTGGAGTGGCAACTGCGCACTCTGACCGAGGGCGCGATGCGCCATATTTCTGTAGGCAAGGATATGAGCACCTGTATTGATCACTGGATGGAGCAGCAGAGTCAGTTGATCGAACGTTGGCGCGGTATGCTGGCAGAATTGCATGCCAGTGAAACTCAGGACTTTGCGATGTATTCTGTCGCCATACGGGAGTTGTTAGACATGGCGCAGATCAGTAAGTATGGTGAGGTTTCTGAAGCTTGATAATGGAAGGCTCCTGGCAGACGAAACAGGGGATTGTTGGTAGAATTCAGAACTACTATTTAGTGATTAGACTGGCACTATGCATTCCCTTATCGTTGATGTGCGCATCACCGCAGATGAGTATCTAAAACACTACCAATTCCCTGGTGCGGTGGTTTATACCCGCAGCAGGGATTTTCGCAGTGTTAAATTTCCGGCAAGTATTTTACAGCGCTATGTAACCCGTCAGGGGGTTAGTGGCAGCTTTGAGATCAGCTTCGATCAGACGGGAAAATTCACCTCGATTCGTCAGCTATAATCGGGGGCACCATTCCCTCCACACCTTCAATGGTTTATCCTCGCCCTTTTTCTGGCCGCGAGATTCCCATGTACCAGTTGTTGCGACGATTATTATTCTGTTTGCCCACAGAACCCTCTCACTATTTGGCCTTGGGCTCCCTCAAGCTATTGCAAAAGTTGAGGTTAAGTGGGCTGGTGGCAGACCGTCCACCAGCAGATGCAGTAGATGTGATGGGGATACATTTTCCCAACCGCGTCGGTTTGGCGGCGGGTTTGGATAAAAATGCCGATTATATCGACGGCCTGGCGGCCTTGGGTTTTGGTTTTGTCGAAGTGGGAACCGTTACACCAGTCGGTCAGCCGGGAAATCCGCAGCCTCGGCTGTTTCGGTTGCCAGAAGCCAAGGCCATTATTAATCGAATGGGTTTTAATAATCAGGGGGTGGATTACCTGGTAAAGCAAGTACAACGCTGCCAATTCAGGGGCGTGCTGGGTATCAATATTGGCAAGAATAAAGATACTCCTGCAGAAAAAGCGGTAGACGATTATCTGATCTGTATGCGCAAGGTTTACCCCTATGCAAGCTATATAACGGTGAACCTGTCTTCCCCGAATACTCCAGGGCTGCGGGATTTACAGTTTGGTGAGCCCTTGGAGGCTTTGCTATCACAGCTAAAGCAGGAGCAAGCACGGTTAGCCGACAAACACAGTAAATATGTGCCCTTGGCAGTAAAAATTGCACCAGACATGGCGTTGGATGATTTACAAAAAGTGGCGGCCGCTTTCCGTAAACATAACATTGATGCCGTGATTGCCACCAATACCACCATTGAGCGCGACGCTGTGGCGCATTTACCGCATGGGACTGAAACCGGTGGCTTAAGTGGCGCGCCACTCACGGATCGTTCGACGGAAGTGATCCGTCAATTAGCGCAAGCGCTGGAAGGTGATCTGCCGATTATTGGCGTGGGTGGAATACTTAATGCTCAGGATGCGGCGGATAAAATTGCTGCTGGTGCAGCGTTGGTACAGATTTACAGTGGCTTTATCTACCAGGGCCCGGCCCTGGTAGGAGATTCGGGCCGGGCGATTGCGCAGTTAGGCTAAGCAGTGTTTTTGCTGCGACGGAGCGTCCATGCGCCGCTTATTCATTCGGCTAAATACATGCCGAGCTAATAATAAGCCACAAGCGAGCAGCGGCAGGGATGAAGGCGCCGGGACGCTGGTTACTGCCGATGTCATCGGAAATGTCTCGCTGCCGGGTGTACCGATATCCCCTAAACCATAACTAAAGTGGTTAGGTGTTAGCGTAAAGAGGCCTTCAAAGAAACTGGCGCTATGGCCTGCTACACCAAAAATATTCCTATCGTTGTATAACAGGCTATCAATAATCGTGGTGCCCAGCTGCAGAATTATCTCGTCTGAACTGTTGCTGAGTGCAAAGCCATTGTAGTGATAGTCCGGAGTATAGCCACCGTTTTTACTGCTATCGACTTCACGTCCAAGAACAAAATACTCTCCCGGTTCCAACAATAAAGGACTTGCACTATTAAGGATATGGCTGTTGGCTCCATTGTCACGAATCTGCAGACCATTCAGCCCGACAGAATCCGAACTGGCGTTGTAAATCTCAAACCATTCACCATTGCTGTCGCTGACATTGGCAGGGTTGGCCATGACTTCGGTAATAATCAGGTCACCGGGGATAATCCCGGCGAATCCTGAGTTAGGCAGGTTGATCAGCAAAGCTGCTAACAATAGTACTTTGATGCGGCGGTTAAGCTTGCCGAGAGTAAAGAAAACGGAGGGTGTTAATGGCTGCATAATTCTCTCCCTGTGTTATGCGTTTTTAGCTAGTGATTATCTACATCCTTGTACTCAAAGCACTCCCTGCAGTAGTGGTAGTAGGGCCGGCTCTATTCAGTAATGCTGATTGAAGTGCCGAGCACTTTGAGTGCCATGGAAATATAACAGATTAACCGTAGCTTGAAAGCCCCTGTCTGAAAGTCAGCAGCTGTGTTCAAGTTATTCTGATTATTATGTCTTTTATCCCATGCCTAATGCTTTGACGGTAACGCGGTCATAATAATCACGGAACATCACAATTTTGCCATTGACGATGCGACAGGCGTTCATCACTGGTAAAGGCATATGCTTGTCGCCCATCACATGAGTATCGATGCGTTCACTGAGAACCCATTCTCCGTTGCTGGCAATATGAGTGAATTCCACGTCGATCCGGGTGAGATGCTGGAAGCACATAGTTAACCAGTCGAGAATAGCCGCTCTGCCCTGCAAAGGTTTTTGCTCTGGTACGTTGTCGTAAACTCCGTCCGCTGCAAAACATTCGGCCATAGCTTCTGCCTCACGACTTGCCCAGAGTGCGGCAAAGCGGCGTAAAATCTCTTCGTTATTGTTGGTCATAGCTTCCTGTCCCTTTCTGTTACTGATTATTGGGGCGAGTGAAAAGTGAACTTCAGTGTCTCTTTTGACGCTCGATTTCTGCTGTAAGTGCGGGGTTACGCATAGTGACTCCCATCATCTGTTTCAGTGCTTCACTTTCTGGTCGCCTGGGAAGCGCTTGCTGGATGGCTGCTGCGCGTTCCTCCAACCCATCGGCGTATTCGGAGTGGGTGATGATGTATAGAAGATCCTGTTCAATACCCTCGCGGACTATGATTCCGACTTCGTCGGCTGTCATCATAAGCTTCTCGGCAGCGGCGAGCTGTTGTTCGCTCGCATCGCTTGCAGATGAGGCCGGCTGATAGCCAGAGCCGGTATAGCCAGCCGGGCGATTGCGGCCGGAGTCGCTGATGCGAGACTGTACTGGGCCAGGGCAGAGCACGCTGACAACGACAGCCTGTGGTTCCAGCTCAGGACGCATAGCTTCGGTCATGCCTATTAGTGCGGATTTGGTAGTGACGTAGATGGCGGCCCCGGGGTGGGGTAATAATCCTGAAGTGGAGGCTGTATTGAGGATATGCCCGCCGTCGCCGTGAGCGAGAATACGCGGTAGCACAGTGACGATGCCGTTCACGGTCCCTTTTAGGTTGACATCTATTACCCAGTCCCAGTCACTAAAGCTGGCCTGCTCAATAGGACCAGACACTACCACTCCAGCGTTATTGGCGAGTAAATGAATATTACCAAAGCGTGCCTCCACCTCATCGGCGAAGGCGGCAAATGCCTCTCTGTCAGTTACGTCCAGGCGTCCGGTGAGCAGACGATCCGAAGCTCCCAGTGTTTCTGCTGCTGACAGCAAGGCATCTTCCTGTACGTCGCCGATGGCAACATTCATACCTGCAGCTAGTAAAGCACGGCTGATACCGAGGCCGATGCCCGAAGCCCCGCCGGTGATGATCGCGGTTTTTCCAGCAAGATTTTGCATTGTCCAGGTTCTCTTTATTAGTGACGGTTATCAGTGACTGCTTGAGTTTCGACGGAGGGTTTCGGTCGCTCCAGTACGATGCGGAATTCGTCCGCCGGACTGGCAGGTATATGTACACCGTTGGAAAGGTCGTTAATTTTCGTAATGTGCTCGGCGATATCCTCGGCACTGGCCGGGGTTTCGCGTGAGCCGTGCCAGCCGTCACTGGCACCAATAATTACCCGCGCCATGCGCCCGGCACAGGAAGAGTAAATACCCTTGGTCGAAGTGCAAGCCTCACTGGCCAAATACACCGCGAGACCTGTGCTGAATTCAGGGCTCATAGAATTGCCGGCCATAGTCATTTGTGCCGCTGCTTTGTCATGGGCTTCTTTTGTCGTGCTTGAACCCGATAGTTCAGCCATGCGGGCTACTACATTGTCAGTCATGCGGCTGATTGCATTGGGCATCAGGGTATTGCACATGATGCCATGGCTTTCACCCTCACTGGCGAGAACGTTCATCAAGCCAACCAGCCCGGCCTTGGCCGAACCGTAGCAGGCATACATGGCATCGCCATACAGACCGGCACTGGAGGCTGTGAACAGTACCCGGCCATAACCCTGTGCTTTCATCTGCGGCCATGCCGCCTGGGTGATATTGAAAGCACCACCCAGATGCACTGAGAGCAATGATTGCAGGTCAGCTTCGGTGAGATCTTCAAAAGGTGCCAAGCGCATATTACCGGCATTATTGATGATGGCATCGATACGGCCATAATGTTGCATAGCCGTTTGCACAATACGTTGTGCTCCCTCGCGGCAGTCAACGCTGGCGTGACTAGCTACGGCCCGCCCGCCTTGGGTGGTAATGTCGGCAACCACAGCTTCAGCCATGCTTGCATCGCCGCTACCGCCTTCCACCGCGCCACCGAGGTCATTGACTACAACAGCGCCACCGCGCCGGGCTATATCCAGAGCGTAAGTGCGGCCGAGCCCGCCACCAGCACCAGTGACGATAACAACGCGGCCATCGTAGGAAATATCGTTCATAAGCTAATGCTCCGTCTCCTCAGTTTTATCACTTTAGCACCGGCTTTTAATTCGCAGGCACTAACTCGAGATCCAGTCGATCGACACCTAGCACACCGCCGACGTGGTATTGGTAAGGTTTACCGGGTTTCAGGTGAATCGATTTGAAGCGGGAGAGGAACGACTCCAGCGCAATGCGCAGCTCCCGTTTGGCGAGATGAATACCCAGACACATATGTGGACCCGTGGCAAAGGCCAAATGTCGGGTGCTGCGATGTATATCGATGGTATGGGGGTTCTCAAAAACACGCGGGTCACGGCCTGCCAGGTAGAGAGGCAGTAAGACCACATCATCTTTGCGCATTTTTACGCCGTGGAATTCAAAGTCTTTAGCAACTCTGCGGTGTGGAGCTGGCACGGCGAAGGCTCGGGTGAATTCCTCCACAGCTTTGGATATATCCTCAGGGTGACTGCGCAGGTGATCCTGCAATGTTTGATCCATGGCGAGGTGGCGAAATATCCAACCGAGTGTGCTGTACACGGTGTCGAGGCCGGCGACATAAAACAGGAATAGATAACCCAATATTTCATTGTCGTTTAATGCGCGCCCCTCGACAGAACCGTTAATCAGGGTGTTAATAAATTCGGTTCGATTTGGGTTCTGTTTTTCTTTCATAATGAACCCGTAGAGGTATTTACAGATGAGGCCAGCCGCTTCTGTGGACTTTTCGTAGTCAGCCTCGGTGCCCGAGCGAAGCAGCTGCCGCTCCCAGGCCAGGAATTGAGGCAGCTCTTCCTGGGGCAACCCTACCAGGGAAAGAAATATGGAGTTGGGGAATTGTTCAGCAAAATCGCCAATAAACTCACATTTGGCTGGGTCTGGAATTTCGTTGATCAGTCGGTCACAGGTTTTCTGCACCATATCGCCGTATTGCAGAACATGTTTGGGCGTAAAAAGCGGGTTGAGGATTGATCGGTAGTGCTGATGCTCTGGTGGGTCTATCTCCACGGGTATCATTCTGACCATATCCTGGCCAAGGGTTTCACCGGTATTTGCGTTACGCGTACTGGAAAAATGTTCGACGTCCAGATAGGCCTCGCGAATCAGTTCGTGGCGAGTAAGAACCCAGCCGGGTTTGCCCAGTGAGGCTTCATTTGCCCAGATAATCCCGGGGCCATCAAGCTCGTGCAGGCGCGCAGCGGCAAGATAGGGGTCGTTTCCCTCGGAGGTAAAGTCGTCCAGCTTGTGTGGCCATATCAATGCTTCCGATACATGATCCGGCGTGGTATTCGTGCTGTTATTCATTTAGGTACCTATGCTCTATTTGTCAGATGCAGCGGTTCTGCGGCTGGCGTTTTAGGTTAAGTTGGATGGGGAAGGCATGAATTCGCAGTATCGAAATGACGCGTTCCCACTATTCACCGGTGATCAATCCATATAGGCACCTACCACCGGAGTTATCACGAGTTGTTCGTATATTTTTGCTAGTTGCTCCATTGGTAGCCGTTCAGCTTGTTCCAGCCACCAGGCGAGTAGCTCTAAGGTGCCGACGGCAACGAGCTTAATGCCAATGTCGGCAGGTAGGATCGCTGTTCCGGATATTCTGCTTGGCGCGGTTTCCCGTAGCAGACGGATAAATTCATCGCGTAGTGTGTTGGCAGCGCCACCGTTGAGTAAGGTGGACCATAGCGAGTCGTGATTAGCCACGAACTGACAGAGTGCCTGTGCCGCGGCGGTGGTGTCAGAGGTATCCAGCGTGGTTACAGATAGTTCAATTAACTGGCGGAGTTCTTCGCTAACAATCTCTCGAACCAGAGCCTCTTTCTCTGGGTAGTGGCGGAAAAATGTGTTGTAGCCAATGCCGGCGGCGGTGGCAATTTCACGGATAGTGATTTGCTCCAGTGGTTTGCTGTTAATTAAGGCCAGCAGCGCCTGTTTGAGAGCCTGCCGTGTCTGTAATACCCGGGCATCAGTGGTGGTGGTGTAGTGAGGTTGATAAAGCTTTTTTTGGGGCATCTGGCAGAACATCCAGGCGATATATTTATGGAGTACAGTGCTCCATATTATAGTTGAGTTAATATTTGTCAAGCCTGGCCCGCGTAAATATAGGTCAGAGTTGTTACCAATGGGAGAATTAACGGGCAAGGGACGAATGGCGCTTCCTTATGCCAAATATCGGTGTCAGGTCAATACTTCCGGAAAGGCTTTCCGAAGATAGTGGCCGCCCAGAAAACACCAAAAGCTTTTAAGGAAATGCCATTCGGGGACGTTATTAAATACAGGAGAGGTAAAAAACTTAGCAATAAAAAGCCCGCCGAAGCGGGCAATTGTTGTGGAGGATAGGAAAAAGCGGTTTGAATTTTACCGCTTGGGTATCGTTATCCTGCTTTGATTTCGATAGCCAGGGTTAATGCATGGCTATTTTGTGAATACCGGAGACACCCGTATAACCGTCCCACTGATCGGTTCGACCTTCCCTCCAGCCGGTTAACCACTGCTGGCGTGTTTCGCCATTATCATGAGGGCAGGCTTCTTTAGTGCGGCCGCTGGAGCCTGCCTGATAACCTTTATAAAAAGCGCGTTCAGCCATGTTGCGTTTCTGTCTTCTCATAGATCATGCCTCGTTCAAATTTCATCAGTCCATCACTTGCCTGTGCAGTGCAAAAGCAAAGTCAATGGTTAGTGAGCTGATTGTAGGTTTCTTTCTTTGGGTACAACGCTTTGGGTACAGCTTGATGGAACATTATTGGATATTGATCCTATAGCATTTATTGTTCGAAGATGAATGTAGTGGTCCCCGGCAGGACTTGGTAAGATGCGCCTGCCCGGAAGTTCATCTAATCAAATCACTGCAGGCCTGTCGACTGTCGATTTTTTCTAGTTTTTGGCGGCTTTAGTAATTGTTGATATATCCAAAAAATTTCCTTTATAAACAGTAGGTTAAAGGTGGTTGAAAACTAAACTATTGCTCGGAGTTATGTCCCTGTAATTAGTTATCACTATATAATCTAAGCTTTGCCCAAATAGCTCCAGAATAGGCTCCTATTTATTATGTCCAGCACCGCCATCACAAACGCCCATGCGTTTTTTGCTACCTGCCCCAAGGGGCTGGAGACCCTGTTATTGGAGGAGTTGCAGAGCCTTGGCGCGACGGCGGTGAAAGAGACGGTTGCGGGGGTGTATTTTGATGGCCCGCTGGTGATGGGGTATCGGGCCTGCCTTTGGTCGCGCTTAGCCAACCGAGTGTTGATGCCGCTGATTTCAGAGGACTGCGCCAATGTTGAAGATTTATACCGGCTGGTGAAGTCTATAGATTGGGAGCAGCATTTAGGTCTTGATAGCAGCTTTGCCATCGATTTTTCCGGAAAACTGAGTGGTGTAACACATACTCACTTCGCCGTCTTACGGGCCAAAGATGCCGTGGCCGATTACTTTACGGAGCGTATGGGACGGCGCCCCGATGTGCATGCAATACAGCCTGATGTGCGAATTAATTTACGGGTGCAAAAGGGCAAACTGGTGACCAGTCTTGACCTGTCCGGCGATAGTTTGCATAAGCGTGGTTATCGTCAGGCAGGTGGTAAAGCGCCCTTAAAAGAAAATCTGGCGGCGGCGATTTTACTACGTGCCGATTGGCCTGGTGTGGCTGCCCGTGGCGGTGCGCTCTATGACCCAATGTGTGGGTCTGGCACCTTGCTGATAGAAGCTGCTTTGATGATGGGCAATATTGCGCCAGGTTTATTGCGTGAGTACTGGGGGTTTAGTGGCTGGCAAGGCCACCGGGAGGATCAGTGGCAAGCAATTCTGGGGGAAGCGATTACTTTAAAAGAAGCCGCCTTGCAACGACAATGGCCAGAGATTCGCGGATATGACGACAGCCCCAAAGCGATTGATATTGCCCAGCAAAATATTGATGCTGCAGGGCTAACGGGGAAAGTGAGGATCACCCGCAAGGAATTGTCCCGTTTTGTAAAACCTACTCATCAACAGGTCGATTATGGCTTGATTCTGACGAACCCGCCCTATGGTGAACGACTGGGTGAGAAGAATGCGCTGGTGCATTTGTATCGTCATCTGGGGCAAATATTAAAGCAGGAGTTTGTCGGTTGGCGTGCAGGTGTCTTTACTGGCAATGCAGACCTCGGTAAAAAAATGGGTCTGCGTAGCAAGAAACAATACCAATTCTTTAACGGCACTATTCCCAGTAAGTTATTGAGCTTTGATATTGAGCCTGAGTTTTTTGTAGAAGATCGCGCCAGTACATCTCCGGATAGTCAGCAGCCTGGTCACCAGAGAGATGCCAGTGCAGAGCAGGGGGATACGGTTGCAATACCTTTAAGCCAAGGCGCGCAAATGTTTGCCAACCGTCTGCGTAAAAATCGTAAGCAACTCCAAAAATGGGCTAAGAATAACGCTATCACTTGTTATCGTCTGTATGATGCTGATATGCCGGAATATGCCGTTGCGGTGGATTACTACGAGGGCTGGGTGCATGTGGCCGAATATGCTGCACCCGCTAAGGTTGATCCCGAACAGGCCGAACAGCGTCTGCAGGATGTGATGTCGGCAATCCCGGTGGCATTGGATGTCCCGGAAAAATACGTGGTACTGAAACAGCGTAGTCGTCAACGTGGTAGCAGCCAATACCAGCGTCAGGCTCAGTCCGGTGAGTTTTTTGAAGTGAAGGAAGGGCAGATTCGTTTGCTGGTCAATATGCAGGATTATCTCGATACCGGCCTGTTTCTTGATCACCGTCCAGTCCGATTAAAAATAGCCGAGCTGGCGCAGGGCAATCGATTTTTAAATCTGTTTTGCTATACCGCTACTGCCAGCGTGCATGCCGCCAAGGGTGGCGCGACCTTTACTGACAGTGTGGATTTATCCTCGACCTATTTGGAGTGGGCGCAGAAAAACATGGCCTTGAATGGCTTTAGTGATACCCGCCATCGCATGATTCGTGCGGATGTGCTGGAATGGATTAAAGAGTGCGACAACCTCTATGACCTGATTCTGCTGGACCCGCCCACCTTTTCCAATTCCAAAAAAATGGAAGGGACCTTGGATATTCAGCGAGACCATATCGATTTAATTAAGCAGGCGATGAAACTGTTATCACGAGACGGTACGCTGATTTTTTCCAATAACCAGCGCAAGTTTCAATTGGATGAAGCCGCGTTGGATGAGTTTACATTAGATAATAAAACCCAGTGGTCATTGGACAAGGATTTTCAGCGATCGAAACATATTCACCAGTGTTGGTTTATCAAACACCGGATTTAATCCATACACTGTAAAGATAAGCCTGAAATCATGAGCCGAAGTTTATTACTTTTTTTTGTAACCTGCGGTCTGTTCTCCTCTGTTGTTAATGCAGTAGAGGTGGCGGGTAATTATCCGATTCGTATCATGATCAAAGACTATGGTCGCTATGAGTTGCTGGAAAAATCCACCTCCAGGTTCCAGGCTGATTCCACAGCAGGCTACGACAGTATTATTCAAACGCGTTTACTGGAAGCTACTACACAGGTACCACTGAAAGAAGGGCAGGTATTTGGTTTCAATTTTATGATTGAGGACAACACGGTGGATGTGGAGTGGGTGCCAGTCATCATCCAGATCACCCACCCGACCACCAAAAATTATCTCGGTCACAGCTCAGAGGGTTTTAGTCAACAAAGCTATGCCCGGTTAAAAACCGATGGCCGTTATCATAACGGTGCTTTTTATGTGTTCAGCGAAGATTACGAGTTGAAACCGGGAGAATGGTTAATAAAAGTGATCTACCGGAATGAAATGACCGCTTCAAAAATGTTTGTGGTTAAATAACGGCAGCCTATATCTAAAGTGTGTTAATCGAATCAGGTCTGGGCCCATTGCCTGAGCATATTGTGATAAACCCCCGTCAGTTGGACAATCTCAGGGCTGTCGTCCAGTTTACCGCGCAGTGATTGTATCGCCATATCCATATCAAACAGCAGTGCACGTCTCTCGTCGCTGGCAATCATGCTCTGTAACCAAAAGAATGAGGCCAGACGACGACCTTGGGTGACAGGCTTAACTCGGTGCAAGCTGGTGGAGGGGTAGAGCACCATATCTCCCGCTGCGAGTTTGACCGACTGTGAACCGTAGGTGTCTTCGATGATCAGTTCGCCGCCTTCATATTCCTCCGGCTCGGAAAAGAACAGGGTCATGGAAATATCGGTACGAACTTTTACTGGTGTATTGGGAACCTGACGGATAGCATTGTCCACATGAACGCCGAAGCTACCGCCAGCTTGATAACAATTAAACAGCGGCGGAAATATTTTCAGCGGTAGCGCGGCCGACATGAACAGATTGTTAGTGGCCAGGGCCGCCAAAATCATATCTCCGAGTTCATTGGCCTCTTTGGAATTTTCCGGTATTTGCAGGTTATTTTTGGCTTTGGCACTTTGATAGCCTGCAGTGATATTGCCGTCAGTCCAGTCGGCAGCAAGCATAATTTGCCTGGTTTGTTCCACTTGTTCTTTGGAAAGCAGCTGCGGAATTTTTAATAGCATGGTTTATCTCTTTTCTAATCGCTCGCGGTTTCAAGTAATCACCGCTGGGATAATACAGTATAAGGCTTGCTGCATATCCTCTTTGTCTTTGGCATCTAGCCGATCCCAACAAAAGCAGATTGATAAAAAAAGGCCGGGATTACCCGACCTAATGGGGGAGTATAGGGTGGCACATCCCTGCACCATTGCATAAACCTTAGAATGAGTATGAGGTGCTCAGAGAAACATAACGGCCTTCACCGGGAACAAAGTGACCGCCGCCGAGCTTATCTTCGTACTCTTCATCGGTCAGGTTGCTGCCGTTAAGCTGCACGCCCCACTGGTCGTTGATCTGGTAGGAGATCATCATATCCCAGATCAGATAGTCGTCTGCCTGCGAAGCCGTGGTTGAGGTTCTGTTTAGGCGGTCGTCAATATATTGCGCGCCCAAACCGAAGGCCAGTTGGCTGTTGACGTCATAGCGGCCCCAGACACTGAAGGAGTGCTCGGGGGTTCCTCCCAATTCGCTGCCTTCCAGCGCTTCATCGTCTCCCAGGGCTTTATCTACCTCGCTGTCCTGAAAAGTGTAAGCGGCGGTGATAGACAACTGCTCGGTAATCTGACCAGCAGCACTCAGTTCCAGTCCGTCCACACGCTGCTTGCCCTCAAGAAGATCGAAGCGACCATCATCGTCCAAGAAAAAATCGTCCGGTGCATCGGTGAGTGCATCGGTTTTTTCAGTACGGAAAATGGCAGCGCTGGCAAACAGACGGCCGTTAAACAGCTCCCATTTGGTGCCCAGCTCATAGCTGATGGTTTTCTCCGGGTCGAGATCAACGCTATTGCCGCGAGTGGACGGCGTTAAATCTATCGACGTTGGATGGAAGGAATTGCCAGCGCCAAAGTAAATGCTACCATTATCTGCGGGTTTATAGACTACCCCCAGGTTCCAGCTCAGCTCCCTGGCTTCAGCGTCTACTTTTGCTGGGGTGGCGTCACTCAGGTCGTAATCGTATTCGATTTCAAAAATATCATAGCGCAGCCCCACTGAGAGTTCCCATTGTGGGTTCAGGGTCAGGGTATCAAAGACATAGAGAGCCGTCGTGTCACCCGTGGCATCCTGGTCCTTACCCGTGCGCGCATAGCGGCCGGTAAAGGCAATGTTGGGATCGGGGTTGTACAGGTCAACCAGTACCGGGTTTTCGGCAAGGTTGTCGGCCACCACAGCATCGTAATTCCAGCGCTCGAATTTTTCCTCGGCAATCTCAATACCCGCGACCAGGTTGTGGGTGATGCCACCGGTTTGGTACTGGCCGATTAAATCGAACTGTAATACTTTAAGTGAGTCCTTGGTGTCGCGGGTTTTTTGGTGGTCCAGGCCTATGTCAGTGCTGATCGCCTGATCCTCAAAGCGGGGAGCATTCACTATCGATTGTCGTTCCACCGAGCCAACCCGGCCCAGTAGGCGCAAGGTGGTGGATGGGGTCAGGTCCTTCTCGTATTTTGCGGTCAGGGATTGCGCTTCAATATCTTCAAAGTCGCGATGGGTGTTGCCATAAAAGTTGCTGTAATCCACCGGCGGTGCTTTGCCGACATAGGGTTCCAGTTCAGCAACGACATCCCCCGATCTTACCCAGGGCAAACCGTAATCGGGCAGGTTATCCTGTTTTTGGTATTCGGCGTTTACTGTCAGGCGCGAATCAGTGCCCAGGCCGGTGGCAAGGGACAGGGCAATCGCATCCTTGGAGTTTTCAACTTCGTCGCGTCCGGCCACTTCGCCGTCGTCAGTTAACAGGTTGACTCGAAGGGCAGTGGTGTCGCCAATGGCATGGTTGCTATCCAGTTGCAAACGGTAGTCGCTTTCGCTACCGAGATGCAGGGTGACATCGTTAAAGTCTTCCAGCTTCGCTGTTTTACTTTGCAGGTTGATACTGCCGCCAGCCGCACCACGGCCATAAACCGCAGAGCCGGGGCCTTTAGCCACTTCGACCGCTTCAACGTTATAGGTGTCGCGGGTGTAGCCGGCGATATCGCGGACCCCGTCGATAGTAATGTTGTTACTGGCATCAAAGCCGCGAATCGACATCTGGTCACCAGTGGGTGTACCGCCTTCACCGGCCGCCATGGAAATACCCGGGACATTGCGCAGGGCATCACGCAGGCTGGTAACGCCGCGGTCTTTCATCACCGATTGTGGGATGACGCTAATGGTCTTGGCCGTATCCAGCAGGGGTTGGGTGTACTTTAGTGAGGTGGACCTATCGACTTTGTAACTATCTTCGCTCTGCGCCGAGGCCTGGGCAGTGGGTAGTTCTTTAATGGTCTCTGCATAGACTGCCGTTGCAGGCAGGGCAGTGGTAATGGCCAGGGTCAGGGCGCTACGACGAAATCCGTTAAGCGCAGACAGTTGCGGTTTTTGTTGCATTGTTGGTGTCCCCTATAGAACAAAAAATGAATTGTTTTTGTACCCGTACAGCCATTTTTTCCCCGTATGGTCTGAGTGGATGGCAGGCACTATAACAACGAAATAATATAAATGCAATTAATTCTCATTTGTATTAGGGTTTGCATTAAGATTATTTTGTGGGATACTGCGCTTGGCTAATAGGGGTGATTGGTAGGGGAGACTGGATGCAACTGGACCAGCCGGTGAATTGAAAATGTAGGGGCGGCCTGAATGCATTGTTCTTACAACGGCCAGCTCTTCGCTTGGTCTTTAGTCCTTATCGGTCGATCTTTATAGAAGCCGCCCGAACGTCATAGAGGTAACTTTTTTGAGTATTTATTCTTTTAGAGGTCGAGCTATTACTGGCTTATCGGCCTTATTGTTTGCTTCGGCGCTGGGTGCTCATGCTGGCGCCGATACGGCCAGCGCGGTAGATGGCTTGACTCGGCAGTGGCTGGATACCGAACGACAGGCCAGTGCGCTGCAAACTGATTGGCAGGCGCAACAGCCGATTCTGCAGCAGCGGATCGCCTTGCTGACAGCGGAAAAAGAACAGCTGCGAGGTCTTCTCAAAGAGAGCAGCGCCAGCCGCAATGACGTGGAAACACGTCGTGCTGAGTTGCTGGCGGAACAGGCACAACTTGAAAGCCAGCAACAGCAGCTCTCTCAGGCATTGGAGCGGCTAGTGGCACAAATTGATGGCATGAGCAAACTGCTCCCGCCACCCTTACAGGCTACCTGGGCGAAAGAGCGTTCGGCCCTGGGTGAAGAGCCAGACGCTTCGCTGCGGTTACAGGTAGCACTGGCGCAGTTGTCCAGTCTGGCGGAGTTTGATCAACGGGTTGCTGTACATGAGATATCCATTACCACGAAAGAGGGTAAGGAACTGCTGGTAAAACAATTGTACCTAGGCGTGGGCATGGCCTGGTTTACCAGTGCTGATGGTCGTCTCGCGGGTTGGGGGCAGGCCAGTGATGATGGCTGGCAGTGGCATTTCGACGCTGGCGATATCAACGTCAGCGACATTAATGTCACTAACATCAAGGCCAGTGAAATCAGTCAAGCCATCGCCATCTTTGAAAAACGCGAGCAGGCCAATTTTGTGCGGCTTCCGGTGCATTTATCCGGGGCTGGTTCAGCGCAAAACGGCATGGAGGTACAGCCGTGAACACGCGTTTTTCAATGGTAGTTCTGGGTTTGCTGATGGCGATTATTCAGCCGTTAATGACACAGGCAGCCCCGGCCCGTGCTGAAAACAAATTACTCGATAATGTCGCCAGTGCCCAAAAACACCTTGCGGCTACAGAGCGTCGTATCGCCGGAGAAAGACAAAAGCTGGCCAGCCAATTGAATGGTCTGGAGCGGGAGGTGTTGGCCCTGCGTGAACAAACCGCCGTGGCGCGGCGCCTGGCGGATGAAAAAACACTGAGCCTGACTCAGCTCGAAAAACGGTTGGAGAGCTGGCAGCAACAGCAGGTCTACCAGCGCAATTTACTGCATCGCTTTTTGCAACAACATTCGGTTGCGCAATCGCATACTGCACCCACTTCGACTGCACCCACCTCGATAGTCGAGCAAATCACTGCTGTGGTTAAAGCTGGCGAACGGTTGGAGCAACGCTTTGCACCCACCTGGCAACAGCATGAGATGGTGTTGGCCAGTGGTGAGATTGCACAGGCTTCAACCTTGAGTATTGGTCCGGTGACCTGGTATTGGGATGCTCAGGCAGAGCAGGTGGGGCTGGCTCGCACACACGACAGCGGCACGTTGCAAAGCGATGCGCTGCTGACTGGCAGCGATAGCAAGGTTATCGCTGCGCTGCGTTCGCAACCCAGTGGTGAGATTGTATTTGATCCCACATTGAGTCGCGCTGTTGCCCGACAGCAACATGCTGAAAGCCTGTTTGAACATGTGGCCAAGGGCGGTCTGTGGGCGATTCCCATTTTACTGTTTGCTCTATTCGCTTTGACCATTGCCCTGTTAAAAGTCGCCCAGCTCTGGCGCTTGCCGAAGTTGATCCGTTTTACACCGGGTGCTTTGCAGGGTGTGCTGACCGATGCGGCCTCGCCCCTCAGGGCGAGCGTTAAGGGTATGCAGAAAGTCCTGCTGGATATGAGTGTGCAGGCGGAGTCGCCACGGCAGCGTGATGATCAACTGTTTATGCAGTTGCAGGAGGATAAACACATTCTCGAACGCTGGATTGGCGCCATCGCTATTACTGCCGCCGTTTCCCCCTTATTGGGTCTGTTAGGGACAGTAAGTGGCATGATCGAAACCTTCAAAATGATGACACTGTTTGGTTCGGGTGATCCAGAGGTCGTATCAGGCGGTATTGCCCAGGCGCTGGTGACGACAGAACTGGGACTGGTGGTTGCTATTCCCGCGTTGATTCTTAATGCCATACTATCCCGCAAGGCCAAATCCTATTACAACGAATTGGAAAGCTTCGCAATTCTGATCAGTAAATCCGACGAGATAGAGGCCTCTGTTGAGAGCGAAGCAAATCAAAAAGTTGCGCAAAAAGATTCATTGAGAAAGTCTGTTGTCCCCGACACAGCTCGACATGCGGCGGCGATTGCGGAAGGAGCGTCCGCATGATTGAGCAATTAACGCAGAACTGGATATGCTGGGCCATTTTGCTGTTGGCGCTGGTGTGCTATCAGCAACTGTGGCTGGAATATCTGGCGCAGCGTGCCCAGTTAACGCATAGCGACAGCGACAGGGCGGAACAGACTGAAAGCCTGAAACATGAGTTCTCCGGCGTGTTGATTGGAGCGCTGCCCCTGATGGGCTTGCTAGGGACAATTATTGGCTTGCTGGATTGCTTTGCAGGTATGTCACGTGAAGGTGCCAATGGAGATCTGGTCAGTGGCGGCATAGCCGATGCGTTATTAACGACCCAGTTGGGTTTAGTGTGCGCCATACCGGGTTGGTTGTTACAGGCCTGGGTGCGGTTTTCTTCAAATCGATGGCCATTAACTGCCAGGGCAGAAGTGAGCAATGAGATGGCAGTGAGGTAACCCTATGCCTAGCCGATTACAGCGCCGACTAGAGCAGCAACCTTTACAATCTATCGACATGTCTCCCTTGTTGGACGTGGTTTTTATCCTGTTGATTTTTTTTATTGTCACCACTGTCTTCGTGAAAGAAACCGGGATTGAAGTGGATAAGCCGCAGGCGATTTCAGCACAAAAACTGGAGCAAACCGTCGTGCTGTTAGCCATCAGTAATAATGGCGAAGTGTTTTACGACGGCAATCATATTGGCGTAGCGGGTGTGCGCGGCACCATTGAACAATTGCAGCGCAGCAAACCACGACCGGTGGTCATCCAGGCTGACAAAACGGTTCCCACCGCGTTGTTGCTGGAAGTCATTGATGAAGTCAAATTAGCCGGTGCTGAAACCGTTAATCTGGCTGCGCTGAACCCATGATAGATTCTCAGACTAGTGTATCGTCGCAGATTGTCGAGCAAAGGAGTATTGCCGCGTTGCGTTGGCCCTCATCCAAACAGCTGAGTGCCAGTCTGTTAAGTGTGTTGATTTTATCGCTAGCCCTGGGGACGCTTTGGCTAGGGCAGTGGCTGACAGCGCAAACCGATGAGAAAGTCGAAATACGCCAGCTTGCGTTAATGGTACCCCCTCCGCCGCCACCGCCACCTCCCGCTGTACAGCAGCAACTGGTGGAGACTCCCATCAGCCTGCAGGTGCCGGGTGCTGGGCCAAGTATCCAGATGGCGAAAATAGAACAGCGAATCGACCCGGTAAAACCCGATATGCCCGCAATTGACACCAGTAAAACACAGTGGCAGTCGCTGGAGATCGATTGGAACGCCTTTGATTTAAATGATCTTGATGGTTTGCCCGCACTGTTGACGCCTCTGCGGGTTACGTTACCAAAATCCCTGACTCGTCGCGGTATTAAACGCGTGTTAGTGAAACTTGATATCGTGATCGATGAGCAGGGACAAATTAACTTAATCAATATTGTGGAAAACCCTCATCCGGAATTGATCAGTGAAATTAAGCGGCTGGTACGGGATAGCCGTTTCACTGCTCCCCAAAAAGATAATCAACCTGTGCGGGCCCGTTTTATCTGGCCTGTGGATATTGCAGCGTAAAAGTAAATTAACCATGTTGAAATCAAAGACATTAATAACTCATTGTCTGTTGCTGGTGTTGAACTTTATTGTCACACCCGCTTTGGCTGATATTGAAGTTACCCTAAATGACCCGGACTGGTCGTTTCTGTTACACAATCAATTGCCGGCACAAACCGATGCGCAGTTGGCCAGTAACGAGAGCAGTTTTGCACGACAGATTCAGCCATTATTAGCGGCGCAGGATCATGGGGCTATTCTAAAGGCCTTCGCCAGCCGTGATATCGCTAACGATAGTGCTGCTTTGCGCCAGTTACGTGGTCAGGTGCTACTCAGTTTAAAACGTTACAAAGAAGCCGAGCAGGCGCTGTTGGCAGCTTTGCAATTAATGCCGGATCTGGCGCTGGCTCATCGCAGTCTCAGCATGGCGTATATGATTGAAAAACGTTACCGGCCAGCCCGTGAGCATTTGCGTCGATCCATCGAGTTGGGCGTTGCCGACGCTCAGGTCTATGGTCAGTTAGCCTTTGTCAATTTACAGCTGGGACAGGCGGCCAGTGCGATTGCCGGTTATCAAACCGCTCTGTTTATGGACGCTGACAACGATCAATGGCGTCAGGGTTTACTGTTTGCATTAATTAATAGCCAGGCCTTTGACCAGGCACAGGCGCTGCTGGATGAGATGCTGCAGGATAATCCACAAAATGCTGATTTATGGTTGCAGCGTGGGCAGATTGCACTTAAGCAGGAGCGTCCACTGCAAGCACTCGGCAGCATGGAAGCCGCACTCGCGCTGGGCGAAAAGCAGGTTGAAAATATTATCACTACTGCACAACTGCATATCCAGAGTGGCAGTCCTCGTCGAGCGGTAGACCTGTTAAGCGACAACATCACGCAGCTGGTGGGCAGGGGGGCGCATGGAGATAGACATAACGATGCCGGAAACAATGCTAAAAACCCGTCTCGAATTGAAGTCATCGACCAGATCAGTGCCTGGCTGGCTTTTCAACAGGATTGGGAGGGGCTGGGTCAATTAATGCGGGCGCTGGACAATAGCAAAAGTAGATTGCCAGCGACCTATGAATCACGTTTTGAGGTTTATCGCGCGCAGTTGGCTTTAGCCAAACATGACAGTAAGCGCGCACGCGGCAAGCTGCAGCGTGCCATTGATGCCGACCCCGGCAATGGTGAAGCACTGTTGACACTGGCGACATTGCTGCGTGATCAAAACCGGGCGGAGCAAGCACTGCTCTACTATGTTCGGGCCGAAGCGTTACCACGTTACAGAGAGCGATCCCGGTTGGGACGTGCCCAATTGGAAATTGATCGACAGAACTACCCTGAAGCTTTGCGTCTGCTGCGTCAGGTTGCGCAGGCCAATCCTTCCCGCAGTGAGATCCTGGGTAATATCCAGTCGCTGGAAAATCTGATTCGCAATCAAACCTAGTCTGGTAAAACAGTCTTAACTGAAAAACATTGAGATAAATAATATACACATGAAAAAAATGCTGATAACCCTGCATCGGTGGCTGGGTTTCCCACTGGGATTATTATTTCTGATTACTTTTGGTACCGGTTTTTTAACCGCTATTGATGAGCTGTTAGAGCGCAGCGATCAAGCGTCCTTTAACGATGCTTATGTCTATCAGGCAACATCAATTGAACAGGATGCCGCAGCGATTTCTCAGATCACAAAGGGAAAAAAGGGTATCAGTCGAATTATTATGCCCGCTGAAGATACACCTTATTATCAGCTTGCTTCGCGAGAAGAAAGCTGGACCTTTGCTATTGATGATCTGACCCAAAGCCTGCATAGCGAGCGAGAGGCAGATGGTTTTTTTCACACGGTGTTACAGTTACATCGTAATTTTTTATTGGGCCGTGAAGGGCTCTGGGACGTGGAAGGGAAATATTATGCGGCCTGGGTGAGTTTAGGCGCTTTGCTGCTTAGTCTGCTGGGGTTATGGGTCTGGTGGCCATTGCGTAAAAGTTTCAAGCCTGGGGACATGGTGCCACGGGGTAAAAAGCGCAAGCATTTTTATTACAGTCATATGACCAGCGGCGTTATCGTACTGATTGCGATTGTACTTTTGTCTCTGACGGGAGCTGCTATTACCTATCGTGAGATTGCCAAGCAGGTTTTTTCGATAGCGCCTGAAAGTCCAGCACTGGCCCCACCTGAAGCGCTGGACAATAGCTGGGCTGCCTGGTTATCAGCAGCTTATGCAAAAATGCCCGAAGGTTCCCGTTTAGTTGAAGTTCGTTATCCCCGCCAGTCAAGAGGTAAGCCCGGTGAAGAAGTTGGAAACCAGCCGCAACTGTTGAACTTTCGTTTCGCCACCCCGGATGACTGGTTTGGTTTAACCCGCAGCGGTGTGAAGATTGATCGTATGGGCTCAAAACTGGTTGAAGTGAACCGGTTTGCGGAGCAGACCTTGAATGAAAAACTTTACTCGTTACTTAAACCTTTACATACCGGGCAGGATTTACCCATTGCCTATGTTTTTCTGCTGTTGTTTTTTAGCTTTATCGGTACGCTAATGGTTTTTTCCGGTTTGTTTAGTTTTATGACAAAAAAACGAAAACGGTTAAAATTCAATCGGCCATCAGTGGATATACCGATGCTTAAATCGTAATCATGGAAATCGATAAACCAGCCTGAAAGACAAGACGATATCACTAGGAACATGAGGTATGCCGCATCGCTTGATCCTATTACGGTGTGGGTGGGGGAATGGATTTTCTGGCATCATGATTAACCCGGTTTCTCCTGTAAGTGCTCTCGCATGGCCCAGAGTGCCAACGTCACCGGTATCACAAACAGGGCAAAGGCCCACTGCAGCACCTGAGCACCAGACTCCGCAGTAATAGTGGTATAGCTGGCCAGTATTAACGCTGCCAACGCGTTACCGGATAAGCCTCCCACCGAGCGGAAACTGCTAAAAACACCCATCGCCAATGCCCGGGAATCCTCTGAGGAGGATTGTAATGAGGCGCGTTGGGCAATGAGTTGTGCTGCGGCCATTCCCGCGCCCAGCAGGGCTAAGGCGAGGGCAAAAGTCAGTTTATTGAGAAAGAAGATCATGGTGAGAATGGACATCGCAATAGCAAAGATCGCAAAAATTCGCATCAGGCGATCACCATGGCTATCGAGGTATTTACCAAAAACCGGACTGGTCAGCACCTGAGAGCCCGCAATGATAGCAAAGTAAATACCCATTACTGCGCTCTCGATACCCAGTGCGGCAAAGGCCCAGGCGGGGAGGGTAAACATCACAGTAAAGTGCAAAGCAACTGAAAATAATAAAATCAGACAGCCGAGATTAAAACGAAGTTTGCCTAAGCTTTTGAACTGGGTTCTGGAATTGCCCGAGCGGTAAATGCACAAGCCGAGAGCGATCAGGGCCACTAAAAAGGCCAGAAAGTAGGGTGTTACCGGTTCTTTCTGTACCAAGGCTTGCAGGCCTAGTGCCAGTGGTAAAACGGGCACGCCGATAAAGCTCATGGCTGTAAAGTGAGCGCTTTGTTTACTGTCTTTGGGAACAAAAAACGCCGCCAGCAGAAAAGCGGTGATACCCAACGGAATATTCAGTTGGAATAGAACTGGCCAGTCAAAGACCTGCAGTATCAACCCGCCAAGCATAAAACCTACTACGGTGGAGGCCACAAAGGCCGAGGTCAGAAAGCCCACAAAGGTACTGACTCTGTCCTTGGGTGCAAACTGGGCGATCAGGGCCATGCCGTTCGCCATAATAACGCCGGAAAAACCCGCCTGTGCCACTCGCCAGTACAGTAGAGCGTCAAAAGTCTCAGCGATTGAGGCCATATAGCTGGCGATGGTGAAACCGAAGACACCGGCAAGGAAAATATTTTTCCGCCCGAGAAAATCACCCAACCCCCCCGCCAGCGGCTGGCCTGCCGCTGTGACTGCCATAAAATACATCACCATAGCCGACATATGAGCGTAGGGCACATCAAAATGCGCAGACAGTTGAGGGTAGGCGGTAACGGCGAGTGAACCATTCAGTGGATTGAGTACAAAGCCAATCACAATGGCGAGAAAAGCCAGCCAGCGTTTATAAGCGGGTAGATTGTCAACTGCGTTGATGTTTTCAGTGAGCGTCGGGGCGTTATCAGTAGCCTCTGGTGACTGTTTAGACATGCCTTTTCCGTTACCCCTTGCGATAGCCGGCAAGGGGTTTTGTTATTAGCTAAATATTGAAGTCGGCCAATCGACAAAGCCCGACAGCTTATTAGGGTTTTCGACGGCTGCGCAGGGCGCGGTTTTTACGGGTTTTCGGGCTGCCGGCCAGTTTTTTCTCTGTGGCTGCGTTGCCCGTTACTCTGGGTGGCAGGCCAGTATGCTGGGTAAGCATCTTTTTGCCGCCAGCTGGCTGCGGTGCTTGCCAACCTCTGGGCTGTCTTGGCGGCACCAGATGTTTTTTGCCGGTGCCAATTAGATCCGAACGTCCCATTTTTTCCAATGCTTCACGAATCATCGGCCAGTTATCGGCATCGTGATAGCGTAGAAACGCTTTATGCAAGCGGCGATGGCGATGGCCCCGTGGTGTTTTGACGGTTTCGCTGCTGCGGCTGACTTTTTTCAGCGGATTTTTTTCGGAGTAATACATCGCCGTGGCGCTGGCCATGGGCGAAGGGTAAAAAGCCTGTACCTGATCGGCGCGAAAACCATTATTTTTCAGCCACAGTGCGAGATTCATCATATCTTCATCGCTGGTGCCGGGATGCGCTGCAATAAAGTAGGGAATTAGATATTGTTTTTTACCAGCCAGAGCCGAGTATTTTTCAAACAGCTTTTTAAAGCGATCATAAGTACCGATACCGGGCTTCATCATTTTTGACAACGGCCCGCCCTCGGTGTGCTCAGGCGCAATTTTTAAATAACCCCCGACATGATGGGTGACCAATTCCTGCACATACTCTGGTGTTTCAACCGCCAAATCATAGCGCAGTCCGGAGGCGATCAGGACTTTCTTGATGCCGGGCAGCTCTCGGGTTTCCCGGTAGAGCTCAACTAAAGGCATTTGATCGGTATCGAGGTTTTTACAAATCCCGGGATAGACACAGGACAGGCGGCGACAATTTTCCTCAATCACTTTACTCTTGCAGTTGAGCCGCCACATATTAGCAGTGGGGCCGCCGAGGTCAGAGATAATGCCGGTAAAGCCCGGCGTTTTATCGCGAATATTTTCCACCTCGCGCACAATCGATTCTTTCGATCGGCTCTGAATAATGCGTCCTTCATGTTCGGTAATGGAGCAGAAGGTACAGCCACCAAAACAGCCGCGCATGATATTCACCGAGTTGCGAATCATCTCGTAGGCGGGAATGCGCGCCTCACCATAGCTGGGGTGTGGTTTTCTTTGATAGGGCAGTTCAAAAACGTTATCAAGTTCGTCGGTTTCCAACGGAATCGGTGGCGGGTTCAACCACACTTCTCGTTCACCGTGGCGCTGCACCAAGGCTCGAGCGTTGCCGGGGTTGGTTTCCAGATGCAGTACTCGGGAGGCGTGAGCGTAAAACACGGGGTCGCTTTTGACCTGCTCAAAGGCTGGAAGGCGAATCACCGTTTTGTCTTTGCCGATTTTGCTTTTGCGTGCGCTTAAGGGGTCAATAATGGTGACTGTCTGGATTTCACTAGCAGCGGTCTCACTGGCAGCTTCTGCGGATTTCTCCTGGCAAACTTTTTCTTCGACCATCTGATAGGGGTTTGGGTGTTTGTCGACTTTGCCCGGTGCGTCCACCTCAGAGGAGTCAATAACGGTCCAGCCATCGGGTACGCGTTTGCGCACAAAGGCGGTACCGCGCAGGTCGCGAATCTGGTGAGCTTCTTCGCCAGCCGCCAGCCGGTGAGCGATATCGACAATGGCGCGTTCGGCATTGCCATACACTAACAGGTCGGCCTTGCTGTCCATCAGGATGGAGCGACGCACCTTGTCGCTCCAGTAATCATAATGCGCAATACGACGCAGGCTAGCTTCAATTGAACCGACGATAACCGGCACGCCTTTAAAAGCCTCTTTGCAGCGTTGGGAATAAACCACCACCGCACGGTCTGGCCTTTTGCCACCCTCGTCATTCGGCGAATAGGCATCGTCGTGGCGCAGCTTGCGGTCGGCGGTGTAGCGGTTGATCATGGAATCCATATTGCCCGCTGCTACGCCATAGAACAGGTTGGGCTTGCCCAGTGCCATAAAGGCCTCTTTGGAGGTCCAGTCAGGCTGGGCAATGATGCCGACGCGAAAGCCCTGTGCTTCCAGTACCCGGCCAATTACCGCCATACCAAAGCTGGGATGGTCTACATAGGCGTCGCCGGTGACGATAATAATGTCACAGCTATCCCAGCCTAGTTCGTCCATTTCCCGGCGCGACATCGGCAAGTAAGGTGCGGGCCCAAAGCATTCCGCCCAGTACTTGCGATAGGAGAATAGTGGCCTGATTGTGGTAGCGAGTTTGGGATTCATTGAGGTGTGAGTCAGCAGTGGTGCAAAAGGGGGATTATACGTGATTTGTGGGTCGATTAGCACGGCTAAGTGCTTAGAAAGCCGTGTTGCTATTGGAGTAATTCAACATTGGAGTAAATGGAAGGTCTTTGTTGTCAAACACTAAATGATGCCTGATAACTTGAAAAAAAAGCATGACATCAAGCAGGTTCAAACCTACCCAGACCTAGTTTAAACCTAATCAATTGTTCAAGGACGGTAATTATGAGCACTGCCAACAAAAAACATGAGGCCGATGAAAAATACGAAGAGTTAGCCGCCAGTAAAGAATCCGTGATGGAGGCCTATGACAAGCTGATGGAGGCCACCAGTCATTTTCGTAAAGCCGCCGATGCAGCGGGTATCGACCTCAAAGATGATGCGATGGCGCAATTGGAAAAGGGCCGTGAGAAGGCCGGAGAGTGGAGCGGTGAGGTTGACCGTTACATGAAAGAGAAGCCTCTCACCACGCTCGGTATCGCCTTTGCGTTTGGTTACGTGTTAGCTAATCTGTTGTCCCGTAAATAATGGGCATTTCTCAGAAGGACACTTCTCATACGAGTAGGACTCAGAGGCGTAGGACTCAAACGGATACGGCTCAAACGGGTGTTTCTGGGGAGGGGGCTGCCATTCAGCACACTCAAACATACAAAGCTCAATCGAGTGTAAAGCCCGAGATGACGCTGGATGGAAAGCCTGACGAAAGGGCGGGTGACATACCCGATGAAAAACCTAACGAGATTGATAGTGTACTGGCGTTGCTGAAGCAGGCTCAGGCGATTGGTTCAGGTCTTGGTCAATTGTTAGCACGAGAACTTCAGCTTGCCCTGGGTGATATGCGTCGGCTCTGTGGTTTGTTCCTTCTGGCGTTACCCTTGGTGATGCTGGCATGGCTGGGCTTTGCTGTGTTAATAGCTTGGGTGGTTGGCGATTACAGCCAGTCCGTACCGATTGGCCTATTCACCTTTGTGCTGTTGCAATTAGCTGGATTACTCTGTATTCAACAACTCTGGCGGCGCTATGTCCGCAGCCTGACACTACCGCTAACGCGACAACATCTGCAGTCATTGTTGGCTGTAACACCGTTTACTGCAACACCAACAGGGGAGAGAGGCTCTCATGACTCGTCAGCGTCTGACCCGTGATATTCAGCATCTTGATCAACAATTAAACGCACAGAATCTTGCTATTCAACGGTGTCGAGCACAAACCGTGCTGGCTTTCAGGCAGACTAATCCCCTGTGGTTTGTGGGCTTGGGATTTCTCTCGGGGGTGTTAGTGAGGCGGTTTGGACTGCATAATGTTTACCGTATTGGGCTGATCAGTTTCAAAGGAGCAAGCCTTGCACAGACTATTACACGCCAATTGATGAGCAGCAGAGAACTATGACAGGCGTTGAAAATAATATCCCCCAGACAGGCCCTGTGAAAGGGGCTATAACAACCCCATGACAACCCCTATGACCGCCCCTAAGACAGACTCCCCAGCCTCTAACCTGAAAAACAGCTTGCCTAAAAATAGCGCCTTGAATTGGTTGCTGGGTCTGGCTGTGCTCTATACCATCTATTTTGCCAAGACGCTGCTGATGCCCGTACTTGTCGCACTAATGTTTGCACTGTTGCTCAGCCCTTTAGTGAAAATACTTAAACGCTATTATGTGCCGCGTAGCGTCTCTGCAGTTTTATTGTTGCTGCTAATTGGCGGCCCCTTTACTTTGCTGAGCAGTGAGTTAGCAGAGCCCGCGCAAAAGTGGGCTGAACGGATTCCGGAACTGACGGAAAAAATGTCAAAGGAGTTGAACACCTTCAGCGATTCGGTGACAGGGAAGGCCAAAGCCAAAAAGGAAAAAAGTTTTTTCAGTTTTTTGAAAAGCGACGACGAGCCTGCTCCGACAGATAACAACTCCTTATCTGAGCGACTTACTCAGGGTGGACTCGAATTAATCCTCTCGGTATTAAGTGCCACGCCTGCGGTCATTGGTCAGCTACTGACTTTTTTAATTCTGGTGCTGTTTCTGATGATTTTTGGCCCACACCTTTTTCGCCATTCCGTGGAAGTTTTACCTCAAATCAGTAATAAACAGTATGCCACTGAGCTGGTTGAAAAAATTCAGCTGGGTCTATCGCGCTATATTCTCACAGTGAGCTTAATCAATGCCGGGTTGGGTGCTGTCACGGCATCGGTATTAGCCTTGATGGGGGTTGAGGATGCCTTGTTGTGGGGTGTTCTGGTTGGCTTGTTAAACTTCGCGCCGTATCTGGGACCCTTAATCAGTGTTTGTATTTTAGCCATTGCCGGCGTTGCCCAATACGATATGTCATGGAGTGCCATACTTCCGGCGGGTGTTTACTTTGCAATCAATATGATCGAAGCACAATTTGTTACCCCGTTAGTGTTGGGGCGGCGCATGCGCTTGAACCCCTTAGTATTAATGTTATGGTTAGTGATATGGGGTTGGTTGTGGGGCTTTGTTGGCGTGTTGCTGTCTGTGCCGTTACTCGTATGTCTGAAACTTATAGCCGATGAGCTGAATGCACTCAAGCCATGGGTGGCAATGATTGAAGCGCCAGCCTAGACTTGGTTTCCCCCACATCCCCACATAAGTGCGGTCTGAAAACTGTACTGGCTAAAACTGTTTTACACAGGCTGATAGTGCTCATGCCATTGTCGGTGAATTTCATCAAATAACGCCAATACTTCTGCGGAAAAATGACGCCGGACATCGTTGCGATGGATGATAAAGGGCGCGCGCTTACCGTGATAATCGACGACTTGACCCACCTGTTCAAAAAAGATACCACTCTTGCGCAGCAGACGCACCAGTTTAGGTTCCATCATGGCGACACCGTATTCGGCACCGGTATCCAGAAACATCGCCAATGTCGCCAAAAATAAACTGACCGGAAGCACGGGAAAATTACTGAGACGCCGTTCTTGCTGAATGTTCTGTTGATCGATACCGGTGTGCTCGGCATTTTTTTCACGTCGACGAAACTGCTCAATAATGGCGACACGAGAAAATTCAACCAACTGATGGTGGGCAAAGTTCGAAGGATTGAATAGTGTGGTATCAATGGCGTGGCGGCAATACTTCCAAAAGGGAAGTTCAGTCATGGAAGCATTTGAGTCCAAAGTGACAAGCCTGGCACAGCCAATAGGGCGTTGGCTGGCATTGTGAATCAACAGGCAGTGCTGAGACTGCTCATCATATTCATCCGTTTCACGTTCTGCAGTCCCCTCGGGAAGTTGCTCATAGTTAAATTCCTGACAGTACACCTGGTAACGAATATTAAAGCTGGTTTCTTTCTCTTCGGTAGTATTAGCGGCTTTTAAGTGAAAGGTCTTTCCGTAGTGTTCTTTAGGGGTCATCGTGACTTCTTATCTTAGGGGATAATGACTGATTTGAAAAATGCGGTGCTGAGTGTATGCAGCTGAGCGCAACTTGGCTGTCGAAAGCTGCACTCCAGGTGTGGCTTTTGGTTTTTATGTGAACTGGTTCAAATTTTTTGCCAGTTGGCACAGGTTTCTGTCTGCCTAAGCCATTATGCTGGCACGTTATCCGCGCGATATCGAGTAAAGTGTTTCAGGCAGGCTGATAACTTTGGAGCGGCGAGCTTGTAAAGTGAACTCATAGTGATGATCAACAAGTAGTGATGCACAATAAGAAGTTTTTTGGGAAAAAATTAGGCGTAGGAGCGGCAAGTATGGAAGATGTAGTATCGGATAACGTAAAACAGGGCTATGTCGACAGTGAATATTTGGCCAAGGCAAGCGACCTATTTCTTCCGCTCAAACAGAAAAGCTATCGGTTGATGGGATCATTAGTAGGGAAACACGTGCTGGATATAGGTTGTGGTCCGGGGCTGGATACAGTCGGACTGGCAGCGCTGGTGGGTGAAAAGGGAAAGGTTGACGGCGTTGACCTGGATCCGGATATGATTACCGCGGCTGATGAGCTGGCGGAAAAAAACCGGGTAGCCAATCTTGTTCGGCATCAAAGAGCAGCTGCCGACCAGTTGCCCTTTGCCGATAATAGTTTTGATGCGGTGCGCAGTGAGCGATTGTTTATGCATCTGTCAAAGGCTGAGGATGCGCTGGATGAAGCGATAAGAGTGACCAGTTCAGGGGGAGCGATTGTTATAGTCGATACCGACTGGGGGAGTCTTTCTACTCAAACCGGCTGTGATGATATAGAACGTCGGTTGGTGCAATTTCGTGCTGAATCCTTTTTACCCAATGGTTATTCAGGGCGCCGCTTGTATGGCATGTTTCACCTGCAAGGATTGAAAAATGTTCAGGTTGAGAGCTATGTTTTTCATACGACAGATTTATTTTTATGGCAATTTCTTACTCAATCTGAACAAGTTGCGGCCGCTGCACAACGCGCGGGAGTACTGGACAGTGAGTCTCTGCAACAGTGGCAACACTCACTAGAGAATAGTGCGAAAAATAATCAATTTTTTGCCAGTATAAATTTTGTTCTGGCGAGTGGCCGTGTTGATCGGTGAATCTAACGCTATGCACAAGCTACTATAAAATAGTACTCTTATAGCGTTATATTCTTAACCTGGATGTTGCCCCCCTTTAACGTGCAATAAGTCTGATTACTTTTTTAATTTCTTACTTTTCAGGTAACGGTGTAACGTGGCTTCAGCCAACGACATACTGGGTATTGAATAAAACCTCACGCAGAAATAAAGATATACAGTTATTAAAGGTTTTTGTGTTTAGCTTATGAACGTCTATAGTGGATAAGGTAGAATTGGTTTCACATTTTTACGAAAAATCACTGAAGGTGCAGCAAGTCTGGCCCCCTCGTTTTAGAGAGCTAAGCACTCCCTCGCTTGAAAGTTTTTCACTTGTCGTAGTTTCTGAGGCAGGCTCTAGCCGCATCGATGGATTGATAGGTAGCTAAATGGAATCGTTTTTTCTCAGCATTCGGTGGCAAGTAGCTCTCAGCGTTAGTTTGATTCTATTGTTGGGATTTGGTCTGGTAACTTATCTGGGCCAAAAAAACCTTGAGCAAACCTATCTCAACCAACGCAATCGCGTACTGCATGATCGCCAGCAGGCGCTGACGACTTCTCTTAATACACTTCAGCGACAGCTAACCAATATTGCCAATCATATGCAGGGCGTAGCCGCCCGGACTGAAGAGAGTGGAGAGCTGACTGGAGAGCGTTTGCGCTCTGTCCTGAAAACCAACTGGGATGATCTCGATTTTGAATGGGGTGTTGATGGTCTGGCCCTGTTTGCTCAGCAAGGTAATGCAGAATACTCACTGGGTACACCGCTGCTGGAACAATTGGTGCCAGCGGATTGGATAAGCCAAGTGGCTGATAACGAAATTCCCCTGACCCAAATTCGCTGCAAGCAGAGTTGTTGGCAGGTGATTGCGGTGCCGGTACTGATGCAGGAGCAGGGAGTTGCTGTGTTGGTATTGTTTCAGGATCTTGCCGATGTGGTATTACAGTTTCAAAGCACCACCACTGCTGATGTCGGTATTTTAGTTAGCCAGATCGAACAGGAAAAATATCTGGACCTTCGCTCAATTACTGGTTGGCAAAAAAACGTGGTTGCCCTGACGGGGGGGCGTACCAGCTTTGAGGTGCTCTCTACTCTGTCCGAGCGAGTAAGCCTTGCCAGTCTGGAGTCTAAACAGGCTTTACAGGAAATGGCAAGCTATCACTATGAGGTGAGCGTGCTGCGTTTGTCGGAATCACAAGCTGCCGCAGATGCAACGTTAATTGTACTGGAAAATGTCACTGCTGATTTACAACGTCTTAATTCAACCTTGTCTAATTTATTTGGTGCGGCAATCCTGATTTTCCTGTTGGCTGAAGCCGCTTTATTTGGCCTGTTGTCTGCACCGATGGCAAGATTGCGGCGAATTTCGCAGTTGCTGCCGAGGCTGGCAGGACAGCACCGACGCGATGTGACGCCGGAACTAAAGCTATCGGAGCAAAAACCTTTTATCAGCAACGAAATTCATCGTTTGTTTGATTCCGCCGTGATGTTGTCGGAGACATTGCAACGCCTGGATGAAGATGTTGAGCAGCGTAAGCAAAAGCTGGAACTGAAAAGTAGTGAGTTATTAAAAGAACGCAATTTCGTTACTACACTCTTGAACAGTGTGCCGGTCATTATTCTTACCCAAAATCGGGCAGGGGAAATCGTGCAGCTCAATCTGGAAGGGTCGAGATTGTTTGATGCAGCCTCCCATAGTAATGAAACGATTTATTTTACCGATTTTTTCCAACAGGAGGAGCGCGCTCAAATCCGTAAGGGCTTAGATAGCTTGTTCAGCCGAAGTAGTAAAAACTTTCATCACGAAAGCCATATTTATGGTGAAGATGACATTGAATATTTTATCGATTGGCGGCATAACCAGCTTTCGGACCCTGATAATCAGGAGCTGCTGGTTTTGTCGGTCGGACTGGATCTGACTGCGAGAAAACACGCCGAGAACAATCTTGCCTGGCTGGCGGATCACGATTCACTAACAGAGTTATTTAACCGCAGACGGTTTCATATGGAGTTCGAGCTTATTCTTAGAAAGGCCTCCCGAAGCAAGCGTCCCGGTGCACTAATCTTTTTCGATATCGATCAGTTCAAAACCATCAATGATACCAGTGGCCATCCGGCGGGCGATAAATTATTGCGAGAGGTTGCGCTTAAATTACAACATTGCGTTCGTGATATTGATGTATTGGCGAGAGTGGGGGGGGACGAATTTGCTATCCTTGCCGCTGATACAGTTCGTGATGGCGCTATTGCCCTGGCCAATAAGCTCTGTGAGTCGATGTCAAATATAGAAACTAAGATTAATGGCGTTTCTCATCGCATTACCCTGAGTTTAGGGGTTGTACTCTTTCCCGAGCACGGCATTACGGTGGATGAGTTGATGGCGAATGCTGATTTGGCGATGTATAAGGCCAAGGCTTTGGATCATTCTCGTAATAATTGGAGTCTGTACTCCATCGATTCCCCGGAAAAACAGTGGCTGCATGAGCAAGTTGATTGGAAAGCTAAAATTCAGCGAGCACTGAATGAAGAGCGGTTGATACTTTATTACCAGCCTATTTATGACATAAATGCTGACGAAACCCGTCACTACGAGGCTCTGGTGCGGATGGTGGACATCCAGGGTGAGATCATACCTCCCTTCCGATTTATTCCGATTGCTGAGAAAACGGGGCTGATTTATGACATTGATCGCTATGTTATAAAACGGGCTATTCAGGATTTGAAAAGCTTCCAGCAGCAGGGAAAGGATATTAAGTTATCTATTAATCTTTCGGCCACAGCCATCACTAAGCTGGACTTTTTCGCTGAGGTGGAGTCGCTGGTCAGCCGGTATGGAGTTGAACAATCCAGTTTAATTTTTGAGTTAACGGAAACTTCAGCCGTAGAGGATGTTAATGCCACTGCTCTGGTCATTACCAAATGCCGGCGGCTGGGGTATCAATTTGCACTGGATGACTTTGGCGTCGGTTTTGCCTCCTGGTTTTATCTCCGGCAACTACCCGTGGACTATGTGAAGATCGATGGTTCCTTCGTCCGTGACTTGGCTACAAGCTCGGAGGATCGGTTATTTGTGTCGGCGATTAACAACGTGGCTCAAGGCCTGGGGAAAAAGACTGTGGCAGAGTTTGTTGAAAGCCAGGAGTCATTGGGTTTTCTTAAAGAATTAGGGGTTGATTACGCACAGGGCTACTACATTGGTAAGCCGCTCCCCGATTTGGTTGATAGCCATGGTGAGGTTTGTTCCCCCTCAAAAATACTACCCAGCTCCTTTCCTTCTCAGCAATGAAAAAGCAGCAGATCTTAAAGCGATTGGCGTGTAGCGAAGCTCAACGGCTGAGGAAATTATCTCGCCGGTTATTCGTCGGTTGTGCGCTTCCAGCCTTGCTTGTTGGTGCTCTAACGTCGGCCTTGTCTCATCCGGTAAATGCTGAGGATATGGGTGACGAAGTGGTGGTTATTGTCCCTGTTGATTCCAGGCTCGAATTTCTTACTCAAACCGCCCTGCGCTCGATCTTTGGTATGCGTCGGCGAGTTGGCCCTGAGGGAAGGTTGATTAAAGTTTTTGTGTTGCCCGACAATAACGCCGTGCATGAGATATTCGCCAAGGAAAAACTGCATACTTTCCCTTTTAATCTGCGGCGAATCTGGGACCGGAGAATATACTCCGGCACGGGACAGGCGCCTATTGTGGTGACCAGTGAGCAAGAGATGCGGGAAAAGGTCGCTGCCACAGAGAACGCCATAGGCTATCTTCGCCGTGAGTTTTTAAATAAGGATATTAAAGTGGTGAGGCTTCAATGATTGAATTTAATAGGAAGTTTGCAATTACGTTGTTAATGATCCTGCAGGGTATTCACTACTGCTGGGCAGACACTGAGCGGACTGGAGCAACCGGGGATGAAGATGCTGAATGGGTTGAGGGCTTATTTGATAATATCGAGTTTCATGGTTTTGCTGCGCAAAGTTATATCCATACCGATACCAACCGTTTTTTTGGTGATTCCGAGGATGGTAGTTTCGAGTTCTGGGAATTAGGATTTAATACTTTGTGGCGGCCGATCAACCGTTTACAGTTTGCCGCGCAAGTAGTAGCCCGGGATGCGGGTAAAACCGATGATGGCGAACTGAGGTTTGACTACGTTTTTGTGGATTATGGTTTTAGTTTTTCGAATGTCGATAGTAGCGGCCTTCGTTTGGGGCGTATCGTTAACCCCTATGCTTTTTATAATGATACCCGCGATGTTGCTGCCACTCGGCCAGGTATCCTGCTACCACAGTCGATTTACTTTGATGTTAACCGAAACTTTGCTTTATCTGCCGACGGTGTCCAGTTCTATTATGAGCTAAGTCGAAACAGTGGCGATTACACCTTTCAGCTTGGCGTATTTGAGCCGCGCATGAATGATCCAGATTTTGAGCCGGCGATCTTTTTTCAAAAGGTTCCCGGCCAATTAAAGGGAGCGACCAGCTGGATGATGCGTTTGCTCTATGAGCGCGATCTGGGGCGCTTTCGTTTAGGTTTTACTGCGGCGGATGTCAATGCCGATTACGAGCCGGGTGATGCCGATCCGATCAATGCCGGTGAGTTTCATTTTCGGCCTTATGTTATTTCGGCTCAGTACAATCTTGAGACCTGGAGTCTGACTGCGGAATATGCTCGGCGCACTACCGAGTTGGAAAAATTCGGCGGACCACCGGTCAAGTTTACAGGCAGCAGTTATTTCGTGCAGGTGTCACATCGTCTGTCGTCCTCCTTGGAAACTTTTCTGCGTTATGATCAGCTGATCTGGAACAATGATGATAAGGATGGCAGGGAATTTGCCACGCAAACAGGCTTTCCACATCATTCGCGCTTTGCCAAGGACTGGACGGTTGGCCTGCGCTGGGATGTATCACCGCGCCTTATGTTGCGAACGGAGTGGCATCGGGTAAATGGCACGGGCTGGTTATCGTTACTGGAAAACGGCGTGCCGCCCGATACCGAACAGTACTGGGATCTGTTTGCTTTTTCAGCCGCTTTTCGGTTTTGATATGGGATGGTTAGTGTTAACAGTGGCTGGCATCATCGCTCTGGTTCAATCCCAGTTCCTTCTGTCGCTTTTTGCTTAATCCTAATGAGACTAACCGGTGCGACTCTGTGAGGTAATATTTGAGCGCGTCATCGCTGTTATTCTTGTTGCCATTATTGTTGTCGTAGAGTTGTATCCATTTCATACCGCGCGAGGCCATATAGGGGGCTGGCCTGAATCCTGGCTGATCCTTCAGCACTTCAAAATTCAGTTCAGACGTTTTAAAAGTAAACGCCGGGTTTTCTGGTTTCCCCCCGTCAGCTCTTTCGCTGCCATCTTTCTCCCAACCAGTTTTCTCCCAACCTCCAATGGCAAAAACCTTTCCTCCTACCTTCCAGACATGAGCGTTGCCCCACTGCCTGATATAGGTGGTAGCCGGAAGTGCTACGCAAAAATGATTGAAGTCCTCGTAGGTCATTGTGAAGTCTCCCTGACTACTGCGTTGTGAAAAATATGAAATAAAACCGTCACTCCTGTGTCATGACTCAATCATAGACTTTCTTCCAATCTCAGTCTGCTAAAATACGGAGTTAGTCTTATGTTGAGTTCTGGACGTTTATTTACCACAGCCTGTATGACTATGGCTATGGCACTGGTTTTAGGTGGTTGCTCGGCCGATGATGGCGATGATGGTGCTCAGGGACCACAGGGTGTACAGGGGCCGCAAGGAGAGCAGGGAGAGTCAGGCGAAGCACCCGCAGAGTCGACCACGATTACTATTCTGCATGTGAATGATCATCACTCACACTTGGCGGAAGCGAGTTTTGACTTTGATGTCAGCGGGCTTATGCTCAGTCAAAAAGCTAATGCCGACGATGACCCCATTACCGAGGTCGAAATCGCCTATGGCGGTTTTCCCCGCATGGTGGAGTTGTTTCAGCGCCTGAGTCAAAACCGTGACAACGTCTTAAAAGTCCATGCGGGTGATGCAATTACAGGGACAATTTTCTACACACTCTATGAAGGTGCAGCTGATGCACAGATGATGAATCTGGTGTGTTTCGATGTGTTTGAGCTCGGCAATCATGAGTTTGATAGTGGGGATGCGGGCCTGGCTTCCTTCCTCGATGCACTGGACGATGGCGTTTGTAGCACTACGGTTTTGGGTGCCAACGTGGTTCCCGGGCCTGATTCCCCCCTGCGGGATAAAGACTACTTTCAGCCCTATGTGATTAAGAAAATGAACGGCCAAAAGGTTGGTTTGATTGGCATCGATATTCAGCAGAAAACGCTGGTATCTTCGCGGCCAGATGAAGGAACCGACATACTGGATGAGGTATCAACCGCACAACAGTATATCGACGAGCTGACCGGGTTGGGTGTTAACAAAATCATCGTGGTTACGCACCAGGGCTACAGCGCAGATATGGCTATGGCTGCACAGCTTACCGGTGTTGATGCCATTATTGGTGGTGATTCCCACAGCTTACTTGGTGGTCAGGGTTTGATTGATCTGGGCTTTTCGCCTGAAGGAGATTATCCCACGGTAGTACAAAATGCTGATGGTGATGATGTTTGCATTGTTCAGGCTTGGGAGTACTCCCAGGTGGTTGGTGAGCTGGTGATTGATTTTGATGAAAACGGTGTTGTCACGGCTTGTAGTGGTCTACCGCACATTCCCGCTGGCACTACCTTTAGTTATGAATACGACCCCGATACCGCCGTGGCTGATGATGAGGAGACTCGTACCTTGAATGTCAGTGAAACCGACGGCTTCCTGATTGGACAGGCACTGTCAGCCTTTGATGAGGTGGTTCTGGTTGACGAAGATGATTTTACCCGTGATATTCTGGCGGGTTTTGAAGGGCAGGTGGATGTGCTAACACAAACCGTGATTGGCACGGTTAGCGAAGATCTTTGTCTGGCACGTTTTCCCGGTGATACCCGAGGACAGCCCACGTGTACGCCCGCTGATACCTATGAAAACGGTTCTGATATTTCCAATATTGTCGCCCGGGCGTTTCTGGAGGTTACACCCACGGCTGATATTGGCTTTCAGAATGGTGGGGGTGTCCGTATCAACATTCCAACGGGCGGTATCACGATTGCTGATGTTTACACCCTGTTGCCTTTCTCTAACACCATGGTTGTAGTAACGCTGACTGGTCAGGAAATTGTTACGTCATTGGAAGAGGGCTTATCCAACGTGCTGGAAAACGGCGGCTCAACAGGGGCTTATCCCTACGCAGCGGGCTTACGTTACGAGGTGGATACTTCTCAGGTCGTTGGTAACCGAATCAGTAATGTGCAGGTAAACCCCAGATTGGCAGGTAGCTGGAGCGCTATTGATCTGTCAGCGGAGTACAATGTTGTAACCAACGACTTCTTAGCCGCCAGTGGTGGTGATGGTTACTCGACCATTAAGGCTGCTTTTGATGAAGGGCGTGTGGTCGATACCCAAACCGAGTATGCACAGGGCTTTGTCGATTACGTCAACCTGCTGACCGGTAACGGCACACCGTTGCAAAAACTCAATGTCGAGGAATACAGCACGCAGAATTACATCGACATTGACGGCTGTGATCACGGCACTGATTCAGGCTGTGGCTTGCCCCTGGCTCCGTAATCCAGTCATGGCGATTGTTTAACCTCGGCTATATTGAAATACGGATTTTTAATGAGCTCTGTGCTATAAAAAAAGTACTAATTCAAAATCCATAAACCTGGAAGAGTAAAATCTTCCGGGTTTGTTGTTTTAAGGTGCACATCTTTTCTCTCAAAATCGTCATGTTTCGCAGCGTCTCTTCACTTTTCATGCTGATAGGGCGCTGTTATATTGCCTCAGAAATAAGCGGCGCATAGTAACCAGCCAGATCTTCTCTGCATGCTTGAGTACTGCGATTAAGTATTACTCTGGCAACTGTAATTTCAGGAAAATAATAATGACCACCGTTAATGATCTAGATAATGCATTGTCCAGTGACAGCTCTGAAATTCTCTCTCGGGAGGCAGAAGTTCTTTCCAGAGAGACCGAAGTATTGGGCGATGGCCCTCGTATTGCCCCGCTTAAAGTTGATCAGATGAGTGATGAGCTACTCACGATGGTGATGAATATGCAGGCGGTTAATCAGGCATTAGACTCTCGCAGTAAAGGAGAGCTAGCCAAACTGGTTGCAAATAATGATCAGGAAGATGTTGAGGAGGCCATACAGCAGCAGTTGGCCAAACTACCTGAAATTATGAGTACCATGCTGCATCACCCCAAATTGTTTGAACGACAAACCGAAATCGGATTGCAATTGCTTGGGAGCGGTGCATTAAAGCCTCGCGAAAGAGAATTGGCCGTGCTGCGTATTGGTTGGTTATGTCGCGCGCCCTATGAATGGGGTGAGCATGTGTATGTAGCTAAAAGTCTCGGCATAAGTAGTGAGGATATCGAACGTATCACGCAGGGTTCGAGTGCACCTGAGTGGAGTGAGTTGGAGCGGGCCATTTTACAAGCTGTTGAAGAATTACACGGCAATGCCATGATCTCCGATGCCACTTGGAATATCCTGCGACAACATTTTAACGAGCAGCAATTGATAGAGCTGCCAATACTGGTTGGACAGTACCAGACCGTCGCCTACTACCAGAACTCACTGCGCCTGCAATTGCATGAGGGCAATTTAGGGCTAAAGGCTCGTTAGTTTAAAAAAACAATCTTGGTAAAGAGCTTGTATTATAAAAGAAGGGAAACAGGAATAAGTAATTCTTTTCTGTGTTTTGTTAGTTATTGTTTTAATTTTGATTAGTAAATATGACTGTGCCTGTTGCACTGAACATATTACCCATGCCGTGACAGACTGAGGTTTTTACGCCCGGTACTTGTGCTGCCGCTTCACCGCGTAATTGTCGAATGCTTTCCTGAATGGCATACATACCGTACATGCCGGTATGGGTGTAAGATAAACCACCGCCATTAGTATTCATTGGCAGTTGGCCGCCCGGAGCCGTGCGTCGTTCCCTGAAAAAATCTTTGGCTTCACCAGGTTTACAGAATCCGAGATCTTCAAGGCCGTATAAGGGCAAGTGAGCAAAGGCATCATATACCATCAGGTGATCGACATCTGAATGCGTAATGTTAGCTGAGGCAAAGGCGGCTTCGCCCGATAGGCGAAATGCCTTGGACGTTGTGAAGTCTTCCATCATGCTGATAGTGGCGCATTCAATCGCCTCGCCGGTGCCCATGATATAGACGGGTTTGCTGGAAAAATTCTTGGCGCGATCAGCCTTTGTAAGGATTAAAGCACCGCCGCCGTCGGTAATTAAACAGCACATCAGCTTGCGGAATGGATACGCGATCATCGTGGAGTTCAATACGTCATCCAGGCTGATCAGGTCTCTGCAAAAAGCTCGTGGATTTTTACTCGCCCATTCGCGCTGTATAACTGCCACCTGTGCAATATCTTCGATCGTCGTATTAGTTTCCTTCATATACCGTAATACCGGCAGTGTCGCCTGAGTCACCGGCATACCAACCCCGTAGGGAAGTTCCCATTGCCCGGGAAGTGAGTCGGGTGACTGAGGATGGCGTGGCGATGCAATTCCAGAACGACCTGATTCACCGTGGGTAATCAAAACCGTCGTGCAGTAACCCGCTTCCAGAGCAGCTATAGCATGACGAATATGTAGCATGGGAGAGCATCCCCCCACATGGGTTGCATCGATCCACTTGGGGGTAATTCCCAGCATCGAAGCGATATTGCGAGGCGGTTCAACGGCGCTGGCGATGCCATCGATATCCTGAGCGTTAATACCAGCATCCGCTATCGCGTTTAAAGCAGCATCCAGATGCAGGCCAAGTGTGGATACGTCGGGAACGACACCTATGTTTGTGGTTTCAGCAGCGCCGACAACGGCAACCGAGTTGGGGCTTATCATCATCAGCTTCTACATTGGCTTGAAAAAGGGGAGTGTAATTTTCGGGCTGAAGGCTTCAAAGGTAACTTCTAAGTCCATATCCAATTGCAGTGCTTCAGGGGTTTGGTCGCACTCAACGATATTGGTCATCAGGCGAGGGCCTTCCTCCAGCGTTACTACTGCAATCGAATGCGGAGCATCCCCCATTCCGGGCCTGGGACGGTAATTAATCACATAGGAATAAAGCGTTGCACGTCCACTGGCCACAAACAGCTCTATGTCCAGGCTGCCGCATTGTGGGCACAAAGGGCGAGGTGGAAAGTAGGCCTGTTCACAACTGCAGCAACGCTGGATTCTCAACTCCTGTTGCTGACAGCCTTCCCAAAAATGTTGTGTTTCAGGGGTAGGTTTAGGTAAAGGTCTTAATGGTTCGCCCATAACAGGGATTCCTTTGGTCGACATTGATGCCAGCAGTTGTCACTGGGTACCAGATTAGCGTGCTAAAGGAGAATTTATGTTTAGCCCTACAAGTGCAGAAACTTGCTTGTCAGGCTGGGTTAAATGGCGAGTATAACCCTATTAAAGTGAAGACAATATTAACACTTGTTGATCTTTGAGTTGAATATAGACATTGCCCATTATTATTGTATTCAGCCAAAGTTATGGCTATATCCTCCGAAGGTTTTTAAGGTCAAATAGTATGTTAATCTCTAATTACTGTATTTGCCGTAGAGCACATTAGAATGAACCGATAAATGCTGCTCTATTTAAAGCAATTAATAAAGTGAGAGAAAACTTCTATGAAAATTAATGTCACGATGCCCTTTGATGATACCGACCTGGCAGAAGAGTTTATTAACCCGGAAGCAGTGGTAGAGATTGCTCAATTAGCGGAAAGACTGGGCTTTTACAGCGCTCTTGTCACTGACCATCCCTGTCCCACTGCTCGGTGGCGGGATTCCGGTGGTCATGATGCCCAGGATCCCTTTGTGATGATGAGTTTTATTGCGGCAGCAACGAAAACATTGCGTGTTCAAACGGGTATTCTGGTGCTTCCTTATCGTAACCCCTTTATCACTGCTCGGGCGGCGTCAACGCTGGATGTGTTTTCAAACGGTCGGCTAACACTTGGACTTGGTGCCGGTTACCTCAAAGGTGAGTACTATGCCATGGGTGTCGATATTGATAAGCGCAATGACCTGATGGATGAGTATATTAAGGCGATGAAGACCTCATGGACCGGTGAAGAGTTTGACTTCGAAGGTTCCGGTTACAGCGCTCGCGGTTGTCGAGTCAGGCCAAAACCCGTGCAGGACCATATTCCGCTCTATATTGGCGGCAATTCAAACCGGGCACTGCGTCGAGTGGTAGAGTTGGCTGATGGCTGGAATCCATTTTTTACCAGCGGTTTATCTACTACGGTTACTAAAACGAAATCTTTTGCTGGCGAGGAAGATATTATTAACGGTGTTCGATATATGAAGGAACACTGTGAAAAGGTCGGGCGGAAAACTATGCCTGAAATATTTCTGGCAAGCATCATGGGGCCAGAAGCTGATAAAAGTCCACAGGCTGTCATTGATACTATTGGTCGCTATAAGGAATTGGGTGTGGCCGGTGCGGGTGCCAGCTTCTTCGCCAAATCAAAAGCGGAGTGGTGTGATCAGGCGCAAAAATTTGCTGAAGATGTGCTGGCAAAAATAAGTTAAATACACTAACACGGATTCCATAAATAATAATTTTTATAATCGTCGATTGGTCAGGGTTAAAGAGAAAAAACATTGAAAATAGATTCAACCCTGACTGTCATGGTTACTGGTTGAGCTTCAGGCTTAGGCTTTTTTACTGTTAAAAATTACGGGAAATAAATTAAAGTTGCCATTTTTGATATTAATGAAAAGTAGGGTAAAGTGATAGCTGAAGAGCTCGGGGCTAATTTTAGTATTAAAACTGATTCGTAACGATTACTTTAATGAGTAGTGTATCCGGTTGGATGGTGTCATTCGAAGGTCACAGCAATAACCAGTGAGACGAAACTGCCTTTTTCCTGATTCTGGGAGGTGAGATTTGAGCGCTATGAGCGGCAATCTTTTTGCGGCCATTCCGGAGAGTTTAAACAAAGAAGCTTTTTCTGAATTACTCCGCAAAGACAGTTTGAGAATCGAGCGAATTATTTCGAAGGGCCATACTTCTCCGGAGTCGGGATGGTATGATCAAGATGAAAACGAATGGGTTGTCGTACTTCAGGGCGAGGCGAAACTATCGTTTGGTAATGGCAGGGAGGTTCATTTAGTTCCTGGCTCTTATCTCGATATTCCTGCCCATACCAAACACCGAGTGGTATGGACAGATCCTGAGATTGAAACTATCTGGTTAGCTGTACATTACGGTTAGTTTTTCTCTAACTCAAACACCAATAAGACATTACCCGGAATCTTGGAACTAAAACCATAGCCAGAAACGGCAATCAGTTTATTCTGGTAGACAATAGGGGCAGCGCCACCACTGATCGCTCCACCAAAGCCGGAAATTTGATTAACCGTTGCAAATTTCTTTACGGTGTCCATGTCCCAGAGAATTTTTCCACTGGAAGCGTCATGAATACGGAGATGACCGTCATCGGATCCTGCGAAAACCAACTCATCAGTAGCTGTCACGGAACCGGAAATTCCGGGCACACAGCCTCTTTTATTGTTGCAAGCTTCCGACGGCGCTGCTGAGCGCCATAAAATATCCCCATTAGAAATGTCTAATGCGTATAGTCCTGGGCTGGCAGGGAAGGCTTCGTCGGGAATATTGCCCATGTCAGATATCGGTATATAGGCGCGACCGTTGCCTGCGGCCAGTCCAAACACCGTGCCACCAGCAGCACCACCGCGGCCAATACGTGACTGCCAGAGTTTTTTGCCGGTATCGGGGTCAATGCCATAGGCGATGCCCGATTTTTGCCCGGCCAGGACTACTTCCCGTCCGTTTTTGTCAGTGGCGAGGATGGTACCGGCACCAAAGTCGAAGTCTGGTCCTTCGTCCTCAGGGCAATTACCGCTGGCGCGTATAATACAGGCGACATTCCAGGCATCGCCTTCAAGCGCTTGGTAGTGCCAGTTAATCTTTCCCGTTTCTAAATCCATCGCAACAATGGCATCACTAAGTTCGGTGGCTGGGTTGGAATAGTTATCTCCGGTGGCGATATATAGTTGACCCCGTTTGATGTCGATGGATGGGCTGTTCCATACGGCTACGCCTGAAGGTCCACGCTGTTTTTTATCGGTAGTTAATGTGGGTTCACCAACCAGGAAAGTACGCCATTTTTCTGTTCCCGTCGAAGCATCGAGTGCCAGCATAGAGCCGCGAAAATCACAACAGATATAACCAGGGGTGGCGGCAGCGGCCTCTTCCAGTGAGCTGATCGGTACATATAGCGTATTCTGGTAGAGTGCAGGCGCGCCTGTAATGACTGCAGCCGGGTGATCATCGGCGCGAACTTTCCAGATCAGTTCGCCATTGCGAGCATCAAGGGCGTAAACGATACCACGAAGATCACCAAAATACGCCACGGGACGAGCTTTGCTATCACTCGATTGCCATGGGCCGATAATTATCGCGGTGCGCACTTCTGCCGTTGCTTCAAATTGCCAGCGTTCACAGCCGGTTTCCAAATCAAGTGCGCGAACCGAGCCGGTGTGGCTACCAAGAATGATTGTGTCGCCGGCGATGGCGGGTTGCGAACGCATACGCCGAGAATCGATAAAACCGTATGCCCATTTTAGTTTGAGCCTGCCAATATTACGGCGATTCAGTTCGGTGACGGTGGAGGGAATAAAATGCGTGCTCTCAGGCGTTAAGCCCCAATTAGTATAGGGGGAGGGTGTGTTCAGGTTAAATCCGCTCCGAGATTTATCGCAGGGATTGGATAAAACCCTTTCGCCGTTGGCTACCATTCGGCGGTTGGCGATATACTCGGCAACCGCCTGTTTTTGCTTGGCAGAGAGCACTTGGCCCTGGGCGCGCATGGCCCCATCTTCTAAGGTAGAGTGAATAAAGGCCGGGGTCATATCCCGCAGGTTGAGCTTCTGGGGGATACGTTCGCCGCCCTTATCGTGACACGTCGCACAGTGTTGCTGATAAACGCTAAAACCGGCTGCAAAAGGGCCCTTACCAGGGTCAAGCGCGTTACCAAATAAATCTGTTTTGGGTTTCACTGCCTCGGAATCGGCTGCCTCTTTCGATGATATGGCCGCATGGCTCTGGATCACAGTCAGTGGAGCTAATTGTACAAAAAATGTCAGCACAAAAATTGTCACCAGCGATTTGGCGAGATCTGTTTTAAGATAACCCCGCCGAAATAGATGGGTAAGTTGCGAGAGGCGATTAACGATTGTGCTGGCCTTGAGAGACATGTTTTACCCCATTGATTATTTTTTCTTTAATGATAAGGGATTGGAGTCGGTTTTAGGTAACATGAACAAAGTTTATAGTTATGTGGTTTAACTCAGCCGATGGTCTTTTGACATGCAATAGGGAGATAGCGATGAGATTATTTTTAAATGCACAGGGTTTAGTCTTCATTTTGGGTAGCGTCCTGCTGCTGTGTTGCGGTTGTACTAACAAAGAAGTCTACAACGCGATTCAGCAGAATCGGCAGTTTGAGTGCCGTAAGTTACCCCCCACGCAATATGAAGAATGTATGGAAGAGTATAGCCAGCCCTATGAGAAGTATCGTGAGGAACGGGAAGAGGTAATTGTGGAAGAGTAACAACTATTAAAACAGATAATGTATTGCTCACTGCCTGAATGAAAATATCGTCTTTAAATACAGTCTGTTAGTACCGCGCCCAGCATGAGCAGGATGAGAGAGAATGGCAATAGAAATTGAACGTAAATTTTTAGTCGATGAATCTAAACTAGAAGCGCTAAGAGCATTAGCCTTGGACAACGGCTCACGCATTGTACAGGGTTATATCCCCACGCAGGCCAGAGTGACGGTACGAGCCAGAATCAAAGGTGACAAAGCCTACTTAACCTTAAAAGGAGAAAATACGGGTATTTCCAGATTAGAGTTTGAATATGAAATTCCGGTAGCTGATGCAGAACAAATTCTGGAAAACTTATGTGTTTCCCCTAAGGTGGATAAAACCCGTTATGAAATTCAGCATGGTAAACATCTCTGGGAATTGGATGTTTTTCATGGCGACAATGAGGGTCTGGTCGTTGCCGAAGTGGAAATGCGCAGCGAAACTGAGCAGGTGGAACTGCCCGAATGGGTTCTGCAAGAAGTTACCGGGGAGGCGAAATATTATAATTCCAGCCTGATCAAGTATCCCTATTGCAACTGGTAGAAAATAAATAATTATCGTTACACAGAAATTAAATAAAAGCTAAATAAAAGCAAGGAGAGCGGTAGGGGTATGGATATCGCCAGTACCCTTTGGGGGACTGCAAGAGCGCCACTTTGATAACACTGGCGGAGCATCGCGGCCCTATATCGAAACCTGTATCGATAGTTTTTCACCCGCACGCTGTATGCTTGAAAGCAACTATCTACCAGATCGTACGGCGGGTACCTACGGTGCAATCTGGAGTGCCTGCAAAGTCATCATGCAAAATTTTTCTGTTGATGAAAAGCATTAACAGTTTTATCAGTCCGGCGCAGAGTACTATCGTATTATGTTGAAATTAATAAAGTTTTTTGGAGCCCATTATGGCCTTACCTTCCGTCCTTCGTGACAATCTGACAATCCCCGTATTTGCTGCCCCTATGTTTTTATGCAGCGGTGCGGAGCTGGCTATTGCCTGTTGTCAGTCTGGAATTGTAGGTTCACTAACACGTAATCACTGTCGCGATCTTGCCGAATTGGAAGAACAATTAAAAACTGTTACTGAAAGGCTAGCTAAATTCAAAGATCAGTACCCGGAGCGGACAATCGGGCCTTTGGCCGTGAATATTTCGCCAACCTTTAGTCAAGAAGAGTTTCAGGGCCATCTTAATGTCTGCCATAGATTTGGCGTAAAAATTATTGTGACCTCAGTGGGTAATCCAACCCAGAACGCCCCGTTGGTACAGGATACAGGCATGTTGCATTTTCACGATGCCACCACCATTCGCTTTGCTGAAAAAGCCATAGCCGCCGGTGTGGATGGTATCGTCTGTATTGGCGCTGGCGGAGGTGGCCATGCGGGCACAATTAGCCATCTCACTTTTATTCCTCAGGTCAGGAAAATGTTTGATGGCACGATTGTGATGGCTGGTGCCGTGAGCACGGGTACTGCAGTTCGAGCGGCTGAATCATTGGGTGCCGACCTTGCTTATATGGGTACCCGTTTTATTGCCACACAGGAGGCCGCTGCACCTGATGCCTATAAGACGATGTTGGTTGAAGGCGGCGTCACCGATGTAATGTACACCAAGGGTGTCAATGGCTTGCCCGCCAGTTGGTTAAAGGCTTCGCTGAGCTCAATTGGTCTGGATCCTGACAATCTGTTTATTCCTGAGAGTCGTGGTACGGATCATTTACCCGAAGGTAAAACGCCCTGGCGCGACATTTGGAGTGGAGGGCAGGGTATTGGATTAATTCACGATATCCCGACCGTTGCCGATCTTGTCCATCGACTACAACAGGAATATATCGATGCCTGCGCCAAACAGGATATGTCGGCCGCTGCAAAAGCGGCACTGGTATTGGATCAATAAAAAGTTGATAAATAGAAGTGAGTGCTGAAACATGAGCGAATGCATCATACGCACAAATTAAGCCGGGCGATGTATTCTGCTGTTGAATCGCCCCGACAAACTCAATGCTTTGGGCGCCCAAAGCTTTGACGAGTTGGAAAGTCATCTGGTGCAATTAGACACAGAGTTTGATTGTATTGGTTGCGGGATTTTGCGCGGGATGCGATCTTGATACCATGGGTAAAGCCAGTGACGGCACTCCGGTGGAACCCCGCTTTAAGCCAGACGTGATCGAACGACTGGAGCGATAAAAAGGTAAGCGCTAAACCGTAAAATATGTATTTTCCCTGTATTTGTCACATTCGAGTCATTTTTTGTACACATAATTGGGCTAATTCGGCAGAATTGTCATATTAGTGTCACAAAACTGGTCTTTAATAATTCATACATTTATTGGTAAACAGGTGTTAGAGATATGGATGCAAAGACCATCCTGATTGTAGATGACGAAGCTGCTATCAGGGAAATGATACGCATGTCGCTGGAAATGGCCGGGTTCAATTGCCTGGAGGCCGGTGATATCCAGCAGGCTCACATCATGATAGTCGATAATCCACCCGATCTGGTGCTACTGGACTGGATGTTGCCCGGTGGTACTGGTGTGGAGTTGTTGCGCCGTTTACGCAAGGATGAAATGACCAGCAGCCTGCCGGTCATTATGCTGACGGCCAAAACTGAAGAAGATAATAAGATTCAGGGCCTGGAAGTGGGAGCTGATGACTATATTACCAAGCCCTTTGCGCCCCGTGAGATGCTGGCTCGGATTAAAGCGGTGTTGCGTCGTGCCCTGAGCGCGGAAGAAGAAAAGGCGATTGAGGTACAGGGTTTAAAGCTCGACCCTTCCAGCCACCGTGTTTATATTGATCAGCAGCCGGTAAGCATTGGCCCCACCGAGTTTAAACTGCTGAAGTTTTTTATGACTCACCAGGAGCGTGCCTACAGTCGCGGCCAATTATTGGATCAGGTTTGGGGTGGCAACGTCTATGTGGAAGAGCGTACTGTGGATGTACACATTCGTCGCCTGCGCAAAGCCCTGATGACCGAAGAAGCTGACTATGGCGATCTGGTACAGACGGTTCGCGGTACCGGCTATCGTTTTTCAACGGCACGATAAGCGATCAGCTGCCAATAACAAACAGTGAAAACGCACCTGGTAATCGCCCTGTAGAGTTTTTTATCAAGACTCTGGGTTGCGGTTTTATAAAGTCTCTTTATTGTTACCAGCTGACTCGTTACACGTGTAATTGGCTGTGCTACTGTTAGGTAAATGTATTCTTCATGAGTGGTTTAATGCGTACCACCGATTGGAAAATCGAGTGTCGTAATCTGGGGCTTTTGTTACTGACGGTAGGGCTGATTGCCTGGCCACTGGATGTGTTGTTCCCCGCCTGGTTTCTGGCTGCGTTGGGCTATATTGGCTGGACCATGTTTCAGCTGGATCGTATTCAGTTCTGGCTAGAGCAGAGCGATAATCAGCCACCGCCCGAGAGTGGTGGCCTGTGGGGGGATGTGCTCGATCGGATATACCGCCTACAGGTTAGTAGCGACGGAGAGCGCCAGCGGTTAAAGGCTGAAATTGCTTATCTAAAGGATTCCCTGACCTCTCTCGCCGATGGCGCCGTGATGGTCGATACCGAGGATAATATCGAGTGGAGTAATAAGGCCGCAGCCAAATTACTGGGCTTGCGCTTTCCGGAAGATCGCAATCAACACCTGCAAAACCTGATTCGCACACCTGAGTTTATTCGTTATTACGAGCGCGAGGAATATGATAAGCCGTTACTGATGGTTTCTCCTTACAATAACCATTATGAACTGCAGATCAGTATCAGCCACTTTGGCAAGGGCAGCCGTCTGCTATTTGCCAGAGATATTACAGAGACCAACCGACTGCAGCGAATGCGTAAGGATTTTGTCGCCAACGTATCCCATGAATTGCGCACCCCGCTAACGGTGATCAGTGGTTATCTACAAACATTGGCTGATTCCGGTTCGCATATCCTTAAGGATGAATTACGCTGGCGCCGGGCGCTGGATCAGATGCTGAATCAGGCCAACCGAATGGAAAATCTGGTGAAGGATTTGATCGCACTGTCCCGGTTGGAATCTGTGCCAGAAACCGTCGATAAGACACAGGTTATGGTGCGCTCGCTGGTGGAGTCGATTGCCGAAGAGGTCAGGGCTGCCATGCATGGCAAGCGCAACATCACCGTAGAGTGTGATGACCATTGGCAGTTGATTGGAAGTGCCGATGAATTACACAGTGCCTTTGCCAATCTGGTGATGAATGCGGCCAAGTACAGCGATGACGGCGGCAATATTGCTATACGCTGGTATCGCAGGAAGGAGTCATTGGTACTGGAGGTTGAAGACGATGGTGAGGGGATTGAAGAGCGTCACCTGCCCCGACTTACTGAGCGCTTTTATCGGGTGGATAACAGTCGCTCAATAGAAACCGGTGGTACCGGTTTGGGGCTGGCTATCGTCAAGCATATCTTATTGCGCCATCAGGCCGAGCTAAAAGTGGAAAGTAGCCTGGGGGAAGGCAGTACCTTCCGTTGTGTATTCCCCCTCTCTCGGGCTGTTGCCTGTTCTGATACGGCCTGACCGAATCAATAGCGTTGGCTGATTCTGCGATCTGTGGCAAAACCTCGCCGGGGTTACCCTCAAAGGGCGCGGTGTTCCAACCGATGAGGGTAACCCCGGCGAGGTTTTGCGGAATGGTGGAGATGAACGCCAAGCTACGCCCTGGATTGGTGCCTATTGGTATTGGTAAAGAGGGCTATGCGGGCATTGCTTTGTTGGCCTGCAGAATCTTTTCACTGCTGTCATATTTATGTAACAAAAAATTTATATATTAGTCGCTGATGGCTAGCTGTTGCAGAAAATGTCTGTCACAAAGAGCGTACGTCACTAAGATTTAATGCTGTCTAATTGATCGAAAACGACTGGAGAATCGGATGAAATTTAACAAAACTCTTAAATCACTTGCACTGGGCCTGGCCCTGGGCTCAGCCGGTCTGGCGGGGTCTATGAGTGCGTTGGCAGAAGATAAGGTAGACTCTGCATTACCGGAGTATAAAAAAGCCAGTGGTGTTTCCGGTAACCTGTCCAGCGTTGGCTCTGATACTCTGGCCAATCTGATGACACTGTGGGCAGAAGGCTTCAAGCGTTTTTACCCTAACGTCAATATTCAAATTCAGGCAGCTGGTTCATCCACCGCGCCACCAGCACTGACCGAAGGTACTTCAAATCTCGGTCCCATGAGCCGTAAGATGAAAGACAAGGAGTTGGCGGCTTTTGAGTCCAAATACGGCTACAAGCCCACTGCGGTTCCTGTTGCGATCGATGCGTTGGCGGTATATGTCCATAAGGACAACCCCATCGAAGCGTTGACGATGGCCGAAGTCGATGCGATTTTCTCCTCGACCTTGAAGTGTGGTGCCAACGGCAGTATCGATAACTGGGGCAAAACCGGCTTAACCGGCGCCTGGGCCAGTCGTGATATGCAATTGTTTGGTCGTAACTCGGTATCTGGTACCTACGGTTACTTTAAAGACCAGGCCTTATGTAAAGGCGATTTCAAAAATACGGTTAACGAGCAGCCTGGTTCTGCCTCTGTGGTGCAATCCGTAGCAACGTCTATCAATGGTATCGGCTACTCTGGTATCGGTTACAAGACTTCCAGTGTGCGCGCTGTGCCCCTGAGTAAAAAGACTGGCGAAGCCGGTATTGAAGCTACTGCTGAAAATGCTATCGCCGGTGATTATCCTCTGTCCCGTTACCTTTATGTTTATGTTAACAAAGAGCCTAACAAGCCATTGGCACCGCTGGAGCGCGAGTTTCTGAAGCTGGTATTGTCCAAAGCCGGTCAGGAAGTTGTGGTCAAAGATGGGTATATTCCAATGCCAGCCGCAGTGGTAGAAAAAATACTGGCTAAGATGGACTTAATGTAGGAACGAAAGAGTTGTCAGGGCAAACCCTCTTCTTGCTCTGCAGCCCTTCTTGTTCTTAACCATTTTTTTCTTAACTTTTGGTTCTTAAGAATGGTAGCCGCGGTCGCAGTAAGCTATGACCGTGGCTTTTTTTAATTTTCAGATCTATGTGTTTTCGAGTCCTCTTCCGCCGAAGATACGAGCAGCAGCAAATATGTTTGTTCGGTACTGGCCTCTGTCACATAAATGTCATATAAGTGTCATACAATGCCTGCCATGACTGAATCGACACCGCTAAAAGAAATCTCCCCCATTCCCAAGGCCAAGCTGTCACAGGAGCGTCTGGGTGGATGGCGTAAAACTAAAGACTCAATCGCCAATATCACCATCACGCTGGGCGGTATGGGTATTCTGGTCGCTATTCTATTAATCTTCTTCTATTTGTTATACGAGATCGTACCGCTGTTTAAGTCGGCCTCTATTGAACCGCAGGCGACTTACCAAATTCCAGCCGAAGGTGATGTGCTGTATCTGGCGATGGAAGAGCAGGCAGAAGTTGCTGTTCAGCTTGATAGCAGTGGTCAGGTTCAGTTTTTTGATGCGCGCAATGGGGCGACGATCAAACAGGCCAGGCTACCTCTCGACAAACCTATTGCGCACTACGCCCTCAATTCTGAACAGTACCCGCTGCTGGCTGCAGTGAATGGTGGCGATGTGTTGCTGGTGCAGCCGGATTACCGCATTAGTTATCCCGATGGGGAGCGCTTAATCACCCCGATACTCAAATACCCCTATGGTGAAGAACTGCTGTCAGTAACCGATGGCGAAATCAGTTCGCTGGCGGTGCGTGATACCGATAGCCAACTGGTCATTGTCGCTGAAGTCGAACAGGGGCTGCAGGGATTGCGCCTGGTCAAAGAAGAAGACTTTCTATCGGAAGAAGTTGTACTACAGGAAGAGCGGATGAATCTTCCTGCGATAGATATTGATATCGATTGGATGTTGATTGGCCCTGATCAGCGCTGGTTATATGTAGTTAACCGGCTGGGTGATTATCGGGTTATTGATCTGCGGACAGAGGCGTTAATCGCCAGTGGTCGCCTGCTTGAGCGCGGGGAGGTTTCCGATGTGCGTTTCCTGTTAGGCGAAATTTCCCTGATGGTGGCTACCACTCAAGGTGAAATCCTGCAATTGTTTATGGTGCGTGGGAATGACCAGCCGCCCACGCTTGAATTAATCCGTGACTTTCAACACGGTGAGCAGGCGATTCAGGAACTGGCCGTTGAGCATCGTCGAAAAGGGTTTTTGACGGTTGATACAGACAATACGCTGAGTATTTACTACACCACGTCTAACCGGCATTTGCTCGCTGAATCGGTGGCCGAACAGGGGGATACGGTTAAAACGCTGGCAATTGCTCCCCGTGCTAATGCGTTGCTGACCCGAACGGACAAGGGCGAACTAACCTATTGGAATTTGCACAATGAGCACCCGGAAGTTTCCTGGAGCGCGCTGTGGAGTAAGGTCTGGTACGAAAGCTACCCGGAGCCGGATTATATCTGGCAGTCCTCAGCTTCAAGTAATGACTTTGAGGCAAAGTACAGTTTCGCTCCCCTGGCCTTTGGCACCTTAAAAGCAGCCTTTTATGCATTGCTGATCGCGACGCCTTTGGCTATCTGTGGCGCTATTTATACCGCTTATTTTATGGCGCCGACCGTGCGCCGAAAAATTAAACCTTTAATCGAACTGATGGAAGCGCTTCCTACGGTTATTCTGGGCTTCTTAGCGGGCCTCTGGCTGGCACCGTTTGTGGAGCGCAACCTTGCCGGCGTGTTCACGGTGCTGTTGTTGATGCCGGTTGGTGTATTGCTCTTTGGCTTTTTGTGGAGCCGTTTGCCCGGCCAGATACGTCATTTGATTCCCGATGGCTGGCATCCGGTTTTGTTGATGCCAGTCGTGATTCTGATTACCTGGGGTAGCATTTCTGCCAGTGGTTTATTGGAATTGTGGTTCTTTTCGGGTGATATGCGTTCCTGGTTAACCCGCGATTTGGGTATTTCCTTCGACCAGCGTAATGCGATGGTAGTAGGTATTGCCATGGGTTTTGCGGTGGTACCGACTATTTTCTCTATTGCCGAAGATGCTATTTTCTCTGTTCCCAAGCATCTCAGCTATGGTTCGCTGGCTTTAGGAGCTACCCAGTGGCAGACGCTGGTAGGTGTGGTGATGCCGACGGCAAGCCCAGGTATTTTTTCGGCGATGATGATCGGTATGGGACGGGCTGTTGGTGAAACCATGATCGTATTAATGGCGACAGGTAATACACCGGTTATGGATGCCAATATTTTCGAGGGGATGCGTACCCTGGCAGCGAATATCGCGGTGGAGATCGGCGAAACCGAAGTGGACAGCTCCCATTTCCGGGTATTGTTCCTGGCTGCTTTTGTATTGTTCCTGTTTACCTTTGTGGTGAATACTGCCGCTGAGGTAGTGCGTCAGAGTTTGCGTAAAAAGTATGGTTCACTGTAGTACGGTTGGCTGTAGTTCGGTTGGCTGAAGTTAATCTTATCCCGATCGAACCAAATTAAGAGTTTTAAACCGGCTGTATTGTTGGTTTATCTAAAAAATTAAAAGTGTATTGAGTGCTATGAGCTTAGCTAACGATCAAGAAATGTCGTTAAAGACCTGGATTAAAAACGGAGACCCGTTTATCTGGATCAATGCCGCTGCGGTTAGTATCAGCGTAGTGGCTGTTATTGGTCTGTTGATTCTACTGGCGGTACGAGGCTTTGGACATTTCTGGCCTGGCGATGTAATGCAGGCGAATTATACCATGCCGGGCGAGGCCCCGGTTCGTATTATCGGTGAGATCGTTGAGACTGAAGAGGTCCCGCGCGAACAAATTGTGTCCTCGGGCGTTAGCATTGAATCCGAGTCGCCCTTCGTTGAGCGCAGTCTGATCAAACAGGGTAATCGTGATGTGTCCGGCATTGACTTTGCCTGGGTGATTTCGAATTTTATCAGCGACGTGGAATACCCTGAAGAGATTATGACCATTGAGCGCCGGGAGTGGGGTAATTTCTACGGATACCTCAAATCCGTTAAAGAAGCTGGGCAGCTGGTGCATGCGGAAAATAACTGGGAGGAATTTCATCGTCGGATTGAGCGTGCGCTGAGTATTCATCAACAAATCAAACAGATTGAAAAGGATGATATTGGTGCTATCAACTACCAGTTGGAGCGTTTACGCCTGAAAGAGCGGGGGCTGGAGTTAAAGGACAATATGCCCGCAGCTGAAAAACAGGCGAAAGAAGCTGAAATTGCCGCTGACAGAGCAGCGCTTGACCAGACCTATACCGTTTACCAGAAGCAGTTAATTGAGCTCTATGAGCAAATCAACCGCGATAGCTTTACCGCGGAAACCATGAGTGGCCGTGAAGTTGAGATTCCGCTGGCATTGGTGGTGAATGCCTACCGTGCCAATGCAATGAACCTGTTTGACAAAATCATTGTGTACTTTGAAAAACTGGCAGAGTTCCTGACCGACGAGCCAAGAGAAGCGAATACAGAAGGCGGTATTTTCCCCGCTATCTTCGGCACCGTAATGATGGTTATTTTAATGTCGGTGATCGTCACTCCCTTTGGTGTTATTGCTGCGGTTTATTTGCGGGAATATGCCAAACAGGGTTTTTGGACCCGTACGGTTCGAGTTGCCGTTAATAATCTGGCGGGTGTTCCCTCAATTGTTTATGGGGTGTTTGGTTTAGGTTTCTTTATCTACTTTGTTGGTGCGGAAATTGACAAGGTGATGTTTGAGGCGGCACTGCCTGCGCCTACCTTTGGTACCCCCGGATTATTATGGGCATCATTAACGCTGGCACTGTTAACGCTGCCGGTGGTTATTGTGGCGACCGAGGAAGGTTTATCGCGTATTCCCCGTGCCCTGCGTGAAGGCAGCCTGGCACTGGGGGCGACCAAGGCTGAAACCCTCTGGCGAGTGGTGTTACCTATGGCGAGTCCGGCGATGATGACGGGGTTGATTCTGGCGGTAGCGCGTGCAGCGGGTGAGGTTGCTCCCTTGATGTTGGTAGGGGTTGTAAAGTTGGCTCCATCCCTACCGCTTGATGGGAACTATCCCTATTTGCACTTAGACCAAAAATTTATGCATTTGGGTTTTCATATTTACGATGTGGGTTTTCAAAGCCCCAATGTTGAGGCGGCGCGTCCACTCGTGTACGCCACGGCGTTGTTGCTGGTGATTATTATTGCCTTGCTCAACTTTAGTGCGGTAGCACTGCGCAACCACTTGCGTGAAAAATACAAATCTCTGGAAATGTAACGAATCGAAGACTGATAACAGCAGGAATGAAACCGTGAAATCACATGCGATCAATCTGGATAATATGGGGCGAAGCAATCAGTCCTATAACTTGGAAGACGAGGATATTAGTCTGGCGGTTCGTGACCTCAAGCTATTTTATGAAGGTGGAAAACAAGCGCTTTACGACATTACGCTGGATATTCCCAAACAGCGGGTAACTGCTTTTATCGGCCCCAGTGGTTGTGGGAAATCGACTTTGCTGCGCTGTTTTAACCGCATGAATGACTTGGTGGATGGTTGTGAAATACAGGGCAAGATTTTACTGGATCAACAGGATATATATGATCGCAAAGTGGATGCAGCAGCTCTGCGCCGTCGAATTGGTATGGTGTTCCAGAAACCCAACCCTTTCCCCAAATCCATTTATGAAAATGTTGCCTATGGCCTGAGAATTCAGGGTATTAACAAGAAACGTATTCTCGATGAAGTGGTCGAAAAGTCATTGCGCCAGGCAGCACTGTGGGAAGAAGTAAAAGATCGCCTGCACGACAGTGCACTGGGCATGTCCGGTGGTCAGCAGCAACGACTGGTTATTGCCAGAACCATTGCGATTGAACCGGAAGTTTTATTGTTGGATGAGCCCGCTTCTGCGCTTGATCCGATTTCAACGTTGAAAATTGAAGAACTGATCAACGATCTAAAATCCAAATATACTATAGTTATAGTAACGCATAACATGCAGCAGGCGGCTCGGGTTTCAGATTACACGGCCTTTTTGTACATGGGTAAGCTGATTGAGTTTGATAATACCGACAAGCTCTTTACGAACCCAAAAGAGAAGCAAACGGAAGACTATATCACTGGACGTTACGGCTAATCGCTACGATTGTTGAAAGCCTCAGGACACGATTATGATAGATAAAGACGCTCACGGACATCATATCTCTCAACAGTTCAACCATGAACTGGAAGAGGTTAGAAGTCATATGTTAGAAATGGGTGGGATGGTAGAGAAGCAGGTTAGGGATGCCATCTTGTCTTTGATTGAAGCGGATGCGGAAAAAGCAGAAACCGTTCAGGAGGAAGATAAAACCATCAACACCATGGAAGTGGCGATTGATGAGGAGTGCACGCGCATTTTGGCCCGACGACAGCCGGCAGCCAGCGATCTGCGCTTGGTGATTGCAATCAGCAAGGCAGTTATCGATCTTGAGCGTATTGGTGATGAAGCCGATAAAATAGCTACCCTGGCTTTGCAGTTGATTGAAACCGGTGAATCTCCGCGCGGTTACAAGGAAATCCGCCATATCGGTAATCATGTGGCTTACATGGTCCGCGATGCATTGGATGCCTTTGCCCGCTTTGATGTGGATATGGCGCTGTCGGTGGCCAAGGAAGATAAACTGGTCGACGATGAATACGGTTCAGCGTTGAGAAGCCTGATCACCTATATGATGGAAGATCCCCGTTCCATCAGCCAGATCTTGAATGTGTTGTGGGCGTTGCGTTCGTTGGAGCGTGTCGGTGACCATGCTCGTAATATTGCCGAGCATGTGATCTTTCTGGTTAAAGGTAAAGATGTTCGCCATGTGGGTTTAAAACAGATGGCGAAGACAGTTAAAAAAGATAGTTGATCAATATTTCAAATGATCAAAAACAAAAGCGCCGAGATATTTGACTCGGCGTTTTTGTTTTTAGGTTTTTCTATTATTACTGACTCACAAAGTCTGAAGGCAGGGATGCGGTATTCACTGATGAGACCGTCGCCAGCATGGAAGCTGGAGCCGAGCCCCCATGGATGGGTTTACAGCGTGTCTCAGCAGTGAATACCGCATTCCTGTCTGGCACAGAATTAAACTAACACTACTAATTATGTATTGGGTTATGATAAAAGCGTGGAATAGCAATAGTTTTTATTTAAAAAGCACTATTCCAGAAACATATAAGCACCCGGCCCCAGTGGCCAGCCAAATCCCATCCATATCACTAACAGCAACGTCCAGAAGCCGAGGAAGGCCAGCGAATAGGGCAGCATCATCGCCACCACAGTACCGATACCTGCCTGCTTGTCATAGCGTTGGAAGAACACAATCACCACACCAAAATAAGGCATCAGGGGTGAAATGATATTGGTGGTGCTATCGCCAATACGGTAGGCAACCTGAGTGGCTTCCGGACTGATGCCCAGCAATAAAAACATTGGCACAAAGATTGGCGCGAATAAGGCCCATTTGGCCGAGGCGCTGCCAATCAATAAATTGATGAGAGCCGACATCAGGATAAAGACCACCAGTAACAGCCCAGGGCTGAGTTGCAGGGATTTTAATAATTCGGCCCCGTTGATGGCAGTGATAGCGCCCAACTGACTCCAGCTGAAATAACTGACAAACTGAGCGGCAAAAAACATCAGTACCAGATAGCTGGCCATGGCGGCCAGACTGTTTTCCATCCCCTCAAGAAACGCGTCGCTTCGTTGGTACTGACCACTGACCCGACCATAAATAATTCCGGCGAGTGCGGCATACAGTGCGATAAGTGTGACGATACCTTTCATAAAGGGTGAGTCTAAAACCCCTCCATTGTTTCCTCGCAGGATGCCATCCTCTGGATAGAGCGTGAAAGTTAGCAAAGTGAGAAATACGAGGCTGAACAGTACAGTGGCTCGCAGGCCGGACTTTTCACGGGCGCTTAGGGGCTGGTTGACGCTGTTGTTTGGTTTATCTGTTGCAACCTCGCCGAGTTGGGGAATCACCACTTTTTCGGTGACCCAGGTACCCACCAAACTGATGACAATGGTAGAAACGATAATGAAGTAATAGTTGGCAGCAGCACTGACTTCATAGCCTGGCTCGACCAGTGCAGCGGCTTCCGTTGAGATGCCAGCCAGAATGGCATCGAAGGGGCCGATTAACAGGTTGGCGCTGAAGCCCCCGGAAACACCGGCAAATGCTGCAGCGATACCGGCAATCGGGTGTCGGCCAGCCGATTGAAATACGATGGCAGCCAGAGGCACCAGTACCACATAGCCGGTATCCAGTGCCAGGCTGGAGAGTACGCCGGTCAGTACAATGACAAAACTCAATAACTTGGCGGGTGCTTTTAAAATAGTGGCTTTTAAGGTTGCTCCGATCAGGCCCGAATGCTCGGCAATTCCAATCCCCATGATGGCGACAAGCACAGAACCTACCGGTGCGAACTGGGTAAAGTTGCTGACGGTATGGGTTAAAATCAGCTGCAGTCCTTGCTTGCTAAGCAGGTTCACGGAGCTAATGGTATTACCATTAAGCGGGTGAACAGCACTGGCTCCCAACATCGAACAGAAAGTGGATAACAGCAGGATAAAAAAACAAAGGTAAATAAATAACAGCGAAGGGTGGGGCAGTTTGTTACCGGCACGCTCAATGCGTTGCAGAAGACGGAAGACTAACGTGTATTCGGCCATAAGGTCTTTCTCTTTATTCAGTATTACTTCTTAGTATGACATGTAAAAACTCTACTATGCCACTTGCTGTGGTATTGATAATTGAGGGTTGAGAGTTGAGGATTAAGTGCGGATATAAAAATTACTGCTACTCTTATGTAGGGCCTGTTAAGTGATCAGAATTTAACTTAGAAAAGCTGAACAATAATGACCTGGTGTACGCTGAAAGCCTTTATCCCGTTTTATCTATCAGTGCTTATCCTGCCGCTTATGGCATGTGGTAGTCAGGGGTTTAACATCAAGCAATTGGCAAAATCCGATATCGATATGGTGTCGGATATCGTCCTGATGGAAAACCGGGAAGCACTGAAAACCCTTTTGGAAAAATTGTACAAGCGCAATCCTAGAGAACTGACTAAGCAGCCTGAGATGACACTCTCACTACGGTCACACATGATATTTACTACAACGGGCCGATTAGTTTTTGAAGAGCTAAATAATAAAGAAGAAATCGAGGCGATGGATTTAGCCTTTGATCCGGGGTTTAAAGGCGATCGGGTTTTTGCTTTGATGGTGGGGCTAACGAGTATGCTTCGGCAGTCCTATAACTATGATGACGATTTTTTTATCCACGAAGAGCTGAATGCCCAAGCGCTTTACAACAGCGCCCGCAATATTGAAGTGATGGCCTGGAAGCTGAAAAATAAAAGCACTAGAGATGGAAAGCCCTTTCTTGTCACCAGCACCTTGAATGGGGTAATTGATAATACCAGCTATGAACGCCTCTATGGTCAGCTGATCCATACACAGGATTTAATGGCGAAAATCATCGCTGATCGCAACAACCGCACAATTAATACCGTGATCAAAGGTACGCTCTCGGTGTTCCTGCCGATTTAGTCTTTGACCCGCTTTTTAAACATTTTATCTCATTGCTGTCCCATTAACTCTGCAGGCATGAATGCGGTGTTTGCCAGCGCGACCGTCGCCAGCATGGATGCCCAAAGCACTCCCTGCGGTCGCGGGGCAGGCTCTGCTGGCGTCGAGCCTAGAGCCTGCCCCGCGAATGTAATGAGTGCTTTGGGTACATGGACGTATTCACGGCGTGTCGCGATGGCGAATGCCGAGTTCATGTCCTACTCGGAGCAATATGCTCGGAAAGGCCCACCTTTCGACTACTTTGCTTATTCAATAGAAAGTTAATGGGACAGCAGTGATTTTATCTTTTATCCTTAAAGTAGCGCGGCAGCTCCTCAATACCTGACAGCTCACGCCTAATCAGGTCTAAGGTTGTGGCGGTAACCATTTGCTGGAACCAGCTTCTCGGTGAGTTGAACTGCATACGGCGGGTTTTTAAAGCACCGCGTTGGCCCCAGGCTAGCCATACGGTGCCCACAGGTTTATCCTCAGTGCCTCCTTCCGGCCCGGCAATACCAGAGACGGCAATGGCATAATCCGCCTTTGAGCGCGCCATGGCACCCTCGGCCATGGCTAACACCACGGCTTCGCTGACGGCGCCGTGTTCAACCAAGATATTTTCCTGAACACCTAACAGGCTTGTTTTCATGCTGTTGGAGTAGGTCACAAAGCCCGCTTCAAACACATTGGAAGCTCCAGCGATTTCGGTGATAGAGGCTGCAATCAAACCACCGGTGCAGGATTCTGCCGTGGTCAGCTGCTGTTCTTTTTGCTTGAGTAAATTGATGACGCTTTCAGGGAGAGTAAGGCTGTCTTCACCAATAATATAATCCCCTATCAGCTCTTTTAGCCGCTGATAGTATTCCTGTTGTAAACCGAGGTCTGATTTTTTTCTGACCGTAAGTTTGATTTCAAGCTGGGGCATGCCAGCACGAAAGCCCAGTTCAACGGCTTTAGGCCAATCGCTGAAATTCTTGTCAACCAGGTGCTGCAGGGTTGATTCACCTACACCAAAGGTCTGAAAACGGATGGTGGATACTTCGTCTTTGGTGGGATAGCGCTGACACAGCAGGTCAATAATACTCTGCTGCATCATTAAACGTAGTTCACTGGGAACGCCGGGGGTGCAGATAATGAGGCAGTGGTTGTGTGTTAGACAAAAACCGGGCGCGCTGCCGGTGGGGTTGTGAATGATTTCTACGCCTTTAGGTAATATGGCCTGTTTAAGATTGGAGGCATTGGCGGAGAGATTGCGACGCTCACACCAGGCCAGCAGTTGTTGTTTTGCAATCGGGTTTTCTTCCAGTTCGGCGCCGGTCAGCTCAGACAGAGCTTGTGCAGTTAAGTCATCAATGGTTGGACCTAAGCCACCATTAACAATCAGGATGTCGCTGTGCTGACTAATGGCCTCCATTTCGGCGATCAGGGTATTGATATCATCGCCAATGGTGACTTTGCGCGTAATGTTATATCCATGGTCAGATAACAGTTCGGCCACCATGGCGGAATTGGAGTCAACGGTGTGCCCCGACATTAATTCATTGCCGGTAAGTAGTAATTGAATTTTCATGAAAGGGTTAATACTCTTGTCAATTGCCTTGGTATTATGGGTAATACGCCCCCCGGTTATACAGCGGTGAGGGACTGGTTAGAACTTTATCATTAATATCTGGAAAATAACGAATGATCTCCACTTCCGTTTGGGATTTTCACGATTTTCACCTATTTGAATTACCTCGGCGCTTAGCTAATGGAAATGCTGTGCTGGCTGCTGAACAATCCCGTGAACTTGTTCCAATCTGTCTGCGTTGGCAGCATACCGATGAGGCTTATACCTACGTGCCAGGCGCAATGTCGGTTCAGATTATGGCCGGTACCGAAGCGGATCTGCTGATTGAGCTGGAGGAAAACTTCTGGCGGCGCTTATTAACGCCAGGAGCAAATGATAGTCGTGAGTTGGAGCAGCGGGCTTCTGGCTCCTTAGACGAATGGCAAAAGTACGCCTGTCAACGCTGGGCGGTAGTGTTGCGGGTTATGTATCACGGTCAGGGGTTAACTACCGACTGAGTTAAGGCTCGAGTGGCTGGATTAAATAGCTTGGCATGATCTCACTGCGCGGGATCGATGAGCAGCGTAAACTCGCGGTAGAAATCTCCCTCGGGCCATAAAAATTGCAACAGGATATTGAGGTAGGGCTCTTTAATCGGATAGCGAGTCGATAGTGTGACGATGCCAGCGTCGTTAATCTCGGTTTTGAGTTGTTGGTACAAGGTCGGGGTATTTAGCCCCAGTTTTTTGTACATGGCAGGAGGCGCCAGCCTGATCTTTAACTGATCATCGTTGAACTCTTCATAGTGTTTGAGTGGGATGGTTGCGTTGAGTGGTTCTCCCAATCGAGAGTGAATACTGATCTCACCGACTTCCAGGGCCATTACGCTGGAGGTGGTTAGTAGTATGATCAATGAAACGACTCGCTGGAAAAAGCCTTGATAGCAGTGTTGGATGGTTGTCATTTTATGTTCCCCAAGCGTATGGAATGGGTCTAGCTTAAAGCCAAATAAAAAAGGGGAAAGTGATGGCTTTCCCCTTTTTGCATTTTAGATAAGACAACCTGCCTACTGTGGTGTGCGTATCACCAGCAAACGAATTTCCGTCATGTCTTCAATTGCAAAGCGAATACCTTCGCGACCAACTCCGCTGTCCTTAACACCACCGTAGGGCATATTATCGGCCCGCCATGAGGGCACATCCCCAATAACTACGCCGCCAACATCCAGTTTGTTCCAGGCTTTGTGGGCTTTATAGATGTCTCGGGTGAATATACCAGCCTGCAAGCCAAAGTCACTGTCGTTGACTTCCTTCAGAACTTCATCAAAGTCATCATAGCTGGACAGGATGGCAACGGGACCAAAGGCCTCCTGGCGATTCAGGTCACAATGAGTATCCACGTTATCAAGTACAGTGGCTTCAAGCATGGCACCATCGCGGTTACCACCGCACAATAGGTTCGCACCTTTATCAACCGCATCCAGCACCCAATTGTGCAGGCGGGTTGCCTCGCTGACAGAGATCATCGGGCCAACGAAGGTATTTTCGTCTTTCGGATCACCCATCACCAGGGCTTTAGTGGCGGTGATGAAACGCTCTTTAAATTCGTCATAAATAGAGGCGTGAATCATTACCCGTTGTACACCAATGCAGCTTTGGCCTGACTGGTAAAAGGCGCCAAAGATGATGCGCTGTATGGCATCGTCCAGATCGGTATCGTGGTCTACCACACAAGCAGCATTGCCGCCGAGTTCCAGTACCACCGGTTTTTTACCGGCGCGAGCTTTCAGATCCCAGCCGACATCGGGGGAACCTGTGAAGCTCAACAGTTTGAAACGATCATCGGTAGTGAACAGGTCTGCGCCATCACGGTGACAGGGCAGAATCGAGAAAGCACCTTTGGGAAGGTCGGTCTCAGCCAGAATCTCACCGATCATCAGCGCGCCGATAGGCGTGCGACTGGCGGGCTTAAGTACAAAAGGACAGCCAGCAGCCAACGCTGGCGCTACTTTGTGCGCGGCCAGGTTTAGCGGAAAGTTAAAGGGAGAGATAAAGGAGCAGGGGCCAATGGGTACGCGCTTGTACATGCCGGTGTAGCCCTTGGTGCGGGGAGCGACTTCAAGGTTCATTACTTCACCACCAATGCGAACGGACTCTTCAGCGGCGATACGGAAGGTGTCAATCAGGCGTGTCACTTCGCCGCGAGCGTCTTTGATCGGTTTGCCCGCTTCAATACACAGCGCCATGGCCATTTCTTCAAAGCGTTCCTCAAAGCGTTTGACACAGTGGTTCAGGATGTTCTGGCGTTCATAGGGGGGCATCTCCGCCATGGCTTCGGCGGCATCAACTGAAGCAGCAATCGCTTTGTCGATAGTGGCGGCATCTGCCATGGCAACTCGGGTCGCGACTTCGCCGGTGTACTTGTCGGTCACTTCCAGATCGGCGTTAGGCTGTTCGGCCTTATTGGCAAGATAATAGGGGTATTGAGCCTGTAACATGTATTGCTCCTGTGATGCGCATTTTAAAATTTTTGGTGAGGGTGGTGCTATAAGACTAAAGCCAAACTCGTTGCTGGCACTCGCGATTGGGTGCCAGCAATGTAGACCAGCGTTAAATATTTCTGCTTAATTCGCGAATTTCTTCATTTAAAATCTGATCATTTTCGGAATAGTCCACCGGCACGTCGATCAGGTGGACGGCATGCTCTTGCTGGCACTTCTTCAGCAGCGGCAGCAAATCTTCCGTTTTGTCGATGCGGTAGCCTTTGGCACCGTAACTTTCTGCGTATTTAACAAAATCCGGGTTACCGTAGTCGAGACCGAAGTTATCGAAATTCATGTTGGCTTGTTTCCATTTTATCATGCCGTAGGCGTCATCGCGCAAGATCACGATGGTGAGTTTCATGTTCAGACGCACGGCAGTTTCCAGCTCCTGTGAATTCATCATAAAACCACCGTCGCCGCATATGGCAGTGACTGCTTTTTCCGGGTAAACCAGATGCGCCGCCATCGCTGAAGGCAAACCGGCGCCCATGGTGGCCAGGGCGTTATCCAGTAGGACTGTATTGGGCTTTCTGGCGCGATAGTTACGGGCAAACCAGATTTTATAAACGCCATTGTCCAGCGCGATGATGCCGTCGTCGGGCATGGCAGCTCTTACATCGGCGACCAGGCGCTGTGGGTAGACCGGCCAGCGATCATCGGTGGAGCCTTCGAGGATGTGAGAATCCATATGGGATTTTACTTCCATGAAATAGCTGAAATTCCAGTGATCCTGTTTGGTGATACGCTCTTTAATCTGCCAGATGCTATTGGCGATATCGCCTAACACTTCGATTTGGGGGAAGTAGACGGGATCGACTATGGCCGAGTTAAAATTGACATGAATAACTTTGCTGCCTTCGCGCATAAAAAAGGGCGGTTTTTCCACTACGTCATGGCCAACATTGATGATCAAATCGGCTGCATCAATAGCGCGGTGTACAAAGTCACCATCGGAGAGGGTCGTGTTGCCCAGAAATAAATGATTGGTTTCGTCGATGACGCCCTTGCCCATCTGTGTAGTGACAAAGGGGATGCCGGTTTTGGCGACAAACTCACTGAGCATTTTACTGGGTAGTTTACGGTTGGCGCCAGCACCTACCAGAATCAGGGGTTGAATAGATTTTTCGATCATCTCCACCGCATGGCGTACCCCTTTCTCTTCGGCAATGGGGCGGCGGTGTTCGCTGATCACGGTCAATATGGCGTCGGTATCTTCGTCAGCAATGTCCTCTGGCAATTCCAGATGGGTTGCGCCGGGGCGCTCTTCCTGTGCAAGACGGAATGCTTCGCGCACTTTGGAGGGAATATTGTCGCCACTGACAATCTGGTGAGTGAATTTAGTGAGAGGCGTCATCATGTCGACAACATCGACAATCTGAAATTGGCCCTGTTTGCTGGATTTAACGGGTTTCTGTCCAGTAATCATCAGCATGGGCATGGCGCCTAATTGGGCGTAGGCCGCTGCCGTAACAAAGTTAGTCGCACCCGGTCCCAGCGTGGACATACAAACACCGGCCTTGCCCGTCAGGCGCCCATAGGTGGCGGCCATAAAACCCGCTGCCTGTTCATGGCGAGTTAGTATGAGCTTGATGCTGGAATGTCTCAGTGATTCAAGCAGATCCAGGTTTTCTTCTCCGGGAATGCCGAAAATATACTCAACGCCTTCTGCTTCCAGGGCCTTTACAAAAAGGTCTGATGCTTTCATTTCTAACTCCTATTTAGGTCGGGGCTGTTTAGCTCAGAGATAGCCTGTTTTTATCTGTACGTCCTTTGGTATAGCGTAGTTTGTGGTCATTTTCTAATAGATGGCAAGGAAAGTTTCGCTTTTTTGATGCCAGTTTGTACGGGGTTACGTGGTTTTTCTATAGCTGTCATTTACGGCACCAGTCAGATTGCGAATAGAAAAAATAAAAAGGGCTGTAAAAACAGCCCTTTTTAGCGTGAATGAAATCTCAGTCAAACGGTTAGCGCTTGTCCAACTCGACAAAATCTCTGGGTGTCGGCCCGGTGTAAAGCTGGCGTGGACGACCAATTTTGTGTGGGTTACTGATCATTTCGTTCCAGTGTGCGATCCAGCCCGGGGTGCGGCCCAGTACGAAGATTACGGTGAACATGCTGGTGGGAATGCCCATGGCTTTCAGGATGATGCCGGAGTAGAAATCGACGTTCGGGTACAGTTTTTTCTCGATAAAGTATTCATCTTCCAGTGCAATTTGCTCCAGGCGCTTGGCGATGGCCAGCAGTGGATCATTCTCCAGTCCCAGCTCATTTAAGACTTCATCTGCAGTTTTCTTCATTACCTTGGCGCGCGGGTCAAAGTTTTTGTAAACCCGGTGACCGAAGCCCATCAGGCGGAACGGATCACTTTTATCCTTGGCTCTGGCGACAAACTCATCGATGCGGGAGACATCGCCGATTTCTTCCAGCATATCGAGAACGGCTTCGTTAGCACCACCGTGCGATGGCCCCCAGAGTGCGGAGATGCCGGCAGCGATGGCGGCGAAGGGGTTGGTGCCTGTGGAGCCCGCCAGACGTACTGTTGAAGTCGAGGCATTTTGCTCGTGGTCAGCATGGAGAATGAAAATCTTGTCCATGGCTTTTGAAAGGGTTGGGCTGATGTTGTATTCCTCGCAGGGGGTGCTGAACATCATGTTGAGGAAGTTTTCAGCATAGTTCAGATCATTGCGAGGGTAAACGAAGGGTTGGCCGATGGAGAATTTATAGGCCATGGCTGCCAGTGTAGGCATTTTGGCGATCAGGCGAATGGCGGAGATATTGCGGTGTTTTTCGTTCGAGATATCCAGTGAGTCGTGGTAGAAGGCAGACAGTGCGCCGACCACGCCACAGAGAATGGCCATTGGGTGTGCGTCACGACGGAAGCCCTTAAAGAAGGAGTTCATCTGGTCGTGGACCATGGTGTGGATGGTGATGCGATTTACGAATTCTTCCTTCTCGGCTTTACTGGGGAGTTCGCCGTGCCACAGCAACCAACAGGTTTCCAAAAAGTCGGATTGTTCGGCCAGTTGCTCAATAGGGTAGCCGCCGTGTAACAGAATGCCCTGGCCGCCATCGATATAGGTGATTTTGGACTCGCAGGCTGCGGTAGAGACAAAACCGGGGTCATAGGTGAACATCCCTTTGCTGGTGAGTGCGCCTACATCTACTACATCGGGGCCAATGGTTCCGGAGTAGATGGGAAGGTCAATGGCGTCTTGGCCCTCAAGGGTCAGGGTCGCTTTTTTATCAGACATGGAATGCTCCTAAGTTGTAATCACAGCTTTTGCTAAGCTTTTGTCAAATGTATCTTTCCGCTCTATATGTCGACGCTAACTCTATAGGTCTGGAATCCGTGTTAGCGGTCGTAAACTTCTGGTTGTGTCCCCGGAAGTCTAGATACTGGAGGGGTTTCAACTATAGAGTTTTGGCGTTTTTTGTCAATGGTAAAATCCTGATACAGCCTGGAAAACGATGTAAAATCAAATAGTTTGCTGATTATTCAGCTAAAATAAAGAGGCCAATATGGTGCGGTTTCAGGGTGATAATCAGCCTTGTGGTCCATTTTGGTTCGCGCTTTTTGGGGGATTGTTTTGTGTTACGAATTAACTCAATAAAAAACGACCCAAGTACGTGCGCATTGTGGCTAATTGTTTGTATTTCCCGGATGAAGTGCCTATAATCCCCGCGACTTAAAAGGCCGCTAAGTCTATCGTGGGCTTGGAATTTTTTCTCAATGGCCTTGCTAAATAAACTGTTTCACTGTTCCTTAAACTGTTCTGCTGCTTCGCTGCTTGTCGAATCCTCGCGGGTTTGGGCTTGAAGAGCAGGCCCGACAAGTGTGATAAAACCGTGACTGATAAACGACCTGTAAATCTTGATATCGGCACTATTGATTTGCCGTTACCTGCCCTTGCATCTATTACCCATCGTATCACTGGTGTGATTCTGGTGGCGGGTGCTGCCATTCTGCTCTGGTTGCTGGATGAATCTCTCAGCAGCGAAGAGGGCTTTAATGCTGTGATGTCACTGGGTGACTCCTTCTTCGCCAAGTTGGTGGTGTGGGGCGTTCTGTCCGTACTGATCTACCACTCTGTCGCCGGCATTAAGCATCTTATTATGGACCTTGGCTATGGCGAAACGCTGGAAGGCGGGCAGACCGGTGCCAAGCTGGTGTTCCTGTTTTCAGCCATTCTAATTGTTCTGGTGGGGGCGTTGATATGGTAACTCAAGTAACTAATTTGGGCCGTAGCGGCCTGTCGGATTGGGTAATGCAGCGGGTAACCGGTGTTATTTTACTGGCGTACACTGTATTTATCGCAGGTGTATTGTTGATCTGCGACCCTGATTACGCTCAGTGGAAGGCCCTGTTCGATCAAACCTGGGTGAAGGTTTTCAGCGCTGCTGCGGTACTTTCGATTGCTATGCATGCCTGGATTGGTCTGTGGTCTGTGTCTACGGATTATCTGATTTCTCATGTGCTGACCATCAAGCTGGGGCCAGCTGTCGGTGCCAAGGCTAATGTACTGCGTTGGTTGTTTCAGGCGGCCAGTGCCGTTGTCCTGTTCACTTATGTTGTCTGGGGCATCCAGATTCTGTGGGGTTGATCAAGAATGACTATTAGAACTATTTCCTTTGACGGTGTCATCGTCGGTGGCGGGGGTGCGGGTATGCGCGCTGCCCTGCAGCTTTCACAGTCTGGTTACAAGACTGCGGTAATTTCAAAAGTATTTCCTACTCGCTCGCACACGGTATCTGCCCAGGGTGGTATTACCTGTGCGATTGCTTCTGCTGACCCCAACGATGATTGGCGCTGGCATATGTATGACACCGTAAAGGGGTCCGACTATATCGGTGATCAGGATGCGATTGAGTATATGTGTAATGTGGGGCCTGAAGCGGTGTTTGAACTGGACCACATGGGCTTGCCATTCTCTCGGACTGAAGAGGGGCGTATTTACCAGCGTCCATTTGGTGGTCAGTCGAAAGGGCCGGATAACCCCACCCAGGCTGCACGTACCTGCGCAGCAGCAGATCGGACTGGTCATGCACTTCTACACACCCTGTATCAGGGCAATATGAAAAATGAAACCGTGTTTTTCAATGAGTGGTATGCCACGGATCTAGTGAAAAATGAAGACGGTGATGTGACGGGTGTTATCGCTATCTGTATTGAGACCGGCGAAGTCGTCCACATCAAATCGAAGGCGACCGTATTAGCCACAGGCGGTGCTGGCCGGATTTATGCCTCAACCACCAATGCGCACATCAATACTGGCGATGGTATTGGTATGGCGCTGCGCGCGGGCGTGCCGGTACAGGATATTGAAATGTGGCAGTTCCACCCGACCGGTATCGCCGGCGCTGGGGTGCTGGTAACCGAAGGTTGTCGTGGTGAAGGTGGTTACCTGATCAATAAAGACGGCGAGCGTTTTATGGAGCGTTATGCACCTAACGCCAAGGACCTGGCAGGCCGTGACGTGGTGGCGCGTTCCATGACACTGGAGATTCTTGAGGGCCGCGGCTGTGGCCCCAACGGTGATCACGTATACCTGAAGCTCGATCACTTGGGTGAGGAAGTGCTGGAAAGCCGTTTGCCCGGTATTTGTGAACTGTCCCGTACCTTCGCCCATGCTGACCCGGTGAAAGAGCCGGTGCCAGTTGTACCGACCTGCCATTATATGATGGGTGGTATTCCCACTAACATCCACGGACAGGCTTTAACCGTAGATAGTGAAGGTAACGATCAAATCATTAATGGTTTGTATGCCTGTGGTGAAGTGGCCTGTGTATCGGTTCACGGTGCTAATCGCCTGGGTGGTAACTCATTGCTGGACCTGGTGGTATTTGGTCGCGCTTCTGGTTTGCATATCGAAAAATCCCTGCGTGAAGGCGTAGAGATGAAAGATGCGACCGACGCCGAGATTGAGAAAGCGGCATCACGGTTGACCAGTCTCAACAATACCTCTGGTGGTGAAAGCGTTGCTGAGCTGCGCAAAGAGCTGCAAACCATTATGCAGAATTATTTTGGTGTGTTCCGTCGCGGCGACTATATGCAGGAAGGTATCAAGAAGCTGGCTGAATTGCGTCCGCGTATTGAAAATGCATATCTGGAAGATAAGAGCAACGCCTACAACACTGCGCGTATTGAAGCTTTGGAATTGCATAATCTGTTCGAAGTGGCCGAGGCTACGGCCATCGCAGCCGAAGAACGCAAAGAAAGCCGCGGCGCCCATGCTCGAGAAGATTATGATAGTCGTGACGATGAGAACTGGCTCTGTCACTCCATATACTTCCCTGGTGAAAAACGTGTTGGCAAGCGTGCGGTTAACTTCAAACCGAAAACTGTCGATACATTTGAACCCAAGGTTCGGACCTATTAAGGGAGAGGGGATAGAGAATTATGTTGAATGTAAGCATTTATCGTTATAACCCGGAAACTGATGCAGAGCCTTACATGCAGGAGGTTGAAGTCGATACCGGTGGTAAAGACTTGATGGTTCTGGATGTGTTGGAGTTGTTAAAGGGCAAAGATACAACCTTGTCCTACCGTCGTTCATGCCGTGAAGGTGTGTGTGGTTCTGACGGTATGAATATCAACGGTAAAAACGGCCTGGCCTGTATTATGCCTCTGTCTGAAGCTCTCAAGGGTGGCAAGAAGTTAATTCTTCGCCCTCTGCCAGGCTTGCCAGTGATTCGTGATCTGGTAGTGGATATGAGCTTGTTCTACAAGCAGTACGAAAAGGTTAAACCGTTCCTGATCAACAACACGCCTGCGCCCGCGATCGAGCGTTTACAGTCTCCGGAAGAGCGTGAAAAGCTCGATGGTCTGTATGAGTGTATTTTGTGTGCCTGTTGTTCGACATCCTGTCCATCCTTCTGGTGGAATCCGGATCGCTTTATCGGTCCAGCTGGTTTGTTGCAGGCTTACCGCTTTCTGGCGGATAGTCGCGACACTGCTACAGCAGAGCGTCTGGCAGGTCTGGACGATCCTTTCAGCGTGTTCCGTTGTCACGGCATCCAGAACTGTGTCAATGTTTGCCCGAAGGGATTAAACCCGACTAAGGCTATTGGCCATATCCGTAATATGTTATTGACTAACGCTACCTGATTGAACACGTTAGTCGTTTTGCTTTGGGGTCGACATCGTGTGAATTTACGGTGTCGACCTAATGAACAAGTCACTACTATCGGAAATACCCGCAGGACTCGATGGTCATCGATGTCTGATAAAGTGTTGCCAGGTTCAGCAGTTTCAACAACGTTTTTTTAGAGTCTTTTAGGGGCTGTCTTTATCCAGCAAGGGCTCGGGTGTAGGATCTGCTACACTTCTTTGTAAATCCTGACTGATAGAGTAGGATATTCATTTTGCTGGTTTGCTGATGTCCAGAATGTATCAGCCCCAGGTCTTTATTATGTAGTTTTGTTTATTTTGCTTTGTATTTTTGAAAAGGCGCTATCAATCTAAGGTATCTTGTTGCAGAGGCTTCAAATGCAAGAAAGCTCAATGGAATTGTTATGGGGCAGCTCCCATATCTCGGGTGGCAATGCTGCCTACGTAGAAGAGCTCTACGAAACGTATCTTCTTGATCCCAATAATGTGCCGGAAGAATGGCGCGCCTATTTTGAAAAGCTTCCTCAGGTCAGCGGCAACGTTCGGCAAGACATTCCTCACTCTACTATTCGCGATCATTTTGCCCAACTGGCTAAGATTCGTATCAAGCCTCTGTCTGTACAGGCTGATAGCAGTGTTACCGAACATGAGCGCAAACAGGTTCGTGTTATTCAATTATGTAGCGCCTATCGCCAGCGCGGTCATCAGAAGGCCCAGCTTGATCCGTTAAATTTGGTGGCAAGACCACCAGTGCCCGATCTCGATCTTCATTATCATATGTTGAGTGCGGCTGATCTGGATACCATTTTCCAGACCGGCAGTCTGTTTATTGGCAAGGACCAGGCAACGCTGCAGGAAATCGTTGACGCGTTAGAGCTGACTTATTGTAGTTCTGTAGGTGCCGAGTTTATGCATATTGTCGCTACCGAGGAGCGGCAGTGGATTCAGCAGCGTATGGAATCCGTACGTTCCAAACCGGCTTTTAATCCTGATGTGCGCTTGCATCTTCATGAGCGCTTGACGGCAGCTGAAGGCCTGGCCAAATTGTTAGCCTCAAAGTATCCCGGCGTGAAGCGTTTTGGTTTGGATGGTGGTGAAAGCCTGATACCGATGATGGATGCGATGATCCAGCGTATTGGTTCTTACAAAAATAAAGAAGTTGTGATAAGTATGGCCCATCGTGGCCGTCTTAATGTGCTGGTCAACGTGCTGGGCAAAAACCCTGCCGAATTGTTTGATGAATTTGAAGGTAAGGCAGCCTATAAAGGCTCCGCCGATGTTAAATATCACCAAGGCTTTTCTTCCACCGTTGAAACACCGGGTGGAGAAATGCATTTGGCACTGGGCTTTAATCCTTCGCATCTGGAAATTGGTGCCCCTGTGGTTGTTGGGTCTGTTCGTGCGAGACAGGACCGTCGTGAAGATCCTAAAGGTGAGAAGGTCGTGGCAATCGTCTGTCACGGCGACGCAGCGTTTGCCGGTCAGGGGGTGGTCATGGAAACCTTCCAGATGTCCCAGACCCGTGCCTACAAAACCGGTGGCACAATTCACGTCGTCATCAATAATCAGGTGGGATTTACCACCAGTAATCCGGAAGATGCCCGCTCGACAGAATACTGTACCGATGTTGCCAAGATGGTTCAGGCGCCAATTTTTCATGTTAATGGCGATGACCCGGAAGCGGTATTGTTTGTCAGTCAAATGGCGGTGGATTATCGCCAGCAATTCCACAAAGATGTGGTGATTGATCTGGTTTGCTATCGTCGCCGGGGTCACAATGAGGCCGATGAGCCCTCTGGCACCCAGCCACTGATGTACCAGAAAATCAAAAAGCAAACCACAACGCGTGATCTTTACACGGCTAAATTAATTGCTGAGGGCCTGTTAAATAAAGAGCAGGACACGCAGGCGATTGATAATTATCGGAAGATGCTTGAAAGCGGCGCACATGTGGCCAAAAGCTTGATTCATGAGCCGAATGAAAAATTATTTGTCGACTGGACACCCTATCTGGGGCATGACACAGATTGCCCCAGCGATACCAGTATCGATCTGAAGAAATTGCAGAACATTGCAGCGCGTGTTAATCATGTGCCTGAAGGTTTTCCTATTCAGCGCCAAGTCAGCAAGATCTATGAAGATAGACATAAAATGGCTGCAGGTGCCACACCGATTAACTGGGGTTTTGCTGAGCTTCTTGCCTATGGCTCATTGTTAGAGGAAGGGCACCCGGTTAGGTTAACCGGTCAGGATGTAGGGCGTGGAACCTTCTCTCACCGCCACGCGGTGTTGCATAACCAGAAAGATGCGTCAGTCTTTGTGCCACTGCAAAATATCAGTGAAATTCAGCCGCAGTTTACCATTCATGACTCTCTGCTTTCCGAGGAAGCGGTACTGGCTTTTGAGTATGGTTATGCCACCACGATGCCTAATGTGCTGGTTATTTGGGAAGCGCAGTTCGGTGATTTTGCCAACGGAGCACAGGTTGTTATTGACCAGTTTATTACCAGTGGCGAGCACAAGTGGCAGCGTCTCTGTGGTTTAACTATGTTGCTACCCCATGGCTATGAGGGGCAGGGACCAGAGCACTCTTCCGCACGTTTAGAGCGTTTCCTGCAGTTATGTGCCGAGCACAATATTCAGGTTTGCGTACCGACGACACCGGCGCAGGTGTTCCATATGTTGCGGCGCCAGGCCTTACGCCCGCTACGTAAACCGCTGATTGTCATGTCACCAAAAAGTTTATTGCGTCACAAGGAGGCGGTTTCCACGTTAGAGGATTTGTCTGAAGGGCAGTTCCAGTTAGTAATAGGGGATACCGATGACCTGGAGCCAACCACGGTAGAACGGGTTGTGCTCTGTAGTGGCAAGGTGTATTACGATCTCAGAGAGCGTCGCCGTCAGTTGGACATGGACAAGGTGGCGATTGTTCGATTGGAGCAATTATACCCTTTTCCGGAAACGGAGCTGCAGGACATTCTGGCACCCTATGTCAACTTGAAAGAGATTGTGTGGTGTCAGGAGGAACCCATGAATCAGGGCGCGTGGTACTCCAGTCAGCACCATATGCGCCGTGTGATCAATAATCACAACGCATCGATTTATTTGGAATATGCCGGCCGTGATGCTTCGGCATCGCCCGCTGCCGGTTATATGGCGCTGCATCTGGCGCAACAGGAAGCAGTGATTAACACCGCTTTGGGCATTAAAGAATAATCCGCTTTAAAACCACTACCCGGCCGCGTCCACACAGTCATTGATGACGAAGGCCTTGATAAACAATGAAGGAAAGACAATGACGATTGAAATTAAAGCGCCTACTTTTCCGGAGTCAATTGCTGACGGTACAGTATCAACCTGGCACAAGAAGCCTGGAGAAGCGGTTGCCCGCGATGAATTGATCGTTGATATCGAAACCGACAAGGTTGTACTGGAGATAGTGGCACCGGCGGACGGTTCCATTGGCGAGATTATCAAAGGCGAAGGTGATACGGTCCTGAGTGACGAATTGATCGGATATTTTGAAGCGGGCGACATTTCCGCGTCTGCAAGCTCCTCAGAATCATCCGTTGAGGAAAGTTCCGGGCAAGTAGATAGTGGTGAGCCAAAAATAAGCCCTGCCGCGCGAAAGTTGGCTGAAGAAAACAGTGTGGACTTTGCCAAAGTTAAGGCCACAGGCAAGGGGGGCTTAATCACGAAAGAAGATGTGCAGGCACACTTGACTGCGCCTAAACCCGCAGCATCCACTGCCACTTCAGCAGCGCCCGCTGCAAGTACCGGTACGCATGTGGAATTGGATACTGGCGAAAAAATTGAAAAGCGTGTGCCGATGACACGTCTGCGTAAACGTATTGCCGAGCGTTTGCTGGAAGCAACCCAAAACACGGCCATGCTGACTACTTTTAACGAGGTCAATATGGAACCGGTGATGACCTTGCGCTCACAATATAAAGACCTGTTTGAGAAAACACATAATGGTGTTCGGTTGGGCTTCATGGGCTTTTTCGTGAAAGCAGCGTGTGAAGCCTTGAAGCGTTTTCCTGCGGTTAACGCATCCATTGATGGTGATGATGTTGTCTATCACGGCTATCAGGACATCGGTGTAGCGGTGTCTTCGGATAAAGGCCTGGTGGTGCCTGTGCTGCGCGATGCGGATCATATGGGGGTGGCTACGGTTGAAGACACAATTCGCGATTTTGGTATGCGCGCCCGTGATGGCAAGCTTAGCCTTGATGAAATGCAGGGTGGCACTTTCACCATCACTAATGGTGGTGTGTTTGGCTCCCTGATGTCGACGCCGATTATTAATCCACCGCAAACTGCCATTTTGGGTATGCACAAAATTCAGGAGCGGCCGATGGCGGTCAATGGCGAAGTAAAAATCCTGCCAATGATGTATTTGGCCTTGTCTTATGATCATCGTTTGATCGATGGCAAAGAAGCTGTCCAGTTTTTGGTTACCATAAAAGAATTGTTGGAGGATCCAGCTCGCATCCTGCTGGAAATTTAACGGAATCCGTAGTTACTCAAAAAATGGCTCAACGAGTCTTCATTATCTTATCGACATATTACGCAGATAAATTGACGCAGATAAAATGTTGGCTCAGCCAAACTGAATTTATCGCGATGTCGGAATGGTGTTTTGCCATCCATCTGCATGAAGGCTCGGCTTAAAAATTTAATTAGGAGATTGTCATGTCCAAGTTTGACGTTGTGGTTATAGGTTCCGGGCCCGCGGGTTATGTGGCGGCGATACGTGCCGCACAGTTAGGGTTGAGCGTTGCCTGTCTGGAAAAAAGTACTAATAAACTAGGTGCAACCGGTCTGGGTGGTACCTGTCTGAATATTGGCTGTATTCCTTCCAAGGCGCTATTGGATTCAACCCATAAGTATACTGAAGCCAAACATGATTTTGGCCTGCATGGCATATCTGCATCTGATCTATCCATTGATGTTCCTCAGATGATTGCGCGCAAGGATAAAATCGTTGCGCAGTTGACGGGTGGTATTGGTGGTCTTTTTAAAGCTAACGGGGTTACGGCTATCAAAGGTGCCGGTAAAGTGTTAGCGGGCAAGAAAGTTGAAGTGACCAAAGACGATGGTGAAGTTGAGGTTTTAGAGGCGGAGAATATTGTGATCGCTACCGGCTCTATTCCGGTTGCGATTCCGCCTACACCGATTGATCAGGATGTTATCGTTGATTCAACCGGCGCATTGGAGTTTTTAAAAGTACCTAAGCGCCTGGGCGTTATTGGCGCGGGCGTTATCGGTTTGGAATTGGGTAGTGTCTGGGGTCGTTTGGGTGCGGAAGTCGTGGTTTTGGAAGCGTTGGAAGAATTCCTGCCCGCGGTGGATAAGCAAATTGCCAATGAAGCGAAAAAGATTTTTACCCGTCAGCAGGGTATGGACATTCGCCTCGGTGCCAGAGTCACCGGCTCGGAAGTTAAGGACGGTCGGGTAACCGTCACTTACAGCGACAAAGAGGGTGAAAAGCAAGAGGTTTTTGACAAGCTGATCGTGGCTGTCGGTCGTCGTCCGCAGAGCGAAAATCTATTATCGGGAGACAGCGGTGTAACCATGGATGAGCGCGGTTTTATTTTCGTCAACGACTATTGTGAGACGGAAGTACCGGGAGTATATGCCGTGGGTGATATTGTGCGCGGTCCGATGCTGGCGCATAAAGGTTCAGAGGAAGGGGTGATGGTCGCTGAGCGCATTGTCGGCAAAAAAGCTGCGATGAATTATGACTGCATCCCCAGTGTCATTTATACCCACCCTGAAGTAGCCTGGGTGGGTCAGACCGAAGAGCAGCTGAAAGCAGACGGTGTTGAATATAATGTTGGCATCTTCCCCTTCGCTGCCAGTGGCCGGGCTATGGCTGCCAATGATACCGCTGGTATGGTCAAAATGATTGCTCACGCGGAAACAGACAGAATATTAGGTTGCCATATTATTGGCCCAAGTGCAGCGGATTTGGTGCAACAGATCGTTATTGCTATGGAGTTTGGCTCCAGTGCAGAGGATATTGGCCTGACGGTGTTTGGTCACCCAACCTTGTCCGAGGCTGTCCATGAGGCGGCTTTAGCAGTTGCCGGTCACGCTATTCATATTCCAAATAAAAAGCGCTAGTTGCTATAAATGAGTAATTAGTGCTTTATGCTGGGGCGCACTGCCATATATTGGTTCGTCCCATTTGTAGTAGGCAGGACATATATCTTGACTGATCAAGTTAAATACCAGTAACTCCCGTAATTTCAGAGATTTTGACCGAATTAGGTTTGCGGTCAGGTGAGAAATTCGGGAGAATACGCCACCGATTTTTGCAGATATTGCCTTTGTGCTGGACATGCCAGAGGGCTTTTGCAAAACCAAGCGGCGCTTTGAAACGACGTTACATGCACTTTCTCGACCTCGTTTGAAATCGCCTCGTTTTTCACAGACCAAACGGTAAATCAACATGAACCTTCACGAGTATCAGGGTAAACAATTGTTTGCTGAGTACGGGTTACCTGTGTCAAAAGGCTATGCCTGTGATACACCCGAAGAGGCAGCTCAAGCTGCTGATCAAATTGGCGGTGACAAGTGGGTAGTTAAAGCCCAGGTCCACGCTGGTGGCCGCGGTAAGGCAGGTGGCGTTAAGCTGGTAGATAGCAAAGAAGCCATCAAAGAGTTTGCTCAGCAGTGGTTGGGTAAAAATCTGGTCACTTACCAGACTGATGAAAACGGTCAGCCGGTTTCAAAAATTCTGGTTGAGTCCTGTACTGATATCGATCAGGAGCTGTACCTCGGTGCTGTGGTTGACCGATCTTCTCGTCGTATTGTATTTATGGCATCCACTGAGGGTGGTGTAGAAATTGAGAAAGTCGCCGAGGAAACCCCAGAGAAAATCCTCAAGGCTGAAGTTGACCCGTTGACTGGCGCACAGCCTTATCAAGGGCGTGAGCTGGCTTTTAAACTCGGTTTGGAAGGTCCACAGATCAAGCAATTCGTGACCATATTTATGGGACTGGCGAAGCTGTTCCAGGATTTGGATCTGGCTCTGATTGAGATCAACCCGCTGGTAATCACTGATGCAGGCAATCTACACTGCCTGGATGCCAAACTGGGTGTAGACAGCAATGCCATGTACCGTCAGCCAAAGCTGAAGGAGATGCATGATCCTTCTCAGGAAGATGCGCGTGAAGCCCAAGCGGCTAAGTGGGAGCTGAACTACGTAGCGCTGGATGGCAACATCGGGTGTATGGTTAACGGTGCTGGTCTGGCGATGGGCACCATGGATATCGTTAAGTTGCACGGTGGTGCTCCTGCCAACTTTCTTGATGTAGGTGGTGGTGCAACCAAAGAGCGAGTTTCTGAAGCGTTTAAAATCATCTTGTCTGACAGCACCGTAAAAGCGGTTCTGGTAAACATTTTCGGCGGTATCGTTCGCTGTGACCTGATTGCTGAAGGCATTATTGGCGCGGTAGAAGAAGTAGGCGTTGAAGTCCCTGTTGTCGTTCGTCTCGAAGGTAATAACGCTGAGCTGGGTTCCAAGCTGCTGGCTGAAAGCGGTTTGAACATTATCCCTGCCAACAGTTTGAAAGAAGCTGCCGACGCAGTGGTTAAAGCAGCGGAGGGCAAGTAATGAGCATTTTAATTAACAAAGATACCAAAGTTATCTGTCAGGGTTTTACCGGTTCTCAGGGTACATTCCATTCAGAACAGGCGATTGCCTATGGCACTAAAATGGTCGGCGGTGTAACCCCGGGTAAAGGCGGTCAGGAGCATCTGGGTCTGCCGGTGTTCAACACCGTAAAAGACGCTGTTGAAGCGACTGGTGCTGAGGCCTCTGTGATTTACGTGCCAGCGCCGTTTTGTAAAGACTCTATTCTGGAAGCGGCCAATGGTGGTATCAAGCTGATCGTTTGTATCACTGAAGGTATCCCTACGCTGGATATGCTGGAGTGTAAAGTTAAGTGTGATGAGCTGGGCGTGCGTCTTATCGGGCCAAACTGTCCCGGCGTTATCACTCCCGGTGAATGTAAAATCGGCATTATGCCTGGCCATATTCACCTCCCCGGCAAAGTCGGTATCGTTTCGCGTTCCGGTACTTTGACCTATGAAGCCGTTAAGCAAACCACAGACGCTGGTTACGGCCAGTCTACCTGTGTGGGTATCGGCGGCGACCCCATTCCCGGATCAAACTTTATCGACATTTTGCAAATGTTTCAGGACGACCCTGCTACTGAAGCGATTGTGATGATCGGTGAAATCGGTGGCACTGCAGAAGAAGAAGCGGCCGCATTTATTAAAGCGAATGTTACCAAGCCGGTTGTCTCTTACATTGCAGGTGTTACTGCACCTCCCGGTAAGCGTATGGGGCACGCTGGAGCGATTATCTCTGGCGGTAAAGGTACAGCTGATGAGAAGTTTGCAGCACTGCAGGACGCGGGTGTTAAAACCGTTCGCAGCCTGGCTGAAATCGGTGATGCTTTGGCTGAAGCCACCGGCTGGTAAGCTGAAGCTTCCAAAGTATAAAAAGGGATGCTTCGGCATCCCTTTTTTATGCCTGATGTTTTTACTGGTGGATTATTATACTTTGGCTTTCAAGGCTGGATGATCAAAGCGAATCCCATCCCATCCGTTAACGATAAACGCACGAATATTACCGTGGTTATTGGCCTCGGGCTGCTTCAGTACTTCCTCGCGATAATAATCTCCAAAACACTGCAGCGTTTCGTTGACATCAAGTTGCATTAGCTGAGCAAAGCTGAAGATTTTGCAGGAGCCTTCGTTGGTGCCGGCTTCATTGATCAGTTCGGGGCCATTGCTGAAGCGGCTTGGCGTGTAGTCAAACTGCTGGTTAATAAGCTCCATGGTCTGATTAAAGCTGATGCTCTCTGGCTTGCTGCGTAGTTGGGTCAAAAAAACGTCGATATTCATAGTTCTCGCTTATTAATGGCTGTGGTCAATAATCCGGCTCTCTAGGTGGTTGAAAGCGGTAATGAGCGCGTTATTTTACCGGAAAACCCTGTCAGCTTGTTACAGCCACATCCAGTCTTTAACCCCCTTGATATTCCAGCTTATAGACCCCATATCCACAGATACATTTCTTACCACCTGATTCTAACGGGTGGTCAAGACTCGAATTCGTTTAAAGCAATAAATGGTAGGAGTAAGACCCAATGACCACAGCCACTGAAAAAGAAACGCTTGGCTTCCAGACTGAGGCCAAACAGTTACTTCAGTTAATGATTCACTCCCTTTACAGTAATAAAGAGATCTTCCTGCGCGAGTTGATCTCCAATGCCTCTGACGCCTCTGACAAGCTACGTTTTGAAGCACTTTCCGACGGGGCACTCTATGAAGATGACCCGGATCTGAAAATCACTATAACCTTTGATAGCGAAGCCAAGACTATCTCCATAGCCGATAATGGTATTGGTATGTCCAAGGATGAAGTGATCTCCCACCTGGGTACGATTGCTAAATCAGGCACGGCGGAATTTCTCAGCAAATTAAGTGGTGACCAGAAAAAAGATTCTCAGTTAATTGGCCAGTTCGGGGTTGGTTTCTACTCTGCATTTATCGTGGCAGACAAGGTAGAAGTCTTTACCCGTCGTGCCGGTTTAAGTGCCGCCGAGGGCGTGCATTGGGAGTCGGCAGGCGAGGCCGATTTCAGTGTAGAGACCGTAGAGAAGGCTGGCCGCGGGACTACGATCGTGCTGCATCTGCGTGAAGATAGCACGGATTTTGCTGATAACTGGCGCCTGCGTTCTGTGATCAAAAAATACTCCGATCATATTTCCCTGCCGGTGATGATGGAAAAACAAGTCATGCCGGAATATGACGATGAAGGCAAACCGAAGGAGGTTGAGAAACCCGCCGAGCCTGAATTTGAGGCGGTGAATGATGCCACGGCGCTCTGGACCCGCTCGCGCAGTGATGTCAGCGATGATGAATACAAGGCTTTCTACAAGCATGTTTCCCATGATTTCGAAGATCCGCTGAAGTGGAGCCACAACAAGGTTGAAGGCAAGCTGGAGTACACCAGTCTGTTGTACGTACCGAAAAAGGCGCCCTTTGATATGTGGAATCGCGATGTCAGTCGCGGGCTAAAACTGTACGTACAACGCACTTTTATCATGGACGATGCCGAGCAGTTCCTGCCCTTGTACCTGCGCTTTATCAAAGGTGTCGTGGATTCCAATGACCTGTCCCTGAATGTTTCTCGTGAGATTCTGCAACAGGATCCGGCCGTTGATTCGATGAAGAGCGCGCTGACCAAGCGAGTGCTGGATATGCTGTCCAAAATGGCCAAAAACGATCCTGAGGATTATCAACAATTCTGGGAACAGTTTGGTCAGGTGCTGAAAGAAGGTCCCGCCGAAGATTTCTCCAATAAAGAGAAAATTGCCAAGCTGTTTCGATTTGCCTCCACGCATACCAATAACGCTAAACAGGATCAGTCCCTCGAAGATTATGTTAGCCGCATGAAGGAAGGGCAGGACAAAATCTACTATGTGGCCGCGGAGAACTTCACTACCGGTAGCAACAGTCCGCATCTTGAAGTGTTCCGCAAAAAAGGTATCGAAGTGCTGGTGCTATTCGACCGGGTTGATGAATGGTTGATGGGCCACTTGATGGAATTTGATGGCAAACAGTTCCAGGATGTGGGACGTGGTGAGCTGGACCTGGGCAGCCTTGAAGACGAAGCCGATAAAAAAGAAAAGGAAAAACTGGAAACCGAAAATAAGGATCTGGTTGAGCGTGTGCAAAAAGTACTGGAATCCAAGGTGGAAACGGTTCGCGTTACCAATCGCCTGACCAACTCTCCAGCCTGTCTGGTTGTCGGTGAAGGTGATATGGGTGCACAGATGCGTCGTATTCTGGAACAGGCCGGCCAGGCCATTCCCGAAAGTAAGCCCATCATGGAATTAAATCCCGAGCATTCGCTGGTTCAAAAACTGGACCAGGAAAGTGATGAAGATCGCTTTGCCGACCTGGTTGAGATTTTATTTGACCAGTCAACACTTGCGGAAGGTGGCCAGTTGGATGATCCAGCTGCCTATGTGCATCGGTTAAACAAATTGCTGCTGGAGCTAAGTCAGTAAGAACTAAGCGAGTAAGAACCAGGCCAGCAACATGGGTGTACGTTAAAACAGGGGGAGCTTGATCGCTCCCCCTGTTTTAAATATTTGATGTAACTATTTTTTTATATTGATCCCAATTTCAATTCTAATCTCACTTCTCTATCCTGCTCTGCTACACTAGCAAGCTGGCTTTCTAATGTTTTAACAATTCACACGGGCAGAAACCTCGATGAGCAAAATCCACACAATCGCCGTCTTAGGTGGTGGAAGTTTTGGTACCGCTATTTCGAATATTATGGCTGAGAATGGCCACAGTGTTCGCCTGTGGATGCGTAATAAAACACGCGCAGAGGAAATTAATCGCGAGCATGTCAACAGTGCGTATCTTCCGGATTATTTTTTGAATGAAAATCTTGTTGCTACAACAAACCTTGTTGATGCTGTTCGCAATTGCGATATTGTTTTTATGGCTGTGCCGAGCAAATCCAGTCGGGAAGTTGCAGTAGAATTATCTCCGCATATTAGTGCCAATACTATTTTAATCAGCACCACGAAAGGAATTGAGCCGGATAGCTTTAAATTAATGAGTGAGGTGCTCGCTGAAGAAATCCCTCAGGCGCGTATCGGGGTAATGAGTGGCCCGAATCTGGCCAAGGAAATTGCTGCCAAACAAATTACCGCTACGGTAATTGCCAGTGACGATACGGATCTTAACGAAACGGTGCAGGAATTGTTGCACTGCGGAACCTTCCGGGTTTATGCCAGCTCCGATGTGTTCGGTGTCGAACTGGGGGGCGCCTTAAAAAACGTTTATGCCATCATTGCCGGTATGGCCGCTGCAATGGGAATTGGACAAAACACAATCAGTATGTTGATGACGCGCAGTTTGGCTGAAATGAGCCGCTTTGCGGTGCAGAAAGGGGCCGATCCCATGACTTTTTTGGGGCTGTCAGGGGTAGGGGATTTAATCGCCACCTGTAACTCGCCACTGAGTCGTAATTATCGTGTTGGTTATGAATTGGGCAAAGGTCGCGATCTGGATGCAATTGTGGCCGAACTGGGGCAAGTGGCTGAAGGTGTCAATACCCTCAAACTGTTAAAACAGCAGGCTGACACACTGCAGGTGTACATGCCGTTGGTCAATGGGCTGTACGACATTGTCTACTCAGGTAAAACTGTGGCGGAGGTCGTCGGTAAGTTGATGTTTGCTGAGCAAAACCGTGATGTGGAATTTACTGTCAAATAGGCTTTGGTGAAGTGGGTATAAATCCATGAATATAATAATTATGCGGCATGGTGATGCTGAAATGAATGCCCCCAGCGACTTTCAGCGCAACCTGACCGCACGGGGGCACAAACAGGCTGAAGCAGCTGGCCTCTGTTTAAGCGCGCTGAAATTCAAACCGGATCTGGTCTGGATCAGCCCTTACCTACGTGCGCAGCAGACGGCTGCGAAGGTATTAGAGTCGCTGCCAGCTACGGAGCAATTTGATCAGGAGCTGATTACTCCGGAAAGTAAGCCTGCCACGGTGTTGGATGAAATTTCCCAGTTAAATGTCGATAACTTGTTATTGATAAGTCATCAGCCTTTAGTTAGCGCGTTGCTGGGTCTGATGGTTCATGGCCGAACTATTGAGGGGCCACCTATGGCTACCGCCTCCATCGCCATGGTGACAGGTGCTGACATGCTTCCCGCCTGCTGTGAACTGTTGTGGCTGCGGCATGCGCCGGAATTTGTTATCAGTCATTAATGTCTTTTACCTATGTTTGTCACTGAGCGCCTGTTTTCTGTTAACGGTTATCAACTTGCTGCCAAAGAGTGGCATGTTGGGGCACCGCAAAAAGTAATCGCCTGTCACGGCTGGCTGGATAATGCAGCTAGCTTTGATGTGCTGGCCGCTTTAATGCCCGATTGCCATTTACTGGCACTGGATATGCCTGGGCATGGCCGCAGTGATCATAAATCCCTGCAGGCGACCTATAATCTTTGGGATGACTTGTCGGATATTTTAGCGATAGCCGATGACATGGGCTGGCAGACATTCAATGTGCTTGGGCATTCTCGTGGCGCAATGATGAGTCTGTTGCTCGCGGCTGCGATGCCTGACCGGGTTAAATCCGTAGCTATGCTGGATGCGGTCTGGCCTGTGCCGGTGGCGATAAAGGATACGACTAGCCAGCTAAGGCAGTTCTTACTTGATAACCAAAAGGCCAAAACCAAGCGCCTGCCCAGCTATGCCTCAATAGAGGCGGCGATTGACGCCCGTTGTAATGTAACGGGCATGAGTGAGCATGCTGCGCGATTAATTATCGAGCGTGGTACGGTGCTTAAGAGTGGCCGTTACTGCTGGTCCTGCGATCCGCGTTTAACGATGGCGTCCTCGGTCAAGCTCAGTGAGTTGCATAACCAGGCGTTGGTCGAGAGTCTTACGATGCCGACTTTGGTGATTCTGGCTAATCAGGGACTGGGAAAAAACCAGACACTGGTCGAGCAGTTGTCAGTCTATTCACACATGGATGTCAGGTCTGTTAGTGGTGGCCATCACTGTCATATGGAGGCCGCCGCTCCAATCCTTGCCACATGGTGTGAGGATTTATTTAGCCAGTCATTCTGAGCAGGGCTTATCTGAAACTTGTCCCACCCTTGGAACTTGGGCCACGGTTATAGTCTACGAATGAAGAGAAAACGTATTGCTTAATGCTGTAGAGGATTTTTTTCAATGATCGATTTGTATACCGCAGCGACGCCAAACGGCTGGAAAGTCTCCATTGCGCTTGAAGAGCTGGGCCTGGATTATAAATTACATGCCTTGAAGCTGAGTGAGGACGAACAAAAATCCCCCGAGTATCTGCGAATTAATCCCAACGGCAGAATCCCCGCCATTATCGATCGCGATACCGGAATGACGATTTTTGAGTCGGGTGCCATTCTGCAATATCTGGCCGAAAAAACCGGTCAATTAATGCCCGCAGATTTAAAAGGTAAATATGAAGTCATCCAGTGGTTGATGTTTCAGATGGGTGGGGTTGGTCCGATGCAAGGGCAGGCCAATGTATTTTATCGCTATTTTCCTGAGAAAATTCCCGCGGTTATTGAGCGCTATCAAAATGAGAGCAAGCGTTTGTTTACGGTGTTGGATAGACAATTATCCGATCGGGAATTTCTGGCGGGCGACTACAGTATCGCCGATATTGCCAACTGGAGTTGGGTGGGTATTTATGAGTGGTCAGGTATCAGTATTGACGACTTGCCTCATCTGCAACGCTGGCTGGAGACGATTCGCCAAAGACCTGCCGTGGAAAGAGGTATCAACGTGCCGGAGTCGGCACGCTTTGATAATCTGGATGAAAAGGCCCAGCAGGAACTTGCCGAGCAGGGCAGTAAGATGATTACCCGTTAAAAGCTCTGATTTTGCCGAGCCTGTGATTTTTAACCAGGGTGTAGCCTTTAGCGGGGCCTAACAAGGGCCAAAAACTCGTGGCGAGTGTTTTCATTATCGCGGAAGGAGCCGAGCAGGGAACTGGTTCGCATCTGTGAGTTTTGTTTTTCAACGCCTCGCATCATCATGCACATATGCTTGGCTTCGATAATCACACCAACGCCTTCGGCACCGGTAATTTCCATCATGCACTGGGCAATCTCGTTGGTGAGATTTTCCTGAATTTGCAGCCGGCGGGCGTACATATCGACAATCCGGGCCACTTTCGATAAGCCCAGCACTTTGCCATTGGGAATATAGGCGACGTGGCATTTGCCGATAAAAGGCAGCAAGTGGTGCTCGCACATGGAGTACAGTTCAATATTGGATACCAGTACCATCTCGCTTGCTTCGGATTCGAACAACGCGCCGTTAACCACTTCCTCGATGCTTTGTTGATAGCCGCGAGTCAGGAACTTCATGGCCTTGGCCGCTCGTTTGGGGGTATCCACCAGTCCATCTCGGGTCAGGTCTTCTCCAACACCGTCGATGATATGCGAGAAAGCCTCTTGCATGGAGTCCAGGCTGTCGGTAGGAGTCGCTGTTGTATCTTTTTTACTTGGGTGAGCCACGGTAATTCCAGTATTTAGTTTGTCCGGTATCTGATTAATTCATGCACCATCATGAACTTTTATGAGCTTCATGGAGCGTAATATAGCTGTCGATGGTAGCAGAATTGGCCATTTTAAAGAAGTACGCAGGCCGGGGTTTTTTGGATTAGCCGAAGAAAAAATATTGTTTTTCATGCACTTAGAAACATTAATTAATGCTAAGGTTGGTACTTGGGCGATTTTCCCTGGAAGGCTTTAATCGCGTACGTGTTTATCGGCAGGGTAAAAAAATAAGCTAATCAGAAAAGTAAGGTAGACAATGGATCAAGCGACTTCAGTCATTCAACAGCTCGAAACCCTGCGTGACTATATCCGCTGGGGAGTTTCACAATTTACTCAGGCAGAGCTGTATTTTGGTCATGGTACGGACAATGCGCTGGACGAAGCAGTGCGACTGGTCCTTTACGGTTTGGCCATTCCCGCAGGGATGGAAGATCACTTTATGGAAGCGAAGCTGACATTGGAGGAGCGCGAGCGGTTGGTCGCTCTGATCCGCCGCCGTGTTGACGAACGTATTCCGCTGCCCTACCTGACAGGTGAGGCGTGGTTTGCCGGTTTGGTCTTTGCGGTTGATTCGCGGGTGCTGATTCCCCGCTCACCCATTGCCGAGCTGATCGAGCAGGGTTTTGAACCCTGGCTGGCGGGACGGCCTGTTCATCGCCTACTTGATTTATGTACTGGCGGCGGTTGTATTGGGATTGCCTGCGCCCATTATTTTAATGAGGCCGAAGTCGAGTTGGCGGATTTGTCAGCGGAGGCACTGGCGGTCGCCAATAGCAATATAGAACGTTACGAACTCCAGGGGCGGGTGAGGACTGTACAGTCAGATTTATTCAATGTAGTCGAAGGGCGCTTTGATCTGATTGTCAGCAATCCGCCCTATGTGGATCAGGAGGACCTGAGCAGTATGCCTGCGGAATACCAGCATGAGCCGGCCATGGCCTTGGGTTCGGGTGATGATGGCCTGGATATTACTCGCCGAATTCTCAGCACAGCAGCTAACTATTTAACCGAGGAAGGTTTGTTAGTGGTGGAAGTAGGCAATAGCTGTATAGCGCTGGAGCAGGCCTATCCCGAGGTACCCTTTACCTGGGTGGAGTTTGAACGCGGTGGTCATGGCGTGTTTGTCTTCAGTCGACAGGAGCTCGATCAGTATCAATCGGCCTTTACTCTGACGAAGCCTGCTTAATCACGTATAATTACCGTTTATTTTTGCATTCAGATTGATTTGAGAGACCGTAGGAATACCAGATGTCGGGAAACACCATAGGTAAATTATTCACCGTGACCAGCTTTGGCGAAAGTCATGGTAAAGCTTTAGGCTGTATTATTGATGGCTGCCCTCCTGGCCTGGAATTAACCGAAGCGGATCTGCAAAAGGACCTGGACCGCCGCAAGCCGGGCACTTCGCGCTTTACCACCCAGCGGCGTGAAGACGATGAAGTCAAAATTCTCTCGGGTGTGTTTGAAGGCAAAACCACCGGCACAGCAATTGGCCTGTTAATTGAAAACACCGATCAGCGCTCCAAGGATTACTCCAAAATCATGGATCGCTTTCGTCCCATGCACGCCGATTACACCTATGCCCAAAAATACGGCATTCGGGATTATCGCGGCGGTGGCCGTTCATCGGCACGGGAAACGGCTATGCGTGTAGCCGCAGGGGCAGTTGCCAAGAAATACCTGCAGCAGCAGGGGATTATGATCCGCGGTTACCTGTCGCAGCTGGGTCCGATCAAAGTTGAAAGCGTCGATTGGAGCCTGGTGGAAACTAATCCTTTCTTCTGTCCCGATGCCAGCAAAATCGCCGAGATGGAAGAGTATATGAACAAGTTGCGCAAAAGTGGTGATTCCATCGGAGCAAAAATAACCGTTGTAGCCAGTGGTGTTATGCCGGGTTTGGGCGAGCCGATTTTTGATCGTCTCGATGCCGAACTGGCCCACGGTATGATGAGCATCAACGCCGTTAAAGGTGTTGAGGTTGGTGCCGGATTTGACTGCATTGATCAAAAGGGCAGCGAGCACCGCGACGAATTAACCCCACAGGGTTTTAAAACCAATAATGCGGGCGGTGTATTGGGTGGAATTTCCAGTGGTCAGGATATTGTGGTAAATCTGGCACTAAAACCCACTTCCAGTATTTTAATCCCCGGAGAAACCATCAATGTTGAGGGTAAACCCACCGAGGTGATTACCACCGGCCGTCATGATCCCTGTGTCGGCATTCGAGCGACGCCTATTGCTGAAGCGATGATGGCTATTACCCTGATGGATCATTTACTGCGTCACCGTGGACAAAATGCAGATGTGGTCTGTAACACGCCGGTTATTCCAGCCGCTGTCGAATAAAAAGACCTATGGGCCGAACGGCATTGACTTAAGCCTGTCATCCCCGCCTTCGCGGAAATGACAATTCAGGGGGATATTTGCCTTAGTCAGTGCTATTCACCAATGGACCTACTAACCCTATAGGACCGACTTTTCAGGAATCATAGAAACGGTGTTTCAACGTGTTTAGCAGTAGTGCGTCAGTGCCTTACTGGCGCCTCTCCAGCTTTTATTTTTTCTACTTCGCCCTGCTGGGCGCTTGGTTACCCTTTTGGCCACTGTATCTAAAAGACCTGGGTTATAACGCTGAGCAAATCGGTTATCTAGCCGGCATCATGATGGGTACCAAGATTATCGGCCCGAATATCTGGGGCTGGTTGGCGGACTACACCGGCCGTCGAATGCAAATTATTCGGCTGGGGTCGCTGGGTGCCTTAATTATCTTCCTGACAATTTTTCTTGATCAGCGCTTCTGGTGGCTGGCGGTCATTATTGCGGCTTACAGTTTTTTTTGGAATGCAGTGCTGGCCCAGTTTGAAGTGATCACGCTGTCCCATCTCAATGGCCGTTATCATCGCTATAGCCAAATTCGCGTCTGGGGCTCGGTGGGTTTTATTGCCGCCGTCAGTCTGCTCGGTTTTTATTTCGATGTGTTTTCAGTCTCGGCCTTGCCCTGGGTGATTGCCGCATTGTTGGCAGGCATCTGGTTGAGTAGTTTAAGTGTTACTGAAAATACCGAGGTCCACGAGGAAGCTCATCTCAACCCCTCCCTATGGGCCGTATTGCGCCAGCCCTCAGTGATTGCTTTCCTGCTGACTTGCTTTTTGCTGCAGGTTTCTCACGGGCCTTACTACACCTTCTTTAGCGTTTATCTCGAGGATCACGGCTACAATCGCAGTATCACCGGTCTGCTCTGGTCGCTGGGGGTACTGGCCGAAGTGGTGGTATTTATCTTTATGCACAAGCTGCTGGAGCGCTTTAGCCTGCGTTGGATTATGTTATCCAGCTTGCTGTTATCGGTGTTACGCTGGGTGTTGGTGGGCGCGCTGGTGGATAACTGGTTGGTACTGATTCTGGCGCAATGCCTGCATGCTGCGTCCTTTGGCACCTATCATGCCTTTGCCGTGGAGATGGTACGGCGCTGCTTTAAAGGCGGTTTGCAGGGGCAGGGCATGGCACTTTACAGTGGTTTGAGTTTTGGTGCTGGCGGCGCGGTAGGTGCCGTGCTCAGTGGTTGGGGCTGGGAGTTTAATCCACAACTGACCTTTTATGTGGCATCAGCCGTCTGTGTGTTGTCCACGTTGATCGCCTGGGTCTGGATTCGGGAAAAACATGTACGGTAACCTCCGCCAAGAGTTTGTCATATAATTCGCTGAAGCGATTGAAAAAGACTGAGCTGTAATAGCTCTGGAGTTATTTATGAGTCAACTTACCCACATTAATGCATCCGGTCAGGCCGAGATGGTTGATGTGACCGAGAAAGCCGTCACTCAGCGTGAGGCCACCGCTGAGGCTACGGTGTCTATGTTGCCAGAAACCCTGCGGCTGATTGTTGAAGGCGGCCATAAAAAAGGCGATGTGTTTTCGGTGGCACGAATTGCTGGAGTGCAGGCGGCGAAAAAATGCTCGGAGCTGATTCCTCTCTGCCATCCTCTGGTGTTGACCTCCATTAAACTGGATTTACAGGTGGATACAGAAAATAACCGTGTGCTGATTCAGGCCACCTGCAAACTGGCCGGCCAGACCGGTGTTGAGATGGAGGCGCTAACCGCCGCCTCGGTAGCGGCGCTGACAATTTATGATATGTGCAAGGCGGTGGATAAAGGGATGACCATTGGCAATGTGCGCTTGTTGGAAAAAACCGGTGGTAAATCCGGTCATTGGCAGGCAGCTTCAGTCGCCGAACAGGATTAACCGAAGACGATGTTAACTATTTTATTTTTTGCCAGAATTCGCGAACAGCTTGGTGTTGATCGGCTCTCTCTAAAACTGCCATCTAACGTTGCGACCGTGCGGCAATTACAGGACTTTTTAGTCGCTGAGCATGGTGGTAATTGGGCCGGGGTATTATTGGCTGACAATGTGATTGTGGCAATCAATCAGGAAGTGGTGGATCGCGATCATGCACTTGCCGATGGTGATGAAGTGGCCTTTTTCCCTCCGGTTACGGGTGGTTAGCCATGCAAACAGAAATCTCCGTTGCTGTTCAAGCTGAAGATTTTGATCTCACTACCGAACTTAATCGGCTGCGAGAGCAGTCCACACAAATCGGTGCGATGGCCAGTTTTGTCGGTCTGGTTCGGGATATTAATGAAGGCCAACAGGTTGCCACCATGGAGCTGGAACATTATCCCGGCATGACGGAAAAAAGCATAGCCGCCATTATCGAGCAGGCGGCCTCACGCTGGCAACTGTTTGGTGCACGGGTGATTCATCGTATTGGTAAGCTCTCGCCCTCGGATCAAATTGTACTGGTTGCCGTCAGCAGCCAACATCGAGGTGATGCGTTCGCCGCCTGTGAATTTATTATGGACTACCTGAAAACCCAGGCGCCTTTTTGGAAAAAAGAGCTGACTCCGGAAGGTGGGCGTTGGGTTGATGCTCGCTGCTCCGATGATCAGGCAGCTCAACGATGGACGAATGGCAATAAAAAACAGTAGTAAATCCGAGTTGCTGTTCTCGGCGTCTGTGTATAATTCTTACTGCTTAGGTCATTTGCCAAGCCGGTTTTAGACGAAAAACTAATAACACAAAGGATAATCTATGAGTTTTGACAGTCGCGAATTTCGCAATGCACTGGGTAACTTCACGACAGGTGTCTGTATCGTCACCGCAAACCCAAAGGGTTTTAAGCCATTTGGCATGACAGTCAATTCATTTGCCTCGGTGTCCCTGGATCCTGCCTTAGTACTGTGGAGTATCCAGAATGATTCCGAGTGTCTTCCAGCCTTTGAACAAGCTGATAAGTTTGCTATCAATATTCTGGCTGATGATCAGGAAGTTTTATCTAATCTTTACGCCAAAAAAGGCGATCACACACTGGCGCCCGAGCATTTTCGATTAGGTAAGTCGGGTACCCCACTGGTGCGTGGGGTAACGACCAGTTTTGAGTGTAATGTCTGGGCGCGTTATCCCGGTGGCGACCACCAGATTCTGGTGGGCCAAGTAACCCATATGGAAAGCAATGCTAATAAAGAGCCGCTGTTGTTTCATTCGGGCCAGTATCGTGCGTTGCGGTAATCGAGCACCCCTGAAAAGAGTGGTTGTGGATATTATATGAAGTTTTGTAGTGAATGCGGTCAGAGTGTTAGCAGGAAAATCCCCGAGGGCGACGACCGCCAGCGTTATGTTTGTGACAGCTGCGACACTATCCACTATCACAACCCCCGGGTGATAGTGGGTACCATTCCGGTGGCGGGCGATAAAGTTTTACTTTGCCGCCGGGCCATTGAGCCGCGCAAGGGATTCTGGACCGTGCCAGCAGGATTTATGGAAAATGGCGAGACCATTCAGCAGGGCGCGGAACGTGAAACCTGGGAAGAGGCGGGCGCTAAAGTCACCGATGCACGCCTTTATCGTCTGTTTGATCTGCCCTATATCAATCAGGTGTACTTGTTCTATCTGGGCGATCTTGATGGGGGCTTTTCCGCCGGTCCTGAAAGCCTGGAGGTGGAATTGTTTACCGAACAGGATGTGCCCTGGGATGAAATTGCCTTTCCCGTTGTCACCGAGGCGCTGGTTGAATTTTTTGAGGATAGTCGCGCCGGTAAATTCCCGGTCAGAGTGAGTGAAGTTTCCCCGGACTGGCATAAAAAAATTAAAGAGCTATAGCTCGTTCAGTTTTTCTTATAAAAAATGGCCATTTCAAGGGCTATTATCGATCGAAACCAGTAAGGAATTGGTACTGTGGAATTATCACCACCCATGATATTAAGCATTGCCGCACTCGCAGCCGCTTGTGTGGGGGCCTTGTTGATGCAGTGCTTGCAGTATCTGCAGGGTCGAAGCGAAAAGACCGATGATGGCCAAGAGCGAGAGAAACTGCAGGAGGAGCGGATCGGTGACCTGCAGCAACAACTGACTGCTTTACGTGAGCAGAAACTGGTGCTGGAAACCCGGGAGCTAAGTCGCATTGAGCAATTGGAAAAATCAGCTGCCGATCTCAAGCAGAAAGAGCTTGTCGTTGCAGAGCTACAAAAAGAACTAGCTGATCGTGGGGCACAAATTGCTTCTTTGCGTACTGAACTGGAACAGGAGAGGATGGTCTCCGCCGATAAAATAAAAACGCTGGAAGAAACCCGCCAGCAGCTCAGTAAGGATTTTGAATTACTGGCCAATCGCATTTTTGAAGCCAAAGCCGAAAGCTTTAACAAGCAAAGTCGCAGTACCCTCGATACGGCCCTGAATCCTTTACGGGAGCAGTTAAAGGACTTTCGCCAAAAGGTGGAAGATGTCTACGACAAAGACAGCAAGGAGCGAGTCAGTCTGTCAGCCAAGCTGGATCAGCTCAAGCAGCTTAATCAACAGATGAGTGCCGATGCTTTAAACCTGACCAACGCACTTAAAGGTGATAACAAAGCCCAGGGTAACTGGGGCGAGGTCATTCTGGAGCGCGTGCTGGAGGAGTCGGGCCTGCATAAGGGACGCGAGTACGAAACGCAGGTTAATCTCAGTGGTGAAGGGCGCAGTCGACAGCCAGATGTGATTGTGCGGCTGCCGGAAAACAAGGATCTGATTATCGACTCTAAAGTATCGCTGGTGCATTACGAGCGCTATTGCAATGCTGTCGATGAGTCCGAGCGCCAGCAGGCCCTGAAAGAACATATAACTTCCGTTAGGAAGCATATCAAAGACCTAAGTATAAAAAACTACGAAGGCCTTGAGGGTATTCGCACGTTGGACTTTGTGTTGATTTTTATTCCCATTGAGTCGGCGTTTATGGCTGCCTTTGAACACGATCAGGCGATGTTCCGCGAAGCCTATGAAAAAAATATTATCGTGGTCGGGCCTACAACATTATTGGCAACGTTGAGAACAATTCAAAGTATCTGGCGTTATGAACGTCAGAATAAAAATGCCGAGGAAATTGCGCGTCAGGCTGGATCCATGCATGACAAGTTTGTTGGATTTATTAATGATCTTGATAAAGTGGCAGATCATTTATCCAAAGCAACCGCCGCCCATGACAGTGCGATGAATAAACTCAGTACCGGCAAGGGCAATTTGGTCGGCAGTACCCAGCGTCTGGAAAAACTGGGTGCCAAAGTCAAAAAACGTATACCGGCCTCCGTCGTAGAGCAGTCCATACTGGATGAAGATGATGACGAGGTTGACAGCGATGAGATCGAAAACAGCAAAGAGATGGATAAGCTATTGCTGGAAGAAAAAAATTAATTTTAGAAGTTTAATTCTCTGTGCCAGACGTTTGAGCATCAATTATGGCGTTTCGGTACTGGCTACTCACCATCAGTGAAATTTATCATCGAGCCTGACGCAGCTTGCCTGAATATAACGACTATCAGTTTGGCCTTGTCATACCCCTAATAAATTAGAGGCTGCTGTTGGAGAATTTATGCAATTTAGCGAATACCAATCCCGCTACAAAACCATTCATATGACCCGCAATGAGGGCATACTTGAAGTCAGGATACACACCCGTGGTGGATCAGCGCTGTGGGGCACCTCTCTCCAAAGCTTGCATAATGAACTGGGCCTGGCCTTCGGCGATATTGCTAGTGATGCCGAGAACAAAGTAGTGATTCTGACGGGAACCGGTGATAGCTTTATTGCCGGAATGGATGATCAGGAGAGGGCCCACGAGCCCTCACTGGCAATCATGTGGAAGCGTATTTATCGCGAAGGTATTGATTTACTGGAAAAGCTGCTCGCTATTCCTGTTCCGGTGATTGCTGCAGTAAATGGGCCTGCGTTGATTCATGCGGAGCTGGCGGCATTAAGCGATATTGTGCTGGCGGCAGAACATACCGAGTTTGCCGATCTGGCACATGTACCGGGTGGTACCGTGCCTGGTGATGGGGTGCATACGGTGTGGCCAATGTTGCTGGGGCCAAATCGCGGGCGTTATTTTTTATTAACCGGCGAGCGCATTAGCGCACAGGAAGCTAAGCGCCTTGGCGTTGTTGCCGAAGTATTACCTTCGGACCAACTATTACCCAGGGCGGAGGTGTTAGCGAAACAGTTAGCTGCCTTACCTGCTGAAATGTTACGCCACACGCGACGTTTAATGGTTCGTCATATCCGCAAGCGTATTCAGGAAGAGCTGGATGTCGGTCTGGCCTTAGAAGCGTTGGCTATGCTCAGTGATTAAGAGCTCAATTATTACTCCAGCGAGTATCAGAATAATAAGCTAGGGACTTTACCAAGGGCTTTGCATGCAGCAATCCGTAGAGCAGTTGCAATCGACAGAGATTAAAACACTGATTGGCTCAGTATTGCACACCAGCAAAGCTATTTTACTCAGTGGGTCATATGTCCAGGATATTCGGGTGTTGCTGGAGCAACGCGGAGTGTTGGTGATTCCACAAGTCGGGTTTACTCAAGAGGAACTGATTTGCTTTACCCAGACGTTGGGTCGCTATGTAGCCGATAAAGCCGATGGTGGAGCTACCGCTATCTCCTTGGATGAGTCCAGCAGTTCGGCAGAATATACCAAGAGTTCCTGTTTCTGGCACTTCGATGGTTATATGAATCAGGTGCCTGTGTTAGCGTCGATCTTATCGGCGGAAGTGATATCGCCAACGGGTGGTAATACTGAATTCTGCAATACCTATGCAGCCTATGAAGCGCTGCCCGAAGGACGTAAACAACAGCTGGAAGGGTTATCTGCGGTGCATGCGCTGGCTGCGGCTCAACTCAGCGTCACGCCGGAACCGGATTACCAAACCTTTGAGCAGTGGCTACAGGTTCCCCGCAATACATTACCGTTAGTGTGGACACATCGCTCTGGCCGCAGGTCGCTGGTGATCGGTAACACCGCCGCCAATATCATTGGCTTGGATCCTCTGGAGGGGCTAGAACTGCTGATTTGGTTGCGCGAGTGGGCGACTCAGGAACGTTTTCGCTACAGTCATCAATGGTCGGTGGGTGATGCGGTGATCTGGGATAATACCGGCACTCTGCACCGCGTTACGCCCTACGCTATCGATAGCGGTCGTTTGTTGTATCGTACTAAGTTAGAAGGCGAAGAACCCTTCGCATAAATTCGTCAATAGTTCAGTCAGAGGGTTACTATGGCCAAGGTTTCAATTAAGTCACTGGATCAACTTAACAGCGTCTCTTCGCCTGAGGTGTATTCCGGGGCCTCCAACACTCTGAGTGTTTTTGATGGCGAGCAAGACCCGCTACACCTCTATGTTCACGAGTTAAATTCGAACAATAAACTCAGTATCACAAGCAGTGATATTGATCGTCTGGTCTATGTTTGGACGGGAGCGGTATCCGTCGGGGGCATACAACTCAGCAGCGGCTCCAGCCTGATTGTAGAGCATGGTCAGTCAGTACAAATCAACAATGCAAAGGAAAAGACCCTATTACTGACATTTAGTGGAGCAACCGCGCCTGCAGATTCCGCCAGTGGGGGGAATATCCATTTGCTTCCGGCGGAAAAGGTTTCACGTTATGAGTTAGCCACTGGATTAAAAGGAGGTATGCATGCTGACTCTGCCTGCCCGACCTGTAATTTATGGTTACATGAGAACAGCTTTCCCGGCCAGACTGAGCAGGAGGCTAAATCGGATAAAGCCATCCACTGCCACTCGGAAGATGAAATTATCTTTGTGACCAGTGGCGAAATTAACTTTGGCACTAAAACCGGCGGGCCAGGCACAGCTTTGTTTATAGCCGCAGATACCTTTTACAGTTTTACTGCCGGCCCTGAAGGCCTCAGTTTCATCAATTTCCGGGCCAGTATGCCCACCGACATCAGGTTTAAAGATGGCAGTTCTATGAGCGAGACCGAATACTGGCATAAGCTGGTTTCTCGACCCCAATACCTGACCGTTAGCTAGTTAGATCAAGCTTTTTCTCATTGATAAAGTGGTGAATTGCTGCCTTTATAGTCTGAAAAAAGGGGGGTGGTATTCGTTATCATGGCTGCCGCCAGAGTGAGTGGTGCTGCGCTGATAGAAAAATGAGAGGCTCTGTTAAATGCTGAAGTTGAAACAGGTTGTTTCGATATTCGATAAGTCTGGGTGCGCAACAATTAGTCATTTTCAATTAATGCTGAGGTATAAAAAAAGGCCCCATATGAGGCCTTTTAAGTATCAGTGAAATTTCTTATGTTAGATTTTCAGGAAAGTCTTTTTCTGCTGACTACCAAGCCTGCTAAACCCAATGCAAACAGTACTAAGCTGCCAGGCTCTGGTACAGCGCTGACTTGAATTGCGGCCAGCGCAAAGTCTGTGTTGCTTGGGCTGGAGGCGTTTGCGGTGTCTGCAAAAAAATCAATCCACTGTACATCATTGAAAATGTTAGAAGCGCTGAGGTCCCCATTACCGTTGGTGCCGATAAAGAAGCCTACATTGTCGAGAGCGTTGCCCGTCCATACCATGCCGCCATTATTTGAGTGGGCTTGTGCTACCTCTGAAATCGGATCACTGGCATTGGCGCCACCGGCAAACAGGTCGAGAAAGATAACGGCATCCAGATTAACGGCTTTGGAGAAAGTGACGCGAATACGCTCAACGTCTGTTTTACCGCCGGTACCAAAACTAATCTCATCATCGCCAATACCCAGACCATCGCTTTCACACGCTAAAAATCCACCGGCCAGTGAGTCGCAGGGCAGGATATGGCCGGCGTTAAAATTTTCTTTAGTATTGTAGCCCGTGCTATTGCCATTTTTGTCCCAAGCGGAAACGGCGACTGTTAAGCCACCATAATTATGGCTGGTATTGTTGCCGGAGGCATCCCAAATATCTCTGTCGGTAAAATCAATGACCAATGCCTGAGCAGAGGCGGTCATCAGCAACATTCCGGTGGCTAATATTTGCTTTAATTTCATACTTGGAACCTTAGGTTTCTTACGTAAATAGTGATGGATATTGGTATTGTGCTGTTGATGCTGTTACAGCAATTACTATGCCTAAATAAATTTAATCAATAAATTCAATTAGTTATAATAATTTTTAGGTGGGGGGATCAGGCAGCTGTAAAAATGGTCGACAGATATCGGGAGCTGGCCGAGATAAATAGCCGTTAAATTGAAACAAAGATAATTTATTAGTTGTATGGAAATTTCGAACCTTGTGGCTATAGATCAATCAACTCTGGGTTTAAGAATGTATAGTCGCTGTCTTCTGCAGCACACGAATGTGTAAGGTGGCCTTGAGTTGATATGTTAGGCACGTTGGCTACTTATGCGAGTTATGCCGCCAGCCTTGAGCTTTGGGTGTTTGGCAGGCCTAACTAGACGATGTCTGGTTTCCCGATAAATAGAGTCCACAAACAGACAAATACAAGTAGGGGGATACCAAGAACAGAACTGTAAAAGAGCCTGTTTTGAAACCCCGCTGCTACTGATTATAATGACCGCTTTTTAATAACATGGGATACAAATTATGCCACACCCTAAAGTAGGAAATATTGCCCCGGCCTTTACATTGCAGGATCAGGGCGGCAATAAAGTCAGCCTCAAGGATTTTAAAGGTAAGAAAAATGTCGTGCTGTATTTCTATCCCAAGGCGATGACACCGGGTTGTACCGTTCAAGCCTGTGGTATTCGCGACAACAAAAAAGAGTTCGATAAGCGCGATACTGTCGTGTTGGGTGTCAGCCCCGATGCCGTTGCCCGTCTGCCTAAATTTATCGAAAAGCAGGATTTAAACTTCACTCTGTTATCTGATGAAGATCATGCCATTGCCGACAAATACGGCTGCTGGGGTATGAAGAAATTTATGGGCAAGGAGTTTATGGGGTTAATTCGTACCACCTTTATTATCGGTAAAGATGGCCGGCTGTTAAAAGTAATGGATAAGTTTAAAACCAAAACTCACCATGAAGATGTATTGGCAGAGTTGGATGAGCTGTTATAGGTTGAAGTGATTTTCTTAACGTGGCTGCCCGAATTATCAGGGAGTCACTGTTTTGTTGGGTTATCGAACCCACAACCTTTACATAGCTCCATCTGGGCTACCATTCAGATAAAGACTGTCGGGCATTACAGCCCTATATTATGCAAAAAAACCGATATTGGAGCTATCTCAGCTTTCGCCGTCGCAGGCCATCCTTCCAAAATCCAAAATGTCTTAATCAACGTTTTCAGGAATGCTTGATGTTAGGCTATCTCATTGATTTTTAAAAGATAAATGGGGTATCTTTGGTGTGCGAACCTTATTTTTAGAGAATAATTTGAAGGTAAGTAATAAACAAATGTATAGTGTTGCTCATTGAACTATTCGTTAGTCAAGTGAGGATCTACTAAATGCCTTATCGAGAAAGAGAAGCACAACCAGTCTCTCCGGGAAAAAGTCAGGTAGATAAGTGTAATGCCGAAGGGTTTGATAATTTGTATTTTGATGAATGTGAGTTGATCAAAGACAAGCTGAATGGGATAAGAGCTAAATCGCAGGATTTAAAGTCTACTCTGGATTTGATAAGACGGATTAGGGCGGAGAAGCCTTAATTGAAATCGCTCGTTTAACTTCTTCACTGACTTACTAGCCCTTCTGTTCCTCATCTGTTGCCAGGGAGCGTACGAGGTACTCTAACCTGTGTAGGTGCGGGGGTGATTGTATTTACTAGGCACGTAAATGTGGTTGAAAAAAGGGCGCCTGAAGCGCCCGCAATATCCTAAACAAACTTTGAAAACTAAGCGGCTTTTTTTAACTGCTTTTTCAGTTTTTTTAGTTTCCCCTCATGTTTTGAGATTTTTGATTTTCGAGTCTTGATTGATTTTTTCAGGGTTTTAACTTTTTTTGATGTTTTCGCCATTTCCAAAACTCCTCTAGTTGATTGCCAGACATATACTGGTATTCATCAGCACGCTGTCAGCTGTTCGGCACGATGCCGGCTCTACTTCGGCGTATTCTCTTTAAGAAATGTGCGTATAAAACGCCTGATTTCTCTGGCTGCGGATGTATCGAGCTCTTCACAGACGGCAATAAACGAGTCACGTTCCTCCTGCTTAATACGGATCAGAAGTTGGCTGTCCTTCTTACTGGAGTGCTTATTCGTCTTGTCCTTAGCCATACAATGTCACCAAAGTGTGTATATATATAGTATATATTATGTATATACACAAATTTTATCTGTTTTTATCTGGTTTTTTCCGGGTCTCAGGATCAAGCCAAGGGGTTATGAAAAATCGCCAAAGTGAAATTCAGTCTCACAGCCGAATGCAACCAATAGCTAATTTCTATCAGTTGCGATAATTTCGGATATGCATTAAATAGCCTTCAAATCGCTCGGGCTCTGTGCAGTACCAGCCCAGATACTCTGTTTCCAGAATTTTCTCGCAGCGATCAACCAAATCCAGAAAAGGACTGCGGCCAGGATCAGCAATAATAATGTCCTTAACTCCGTTTGTAACAGCTCGTTTGATTAATTTATAGAGAGTGTTCTGTAGTTCATCCCAAAAACAGATATCGGCGCCGATCAAGACATCAAATTTACCAAGGTATTTACCGTTTAGCTTTTCAAATTTACCTTTTTGAGTTGTCACTTTGACATCATTGATGTCAGCTTGCGCCTCAAGGTAGGGAAAGACATCTTCATCAATATCCAGCCCGGTCACTTTGCAGCCGGCGTGATGAGCACAGAAAACACTGGCTGGCCCCCAGCCGCAACCTAACTCCAGCACCTTGCTGCGTTTTTTCAGAATTGGGTTGTGCAACAGATAATCCGCAATAACGAAACTGCTTAACCAGTTTTTATCCCCATGCACTGAAGGCTCGTGGTATTTGTTTAATTCTTTAACCAGTTTGCTTTTTTGGCCCAGGATGCTAATGCCATAGGCTTGGATGATATGCTTATCACCCGGATCTATAAATTCAGGCACAATTCACTCTCTCTACATTTCACAAATTGCCAAATCAAAATTTTAACAAGATTCAGTTACTCTAAGGCTTAATAGGCTAATTCCAAAATATAATTTTGTTGTTTCATATATTTTTTCTCTTTTTCTAACAAATCCAGTGTTAGTGGGTGTGATTTAGCCCATCGCTTACGGAAGGATAACTGTGCGCCCTCGGTATTAAAGGTTAAAACGCTTTCATCGGGAAGGTTGTTATTATCCCGGCGACGACTTAACAAACAAGCCAGCCTGATAATTAATACCATGTCCCAGTTGGGCTCAAATCCATAGGTCTCTGGTAGAGGTTTTAATTTACGTCGCTGATTCAGCACCAAAAAGCTTAAATGTTTTTGCTCTAGTTTGGAGAAGCCAGGCATATCGCTATTTTCCAATAGATAAGCACCGTGTTTGTGATAGGCACTGTGTGCGATAGCTAATCCTATCTCATGAAGACGAACGGCGGATTTTAGTCGCCGACTAACCCGACGAAACTGGTTGCCGAAATAATCACGGTTCTGCGTAAGGAAAAAATCAGTGACTTTACGTACACGTTCAACCTGCCCCTGGTCTACATGATAGCGTTGCATCATCTGCTTTACAGTAATCGAACGCAAATCCTGATGCTGATCTCTATCAATTAAATCGAGAATTACACCTTCTCTAACAGCGTAGGTGGAGACATGCATTTGCTTAATATCCAGCTCAAGGAACAGGCCATGTAATACTGCCAATCCTCCAAGGATGACTGGTTTGCGGTCTTCTGTCAGTCCCGGTAGTGCCAGTGTGGAAACCGTTTCATGATTGAGAATCAATTGTGCCAGGGTCTCCAGACCATCGGCAGTGACGCGATGATCTTCTGCCAAGCCCAGCGATTCCAAAATCGTTTCAATGGCGCGAATGGTACCTGATGAACCCACGGCCTCTGCCCATTTATGACGGCCAAATACATCGGCATGCCCCTGAGCTTCAATTCGAGCTGACTTGACCGCTTCTCTATAGCGTTTTTTGCTAATTTTTCCGCTCGGGAAAAATTGCTGACTAAAATTGACGCAGCCCATATAGAGGCTCTCAAGTGCTAACGGCGCTTGCTCACCCAGAATCAGCTCTGTGGAACCGCCACCTATATCGATGACCAGACGTTTTTCCTGGGGAGATTGATCTGCGGCGACTCCGCGATAAATCAAGCGAGCTTCTTCAATACCACTAATGATATGGATAGGCGTACCGAGAATCTTTTCTGCTTTGCTGAGGAGTTGATTGGCATTCTTCGCCGAACGCAGAGTATTGGTTCCTACGACTCGTATCTGCTCCACGGGTGTGGATCTAATGCGTTCACCAAAGCGTTCGAGGCTCTGAAGGGCAAGCTGAATCGAGCTGGAGGAAAGCGTACCATCCTTTTGCAAACCTGACGCCAGCCTTACCATTTCTTTGTGTCGGTCAAGAATTTCCAGCTTGCCTCGATGTACGCGTGCAATGAGAAGATGGAAGCTATTGGAGCCAAGGTCCAGAGCCGCATAGGTGGGTGAAGCATGAAGCGCAGTATCGGGCATTAAATGTGTATATCAGTGATGGGTTTAATTAATCTGTCACATTAGAGGCGTATGATAGAAAGTTTGAACACGATTCCGGGCCAACACCCCTGAATCTTTCATTACACTTATTCTACTTTACCGCTCTCATATGTACACCTGTTTACTAGCAAGCTTTTCTACGAGATGAGTAAAAATGTCCTCTGACGAACCCATTTATATTGAGAAAGAAATCAGCTGGCTCTCTTTCAACGAGCGTGTTCTTCAAGAGGCCTCTAACCCGGAAACACCGCTCATCCAGCGCGTTCGCTACCTCGGTATATTTTCCAACAATATGGATGAATTCTTCCGTGTACGCGTGGCCGATGTGTCGAGGCTTGCCAGTTTTATTACTGATGTGGAACAAAAAAGTCATTACCAGGAGTTACTTACCAACATTCAAGATAAAGCTCGTCAGCTTCAGGACGTATACGAGAGTGTTTATGGCGAAATATTAAAGGAATTACGACGGCGAAAAATTTATCTGATAGATGAAATGCAGCTGGATGAGGCGCAATCTCGAAAGGTTGTCTTACTATTTGAACAGATTGTGCTGCCTGAGCTTAACCCGATACTAATTGATAAGGCTAAAGATTTTCCCGATATAGAAGATGGCGCTATCAATCTGGCGGTCAAACTTATCGATAAAGAACACAATATACGTTATGCCTTGGTCAATATCCCTACCAATCGTCTGCCGCGTTTTATCCAGATACCGAACAAGAAAGGTTATCGTGGCAGAACCTTTATCGTGCTGGAGAATATTATCCGGCACAATCTGAGTAAAGTTTTTCGCGGCGTAATACCTATCGATACGGTTACGGCATATCAGTTCAAGGTGACCCGTGACGCCGAACTTGAGATGGGTGAAGGAATTGACCAGAGTTTTATTGATCGTATCTCCAAATCTATTAAGAAGCGTTACAGTGCCGATCCGGAGCGGTTCGTATTCGACGAAGACATGCCTCAGGATCTGATGGAGCTTCTCCGAAAGGCCCTGAATCTTGACAAATACGACAGCATTATGCCTGGCGGTCGCTATCATAACGCTAAGGATTTTATGGATTTTCCCAGCGTTGGCCCTAATTATCTACAGTTCAAACCGCTTCCGGTTCTGCCCGTCCCTGAATTGCAGAGCTATTATCAGGAATATTTTACAGAAAGTATTTTTAGCATTATCCGGAAGCAAGATATTTTGCTGTACTACCCCTATCATTCTTTCGATGTTGTTATCGACTTTATTCAAACTGCTGCCATTGACCCGTCTGTCGAAACAATCAGTATTTGTCTTTATCGGGCAGCCACCAACTCGAAAATCATTAATGCACTCACGAGTGCTGTTCGTAATAAAAAGCGAGTTAACGCGGTTGTAGAGCTACAGGCACGTTTTGATGAAGAAGCAAATATTAGTTGGGCAAGAGAGTTAACAGCAGCAGGTGTTAACGTAACTTTTGGTGTTTCCGGACTAAAAGTGCATTGTAAGCTGATTCTGGTTGAGCGTAACAGAAAAGGTAAAATGCGCTATTACACGCATGTTGGCACTGGTAATTTCAATGAAAAAACCGCAAAAGTCTATACCGATTTTAGTCTGATTACTTACAATCAGGCCATCGGTCGAGATGTAAAAAAGGTGTTTGACTTTATTTCCTATACCTACAAGCACCACAATTATGAAAAATTATTAGTATCTCCGCAAAGTAATCGCAGTGGTTTGCTCGGACTTATCCATCGCGAAATCGATTATGCAAAAGCCGGTAAAGAAGCTCAGATCGATATAAAATGTAATAATTTGGTTGATCAGGAGGTTATTGATGCCTTGTATCAGGCTTCACAAAGCGGCGTGTATATTCGGATCATCTGTCGGGGTATGTTCTCAATGATCCCCGGTAGAAAAGGGCTGTCAGATAATATTGAAGCCATCAGTATTGTTGATCGTTACCTGGAGCATCCTCGTGTGTATAGTTTTCACAATCGTGGTAAGCGGGAGTATTATATTTCCTCGGCCGACCTGATGACCAGAAATCTTGATTTCCGCGTGGAAGTAACTGTTCCGGTGCTGCACCCTGATTTACAGCAACGTGTTCAGGATATTTTTGACATACAGTGGTGTGACAATATCAAGGCCCGTGACTTGAGGGATCAACAAAAGAATAATTTTCGGAAGCAGATTCGTGGCCAGAATATACGCTCACAGGAAGCTATTCATCAATATTTACAGACGGGAGTTTTGCCAACTGCAGTGAAGCGGGCTCGGAAACGCTGGATGAAAGAATTGAAAAAAAAGAGGCGAAACAATAAGGCCTGAAGCTTGAAGTGGGCTATATTGACTCAGAGCAATTCTTTTTCCATTTCCCGAATCACCCAAGGTCTTCATATTGGTACCTGACTGAAGTAATAAACTGCAATTGCCAGTAGATTCAAATCGAGCCGCTTGTTGTAATAGCTTAAGCAAGTTCGCCTCGGAATCATTACTTTCACTCGCTATGTACTTTAATCCAGCGATTATCTTTCTGAACCACTTCAAAGCGCGCCCAGTGTTTAAATTCTTCACGCAGGCAGAGGTCGGTGATATAGGCCTGGTCGCCGGCAACTACTTTAAAAATAACTTTGTCTTTAGAGGCTAATACCTTCGCTGTATCTGCGGCATCAATGACTTGCCGTATACTCCATTTTTTCCCTAATTTACCATTGCTATAAAAACGACCAGCTTCAATTTTCTTTGGGTGTGTGACATTTAATTCTGCATGCTGCTTGGCCAGTTCCAGCAGGTCCGTTAATCCTTCTTCGGTAATATCCACAAAAGAGTCATGCTTTTGAATGGCGGCGGATAAATCTTCCTGAGTTAATTCAATTTCTCGGGTGGAGGGTGACTCAGGCAATTCCAGCCCTTTGCGAAAATACAGGTGGGCCGGGTAGCGGCGCCAGGTAAAGGTAAAATTAAAGGCAACAGCCACTGCGAGAATGACGAACACATTCATCAATACGGGCACCAGTACAAACTGATAGCCCAGGTTGCTGACGGATGCACCGCCGATGACAGCGGTTAGTGCGGTGGCGCCGCCAGGTGGGTGGATACAGCGCAGGTAGTACATTGTGCCAACCGCCAGTGCTACAGCCAAAGCGGCGGCGATATAGGTATTGCCCAGCCATTGATAGCAGCTGACGCCGATTATGGCAGAGACAAGGTTGCCGCCGATTAATGCCCAGGGTTGGGAGAGGGCGCCGTGCGGAATGGAAAATAGCAGGACAGCACTGGCCCCCATAGAGGCGATAACCAGATAGGCTCCAGAGCGATCAAGTATACCAAGGCGTTCCAGCTTGAGGCCGCAGCCGCACACGGCGAGTATTCCAAGACCAGCGCCCAGTGTGGATAGCAGTTTTTCCAAGTGGCTTGTGGTATTACGTGGTATGCCTAAGAGTTTTCGCGTTTCACCGAACAGGGTTGCAAGCTGCATAGTAAGTTGTGCACCAAAATAGAGCAGATGCTACTGGAAGTGTCTACCAGCCTCAAGTTTTATTTGGATCTCTGAAGTGGTTTGGATTGTAAAGAATGGCACAGGGCGTCTGTGCAGAGCTTGCCTTGAGTGAGTAGCCTAGCTTGTTCGATATGGGCTGTATGGTTTTTTGGGGAGAGGGGGGGCTGGGGCTGGAGCATTTTCAGACAGCTTGCTTATAGGGTGAGTTCTGACCTTCAGGGCGCTTGCTGAAACGTGTATAAACCCATTGAAACTGGGCTGGTTCTAATTTGATAGACTCCTCCAGTGCGCGATTGAGACTGGTTGCGGCAAGCAGTTCATCCTCCGAGTGCTGGTCGGGCACTTCATTAAAAACAACCTCAAAGCCGGCTTCCGTACGAAATACCGTAGCGGTTAACACCTTGGCATTATTCTTTCTGGCCAGAGATGAAATGAGTGTGCCGGTCAGAGCGGGAATATTAAAAAAGGGTGCGAAAACTCCCATGCTGCGGCTCGGTTGATGATCAGGTAGCAGTCCAATGACATTACCTTTACGCAGATGTTTATAAAGCGTGCGAATACCCTGTGAATTTGCCGGAGCCATGACGATGCCGCGGTCAGTGCGTTGTTTACAGACGAAATGACTGAATAGCGGGCTCTTGTCGTCATGTTTGTATAAGCAGGCAAACTCACACAGGGGATTGACCACCGAGTTAATCAGTTCCCAGTTGCCCAGGTGGGGGATCGCTAAAATAACGCCGTGCTGTTCTGCCAGGGCCTGTTCAAATAGCTCAAAGTTTTTCACCTGCACATAGGGCATGATTTTATGGCAGGACCAGAACCAGGCTGCCCCTGCTTCAAATACCCACATTCCAGTATGCTGGAGGGAATCTCTAATCAGGGCTTCCTGTTGTTCAGTCGATAAGTGTGGAAAGCACATTTGAATATTGATGCGTGCAATCCGAACTCTTTTAATATTGAGTTTGTAGTAGAGGCCACCGAGCGCCTTTCCAAAATACCGCGCAATGGCAAGAGGCAATAAGCTCATTGCCCGAAGGAAGAGCCTAATAAAGGCGTATCGTAGATGATTCATACACTATTCTAATTTTAATATCACAGCAGCAGCTATCTTCACAGCTGGGAGTTGAATAGTACACCTGAAAGCGGTTTAGAGCACCTTTAGAAAAGAGGAATTTTATTTAAAAACTGATGAAGCCTGTTAGGTTATGTGTTGGGAGGCATTCCCTTTAAATTTAGATGATGACTCACATAATCCCGAATAAACTCTGCCGCTGGTAGGCATTTCCAGAGAGTAGAGGTTTGTAGAGGGCTGTGGATCAGGATATTAAATAGTTTTCCTTTCTGCCTCAGTTGCTGAAACATTTGAGCCGGCACTGGGTGCGTTTATCACAGAGTTTTGAAATTGACTCTCAGGCTATCGGGTACGTACTGCTCGACCTGCTGCGGCGGCGGGGTGCGGTTTTTGGCCACTTCCGTCCAGTTGAGCAGATTGTAATAATGTCGAATATTCTGTACATAGCCGACCGGTTCATAACCTCGGGCATAGCCATGTTTGGTGTCCTTATACCAGCGCCGTTTGCTTAGCAGGGGAAGGCTGTCTTTCACATCTGCCCATTTATTGGGGTCGCCCCCCTGCTGCTGGGTGATGATGCGGGCGTCCTCCAGGTGGCCCATGCCCACATTGTAGGCGGCGAGTGCAAACCAGCTGCGATCGGGTTCCAGGATATGGCTCGGTAGTCGGCGTAAAATTTTGTTGTAGTAGCGCGCCCCACCACGAAAACTCTGCTCTGCATCCAGTCGATTTTTGATCCCCATTTCCTTGGCGGTGGGTAAGGTCAGCATCATAATACCGCGCACGCCGGTGGGCGATCTCGCCCGTGGGTTCCAGAAGGATTCCTGGTAACTGATGGCCGCCAGCAGGCGCCAGTCGATTTTGTATTCTTTGGCCACGGTTTGAATCAGGTCGCGGTATTTGGGCAGGCGCTGTTCCACGGCCTGGGTGAAGGTGAGGGAGCCGATACGATTGACCTGTTCGCTATGGCTATAAAAGCGCTCCTGGAGTTGTCGCAGGCGCCCATCCTGTTCTATCTCATTAAAAAACGCTTCCAGCTGTTCGTTCAGGTCAGGGGTGATGTTATTGCCGGGTAAGGCCCAGGCTAGCTGACCCGCTTGGCCAACCTCAAAGGCGACCTTGAGTCTGGGGTAGAAGCCCCGGTTGGCGATGTATTCATTGGAGTCGAGGATGGTGTAATCAATCTCACCATCGGCCAGCATTTCCAGCAGGTCAATGGTTTCAACATCGGTGGCGGTGCGCCACCTTAACTCCGGGTATTCCAGTTGGGATTGCTTGAGAATTTCTTCGTGGCTGCTGTCGGCCATGATGGTGATTTTTTTGTCGTATAGATCTTGCAGGGTTTTTGGGCGTTGCTGATCGGCACGATAGAGCACATATTGCTCGATATCCAGATAAGGCGGGGAGAAGTTCAACCGTTTTAAGCGCTCGCCGGTAACGGTAAGACCGGCCGCAGCCAGATGGACCTCGTTTTTATCCAGTTTGGTAAAAATTTCTTCCAGGCTGTGCACGACCGTTATTTCCAGCTCGACCTGTAGGTACTCGGCAAACAGGCGGGCCAGTTCGTATTCAAATCCGGTGGCGCCGTGGCGATCTTCAAAGTAAGTGGTAGGGCCGTTTCGAGAGATAACTTTGAGTACGCCCAGCTCCTGCACGGATTTCGGCTCATCCTGAGCGGTGCAGGCAGTGAGGAGCACAAAAAAGGCTGCAACAAGGGTCAGCCATTTGAGCGAATATGTCTGCTTGTTACATAACATACGGTCATAGCTCTAGCGTTGTTCGAAAAAAGTTGGATGACAGTTGGGTTAAAACAGTCAGAACTGCCCGCGCTAATGAGCCATTCTAACCACTGTGGTTGCTTTCGTCTCGAAGATTGTCCACAAAAATGACAGGAATTCTCAGCTTGTTTTAGCCAGCCGGAGTATTTCATATTGGCAGATTTCAGGTCAGTATTATGGGTATTGACAGCTTAATAAGAAGGTTAATGACTGTACGCTTAAGTCATCGGGGCAGCTGTCGCCAGACTTTCATAGATCAGGGCTTAATTCCGGGGCCAACTTCCAGTAGAATATGCGGCTTTTCAGGGTAACCTGCTGGCAGCGATCTGCTGTTCACGGATACCAGACAACCGCTCTCACTAGAAAGGCCTTCAAGCAATATGCTGATTACCCGTGGCGCTCCGGCTCTGTCCGATTTTCGTATCCAGAAACTGCTCAATACTCTGAAGTCTTCCATCCCCGGATTACAGCAAATTTCCACCCAGTTCGTGCATTTTTCCGAGCTTGAATCACCCCTAAAGGCTGATCAACAAGCGGTGCTGGAAAAGCTGCTGGAATATGGCCCCAAAGCCGGTGAGGTCAACACTGAAGGCCAGCTGTTTTTGGTGGTGCCACGGTTTGGCACTATCTCGCCCTGGTCCAGTAAAGCCACCGATATTGCCCATAACGCCGGTTTGACGCAGGTCGAACGTATTGAGCGTGGTGTGGCCTATTATGTACAGGCCGATCAGGCCCTGACGACCGAACAGCAACAGGCTGTCAATGCGGTTATTCACGACCGTATGGTGGAGCTGGTACTCACCGATTTTGCCAAGGCGGAACAGCTATTCTCCCACGCTGAACCCAAGCCGATGACCTCAGTGGATGTGCTCGGTGGTGGCAGCGAAGCGCTGGCTGAGGCTAATGTCTCTCTCGGCCTGGCACTGGCCGATGATGAAATTGATTATCTGGTGGCCAGCTTTACCGATCTGGGACGCAACCCCAGCGATGTCGAGCTGATGATGTTTGCCCAGGCCAACTCAGAGCACTGCCGTCATAAAATCTTCAACGCCAGTTGGACTATTGACGGCGAAGAGCAGGAATACTCCCTGTTCAAAATGATCAAAAATACTTATGAGCACGGTGGCGACAATGTGTTGTCAGCCTATTCGGACAATGCTGCGGTGGTGGTGGGCAGCAAGGCGGGACGCTTTTATCCCGATCCTGAAACTCATACCTATACCTATCATGAAGAAGATATTCACCTGCTGATGAAGGTGGAAACCCATAATCACCCCACAGCTATTGCGCCTTTCCCCGGTGCGGGTACGGGTTCCGGTGGCGAGATTCGCGACGAAGGTGCTGTGGGTCGTGGCTCTAAACCCAAAGTGGGTTTAAGCGGTTTTTCTGTCTCCAATTTGCAGATTGAGGGCTACGAGCATCCCTGGGAGCTGCACTACGGCAAGCCAGACCGTATTGTCAGTGCACTGGATATCATGATCGAAGGGCCGATTGGCGGCGCTGCCTTTAATAATGAATTTGGTCGCCCCAACCTGAATGGTTATTTCCGTACCTATGAAGAGACCGTTAATGGCCCCGCGGGTATCGAGCGCCGTGGCTACCACAAACCTATTATGATTGCCGGCGGCTACGGCAATATCAAAGCCGAGCATGTTGATAAGCCCGAGTTTCCCGCCGGTTGCCATTTGATCGCGCTGGGCGGCCCTGCCATGTTGATTGGCCTGGGCGGTGGTGCGGCCTCCAGTATGGCCTCGGGCAGCTCCTCGGAGGATCTGGACTTTGCCTCGGTACAGCGACAAAACCCGGAAATTGAACGTCGCTGTCAGGAAGTGATCGACCGTTGTTGGGCGATGGCCGATAGCAACCCGATTGCTTTTATTCACGATGTGGGTGCTGGCGGTTTGTCTAATGCTTTTCCTGAGCTGGTAAAAGATGGCAATCGCGGCGGCAACTTCGAGCTGCGCAAGGTGCCCAATGACGAGCCCGGCATGTCGCCGTTGGAGATTTGGTGTAATGAATCTCAGGAGCGTTATGTACTGGCGGTTAAGCCAGAAGATCTGGCAACCTTTGCCGCCATCTGCGAACGCGAGCGCTGCCCCTATGCCGTGGTGGGTGAAGCTACCGACGAGAAACACCTGCGAGTGGGCGACACACATTTCGACAATAACCCGGTCGATTTACCGATGTCGGTGTTATTCGGCAAGCCTCCCAAAATGCATCGCACGGTTGAGCGCATCGCCCATGACAAACCGGATTTTAATACCGGCTATATCAAACTGCCGGAAGCGGTTGAGCGCGTGCTGCAATTGCCCACCGTGGCCAGTAAAAACTTCCTGATTACGATTGGTGATCGATCTATCACCGGGATGGTGGCTCGCGATCAAATGGTTGGACCCTGGCAGGTACCGGTTGCCGATTGTGCGGTCACTACTGTTGCCTATGACAGCTACTGTGGTGAAGCCATGGCGATCGGTGAGCGTACCCCCATGGCCCTGATTGATGCGCCGGCTTCCGGCCGCATGGCGGTGGGAGAGGCAATTACCAATATTGTTGCTACCCGCATAGCGAAACTGTCAGATATCAAGCTTTCAGCCAACTGGATGTGTGCTGCTGGTCACGATGGCGAAGATGAAAAACTTTACGACACAGTGAAAGCGGTAGGTATGGAGTTATGTCCTGCTCTGGGCATTACCATTCCCGTGGGTAAAGATTCCATGTCCATGCGCACTGCCTGGGAAGAAAAAGGCAAGGACAAGTCGGTTACGGCGCCCATGTCCTTAATTATTTCGGCTTTTTCTCCGGTCACTGATGTACGCAAAACGGTAACGCCGCAATTGCGTACGGATCAGGGAAGCTCGGATATTTTACTGATCGATCTCGGCTTTGGGCAGAATCGTCTGGGTGCCAGCTGTTTAGCGCAGGTCTACAACCAGATTGGAAATTCTGCGGCCGATGTGGATGATCCCGCTTTGTTATCAGGCTTTTTCAATGCCATTCAGCAATTGCTGGAGGAAGAAAAGCTGCTGGCCTATCACGATCGCTCCGATGGAGGTTTACTCACCACCTTGATGGAAATGAGTTTTGCCGGTCATTGTGGTGTCGATATTAATATTGGTGAGCTGGGTGCTGATGCCATTGGCACGCTCTTCAATGAAGAGTTAGGCGCTGCCATCCAAATTCGCTCCAGCGATGCAGCGGCGGTGATGGCAGTATTTGCTGAACATAAAATTGCGGCGGCAGTCACCCATATTGGTTCCATCAACCACGATGATAAAGTTCGCATCGTCAATGGAACTGAAACCCTGTTGGACAATGATCGCAGTTACTTCCAGCGCCTGTGGAGTGAAACCAGTTACCGAATTCAGTCGCTGCGTGATAACCCCGATTGTGCCCAACAGGAATTTGATCTGTTATTGGCAGAGAACCCCGGTCTGTCGGTAAAACTTTCTTTTGACCCCAGCGAAGATATTGCCGCGCCAATGATTGGCACAGGGGTACGTCCACCTGCTGCGATATTACGCGAGCAGGGCGTGAACGGGCAGTTGGAGATGGCTGCCGCCTTTGACCGTGCCGGTTTTGAAGCGGTCGATGTGCATATGAGTGATATTTTAAGTGGGCGCGTCGAGCTGGAGCAGTTCAAGGCCATGGCGGCCTGTGGCGGTTTCTCCTATGGGGATGTGTTAGGTGCCGGTGAAGGCTGGGCGAAAACCATTTTATTTAATAGTCGAGCCCGTGATCAGTTTGAGCAGTTTTTCCAACGGCCCGATACTTTCAGCTTGGGGGTGTGTAACGGTTGTCAGATGATGTCTAATCTGAAGAGCCTGATTCCCGGCGCTGATCACTGGCCACGTTTTGTGCGTAATTTGTCGGAGCAATTTGAAGCGCGAGTAGCGCTAGTACAGGTTCAGGAAAGCCCCTCAATTTTGTTACAGGGCATGGCAGGGTCACATATGCCGGTAGCGATAGCGCACGGCGAAGGCCGCGCTGAATTTGCCGACGATGCGCACCTGCAAACTCTGGATGGCAGTGGCAATGTGGCGCTGCGCTACATCAATAATTCGCTACAGGTGACCGAACAGTATCCAGCTAACCCCAACGGTTCACCATTGGGAGTTAGTGGTGTGAGTAGTGCCGATGGTCGGGTTACGATTATGATGCCGCACCCGGAACGTGTTTTCCGAGCTGTGCAGAACTCATGGCACCCCGATGATTGGGATGAAGACGGTGCCTGGATGCGTTTATTCCGTAATGGTCGTCAGTGGTTAAATTAGTATTAAATAAAATCTTACGGCGGGAATTGACCGCTGGGATTGTTTTTTGCCTATCTGGCCTCATATACAGCTGAATGTTGAAAAAACCTTGATCAACAGGTGCGGGGTTTTCTGTCATATAGCTGATATGACTGTGGAGTAAGATGGGGCGTTAAACTCAGGACGCTGCTTTATAACTGAGAATAATCACGCTGTTTCAACAAGTATCGAAGCAGCATTTTTTCATGCAGTTTGGTGAACATTGTGTTGTTCACGGCTGTTAAAACGATAATACAAAGATGTCAGGTGCCGCTTAAAGTCGCACCATAGCTCTGGAATTTCTATGCTAAATAAGTACCCGCTTTGGAAATATTTAATGATCCTGGTGATCCTGGCTATTGGCTTTGTCTATGCCGCGCCCAACCTCTACGCCCCGGACCCGGCAGTACAAATCTCCGGGGAGAGCAGTGCGGCGCTGTTAGATGAAAAGGCCATTTCGAGAGCGACTAAAGCACTAGCGGAGGCCAATATTGAGTATTTTGGCGACGAAATTTCAGAGAAGGGTAACAGTGCATTGATTCGCCTTAGGGATAAGGAGGCGCAGCTGCCCGCGCAGAAAATCATCAAGCGGGCTTTAGGTGATGGCTATATCGTGGCGCTGAACCTGGCGTCTACAACTCCTGAATGGCTTCAGGCCTGGGGCGCGGAACCGATGAAGCTGGGCCTTGACCTCAGCGGTGGTGTACATTTCCTGCTGGAAGTTGATACCGGTTCAGCGGTTCATAAACGCATGGAAACCTATACCAATGGCATTAAACGAATACTGCGAGAAGACAAAATTCGCGGTTTTATCAAGCTGGGAGATGATGGGCAGATCCACGGAAAATTTAAAACGGAAGAACTGCGTGAAGAAGCCAGTAGCAAAATCCGCAGTGAGTACGGCGAGTTAGTCCGAACTGAAAAAGATGCGGTGGATGGATTTTATCTGTATATGGCTTTAACCGAAACCAAGGTCAAGGAAATTGAAGATTACGCTGTTGGTCAGAACCTGACAACACTGCGAAATCGGGTCAATGAATTGGGAGTGGCCGAGCCCTTGGTACAACGTCAGGGACGTAATCGTATAGTAGTTGAGTTGCCCGGTATTCAGGATACCGCAGAAGCCAAGCGTATTTTGGGTAAAACAGCCAATCTGGAATTCCGGCTAGAAGCTAAATACGATGCCCCGTTTTCCGAGAAAGAAGAATTTAAATTTCGCGACCAGGAACGGTTGGAAGCTACGGCTTTTCTGGAGCGGGATATTGTTATCACCGGTGAAAGTGTCGCTGGTGCTTCAGCGGGATTTGATGCACAGAGCAGTCAGCCGCAGGTTAATATCACGCTGGATAGTGAGGGTGGTACCCTGATGCACCGGGTAACCCGGAACAATATTCAGCGCCGCTTAGGGGTTCTGTTTATTGAGCGTAAAAGCCGAACCCGTTACGAAGTGAATGAGGCGGGAGAAGAGGTGGTTATCAAAACCCCTTATGATGAAAAACGGATTATTAGTCTGGCTACAATTCAGGATGCGCTGGGTGTTCGTTTCCGTATTACTGGTTTGGATAATCCTGCTGAAGCTTCCGAACTTGCCCTGTTATTGCGTGCCGGTGCGCTGGCGGCGCCTATCGATTTTGTTGAAGAGCGTACTGTAGGTCCGTCACTCGGGGCCGAGAATATTCAGATGGGGGTTACCTCAGTACAGATTGGTTTGGCACTTGTTGCCGCCTTTATGCTTATCTACTACCGTGTGTTTGGTGTGGTTGCAGTGATTGGTCTGGGCCTGAACCTGGCCCTGCTCATTGCGGTGATGTCTATTTTATCGGCAACCCTGACCATGCCGGGTATTGCCGGTATTGTGTTGACCGTGGGTATGGCGGTTGATGCTAATGTGCTGATATTTGCCCGTATTCGGGAAGAGCTTAAAAACCGGGTGTCCCCGCAACAGGCCATCAGCTCGGGATATGACCGCGCCTTTGTCACGATTATGGATGCCAATATCACCACACTGCTGGTCGCGGTGATCTTGTACGCAGTGGGTACTGGCCCGATCCGTGGCTTTGCGGTAACTCTGTCAATCGGGATATTGACCTCCATGTTCACGGCGATAGTTATCTCCCGAGCGATGATCAATACGATTTATGGTGGCCGTAAAGTGAACAAGCTTTCTATATAGAAGACGTTTTCCAATTAAGGAAAGTGCACCAATTAAGAGAGGCGTTCTATTCCATAAAAGGACCTCTTAAGCGGCACAAAGCTTTTCAGTAAAGAGCTTTCAGTAAAGAGTTTCTGAGTAAAGAAAGTAAGATAATTTTTTATGGCTGCTCTTGTAGCCTGTAACCGGATAAAGCCGTGAGGCCATAAAGTTTATGTCAAACGAACAAGCAACCGAAGCAACACCAGCCCCTCGCATTATTAACTTTATGGGGCAGCGAAAAATTGCTGCGTTTTTTTCCCTTTTATTATTGATAGGTTCACTGGCATCACTAAGCATCCAGGGGCTGAATTTTGGTTTGGATTTTACCGGCGGCACACTGGTAGAAGTGGGTTACAGCGAACCGGAACCGCTCAATAATATTCGCGCGACCATTGCCGAAGCAGGTTATAACAATGCCGTTGTCGTTCACTTCGGTACCGATACCGATATCCTGGTGCGTTTACCTGAAGGCTATAGTGACGAGCTGGGGACAGAGCTGGTAGAAGTACTGAAAAAGGATTTTGCCGGTGAGATTGAATTGCGTCGAATTGAGTTTGTCGGCCCGCAGGTAGGCGATGGGCTAAAAGAGCAGGGTGGTTTGGCTATGCTGATGGCTCTGGGAATGGTGATGATGTATATCGCCTTCCGCTTCCAGTTTAAGTTCTCTGTTGGTGCAGTTGCGGCTTTGATTCACGATGTCGTTATTACGCTGGGGGTATTTTCCATTTTACAGCTCGATTTTGATTTGACCGTATTGGCGGCAGTGCTAGCGGTGATTGGTTACTCGTTGAATGATACGATTGTTGTGTCGGATCGTATTCGGGAAAACTTTCGCCTGATTCGTAAATCCGATGCTGAGAATGTTATTAATATCTCATTGACAGAAACGCTTGCCCGAACGTTGGTAACCTCGTTGACTACGTTGCTGGTTCTGTTTGCGTTATTCCTTTTTGGCGGAGAAATGATTCACAGCTTTTCTATCGCGCTGCTGACTGGTGTTCTGGTCGGTACTTACTCGTCCATCTATATTGCTGCCAATGTGTTATTGATGATGAATATTTCGAAAGAAGATTTGATGGTGCCAGTGAAAGAGGGCACAGAAGTCGACGATATGCCATGACGGCGCGATTGACTATTGTATGACCTGGTTTGTTAGACGCCGCTGAGAAGAGAAATTTTTGATAAAAACGGGCGGCATACAAACTGATAAAGCATGCCGCTTAAGAGATGGACTAAATATCTTTAAGTAAAGGCTGAACGGTTTGCAGTAATCCCTTAAAGCACTTCGGTCCACCTGCCACAATATTACCTGTCTCGAAATAGCTGTTGCCGCCTTTAAAATCAGAGACTAAACCACCACTTTCTCTGATCAGCAGAATCCCTGCAGCAATATCCCACTTATTCAATTCAATTTCCCAGAAAGCATCGAGCCGACCTGCGGCTACATAGGCAAGGTCCAGTGAAGCTGCGCCTGCCCGGCGAATGCCTGCAGTTTGTTTGGCAACCGCAGCCAGGGTTTGTGTAAACACGGGAATATGCTGTTCGCTGCGTGATTTATAGGGAATACCGGTACCGATTAATGCACCGTCCAGCGATTTGCGATTGCTAACGCGCATTCTGCGGCCATTCAACTGGGCACCTTTGCCGCGACTGGCGGTGAATTCTTCGCGTCTTATCGGGTCGAGAATCACTGCATGCTCCAGTTGTCCCTTATAAAGACAGGCGACAGATATTGCAAAATGTGGAATACCACGAATGAAATTGGTGGTGCCGTCAATGGGGTCTATCACCCATTGGTAATCGCTGTTGGCATTGCCCTGTACGCCACCTTCCTCACCGAGAAAGCCATGGTCCGGGTGGGCCTTGGAAATATGATAAATCACTTCCTTTTCTGCGGCCTGATCAACTTCTGTGACGAAGTCGTTGACGTTTTTTTCCTTCACTTCCAGCGTATCGATCTGTTCGGTGGCGCGGGCAACGAGTTCCCCCGCTTTGCGAGCGGCGCGGAGAGCGATATTAAGCATGGGTTCCATGAATCTACCTTGGGTTGGGGCTAGCGATGATAGCGTGATCTTGCCAACTCTTGCTGTTACTGGCAATAGAACGGGCAATAGCGTAGGTAACAGGGCTGACAAGCTTGCCGATATTTAATACGAGTACTCATTAAGAACTTTTACAAGGCCTCGATGAGCGAGGCGGCGGATTATAGCAGCCTCACTGGACAGCGAGAAGTGAAAGCCGCCACAGATGTTTCAAGCGAGATAATTTCTGCTAGAATCCACGCCCTTCAGCCATCTTCAAATAGTAGATTCCCCGTGACCAAGAAAACACCCGTTACAGAACCCGCCTCTAACCCCTTAAAAAACGTCAGAGTTGTTCTGATCAATACCTCGCATCCCGGCAATATTGGCTCGGTGGCGCGGGCGATCAAAAATATGGGGATGTCGGATCTGTGTCTGGTCGCGCCTAAGCAGTTCCCCCATGAGCGTGCCGGTTGGCGCGCTGCCAGTGCGGGAGATGTGCTGGAAAATGCCACGGTGGTGGACACCTTTGAGGAAGCCATAGCTGATTGTGAATTGGTGGTGGGTACCAGTGCCCGGGGTCGCCGTATTCCCTGGCCGCTGTTAAACCCACGAGCCTGTGCTGAGCAGGTTTATCCGGAATTAGGTCAACATAAAGTCGCGCTGGTATTCGGTCGTGAAGACCGGGGTATGACCAATGAGGAGTTGCAACGTTGTCATCTGCATGTACATATACCTTCCAGTGAAGAGTACAGTTCGCTAAACCTCGGGATGGCGGTACAGGTGGTCACTTATGAACTGCGCATGGCGCATCTGAGTGGAGAGCTTAGCACTAATGCGATGCAGGAATGGGATACCCGTATGGCTCGATCCGACGAAATGGAGCGCATGTTTGTCCATCTGGAGGAGACCTTAATCGAGATGGAGTTTCTGAAACCCTCTGCGCCTAAACAACTAATGACCCGCCTGCGCCGTTTATACAGCCGTACTCGTATGGATGATCTGGAAGTGCAGATGATGCGCGGGATTCTCACCAGCACCCAGCAGTGGGTTAAAAAGGCCAAAGCTAAAGAAGAATAATTCTGCAGGCGCTATTCCACTTTAGCGACGCTGGATTGCTTCGTCGCTAGGCTCCTCGCAATGACGGTTAAGTTGAAATTAGCTTTAAACTCTCGCCCAACCTAGTTTCAAAATAATCTGTTGAAAGCTTTTATCCAGTGGCGCTGACAGAGATAATGGCTGCCCGCTCACAGGGTGTATTAATACCATTTGGGTACAGCTTAATAGTAACCGATGACAGTCAAAATGCTGTTGAAAAAAACGATTGTGCACCCCTTTGCCGTGTTTGGCATCACCAATGATGGGGTATGCAATATGTTTGAAATGCCGGCGAAGCTGATGTTTACGTCCGGTTTCTGGATACGCCTCCAACAGCGAGTAGCGCGATTGCGGATAGCGATCAACTGCGACGGGTAGCTCCACCCTGGCCAGCCGTTTATAGCGTGTAATGGCCGATTGAGCGGGTTTATCCGCGCCGCTGAGTTTATCGGTCATTTTATCTAACTGTTCTTTTAATGGGTGATCTATTACTCCGGACTCGGGGGCAAAGCCTCTGACTATCGCTAAATACGTTTTCTGTACCGAGTTGGTGGCAAATTGTTCGGATATCAGGCGCGCCATTTCGCTGGATAAAGCGAACAGTAATACTCCGGAGGTAGGTTTATCCAGCCGGTGAACCGGGTACACATGCTGACCCAACTGGTCACGTAGCAGCTGCAGGGCAAAACGGGTTTCGTGTCGATCGATTTTGCTGCGGTGTACCAGCAGTCCCGCAGGCTTATTGATAGCAACCAGATGCTCGTCCTGAAAAAGAACCTCTAGTTCTGCCATTGCGATAAGCCTGCGGCCACTGCCGCTAATGGGGTTGGAATAAGACCGATTTAATGGTTTGCAGTGCCCGCAGCGATACGGTCCATCAGTGCAAACATGACGCCTGAAACCACAAAGGTCATATGAATAATCACTTTCCACATAATGACCGACTCATGGCCAACTTCCATCACTTTCAGCTCAACAAAGGTTTTCAGTAGATCAATAGCCGAGATAGCGACGATGGCGCCTATAACTTTTAATTTCAAACCGCTGAAATCCACCTTGCCCATCCAGGAGGGTTTGTCCTCGTGGTCATCGACATGGATTTTGGAGACAAAAATTTCATAGCCGCTGAAAATAATCATTAGCAATAAACTGCCGACCAGGCACATATCCACCAGCGTGAGGATTTTGATCACAACCATACCGTGATCCAGCGGCAATACCTCAACAACTAGATGCAGTATTTCCTGAACGAATTTTACCAGTAGCAGAATAATGCTCAGAATCAGGCCAAAAAAGAAGGGGGCCAGTAACCAGCGGCTTCTGAAGATGGCAGTTTCAAGGGTTTTTTCGAGTCGGTTTGACATAGAGAGTACAGCCCACACATTGTTGAATCAGATTTGGCTGGGAGGATACCCGGCAGCGGCGAGATATTAACGAGCAAGTATTGTTTATGCAATTCCGGTTTATGTAATTCCCGTCCATTCAATTATACAGACTGAATTATGACAGACAGCCAACAGCCTCTGAAAGGGGATTCTTTCCGGATCTGGCGATCATGAACTAGACTGTATCTCAATAAGCTGAAAACACGAATAAACACAGCAGAAGTCAGCGGGTAGCTCCCGGAGGTCAAATCGCCATGGTGCAATCAGAACTTGAATCAATCAGCACTGAGCTGGAGCGTCGGATTACAGAAAAATCACTGGTATTGCCGATGCTGCCGCAAGTCACTAGTCAGGTGCTGTCACTGGTGAATGATGTGGATTCTGACGCTGCGGCACTGACTAAATTGATCCAAAGTGATCAGGCGCTTGCCGGACATGTGATGCGGATTGCCAATTCAGCAGCCTATAGCCCCTCTGTACAGATGACATCCCTACAACAGGCCATTGCCCGTCTGGGTATGCAAAACATTGCTGATATCGCGATGATTGCGACCATGGGCCCTGAGTTGTTTATTGCTAAGGGCTTTGAAAATCTGATCGCCGATATCTGGCGAAACTCACTGGCAACGGCGGTTTGGGCGCGAGAGATTGCCCGGTTGGGCCGCCGAAATGTCGAGTCAACCTTTCTCTGTGGTTTGTTATTTCAAATTGGCAAACCGGTGGTGCTGCAAACCTGTCTGGAAATTTCGACTAAACGAAATGAAGCCTTTGATCTGGAAAGTATAAACACCTTGATAGAACACTATCATCGACAAGTCGGCATTATAGTTGCTGATTTCTGGCGGCTACCTCAGGCGGTGAGTCATACTATCGCGGGGATGGATGGCGATCAGACTAGGGAAGAGTCCAGAGATATTGTGGAAACTGTTAAGGCGGCTCGACTATTTGCGGCGATTGCTATTGGTGACAAAAACTATTCCTGTGAGGCCTTGTGTGTTACTCCAGAAGTGATCGATATTAATCTTTACCCGGATGATGTAAATCAGCTTATTGAAAAAGCTGATGCCATCCATGACACGATTGCGGCCCTGTCCGTATAACCCCCGCAATATACTTACGGAGCGACCTTGGGCCGTCTATGAATAATAAACATTATGACCTTGTTGTTATTGGCAGTGGTCCGGCTGGACAGAAAGCAGCGGTGCAGGCTGCCAAGGTCGGTAAAAATGTTGCCCTGGTTGAAGCCGATAAAGTTTTGGGTGGAGCCTGTGTCCATCGTGGCACCATTCCCAGTAAAACCCTGCGCGAGAATGCACTGAGAATTGCCAACCTGCGGCACCATGCTGAGCTATTTTCTTTTTCGCTACAGCCTGATATGGAAATGGCGGCGCTGATTGACAATATGGGGTCGGTTATCAAGGCCCATGATGATTACATCAACAAACAGATTACCCGCAATAATATTGAAAGAATTTTGGGGCGAGCCAGCTTTATTGATAGTCAGCAGTTGGAAATCAATAAGCCGGGAGGCAAGAAAGAACAAATCAGTGCCGATTATTTTGTGATCGCTACCGGGTCTGTGCCGAGGCAGTTGGACAATATTGAAGTGGACCATGAATATATTTTCGACAGCGACTCGATACTGTCGATGATCTATTTGCCACACACTCTAACCGTTTTGGGAGGTGGAGTTATTGCCAGTGAGTATGCCTCTATCTTTGCCAGTCTGGGAGTGAAGGTCACGATGATAGACCGTTATCCACGTCCTTTGGGATTTCTCGATAAGGCGCTAACCGATCGCTTTGTCCACGCTTTTGAAACTGAGGGGGGGGCATTTATTCCCGATGCGAGTGTGAGTCGGGTTTACTGGGATGGTGTCTCGCAGGTAGTGACTGAGCTGGAGGATGGGCGAGTTTTTCGCAGTGAAAAAGTTTTATCCGCATCGGGGCGTGTCTCCAATATTAAGGGTTTAAATATTGAGAGGGCGGGTCTTGCACTGAATGACCGGGACGTTATTCCCGTTGACCGGCACTGCAAAACCGTAGTCGGTAATATTTATGCGGCCGGTGATGTAATCGGGCCTCCGTCGCTGGCTTCGGCCTCCATGGAGCAGGGGCGGCGGGCAAGCTGTGCCGCATTGGGATTGGATCTGGGTGAGATGTCTGAACTGATTCCAGCGGGAATTTATGCTATTCCCGAGTTATCTACGATTGGGTTAAGTGAAGTGCAGGCCCAGGAGCAATATGGCGACCCGATTATTGGTGTGGCCCGCTTTGAGGAGGTAGCCCGTGGCCAGATATCCGGTATTCAGGATGGCCTGCTGCGAATGGTGGCAGATCCGACCGGACGAAAACTGCTAGGTGTGCAAATCGTAGGTGAGGGCGCCACGGAATTAATCCATATCGGGCAAATGGGGTTGCTATCCAATTTCAGCATTGATTCATTCGTAGAAAATATTTTTAATTTTCCAACGCTGGCGGAGGCCTATCGCGTTGCTGCACTGCATATTGTTGGTCAGCGACCTAAGCGTACAGCTTGAAATACGTGCTGAATAAAAACCCCATCAGAAGGTGATGGGGTTTTTAAGTCGATTTACTTCAGCCGTTCAATCACCGTGGTAATTCCCTGGCCCAAACCAATACACATGGTTGAGATGCCAAAGGTTGCGTCTTTTTCATTCATGACATTTAGTAGGGTGCCAGAAATACGCGTACCAGAACAACCGAAGGGATGGCCGAGGGCTATAGCACCACCGTAAAGATTGACCTTTTCATCCATGCTGTCCAGTAGTTTCAAGTCTTTCAATACCGGAATGGCCTGGGCGGCAAAGGCCTCGTTCAGTTCAATATACTCGATATCCTCCATACTCAAACCCGCCCGTTGCAGGGCTTTGTGAGTGGAAGGTACCGGGCCATAGCCCATAATGGACGGGTTAACACCAGCCACCGCCATGGAGCGAATTTTGGCGATTGGGGTAATGCCCAAAGCCTTGGCCCGTTCGGCGGACATCATAATCATGGCCGAGGCACCATCCGAAATTTGCGATGAGGAGCCTGCGGTTACTGTGCCATCCTTGGGGTCAAATACGGGCTTTAACTCGGCTAACTGTTCGACTGTAGTGTCAGGTCGAATCGTTTCGTCGTGCTTCACCAGTACCTTAAATCCATCGGCGTTATGGCCTTCGGTGGGGACAATCTCCAGATCAAAGCGCCCATTGCTTGTTGCCTGATGGGCCAGCCGATGTGAACGGGCAGCAAAGGTATCCTGATCTTCACGGGAGATACCGTGCATTTTACTGAGAAACTCCGCCGTTAAACCCATCATACCTGCCGCCTTGGCAACGTGCTTGCTGGCGCTAGGGTTAGGGTCAACACCGAAATCCATGGGTAGGTGGCCCATATGTTCAACACCGCCAACAACAAACAGATCACCGTTATTGGTTTGAATGGCCTGTGCGGCGCTGTGCATCGCGCTCATAGAGGAACCACAAAGACGGCTGATGGTTTGTCCGCCAGCCTGATGGGGGATAACCGTTAACAGGCTTAACATGCGGCCGATATTCCAGCCCTGTTCTTTGGTTTGGTTAACACAGCCCCAGATCACGTCTTCTACTTCAGCGGGGTCAATATTGCTGTTGCGGGCAAAGAGGGCATCCACCAGACCGGCCGACAAATTCTCTGCGCGGGTATTGCGAAAACATCCGCCTTTGGATCTTCCCATTGGGGTGCGGCCAAAGTCGACAATGACAGCATCTCTTGGCTTTAATTCTGATAAGCTCACGTTGTTCTCCTGAAATCTTCGATTTTGTCGAAATTAGTTAAACAAACTGCCGCCGGAGGCAGCTAGTTTGCGCAGGGAGGCAGTTGGTTGATAGAGCGCACCCAGCGATTGATAGTGATCTGCCTTCTCGCAGAAAGTTGAAAGCCCTATGTTCTCGACATAGCGAATAGCACCGCCTCTGAAGGGAGGGAAACCAACGCCGTAAATCAGCGCCATATCCAGTTCAGTGGCATTATTAGCGATGCCGTCTTCAAGACAGCGGATGGACTCCAGGCAAAACGGCACCATCAATCGGTCAATGATTTCTTCTTCGGAAAACTCTTTAGCTGCGTCGACATGGGCACTGAGTAAACTCTTTGTCGTGTCATCGAAGGTTTTTTTCGATTTACCCCGTTTATCCTCAATGTATTGATAAAATCCCTTGCCATTTTTTTCACCCAGTCGATCATTTTCCAGCATCACCTCCATGGCGGTTTTGTACTCCTGATGCATGCGATCAGGAAAACCTTCAGCCATAATTTTTCCAGCATGAACGGCAGTATCGATACCCACTACGTCGGTTAAATAGGCCGGGCCCATGGGCCAACCAAATTTTTCGGCAGCTTTATCGATGGCGACAAAGTCAGCGCCTTCTTTTATCAGGGAAACAAAGCCAGCAAAGTATGCAAACAGAATGCGGTTTACCAAAAAGCCCGGACAGTCATTCACTACAACGGGCTTTTTCCCCATCGCCAGTGCGTAGTTAACCGTTTTGTTGATTGCGGCTTCGCTGGTTTTTTCTCCACGAATAATTTCCACCAGTGGCATACGGTGTACGGGGTTAAAGAAGTGCATTCCGCAGAAATTTTCCGGACGGTCAAGGCTGTTAGCCAAATCGGAGATTCTAATGGTGGAGGTGTTAGACGTAATGATGGTGTCTTTATTAACTAGCGCTTCGAGTTCACTCAGCACCGATTTTTTCACCGATGGGTTTTCCACCACTGCTTCAACGACCAACTGGGCTTCTTCGATACCCTCGTAGCTTAATGTGGGCCTGATTTTATTAAGTGTGTCTGCCATTTTTTCGGGCGTCAGACGGCCGCGATTGACCTGGGTCGAGAGCAGTTTTCCTGCCTCCTTCATGCCCATATCAATGCCGGACTGGGCTATATCCTTCATCATAATCGGCGTGCCGGTTGAGGCCGATTGATAGGCAATGCCGCCACCCATAATGCCTGCGCCTAACACCGCAGCCTGGCTGACAGGCGAGGCATTTTTTGCATGGCTTTTCGCCGCTTTGCTTAAGGCCTGATCACCAAGGAAAATATTGATCAGGTTTTGGGATACTTCGCCCTTGGCCAGTTTGGCCAGTTGCTGGCCTTCTATTTTGAGTGCTTCATCCCGTTCCAGCTTGGCGTGTTTCTCCATGGTTTTGGCGGCTGTCATCGGTGCAATCATACCCTTGGGCGACTGCTGGGCGACCATCGCCTTACCGGTGGTGTAGGCCATGATCAATTCAATATCGTCGAGTTTTTGCGGACCGCATTTGACGGCGCGGCGCTCGGTAATATCGAATTCCCCGGCAATGGCTCGCTGTAAAATATCGATGGCCGCAGTTTCTAACTGATCCGGAGCCACTACCGCATCGACCATGCCGACGGCCAGTGCTGCATCGGCTTTGTATTGCTTGCCACCGGCAATCCACTCAATGGCATTGTCACCACCAATTAAGCGCGGGGTGCGTACCGAGCCACCATAGCCGGGAATAATACCGAGATTGACTTCAGGAAAGCCGATTTTACCGTCGCTGGCCATTACCCTAAAGTCTGTGGTCAGGCTGATTTCCAGACCGCCACCCAGCGCCATGCCATTAATGGCGGTGACGGTGGGAAAGGGCAAGTCTTCAAACAGATTGAATATTTCGGTATTGACGCCGTAGACCAGTTTAAATACCTCTTCTTCGCTATTGTCATTAAAGAGCTTGCCGAATTCGGTGATATCAGCACCGACCAAAAAGGATTCTTTGGCGCTGCACAGCATCAAGCCAGTGACACCCTCGGCAGTTTGCAGGGCTTCGCCAGCGGCTTTGAGTTCCATTAATGTCGCTTCGTTGAATTTATTAATGGATTCGTCTTTTAAATCAATAATCAGTTGTGCGATACCTTTCGTGGAGGCATCGGTGGAGGAATCGCTTTCGTCATAAAATTTGACGCTGATGGATTGGCCTTGGTAGATCATTTCAGCAAGCTCCTGCTGTGGTGTTGATTAAAAATTTTTACTGCAGTGGCGAAGGAAGGTTTACACATTCCTTCTACCCCGTTAGTAAGTTAAATTTTTCATAGTTAATCTTATCTCGATCAGGCTGCGCTTTTGTTACGCCTATCCAGATTAAATGCAGATTAAAACGGATTGATTGTCTCATCCAGCAAATTGCCAACGCCGGAGGTCATGGTTTGCGCCAGTGCAGCTGTGCGCGGCAGTAGACGTTGGTAGAAGAACTGTGCCAGATAAAGTTTGGCTTCATAAAACTGTTTGTCTTCCGTACCTTCGGCCAGTTTAATGCGAGCAATTTTCGCTGCCCGTGCAAACAGAAATGCGTAACAAGCATAACCGGAATACATCAGATAATCGACGCAGGCGGCATTGACTTCGTCGGGGTTACTCATGGCAGCGGCGCCAATCTTCTCGGTCAGGGTTTTCCACTCAGACAGTACTTTCGACAATGGCCCAATAAAGTCTGTCATATCCTCGCGGCCCTTATTGTTCTCACAAAACTCCAGCATGGGACCAAGGGCTTCCTGTAATACTTTACCACCGCTCAACAGTACTTTGCGGCCCAGTAGATCCAATGCTTGAATACCCGTGGTGCCTTCATACAGCATAGCGATACGGCTATCGCGAACGTTTTGTTCCATGCCCCATTCGCGAATATAACCGTGGCCACCAAAAATCTGCATACCCAGATTAGCCGCTTCAAATCCGGTCTCGGTCATAAAGGCTTTGGCAATCGGAGTCAATAACGCCAGCAGATTTTCCAGTTGTTGCTTGTCTTCTTCGGTTTTGGCGATGGTCAGGGCGTCGCTGAACAGAGCGACGTAATACAACATCATACGTCCGCCTTCTGCAAAGGCTTTTTGAGTCAGCAGCATACGTCTCACATCGGGGTGAACAATAATCGGGTCGGCCGGTTTGTCGGGCGCTTTGGGTCCCGACAGTGACCGCATCTGCAAGCGGTCTTCGGCATAGACCAGCGAATTTTGATAGGAGAACTCAGCATGGGCCAGCCCCTGCAGCGCAGTGCCAATACGTGCTGTATTCATAAAAGTAAACATGCAGTTTAAGCCACGATTGGCTGGTCCCAGCAAAAAACCCGTAGCACCATCAAAATTGAGTACACAGGTCGCGTTGCCGTGGATACCCATTTTTTCTTCCAGCGAACCACAGCTGAGAGCATTGCGTTCACCTGCGGAGCCATCCGCATTAAGCTTAAATTTTGGAACAATAAACAGGGAAATTCCCTTGGTGCCTTCGGGGGCATCGGGCAGTCGCGCCAGTACGATATGAATAATATTTTCTGATAGGTCATGGTCGCCTGAAGAGATAAATATTTTGGTGCCGGAAATGTTATAACTACCGTCAGCGTTGGGCTCTGCCTTGCAGCGTAGCATGCCCAGATCACTGCCACAGTGTGCCTCTGTCAGGCACATGGTGCCAGTCCAGCCACCCTCTAACAGTTTGGGTAAGTAATGCTGTTTTTGCTCATCGGTGCCGTGTTCATAAATGGTGTGGCAGGCGCCTCGGGAAAGGCCGGGGTACATGCCCCAGGCCCAATTGGCTGTGCCCACCATCTCAGTCACCGCCAGTGACAGGGATTTGGGCAGGTCCTGTCCACCAAATTCACTGGGTCCTTCCAGTGCGGGCCAGCCACCTTCGACAAACTGCTGATAGGCTTCTTTAAAACCCTTCGGAGTAGTAACGTCATCGGCATCTAATGTGCAGCCCTGTTGATCACCCACACTGTTTAAGGGCGCCAGTACGTTTTCAGAGAATTTGGCCGCTTCATCCAAAATGGCGTTACATAGATCTGCGCTGACCTCTGACCAACGCTCTGACTCAGCATAGAAGTGATCCATATTCAGCAGTTCGTTTCTGACAAATTCAAGATCACGCAGTGGGGCTTTGTATTGCGACATAAAACCTATCCTCAGTAGCTGCCAGACTGGTTTTTGATCCTCTCTGGCAAATAGCAATGTGTACTCGGTTAAGCTTCGGCGATATGTCCGAGCAAAACAATGTCCAATATAGCCATCCTATATTGCATATTGACGCATTCTTTTGATCAATGTTCCTGTTCGCTGACCGGGAGTTGGCCGCGTTTTTCCATTAATTGTCGACGATACTCGCCGGGTGGCATACCGGTCCATTTCTTGAACGCGCGGAAAAAGGTACTGGGGTTTTCAAAACTCAATAAGTCGGAAATAGTTGCCGTACTGATATCCGGACAATTGAGGTAATGAATAGCGGCTTCCATACGGGATTCATTTTTAAGCGATTGAAAGCTTACCCCTTCATTGCCCAGTCGCCGATGTAGAGTCGTCACCGACATATTAAAATATTCAGCTACCTCTGTGGCATTGGGGAATTCTTCCCCGATGGTTTTGGCTAGCAGTGATTTGACGTAGGTGGCGAGGCCCTCGTCAGCATGTTTTTTTATCAGACCGTAATAGGGGGCCTTGCGCATAAAATCTTCAACACTGTCTTCATTTTGAACAATCGGGTAGTCGAGGTATTTTTTAGCGAAGCGCTGTCCGATAAAAGCGTGGTTATAGTGATATGAGGTGGAGTGTTTATGCGGCTTGCTCGCCATATGGTCGTTGTCGAAGTTGTAATAGATGGCATCCAGAGGAACCACGTTTCCGATCAGCCAGCTATAAAAACCATGCCAGGCGGAAAGAGTGGATTTAATCACATTCGGGTGGGTTTCTGCGATCAGCGCATCAAATTCTTCGTTGCTGATACAGTCCAGCTTGCAGACTTTGATCAATACCTGATCACCTTCCGTTTCCAGCGCCAGTTTCACCTTAAAACCCCGGCAGACCTCAAAAAATTCGGCGCTGCGCGTCAGAGCCTGTTCCAGTGATCTACAGTGAACCACACTTTGGCATAAAAGCCGTATCGCACCTTTAGGGACCGGCCCACCACTGAGCATGCCAAACCACTCATCCTGCACCAGCTCGATAATATGATGGTGCAGTTCGCCGTAGAGGAGAGCAGATATAGGCTGTTGGTTGGTGATGTCTTCCGGATTGATACCGATACTGCTAAGCAATGCTTGGGTGTCACAATTCCTTTCGGCAGCAATAGCCAGCATGGTGGTGACGAAATGGGAGGGAACCGTGGCTTGAGTTTGATCCATATATGCAGCAAGTGTCTAATGATTGGGAGGTGTTATTTATTGTAGACCTATTTTATCGGCTTGTGATGGCCTGATTCTGGCAGTCAGTTTGATGTGGATAGCCAGTGAGTAAGGAGTGTTAATGCTGAGCAAGGCAGAATGTGCTGATTTTTTGATCAGGAGCCGGTCTCAATATGATAAACCGATGACAAAAGGTTTGAGCTTTTGAATGCCGTTGTTATAATGCGCCGGCTTTCAGGGAGAGAGCTTTTACCCATTCAGACTTATTCTATTGAGGTCTGGATCTTCAAAGGATATTCCCTCCAGTGCCGGAGTGGTGAAATTGGTAGACACGTCGGATTCAAAATCCGATGCTAGCGATAGCGTGCCGGTTCAAGTCCGGCCTCCGGTACCATTCTTTATATGATCTCAAAAGTTATAAATAGACTAGTGTTCTAACGCAATCTCACGGACTTGAATCGGTGAGGTTCACAAAATGCACTGCATTTTGGACGAGGAGCACAGCGACGAAGCCCGCAAGGCGGGTCGAAATAGCCCAAAGGCTAGTTCGATCAACTCCGGCCTCCGACCATTCTTTATATGATTTCAAAAGTTATAAATAGACTAGTGTTCTAACGCAGTCTCACGGGCTTGAATTGGTCGGTTTAGATTTTTGGCATGGCTCTATTTATAAGCTGATCGATGGCTGCTTCGGTGTCCAGGCAGCCTATTGTGAAGCCTCGTTCATCCCCCATACGTGCCCGACAGAAGGTGTGTGCAATCTCGCGAGGAGCGGATTTGAGCAACAGTGCGGCCTGTAGTGCTACGGCCGTGCGTTCCACCACCAATCGCGCGCGGTTTTCCAATCCGGTTTGATCTGCAAAAGCCCGCAGCAACCATGCCAGCTGGCGGTCATAATCGCTTTGCCTGCCTTTAGCCGACTGTAATTCAAGGAATAGCGCATCGCGCACTTTTGGTTCTCGCCGCATCGCTCTTAACACATCCAGGCACTGAACATTACCGCTGCCCTCCCAGATTGAGTTTAGCGGGGCTTGGCGGTACAGGCGTGGCAGAATGTTTTCTTCCACGTAGCCGATGCCGCCCAGGCACTCCTGTGCTTCGTTGATAATCGAGGGGCAGCGCTTGCAAACATAGTACTTGGCGATTGCGGTAGCAATGCGGGTAAAAGCCGCTTCATCTTTATTTCGTGGAGAAGCATCAACGGCAGCGGCAACGCGCATGGCAAGGACGAGTGCAGCTTCGCTTTCCAGGGCGAGGTCGGCTAGCACATTGCGCATCAGTGGTTGATCAATCAGTAAACGACCAAATGCCGAGCGCTGGCGAGTGTGGTTGAGCGCCTGTACCAGTGCTTGTCGCATTAGTGCGGCAGAACCGACGATGCAATCCAGTCTGGTCAGCGAGACCATTTCGAGAATTGTTGTAACTCCCCGTCCCTCTGCGCCGACCAGATAGGCCGTTGCGCCGTGGAATTCAACCTCTGAGGAGGCGTTGCTGCGATCACCGAGCTTGTCCTTCAGGCGTTGTAGGCGCACCGCGTTCATGGATCCGTTCGGTAGCACCCGTGGCATCAGAAAACAGCCAAGGCCCTGAGCAGTTTGCGCCAGTACCAGGTGAGCGTCACACATTGGGGCGGAAAAAAAGAACTTGTGGCCTATCAGGCGATAACTGCCATCTTCCTGCAAATGTGCCTCTGTGGTGTTGCTGCGTACATCGGAGCCGCCCTGTTTTTCGGTCATGCCCATGCCAATCGTGCAGGCGCGCTTCTGCTCGGCGGGTAACGTACGTGGATCATAGTCTGCCGTTAGTAGGCGCGGCAGCCACTCGCGAGCCAGTTTCGGGGAGTGTTCTAGCGCAGGTACTGCGGCATAGGTCATGGTGATGGGGCAGGCGGTGCCAGCGTCGGCCTGGATGTTAATGTAGACCAGCGCCGCGCGCACGACATGGGCGCCGACTTTATCCCGGTTGTTCCAGGGGAAACAGTGCAGCTCGCGCTGCATGGCGTGGCGCATTAACTCATGATACGCCGGATGAAAATCAACGTCGTCGATGCGGTGGCCGTAGCGGTCAAACGCGCGAAGCTCCGGTGGATGGCGGTTGGCCTGTTCGCCAAATGCCATCAGTTCATGCCCTGTTAGTTCGCCGTGTGCGTGCAGCATGTCGGCAGCCCAGTCGGCACCGTTGACTCGGACGGCTTCCTGCAGCGGGTGGTCGCTGCTCCAAAGGTTGTAGGCCGGCATGCACTTTGGCTGGTTTAGTACGTCATGCGATTTAAACTGCGCGTCGATGGTCATGATGACATTTCCTCCAGGCCGGTAAATTAAAATTACAGCAGATTAAAATTTAGAGTCAATATGCGCGTATTCTGGCCGCCGGTAACCTGAAAAATTGGCGGCTGTACAATTTTGGACGGACTCAAAATGGCGTAAGCCACAGCATTGCACTTGGCATGCACATTTCAAGCGGTAACAAAATTCTGACACTTAAAAAGAAGGGTTAAGAACTTCGATCTCAATAATCGTTTTGCAGATCTGTTCCTAGCAGTTGCTGAAATGGTTCATATTTTTTAAGCGCGACCAGTGCCGGCTCTGTCGCCAAATCCGCCCGATAGCTTTCACCGCGCTGCACCGCCTCGGTGAGATATTTAACCGCTTCATCCGGTTGTTTCATCACAGCGTGCGCACAGCCCAGTTGATAAAAAGCATGGCTGTTTTCGGGGTCAATAGCCAGGGCTTGATGACAGAGGTTGGCCGCCCATTGCGGTTCGTCCAGTTCCAATACAGCATCGGCTTTATAAGTCAGGGCCTCGGTATCATTTTCGTGCAGGGAGAGGATCTGGTCATAGATGGCAATTTTGCTTTGTGGATTACTATCCTGACCGGCTCGCAGCCAGAGGGAGTGAATATCCTGGGTAAGAGCAATCTCCTCGCGATTTTCTTCTATCTCCAGGGTTTTTTGATTGAGTTGTTTTTCGATTTTTCGCAGACGGGATTCGTATTCATTAACCAGTTTGGAAATTTCCTGATCAGCCAGATGATGTACGCGCTCTTTGATATCTCTGATTGAGGTCCAGCCAACGATTACCAGCACCGAACTGGCCGCTGCAATTAAGTAAAAAAAGTTCGAAACAGTACTGGTGGCGTAACTTACACCGCGATCGATTGAATTGATTTCCCGGTCAACAATTTGTTGCAACAACTCATTTTTTTGTGCGGCCATTTCTGTTCGCAACAGTTTGAGTTCGTCCAGTACATATAATTCCACAAAAGGCGAGTTGGCTATCCGTTCTCCAAATGCTGGTTTGGTTTTTTCTTCGGGGGTTGGTTGTTGGTTGGATTGTTGGTTGGATTGCTGCGCTGCCGCAGTCGGCAGCGCACAGATAATGAGTAGGGTAAGTAGTGTCTTGATTAAGCCAGGCATATTGCGCGTCCGTGGTCGTGTACTTCTACCAGGCAACTATGCAGACTTTTGATAGCGGTGTCGTAATCTTCTTCTTTGACGATAAACTGCATATCCACTTGACGCATGGATTGGTGCATCGCCAGTACGTTGATGTCGCTATCGGCAAGTGCTGCCACCGCCTTGGCGAGAATGCCTGGCACCTGCATATCACTGCCGATGGCCGAAACAATGCAAACTTTACGCTGGTTCATCTCTGCATCAGGGTAGGTTTTTTCCAGATGAGTGCGTATCCGTTTGACAGTTTTCAGGTTAGTTGCCAGATAATGGGTAATGGTATTGGCGTTAATATCCTTGGCGACGATTTGGGCTTTAAAGCGGCCGATGGTGTTGAGGATTTCCCGATCATAGTTTTCAATCTGGGCGGCCATATCCTGGTCAAACAATTCCAAGGCGTAAATACCCTGGCAGCCAGCAATAATTTCGACTCGCGGCAAGTCGCTAACATAATCCGGAGTGATTAAGGTGCCGCCATGTTCTGGCTCAAAGGTATTTTTGATACGCAGGGGGATATTGTTTTGACGTAAACCCTTCGCCGCTTTGGGGTGAATAGCCTCCATACCAAGGTTGGCCAGTTGATCGGCTACATCGTAATTGGTGCGGCCAATCGGTACGGCATTATCTTCTCCAACCAGGCGGGGGTCGGCGCTACTGAGGTGAAACTCTTTATGGATAATGGATTCTCTTGCTTCAGTTAATACTGCGATGCGGCTGAAGGTCATCTCACTGTAGCCACGGTTAAAGCTGGCCATTAGCCCGGTCTCGCTATGTGCGTAGCCGGTGACAATGGGGAGTTGCGTGGATAAGTCTATGTCTTTAAAGGCCTCTAAAATGCGGTCATCCAGCGACAGGTGTTGCTGTGATTTCCAACCGCTGAGATCGACAAAGCAGGCATTAATACCGTCGCGCTTTAGCAGTTCGGCAGTATTCCAGGCACTGTGTACTTCGCCGATGCTGGCCAGCATCTCACGGACGGTGTCCAAGTGTTCTTCCAGTGAGAAATGGCCGTGCTGACAGAGGCGTTGTAGATCTTCGAGGCAGTCGTGGGCCGCCTTGAGACGTTCGCCAATAAAGCCATTGGCGCTCAGGGTGGTTTCCTCATCAATAAAGAGTTCAGCATTAAGATGTTCGAGTTTTTCTTGCAGTTGTTGAAGTGCTTGCTGCCAGCTATCACCTTGCTCACTGTCGGCATACAGACTGTAAATGCCCGGCTGGCCGGATTTCTTGTGTTCTAACAGGTCATTCGTGACGCCGCCGTAGGCAGAAACCACGAAAATTCGGTGGTAGATTTCACCTTTTAAATGGGGATTAAGTACGATGTTGTCGCGCACAGCAAGGTAGTTACTCATTGATGTACCGCCGATTTTTTCAACGCTGTGATTTGCCACTGTGTCCTCTTTAGATTTTTGGTGTCCGTTAATGGATTCCGTCAGGAGATGGTGCTCAGGGGGTCAATAAAAGGATTGAGTTATAACTGTGGGGCTAAAGTCTGTTAATGGATACATCTCGTTACTCGCGGTTGTTGGTAGTAAACAAGTCATGTCCAATAAACATGTTGCTGTTTGACCGGCGGTGCCCGGGGTGAGTAAATCTTCGTTTAAGGCTAATAGTGGGGGCAGGAGCTGGTCAACATGAGCAAATACAGTCAATCCAGTTAATGTATCTTCAAGTACGTCAGAGCAATGCTCGTTTCTTCATAGCTATTTCTTCTGTAGCAAAGAATTGATCTAAGCTGTATGAGTTGGTTGTTGCTCAAAAGTTCTATCTTGGGTTGGAGAAAATGTATTGTACTCTAAATAAATGGCCTCTTTCAACCCGAATACAGATTACTCAGTTAGCGTGGGGAAGCGCATTTTATCGATATTATGCAAAAAGAGCTTAGTCCTGAAGATAAGTAGTTTGCTTAGGCTACTAAGTTTTTTTGTTTTTGAATTCCACTTTAATCCGGTTTTATCTACTAATATTCGGAGGTATTTTTCTCGTTATTGTTCGCCTTTCGCTTTTCGGGTGGAGACGTTAGAATTGCCCCCGCGGTTATTGATGGCTCTTTTGATGGTCTTAAGGGCAGATTACCGCAGCCTATTAGAGAAGATCTTATTAAGAGAAGATCTTATTAAGAGAAGAAGATATTAAGGCCACTCAAAAAGCCTCCGCTATGAGGTTGTGCCAATCACTCGAGGGTGTTTGATTTGGCATCGGGCTCATAGCGGAGGCTTTTTCTTATCGCGATGAATGATGGTGCAGCATGGGTGAAATAGCCCTTATATCGACGTATGTATGAAATTATCTGACTTCCACTTTGATTTGCCCGATGAGCTGATTGCGCGCTTTCCTGCGGAGAACCGCCGGGACAGTCGTCTGTTGTGCCTCGATGGCGTGACCGGGGCGTTGCAGCACCGGCAATTTCCCGATCTGCTGGAACTGGTTCAACCCGGTGATTTGATGGTGTTTAACAATACTCGGGTTATTCCTGCGCGAGTGTTTGGTTGTAAAGAATCAGGCGGTAAGGTGGAGATTCTGGTTGAGCGGGTTACGGGTGAGCATACTGCGCTAGCCCATGTGCGAGCCAGCAAAGCACCTAAATCTGGCACGTTGATAAAATTGGCGATTTCACCTCAGGAGGCCGCCGGAGAAACAGACTATAACGCTGTTGTGGTGGGGCGGGAGTCGGATTTGTTTGTGCTGGAATTTCCGCAAGGGGTAACTCAGGTGCTGGAATCGATTGGTCATATGCCTTTGCCCCCCTATATTGATCGCAATGATCAGCTCAGTGATCGTGAGCGCTACCAGACTGTTTATAACGAGAAGCAGGGAGCTGTGGCCGCACCGACAGCGGGTTTGCACTTTGATAATGAATTACTGATGGCGCTGAAGCAGCGTGGTGTGGAGATAGGTTTTGTCACTCTGCATGTGGGTGCGGGTACATTTCAGCCGGTGCGCGTCGATAATATTGAAGAACATGTGATGCACTCGGAGTATCTGGAAGTGGGTGAGGAGCTTTGTGCTCAGGTAGAAGATACCCGAAAGCGCGGTGGACGGGTCATTGCCGTTGGTACAACCAGTGTGCGATGTCTGGAAACGGCCAGTGCGGCATCTGGCTCAAATGTACGATTGAAACCCTTTACCGGCGAAACGGATATTTTTATTTATCCCGGCTATGTATTTAAAGTAGTTGATGCGCTGGTCACTAATTTTCATCTGTCAGAATCAACCTTGATTATGTTGGTCAGTGCTTTTGCTGGCAGAGAGCAGGTGCTCGAGGCTTACAATGTTGCAGTAGCGGAGCGTTACCGGTTTTTTAGTTACGGTGATGCTATGTTTATTACCCGCTCTGATAAGTGAATTGAACCTATAAGTGAATTGAACCTATAAGAGAGTTACCCATGAGTCGCGAATGCGCCATGCAATTTGAACAGTTCGCCCAGGACGGTCAGGCTCGTCGAGGGCAGTTGAGTTTTCCCAGAGGTACAGTTGAGACACCAGCCTTTATGCCCGTTGGCACCTACGGTACGGTAAAGGGCATGTTGCCCAGGGATATTGAAGCGATTGGCGCCGAAATTATTTTGGGCAATACCTTTCATCTAATGTTGCGTCCGGGTACTGAAGTAGTGAAAGGGCATGGTCCCGACCAAAGCGGAACACTGCACAACTTTATGGGCTGGAACAAACCAATTCTGACGGATTCGGGGGGGTTTCAAGTGTTCAGTCTTGGTGAGCTGCGGAAAATAAGCGAGGAGGGAGTGTCATTTCGCTCGCCGATAGATGGCTCCAAGGTCTTTATCGACCCGGAAACATCAATGCAGGTTCAGCGCGATTTAGGCTCTGACATCGTGATGATTTTTGATGAGTGTACACCTTACCCGGCAACTCACCAGCAGGCCAAAGATTCTATGGAGTTATCGCTGCGCTGGGCAGCGAGAAGTAAAGCGGCTCATGGCGATAACCCTTCGGCGCTGTTTGGGATTGTGCAGGGCGGTATGTTTGATGATTTACGTCTGCAGTCGTTAAAGGGGTTAATAGATATTGGTTTTGATGGCTATGCCATTGGTGGTTTGTCGGTGGGTGAGCCCAAGGATGAGATGTTAAAAGTATTGGATACTGTGACACCGGAATTACCAACCGATAGACCGAGATACTTAATGGGTGTTGGAACGCCCCAGGATATTCTGGAGGCGGTTATGCGGGGAGTTGATATGTTTGACTGCGTGATGCCAACCCGTCATGCCCGCAATGCACATTTGTTTACCTCGGTGGGTGTTATCAAATTGCGTAATGCAAAACATCGCCATTCTACTGAACCGTTAGATCCGAATTGTGATTGCTACACTTGCCAGAATTTCAGTCGCGGTTATTTACATCATCTGGATAAGTGCAAAGAAATGTTGGGTGGGCAACTGAATACCATTCACAATTTGCGGTATTACCAGCGCCATATGCAATCCATTCGTGAAGCCATTGAAGCGGGTTCGCTAGAAGATTATGCCGCCATTTTTTATCGGGCTCAGGAGATTCCTTTAGAACAGCAAAATCCACTTTAAACAATAGCGAGTTGATAAGTGCCATGTTTAAGTTTTGCTTTTTTGTTCCAGAAAGTCATCTTGATCAGGTTAAAGAAGCGGTCTTTAAAACCGGTGCAGGTAAGATTGGCGAGTATGATTGTTGCTGTTGGCAAGTGAAAGGGCAGGGTCAATTCAGGCCCTTGCAGGGCAGCGATCCTTTTATTGGACAAACTGGAAAGGTGGAAATGGTTGAGGAGTTCAGAGTCGAGCTGGTCTGTGAAGATGCATTAATCTCTGCAGCAATTGCTGCTATGAAGAAGGCCCACCCCTATGAGGAGCCAGCCTACGATGTGTGGCAGTTGGCGGCACTATAGGTCGTAGCGATTTAGTTGTTGGGAAAGGGAAGGATATCCGCAGGTACGTTGTTACCATCATTAATATGGTTTTTTTCGGAGGGGTTGTTAAGAGCGGATCGTAGCTCTGAAAAAGACTCATGCATCATCGCAGAAATACGAATGCAGGCTGCCAGTGGTGTTTTCGAAGTGTGGCGAGTGGAGTCTATTTGAAATTGCAGGCCACGTAGTCGCTGTTGTAAAGGCTTAGGGGCGGAACTAATCGTTGAGGCCGCCAACCGGTGACGAATTGTTTCCAACTGGTCCGGGTCATGTTGAGCAATTTTGACCAGGGTGTCGAAGTCAGGCATTTTGGGGTTCATACAAAAAACCTCCCACTGCATTCAAATCCTTTATGGTTTTATAATCGTTGTTAAGAGTTGTTTTTAATAGTACCTCCATTTTGGGGATGAGTATATTTTGAAGGGTTTGCATTAAAAGTCGGTGTTGGTGAAATTAGTATACTTTGCGTCGAAATTTCAAAGGCTTAGCTGTCATTATTGACGTTTAGCTTTAATCTGCTTTTGTGAACTTTTATAGATATTTTGCGGATGAGAGTGGTGATTTGCGGTGATGTGCAGTGATAGAAAATAGGCAGATACTTGAGCGGGCTGGCAGACGGCTGGCGGTATACCCCCCCAAATTGGTGAAAGAGAGTTTCACCGAGGCGGCAGTATTGGTTGCGATCACGGAAGGGCGCTCAGAACCGGGGATTATTCTCACTCGACGTTCGATGCATATGAAAATCCACCCAGGTGAGGCCGCATTTCCCGGTGGAAAACAAGACCCCGAGGATACGTCGCTGTTCGCTACTGCGTTACGTGAAGCAAATGAAGAAGTGGGTTTGCATTCATCGGACTTCAGGTTGCTGGGGCAGCTAGATCAGCGCGTGACGCGCACGGATATTAAAGTGACACCCTTTGTCGGTGTGGTGCATGAAAATGTCGATCTGGTACCTAATGATGGCGAGCTGGATTGTATTTACACCGTTCCGCTCAGCTTTTTTTGTGAGCCGGCCAATATGCAGGTAACAGAGAAGCCCTATAGAGGAAAAATGCAAAAGGTGCCTTACTTCGAATATGGCGATCATGGCATTTGGGGAGTTACCGCTATGATGATTGTCGACTTGGTTAACGTGGTTTTTGACGCTGGATTGTCTGTTGAAGGGCAGTAAAACTGGCGCATCTTATTAAGAATATGCTTAAGGGTTCAAGGTAGAGATTTTAATGATTTACAGCTTGGGTGATGTGCGGGTACAAAATGAAGGGGCCTGTTTTGTAGCGGAGAATGCGACGGTGGCAGGCAATGTACTACTGCAACGAGATGTTAGTATTTGGTTCAATGTGGTTATTCGGGGCGACTCTGAATTAATCACAATTGGTGAGGGGAGTAATATTCAGGATGGCTCAGTACTACACACTGACCCTGGCTATCCAATGACGATCGGCAATGGTGTGACCGTGGGGCATAAAGCCATGCTGCATGGTTGCACGGTCGATGATTACAGCCTGATAGGGATTAATGCAGTAATTCTCAATGGCGCCAAAATTGGCAAGCACTGTTTGATCGGTGCCAATAGTCTGGTGCCTGAGAATATGGAAATCCCGGATGGTTCGCTGGTGATGGGTTCACCCGCCAGAATCAAACGGCAATTAAGTGAAGAGCAGCAGGCGTTGTTTAAAGTCCAGGCTCAACACTATGTGGAGAATGGAAAACGATTTGCCAGAGACTTACGGATTGAGAAGTAAATCCCAGTTAATACTTTAAAATTGAATACAGGAAATAAATAGTAATGAGTGATGTTGAAGTTCGATCGCCGTGTATTTCTGTCTGTGCACTAAACGCTGATGAAATTTGTATGGGCTGTTATCGTAATGCCCACGAAATTACTGAGTGGAGCCGGTTTGACAAAGTGCAAAAACTTGAAGTATTGGCTGAGACAAAAAAACGCTTTGAAAAATTAAATAAGCACGTCTTGCTGTGAGTTGAATGAAAGTCAAATAATAGAGAGAGCGCAGCCTTTACATGCAGTCAATGTGCAGAGCCGCTCCATGATCGCAGTGAATGATTTTGGTCGTTTAAGTTTGTTTTGCGTTGCCGTGGCCATCAGGAAGTTGATTGGTTATATCTCGTCGCTATCGAGCTTGGGACTGGATTTGGCCTGTACCGTTTTAGCGATATTGTCTTTGATTTCCATGATTTCAAAGTAGTAGCCAGCCACTTCCAATCCCACCAGCGCGTCGGGAAAAGATTCCAGTCGTTCCAGCAGCAAGCCGTTCAATGTTTTTGGCCCAGCTGAGGGTAGGTCCCAATCCAGGCTTTTGTTGATATCGCGAATAGTGGCGGTACCGGCTATCAGGTAGCTGCCGTCCTGTTGTGGGTGTATATCTTTAATCTGGTCGGCCATATTGGAAGTAAATTCACCGACTATTTCCTCCAGAATATCCTCCAGAGTTACCAGCCCCTGCACCACACCGTATTCATCGACAACGATGCCCATACGTCGTTGCTGTTGCTGAAAATTGACCAGTTGCGTGTGTAACGGGGTCGCTTCGGGCGTGAAATAGGCATCTCGCATCTGGGACATCAACACTTCGCGATTCAGGTGGCCATTTTCATCAATAACCCGGCTGATATTACGTTGATGGAAAATGCCAATGACATTATTGATGTCGTCCTGATAAATTGGAATACGGGTAAATTCCAGCGAGCGTAATTGTGTCAGCAGGGTTTCATCGTCATCACCCAGGTCGATACCCACGACTTCATTTCTGGGCACCATAATATCTTCCACGGTGGCTTGCTCCAGATCCAGAATATTGAGCAGCATGCCCTGATGTCGAGGGGGAATATGGGGGCTGGCATCGCCGACGATGGTGCGTAATTCTTCCGAACTGAGCTGGTCTTCGGACTGGTTGCGGGTGTCAATGCCAACCAATTTGATCAGGGTGTTGGTTACATTGTTAATCAGCCACACCAAGGGGTAGAGGAGTTTGAGTAGCGGTACCAGTACAATACTGGCGGGAAAGGCAATTTTCTCCGGATAATAGGCCGCAATTGTTTTTGGGGTGATTTCCGCAAAAATCAAAAATACCAGGGTCAGAATAATCGGCCCGAGCACTACCGAGGCGGCTTCTCCCCACAGGCGAATCACAATCACTGTGAACAGAGAGGCAGCTACAAAGTTCACCAGATTATTGCCGATAAGAATCAGGCTGATCAGTCGGTCGGGTCGCTTTAATAGCCTCGAGGCCCGGCGCGCACCCTTATGCCCCTGCTTGCGCAGGTGCTTCAACCGATAGCGGTTGAGGGACATCATGCTGGTTTCTGTGCTGGAAAAAAAAGCTGAAAGTATGAGCAGCACGGCCAGAATGCCAAATAGCAGCTCTAGTGATAACTCGTCCAACGAGTAGTATTCCTTTTATTCTAAACGGCTGGGTATCTTGAACAAAAAAGTGGTTCTGTGCAACTCAAGATCGGTGTATTGCTAATTGGATAAGTCCCTGCTTGTGTAAGCGGTTGCCTGACTTGTCGTAGGGGTTTAGCTGCCAATAATGAGTTCCAGTACAAGCTTGCTGCCGTAATAGGCCAGCATCAAGGCGATAAATCCGCCAAGTGCCCAGCGTGTGGCGGTCTGGCTGCGCCAGCCAAGAGAGTGTCTGCCCCAAAGCAGCGTGGCATAAATGCACCAGGCTAAAATACTGAAAAAGGTTTTGTGTACCAGATGCTGAGCAAAAATATCATCGATAAAGATGAAACCGGTAACCAGTGATAGCGTCAGCAGTGCCATGCCAATCCAGATCAGCTCGAACAGAATTTGCTCCATGGTCTGAAGTGGTGGCAATGCCTGTAGGATACCGCCAATGTGACGGTGTTTCAGGTGGCGCTCCTGTAGGGCTAAGGTGATTGCCTGAATGGTGGCGATAGTTAATAAGCTGTAGGCAAGAATTGAGATCAGAATGTGGGACAGGAGGCCAAAGCCTATGCCTGCCTGCAAGCTGTGTTCGGGAGTGCTGAAACTGGAGGCCAAAATGGAAAGGACGGCTAGCGGGAACAGGGCCACGATCAGGTTGATAGTGGGGCGCCGGAGTACGCTGATCAAACTGATGGCAGCAATACAGCAGAAAATCAGGGAGGAGATGCGAAAAAACCCCAGGTCAATATGTTGCCCGGTATAGATCGCGCTGATCGCGCTGAAGCTGTGGGCGATGACGGCAATCAGGCCCAGTATCAGCAAAACCGAACGCTGGGGTTTACGCGACCAGTTCATCAGATAAGATCCCTGCAGCCCAGCGGCAAGCAGGTAGAGGCTGATGGCGGCGGTGTTGGCGATAAGTGTCATTTTATTGTGGTAATTATCTCTTGGCCGGTTGGGTTCGGTGTGCCAGCTCGGGTATACTTGAATAGTTTGACCATTATATCAACCAAACTGCATGCTGATAGAGTTTCTTAGTGATAAGTATTCTATTAGGCGAGCACTGAGAATAGCAGAATTATGTTCGAGAACCTTACTGATCGTCTATCCAGATCCCTACGCAGTATTACCGGCCAGGCTCGGCTGACCGAAGACAATATCAAAGATACGCTGCGTGAAGTGCGCATGGCCTTGCTGGAGGCCGATGTTGCTTTACCAGTGGTTAAAGATTTTATTGAGGCGGTAAAACAGCGCGCGGTGGGGCAGGAGGTTAGTAAAAGTCTGAGCCCGGGGCAGATGTTCGTCAAAATTGTTAACGATGAACTCGAAGCGGTGATGGGTAAGGCGAATGAAAGTCTGAACCTTGCTGTGCAGCCACCGGCGGTTATTTTGATGGCAGGTTTGCAGGGGGCGGGTAAAACCACCTCGGTGGCCAAGTTGTCTCGTTACCTACAGGAAAAAGAAAAGAAAAAAGTCATGGTGGTCAGTGCGGATGTGTATCGCCCGGCGGCTATCAAACAGTTGGAAACCCTGGCGGGGGAAGTGGAGGCGCTGTTCTTTCCATCAACTGCTGAGCAAAAGCCTATAGATATCGTGAATGCCGCTCTGGCCGAGGCAAAAATACAATTTGCTGATGTGTTGATCGTCGATACGGCTGGCCGCTTGGCTATCGATGAAGACATGATGACTGAGATCAAAGATCTCCATGCTGCGATCAAGCCCGCTGAAACCCTGTTTGTGGTCGACGCTATGACGGGGCAGGATGCAGCGAATACCGCCAAGGCCTTTAATGATGCGCTACCGCTGACCGGTGTGGTTTTGACCAAGGCCGATGCCGATAGTCGCGGTGGTGCGGCATTATCTGTTCGCCATATTACCGGTAAGCCCATTAAGTTTATGGGCGTTGGCGAGAAAACCACCGCGCTGGATCCCTTCCATCCCGATCGTATCGCTTCACGTATTCTGGGGATGGGGGATGTGCTATCCCTGATAGAAGAGGCGGAGCAAAAACTCGACAAACAAAAAGCTGAAAAGCTGGCGCAAAAAATCAAGAAAGGGAAGCGTTTTGATTTGGAGGATCTGCGCGATCAGCTGCAGCAAATGCAAAATATGGGCGGTATTGGCGATATGCTGGATAAGCTGCCGGGCATGGGAAATATGGCGCAGATGGCCCAATCGCAGATCGACAATAAGATGTTCACCCGCATGGAGGCCATTATTAACTCCATGACACCTCAGGAGCGACGCAACCCGGATATTCTCAATGGCTCTCGCAAGCGCCGCATAACTCATGGCTCTGGCACTGAAATACAAGACCTTAATCGCCTGTTGAAGCAGCACAAGCAGATGGCCAAAATGATGAAGCGCATGAAAAGCAAGGGCGGTATGGCGAATATGATGCGCGGGCTTGGCGGGATGATGCCAGGAGGTAAGGGCGGGTTTCCCGGTATGTAATCACGGTAAAATCTTCTCCAGGCCTTTGTTTATCTCGTGCTCAACCTGGCCATTACCCACTATTTATGGGGTGGTGGCCATAAAAATGCCCTAAGTCCCTGAATTCGGACTGAAATACTGTTCAAAATAGTTTCAAATCTCCCTGCTTTCCCGTAGAATACGCCGCCTTTCCGGGGTCCCTGTGACTCCGGGACCTTCTACCTGTGGCTTGTCGTTAGGCTTATTGGTGGTTGGCATTAAATTTTTCGAGCCTGAACAATTACTGTTCCGGCCAACAATGTTGGGAATATAGAGTAATGGTAACTATTCGTTTATCTCGTGGCGGTTCTAAAAAGCGTCCTTTCTACCACTTGAATGTCAGCGACAGCCGCACTTCTCGCGACGGTCGTTTTATCGAGCGTGTCGGCTTTTTCAATCCTATTGCTCGCGGTGGTGAACAGCGTCTGCGTGTAGATCAGGAGCGAGTGGAGTACTGGGTAGGTAAAGGTGCCAAGCTGTCTGATCGCGTCGCCAAGCTGGTTGTTGAAGCTAAATCTGAAGTTAAAGCGGCCTGATTGATTTAATTCAGGGGGCTTTAACTCAGGATGGAGATGGACATATCCCGGTTGCTGGTAGTAGGCAAAATAACTACCGTGTATGGCGTAAAGGGATGGGTCAAACTCTATTCATTTACGGAGCCTATGGAAAATATCCTGGGCTACGAAAGCTGCTTTATTCAGGTCAATGGTACGTGGCAGCTTTTGGAGCTGGAAGCAGTTAAGCACCATGGCAAAGGCCTTATTGCCAAAATTAAAGGTGTAGAAGACCGGGAGCAGGCAAGACTCTATTGCCAGTGTGATATTGCGGTCGACAAAGAGGAGATGCCTCTTCTTGATGATGAGGACTTCTACTGGCATCAGTTAGTGGGTTTGTCGGTTTATACCGTTACTGTTGACGGTGAGCAGTTGCTGCTGGGTAAAGTGCAGCAGATGATGGAAACCGGTGCCAATGATGTTCTGGTGGTGCAGAAATCTCAGGGCAGTATCGACCGTCGAGAACGGTTGATACCCTGGCTCCCCGATCAGGTAATCAAACAGGTCGATATTGAAAACGGCCAGATTATTGTGGATTGGGACCCTGAGTTTTAGTCTTCTGCCCAGCCATTTGAGTCTAACGACCATCTGAGTCTGGCGAGATAGTAAGGCTTAAACAGGAACAACTCTGATGCAAATAGGTCTAGTCACGTTGTTCCCGGAAATGCTTACCGCAGTGACGGATCACGGTATTAGCAGTCGCGCGGTACAGCAGAATTTAGTTGCGATACGGTGTTGGAATCCACGTGATTTTACTGAGGATAAGCACCGTACCGTTGATGATCGTCCCTACGGCGGTGGTCCGGGAATGGTGATGAAAGTAACGCCATTAAGGGCTGCAATTCAGGCCGCAAAGCAGGAATTACCGGCGGCGAAGGTGATCTATTTGTCACCGCAGGGTAGAACGCTTGATCAGGCTGGTGTTGAGCAGTTCAGCCAACAACAGCAATTGATTTTAGTGGCCGGTCGTTATGAAGGTATCGACGAGCGCCTAATTGAAGCTGAAATCGATGAAGAATGGTCAATTGGCGACTATGTGTTAAGTGGCGGTGAATTGGCTGCCATGGTACTGATCGATGCGGTAGTCCGGCAATTACCGGGCGTATTGGGTCATGAGTTGTCAGCAAAGGAGGATTCCTTTGCTGAGGATGGTTTACTGGATTGCCCGCATTACACACGGCCAGAACAACTGGATGGCGTGCCGGTACCGGAGGTACTGCTGAGTGGCGATCATGAGAAAATCCGTCGCTGGCGCTTAAAGCAGGCGCTGGGACGAACCTGGTTGAGACGGCGCGATTTGCTGGAAAATCGACAATTATCAGCCGAAGAAAAAGAGTTGTTAGAGAGTTTTATTGCCGAGCAGCAGTCGGCTTCAAAGTAAAACTGCCTGCATCATTTAAACATCTGGACCAATGTATGTGTAGCTTGCTTTGGTCGCCAGTCGAAGGCGTCTGGTGAGAAGCAAGCTATAGCAGAGGCATATAAGTACAGGGTAATTACTGGCTCATAAAGCAACTTGAGTCAGGCTTATATATATTAGGAGTTAGGTCATGAGCACCAACAAAATTATCGCTGAATTAGAAGCAGAACAAATGAGCAAGGCTGTACCTGAGTTTGGCCCCGGCGATACCGTCGTGGTTCAAGTAAAGGTAAGCGAAGGAAACCGTGAGCGCCTGCAGGCATTTGAAGGCGTTGTTATCGGCAAGCGTAACCGTGCTTTAAATTCAGCCTTTACCGTTCGCAAAATTTCCCACGGTATTGGTGTTGAGCGTACTTTCCAGACATACAGCCCGCTGGTTGACAGTATTGAAGTCAAGCGCCGTGGTGATGTACGTCAGGCTAAACTGTACTACTTGCGTGAATTAAGCGGCCGTGCGGCGCGTATCAAAGAGAAGTTGTCCAAGTAAGTTTTTAAAGTTTGAAAGAAAAGGCAGCCACTGGCTGCCTTTTTGTTTTTTAGGGAATGATTAATTATTGAAGTCTGGTTTTGAATAAAATTCGCCATTAAAGGCTTAGATAAAACGCCGGTTAGCTTAAAGTGACCCAGCCTCTTCATCGTTATATACTGCAGAGCTTATCTGTAATTTTACCAAACAGGGTTATGGGCAGTGAACTATTGTATTGGTCTGGTCACTAAACCCAACATAAGTCTTAAATTGAAGCCAGTAACAAGAGTGTTATACATGAAGCAGTTACAACGTTTGATTGGTCAGGTTCCGAGACTGGTCACCCTGATAGTTATCAGTGGTTTTCTGAGTACGGTACAGGCTCAGCCCCTGGTACTAAACACTGAAACGGCGGAAGCGCGTATCACAGCCAGTTTTCGGGCCAGTCGCCCGGACTTGGATATCGAATCAGTTAAACCAAGCCCCATAAAGGGAATGTATGTCGTGCAGGTGAGTAACGGCCCGGTGCTGTATGCCACGAAAGACGGTAAATACTTTGTACTGGGTGATTTGTATGAGATTGCAGAGGGTGGATTTATTAACCTCGCAGAAAAGGAACGTGAGGTAGACCGTGCCGAATTAATGGCCCAGGTTAAAACCGAAGATATGATTATTTTTTCGCCTGAGGAACAGCCTGCCAAAGCGAGTGTGATGGTATTTACCGATGTTGACTGTTTTTATTGTCAGAAGCTGCACTTTGAAGTCCCTGATCTTAACCGCTTAGGGATTGAGGTTCGCTATCTGGCTTACCCGCGTGCCGGGATTGGTTCAGACTCTTTTAAGAAAATTGCCAGCGCATGGTGTGCGAAAGATCCGCAGGAAGCAATAACCAAGCTTAAAAACAGGGAAAAGATTCCCATGAATGTCTGCTCTGACAACCCGGTTGCAGAGCAGTTTATGCTCGGACAAAAGGCTGGTGTAAACGGCACGCCAGCGTTGATTACACCGGAAGGGCGTTTGATGCCGGGTTATATGCCAGCTTTGCAGCTGGCAGCGGCACTGGGTGTAGAGGTGGCGCCGGAGCTGGTTCAGGAGCTACAGAAAAAAATGGCTGCTAAAGGCGGTCGCTAAGTTACTTCCCTATTATTCTGCATAAAACGGCACCTTCTGGTGCCGTTTTTGTCTCTGTTCTCCATGCTTGGCCTGCAAATAGCAGGACTTGGATAGCATTGCAGCGCCAGCTGAAATACAATGCGCCTTCAAAAATTTGAACCCATCAATGATTGGAGTACTTGGCTTGAACCCGGTAAAAATTGGCATCTGTGGTCTGGGTACCGTTGGTAAAGGTACCTGTGATGTATTAACCCGAAATAGTGCAGAGATTGCTGCTCGCGCGGGTTGCACGATTGAAATTAGCCATATTGGCGCACGTCGTGGTGCTGATATGCAGGGGCCAATAATTAGCACCGATATTTTCGCGGTGGCTAATGATACCGAAGTCGATATTCTGGTGGAGTTGATTGGCGGTACTACTGTTGCTAAGGATCTGGTCTTAAAAGCAATTGAGAATGGCAAGCATGTAGTCACCGCCAATAAGGCGCTTATTGCGGAGCACGGTAATGAGATATTTGCCGCCGCCGCTGCCAAGGGTGTCAGTGTTGCCTTTGAAGCAGCCGTAGCGGGTGGTATCCCCATCATTAGAGCGATTCGCGAGGGTCTGGCGGCCAATCGTATTGAGTGGCTGGCGGGTATTATCAATGGAACAGGTAATTTTATTCTCAGCGAAATGCGTGAGAAGGGCCGCGACTTTGATGATGTGTTACTTGAAGCTCAGCAGCTGGGTTATGCCGAAGCCGACCCTACCTTTGATGTTGAAGGTATAGATGCGGCCCATAAACTGGTGATTCTGGCCTCAATCGCTTTCGGTATTCCACTGCAATTCGATAAAGTCTATACCGAGGGCATTACCAAAATTTCCAGGGAAGATGTCGAGTACGCTGAACAGCTAGGATATCGCATCAAGCACCTGGGCGTAGCGCGTAACACGGAGAAAGGTATCGAACTTCGAGTACATCCGACGATGGTACCGGCCAAGCGTTTGCTGGCTAATGTAAACGGAGTGATGAACGCAGTACTGGTTAAAGGCGATGCCGTTGGGCCTACACTCTACTACGGTGCGGGTGCCGGGGCTGAACCCACCGCCTCTTCGGTAGTGGCCGATATTATCGATGTGGCCCGGACCTTGAGTGCAGAGCCGGAGCATCGTGTGCCTTATCTTGCGTTCCAGCCTGAGTCACTAAACAATACCACGCCGATTTTACCCATCGACGATGTCGAGACCGCCTATTACCTGAGAATTTATGCCAAGGATAAGCCCGGTGTATTATCCAAGGTGGCGCAGATTCTTTCCGATGCAGGTATCAGTATTGAAGCCATTATTCAGAAAGAACCCGCAGAAGATCAGGAGCTGGTGCCACTGATTATTCTCACCAGCCGCTCGATCGAGAGACAACTGGATCAGGCAACAGAAGATATTGAAGCGCTGGAGGATATCGCCGGAGAGGTGGTTCGGATTCGTGTAGAATCACTGGATGGCTGACTCAATTAACACCGAATTAAATAGATTAAAGTAAATTCTCATGAAATATATCAGTACTCGCGGGCAGGCGCCTGCCCTGAATTTTGAAGACGTTCTATTAACTGGACTCGCACCTGATGGTGGGCTTTATGTGCCGGAAACCTTGCCCCGGTTTTCGCAAGAGGAAATAGCCTCCTGGGCCGGTCTGAATTATACCGATTTAGCCTTTAAAATTGTTCAGCCCTTTGTGGACGACTGCATCCCTGCAGATGATTTAAAGGCGATTATCGATGACACTTACTCTGATTTTCGTCACCCCTCGATTGCACCGTTAGTCCAGCTGGATAAAAACGAATGGGTACTGGAATTGTTTCAGGGGCCTACACTTGCTTTTAAGGATTTTGCACTACAAATGCTGGGTCGCTTACTGGATTATGTCCTGGAACGTCGTCACCAGAAGGTGGTGATCATGGGCGCCACCTCAGGTGATACTGGCTCTGCGGCTATCCAGGGCTGTAAACGTTGCAGCAATATCGATATTTTTATTCTGCATCCATACCAGCGTGTATCGGAAGTGCAGCGAAGACAAATGACGACGGTATTGGCCGATAATATTCACAATATCGCGGTGCACGGCAATTTTGATGATTGCCAGTCCATGGTTAAAGCCAGTTTTAATGACAAAAGCTTTCTGCCGGAAGATCGTCAGTTAGTGGCGGTAAATTCGATCAACTGGGCGCGGATTATGGCTCAGATTGTTTATTACTTTTATGCATCGCTTTCGCTGGGTGGGCCGTTACGTCCAGTTGCTTTCTCCGTCCCCACGGGCAACTTTGGCGATATTTACGCGGGTTATCTTGCCTCAAAAATGGGTTTGCCGATTGACCAGCTCGTCGTGGCAACGAATACCAACGATATATTACATCGCTGTATTAGCAATAACGATTTTTCCAAGCATAAGTTGGTGCACACCCTGTCGCCGAGTATGGATATTGTTATCTCCAGCAATTTTGAGCGTCTTTTGTTCGATTGTTATGATCGTGACGGTGCGGCCATAGCTGACTTGATGAATCGCTTCCAGACCGAAGATGTGGCTATTTCTGACGCAGCTTTTGAAAATGTACGTGCGCTGTTTGATAGCTATACCGTGAGCGATGATCAAACAGTCAGTACCATTGCTGCAGTGTATGACGAATCTGAATATTTACTTGATCCGCATTCTGCGATTGGTGTGGAAGCAGCCAGGCAGGTGCGCCGTCGCCATGATATTCCAATGATTACGCTAGCCACCGCGCACCCCGCCAAGTTCCCTGAAGCGGTCATGAAGGCCGGGTATCCACATGAGCCTGCACTGCCACATCATATGTTGGATCTGTTCAAGGATGAGGAGCGCTATACTGTGTTGGATAACGATATCGCAAAAGTGCACGAATTTGTGGTGAATAATATAACGGCATAATACTCTTGGCGGAGCTATGCTTTTTTATCAATTAGCATAGCTCAGTCAATATCTTTTCGTACAGCCAGTCTTAGCGGTAAGCAATGCAAAAAGAAATTAAACGCCGCGACACCCCTATTCCTGATGCGTTCACCTCTGAACCGTCTGAAACCATTCCTCCCTTACTCCAGCGCATATATTCCGCAAGGGGAATTCGTTCAATAGAGCAAACAACTAACGATTTATCGCTGCTGCTAAAGCCTGATCGCTTAAAAGATATTGAGAACGCTACTGCGCTGTTAGTGGCTGCATTGTCGGAACAGCAGCGCATATTGGTCGTCGGCGATTTTGATGCCGATGGTGCAACCAGTTCTACTCTGGCGGTACTCGCTTTGCGAGCAATGGGGGCGAAGTTCGTTGATTTTCTGGTGCCTAATCGCTTCGAATTTGGCTATGGTCTAACACCAGAGATTGTCGCCGTTGCGAAACACTATGCTCCTGATTTAATTGTCACTGTGGATAATGGTATTTCCAGCATTGCCGGTGTTGAAGCGGCCAATGCTCTGGGAATAACGGTTCTGGTCACTGATCATCACTTACCTGGCGAACAGTTACCGGCGGCGGCTGCGATTGTTAATCCAAATCAGCCGGGTTGTGAGTTTGTAAGTAAAAACCTGGCCGGGGTGGGTGTTATTTTTTATCTGATGACAGCCCTTCGCAGTGAGTTGCGCCGCCTTGACTGGTTTGCACAGCAAAGCTTAGCTGAGCCTAATATGGCGGATTATCTGGATCTGGTCGCTTTAGGCACCGTGGCTGATGTGGTACCGCTGGATCATAATAACCGTATTCTGGTGGCGCAGGGCTTACGCCGTATTCGAGCCGGTAGAACGCGCCCCGGCATTATCGCTTTGTTAGAGGTGGCCAACCGCCCCCTGTATCGATTGGTTAGTGCGGATTTGGGTTTTGCGCTGGGGCCACGTTTAAATGCGGCCGGGCGACTGGATGATATGTCCTTGGGAATACAGTGTTTACTAACGGACGATATGTATTTGGCCAGAGAGATGGCCGTACAAATGGATGAACTGAATCAGGATCGAAAATCCATCGAGCACAGCATGCAGCAGGAAGCCTTAAAGAGCCTGCAGCATCTGAGTTTGGAGGAGGGGAATATTCCTTACGGCCTGTGCTTATACGATGCCAATTGGCATCAGGGTGTGATTGGCATTCTGGCATCGCGGGTAAAGGATCGTTATCACCGACCAGTAATCGCTTTTGCTGATACCGACGAGCCGGGGGTGATTAAAGGCTCGGCAAGGTCGATTCCGGGCCTGCATATTCGAGATGCGCTGGATGCGGTGGCGGCCAGGCACCCCGAGCTGTTAAGTAAGTTTGGCGGCCATGCGATGGCGGCGGGTATGAGTTTGCAGAGGGCACATTATCCTCAGTTTGCTAAAGCGTTTGATCAGGAGGTCAGGCGGCAGTTGTCGGAGGATGACTTGCAGGCGGTGTTGTTGAGTGATGGTGAGCTTGCCCCTGACGATTTTGAACTGTCGCTGGCAACGTTGTTACGTGAAGCTGGCCCCTGGGGGCAGCATTTTCCAGAGCCTTTGTTCGATGGTGAGTTTTATCTGGTACAGCAGAGGATTGTGGGTGAGAAGCATTTGAAAATGGTGGTTTCGCAGGATGCCACTGGGCGGCAGGCTCTGGATGCGATTGCTTTTAATATCGATGTGAAGCTGTGGCCTGATCATCAGGCCGAGAAAGTTCGGCTGGTTTATAAGCTGGATGTGAATGAGTTTCGCGGGCGGCAGTCGGTGCAGTTGTTGGTGGAGTATTTAGAAAGAGTTTGAGGCCACCTGGCCGGCTTTACGAGGACAAACCCCTTGTGGCCAGGTCGCACGCTTGTCAGTTTTTCGGCAGCTGCGCAACTCGACCTCTTTTTTTGCTGCGCAAAAAAGCCGGGACTCAAACAGTGCTCGCTGACAACCCCGAAAAACTGACAAGCTAAAAGCGCGCCTTTATTGGCCTCAAGGGGTTTGCCCTCGCAAAGCCTATATCCTGCCAATCAATAAAACGGGTGCCGAGCACTTTCTTGGCTCGATGCGAGGAGTATGAATCGGGTACGCCTTGACACAGTTGGGGTGCGTTTTCAGCTTAACAGCGCTGTCGCAGCAGCCAAAAACGCAAGTAGCCGTGCGACCCGGCCACAAGCCTAAGCCCCAACTAATCTCTATCGTGTGAAAGTCGGTGGGGGTAATTGCTTGTAACAAGGTCAGTTCGAGCTGCTTTCCTAGTGACTGGTATGGCGTTAGGAGCATTGGGAGAGGGAATACCGAGATCAGTCAGGGCGCGTTGTTGGCTTTTGGGTATTTGTGGAGCTTTCTGCGAGCACTGTTCGAGTCCCGGTTTTTTTGCGCAGCAAAAAAGAGGTCGAGTTGCGCAGCAGCCATAAATACCCAAAAGCCTGCGATCCGATCTCGGTATTCCCTCTCCCAATGCTCCGGGAACCCGATCAAAAACCTGCAGACAAAAAAATACCGCGCACTGCGCGGTATTCTTATCAAACAAAAGAAAACCGCTTATGGCAGCAAGTGCGCCACGGCATCGCGTTCTTCTGTCAGTTCCTGCTGAGTCGCTGTCATCTTCTCACGCATGAAATCATTGATTTCCAAGCCTTGAACGATTTCCCATTCACCATTGTTGCAACGACAGGGGAAGGAGTACAGCAGGCCTTCAGTAATCCCGTAGGAACCATCAGAGTAAATACCCATACTGACAAAATCATCGCCTTCAGTGCCCAGCGCCCAGTTGCGCATATGGTCAATGGCAGCGTTAGCCGCAGAAGCCGCAGAAGACGCGCCACGGGCTTTGATGATAGCCGCGCCACGTTGCTGAACCGTAGGAATAAACTCATTCTCGTACCAGTCCTGCTCAACCTGCTCGATAGCGGCTTTGCCGTCAACTTTGGCAGTGAACAAATCAGGGAACTGAGTCGCTGAGTGGTTGCCCCACACGATCATATTGCTGACATCAGCAACGGTCTTGCCAGTCTTCTGGGCAATTTGAGTCTTGGCACGGTTATGGTCCAGACGCATCATGGCGGTAAAGTTCTTGGGATCAATATCCGGAGCATTGCGCTGAGTAATCAGGGCGTTGGTGTTGGCAGGGTTGCCGACAACCAACACTTTGATGTTTTTACTGGCATTGTCGTTAATTGCCTTGCCTTGAACAGAGAAGATGGCGGCATTGGCTTCCAGCAGGTCTTTACGCTCCATGCCTGGTCCACGTGGACGGGCACCTACCAGCAGGGCGTAATCGGCATCTTTAAAGCCCACATTGGGGTCGTCAGTACAGACAACGCCAGCCAACAGTGGGAAAGCGCAGTCATCCAGCTCCATTTTTACCCCTTCAAGGGCATCCAGGGCAGGAGTGATATCCAGAAGTTGCAGGATAACAGGCTGATCGTCGCCCAGCATGGCGCCGGAAGCTATACGAAAGAGCAGTGCGTAGCCGATTTGGCCTGCAGCACCAGTAACAGTAACGCGTACGGGTTGTTTCATGGATATATTCCTGTATTTGACGTCTGTGATAAGGTCGGATTAATCGTATCGGGTTTGAGAGTAGGGAGTGCCATTGGTAGTGGGTCACACCGCCAATACTACCCAAGCCAGGTAAAGCTGCACTTCTGCTACGTTGCCAGCCAGCAGTGCCTCAAATTCGGGTGCTAATTCTAGTGATTTGAGCGTTAAATTTCCAGCTAAAACATGGTCAGACCGCGGCCTGACAGGGATTTTTCGGCAAAAATTGAGTAGAATGCGCGGCTTTAAAACCGTGCATTCCAGCAAACAGGTAATTTCAGTGATCGAGCTGTCGAAAAAAGAGCGAACCGAATTCAACAAATTGCAGAAGCGACTGCGACGCAATGTCGGTCGGGCCATTGAAGATTACGGCATGATCGAAGAAGACGATCGCGTGATGGTTTGTCTGTCAGGCGGTAAAGACTCCTATGGCATGCTGGATGTGCTGGTGAATTTGCAGCGCAGTGCGCCGGTGAATTTTGAGTTGGTTGCAGTCAATCTGGATCAAAAACAACCTGGCTTCCCTGCAGAGGTGCTGCCCAATTATTTAGAGCAGACTGGCATTCCTTACTACATTATTGATAAGGATACCTACAGCGTTGTTAAGTCGAAAGTGGAAGAGGGTCGCACCACCTGCGGGCTCTGCTCACGCTTACGTCGTGGAACGCTGTATTCCTTTGCTGAGACTATCGGCGCTACCAAAATTGCACTGGGGCATCACCGCGATGATATTGTGGAAACACTGTTTTTAAATATGTTTTACGGCGGCCGCCTGAAAGCCATGCCACCCAAACTACGTTCGGATGATGGTCGCAACGTGGTGATTCGTCCGCTGGCCTATTGCAAAGAACGTGATCTGGTTAAATACGCTGAATACAAAGCCTTTCCTATTATTCCCTGCAACCTGTGTGGTTCTCAGGAAAATCTACAGCGGCAAAACATCAAGCAAATGCTGCACAGCTGGGAAAAACAACAGCCGGGTCGTATTGAAAATATTTTCCGTGCTATCCAGAATGTTTCACCCAGTCAATTAGCGGACGTCAATCTGTTCGACTTTGACAATCTCCCGTTGGACAGAGATGGCGAAAGGGACGCTTATGAATTCGACGATGCGGTGGTCAGCTCGTCAAATATTCCAACTGGTGTGCAAATTATAGACGCTGCATTAGTGGGTTAGTTTGCGGCCAGCCAGTTACATAGAGTGATTGACCGGGGCCAGCCCCCTGTTCCTTCAGTCACGTCAATCTTCAATGTTTCTTCACTTTTATTGTGTTTCATTATTTTGGAATGATCTGCCACCAAAGCACAGAACCGTTATAGCCCTGCAGTTACTGCTCTAAGCTCGATGTTAAGCCGGTCGCTGCAGAAGTTTGTCGGACAACTTTGAAGAATCTGTAACTGTCACTATACTTTAGCTCATCAAAAAAAGAGCTAAGGAACGGCGATCTGCTCTCTTAGACTATTTTATTTGAGACTGTATATGTCGTTATTCAAAAGCCCGGTTTTACTGAGCGGACAACTAAAAAGTATTTTCAGCTTTTATCCGCTTGCTATTATTAGCTCTTTTCTTCTTGTTGCCGTAAACGCTTTTGCCCTATGGGGCATTGCCCCACAGCAACGGGTGCTGTTCTGGTTGTTTGCCTCGGTTGTTATTTCCTGTTTACGTTTTCAGTTATATCGTAATTTCACTCAGAAACCCGATGCTTACTCAGCAAACTATTGGCTGTGGCAACATAACCTTGTAGTAGCGATATCTGGTGCTATATGGGGTTATGCACTCGTCTACCTGATGCCCGATCAATCCCTCCCGCATCAGTTTATTATGACTATGGCAACGGCAGGATTATGTGCCGGAGCTTCAAGTTCGCTGTCGTTGTCCCCATTTGCCTATTTAATGTTTCTTATTTGTAGTCTGGTACCCATGTCCTTAAGGCTTTACTACATGGATGATGATTATGGTCTGCTGATGTTCAGCCTCTGTTATATCTATATGTATTATATGTGGGTTGCCTGTCAGCGAAACTTTGAATCCTCCTATAACAATTTACAACAGGCCATCACCCTTGATGCGCAGGAAAAACAGCTACAGGAAGCTCAGCAACGAGTCGATATGAATTTTGAGCGCAATCCGCTCGGTATTATTGAGTGGGATGCTGAATTTAATCTTACACGTTGGAATTCTGCTGCAGCTGAAATTTTCGGTTGGTCACTGGAGGAGTTGAAAGCCAAACCTGAAAGAATTTTTCAGTCAGAAGCTGAGCGAGTAAATTATTTTAAAACACTGGCTGTGGCGGATTCTTTTTCGACTACGGTATTAATCAGCCATAAATTATCCGGTGAAGAGGTGCATTGCGAGTGGAGTAGTGGGCCTGTTTTTCTTTCTAAAGGACAGTTGTCAGGTTATACCTCCTTTGTCCGCGATGTAACTCAACGACTGCAGCGCGAAGAGTTGATCACGCGGCAGGCCTATTTTGATGCAGTCACTGCCTTGCCTAATCGTATTTATTTTCTGGATCGGCTGGTAGAAAAAATAAGTCTGGCTAATCGTACTCAACAGTACGGCGCGGTCTTTTTTGTAGACCTTGATCATTTCAAGAATATTAATGACTCAATGGGCCATTCCGTTGGCGATGTACTACTGCAACAATTTGCCCAGCGCCTGCAAAGCCGACTGCGGGAGTGTGATACGCTGGCGCGCTTTGGGGGTGATGAGTTTGTAATTCTTGTGGACGCTTTGGATGAAGATTACGAACAGTCGCAATTGATGGCAGCGCAGGTCGCTCGCGCCTTACAACTACTGGTACAAAAACCCTTTGCTTTAAATGATGCCGATTATCTGATGACCTGCAGCATTGGTATTACACTTTTTAATAGCAATAAAGTTGATGGTGATGAATTACTTAAACAGGCAGACCTGGCGCTTTACGAAAGTAAAAACAAAGGCAGAAATAATTACACATTCTTTGAACAGGAAATGAGTCATCAGGCTTCACGTCATCTTGAATTGCTAAACAGTTTGCGCGGCGCTATAGATCGGCAGGAAATGGCTCTGGTGTTTCAGCCCAAGGTTACTGTTGGCGATAAGCACTTGATGGGGGCGGAGGTATTGTTACGCTGGAATAGTGATCGCTTTGGATCAGTTTCTCCTGCCGAGTTTATCCCGATTTTAGAGGGATCTTCGCTCATTTCACGCTTCGGTCACTGGGTGCTTGAGCAGAGTTTTGAACAACTGGCGAGCTGGCGACAACAGGGTTTATGGTCCACAGACATGCGTCTGGCGGTTAATATCAGCCCCAAACAATTACTGGAGCTAAATTTTGTTGAACAGGTTGAAACGCTGTTGGCAAGGTTTGATCTGGATCCCAGATTTTTGGAATTTGAAATCACTGAAAATGTATTGGTTGAGAATACCGAACGGGTAACTGAAGTACTGATAGAGCTCACTGAGTTGGGGTTGAGTTTTGCTATCGATGATTTTGGCACCGGATATTCTTCGCTGGCCTACCTGAAACAATTGCCTATCGATGTGCTAAAAATCGATAAATCATTTATCGATCACTGTACCGAAGAGGGTAACGATCAGGCCATTGTGCGAAGCATTCTCAGTATTTGTAACGAGCTGGGGCTTACTTCAGTTGCAGAGGGCGTAGAAAGCGAAGGCCAGCGAGGCCTGTTACAGAGTATGGGCTGCGACTTATTACAGGGCTATCTGTTCAGCCGCCCGCTACCAGCCGAAGAGTTTATCGACTTGCTATAGTCGGGTGTTCCTTAATAACGCATTCTAAAGCGATCTACCTTGTAGCAAGTGGCCTTTAACGGTCGGCAGGTACCAGATCTCCCAAGGTATCCAGTAGTGGCTGAATCACATCGCCATAGCGCCGCCAGCGCTCTAATGACGAATTATAAATAGGTTTTCTAACCTGAGTCACACTGGCAGTTTTAACCGAACGCTTGTGTTTGTAAAACTCCAGGCAGACATCATCCCACTCCAGCTCGCAATAATTTATCAGCGCTTTAGCCTGTGATTCCGTGTCGCGAACCAGGTCTTCGTATTGAACCTCATAAAAAGAGCCGGCGGGCAGAATACTGCGCCAGTGAGCCATTAGGTTGGCATAGTCGCGATAATAGCTAGCCTGTTCGACCATATCGTAGCTGTGATACTGGCCACGCTTGAATAGTTTGGATAAGCCAGAGATACAGGTGTCGATCGGATGACGTTTAACATGGATGATTTTTGCCCTTGGCAACATCAGGTGAATCAGGCCAAGGTAGAAAAAGTTTGACGGCATTTTATCCGTTATGTGCCTTGCCTCGGCGTGGTGTTTACGCAGGCTGTTGTAATAACGTTCACCCATTTGGGTTATTTCATCCGGGTTGAGCTGGGGTAGATAATTCGGATAATTATTTTGCGCAGATTCAGTGAGCTTCTGCTCACGCCGATTAATGATATTGCCGAGGTCGGGCAGTTCACCGGCGCCATGACACAGTGGGTGACTGGCGATAATCTGCTCGGTTAAAGTGGTGCCGGAGCGCGGCATACCCAAAACAAAAATCGGAGTGTTAGTGGTGCAGCCAATACCTTTGAAGCGCGCCAGCAACTCGGGTGTAAACGTAGACATGATATTCAGCGCGATCATAGTGTTATCACTGGCCTTGTAATGAATTTTCTCGCGCTTGAGACGACAGGCCTCCAGAAAATGGGTCATACTTTGCTGGTAGTCGCCAATATCGTCGTAGCATTTCCCCAGACCAAAATGGACGCCGATGGCACGGGTTTTCGCCGCCGGATCCAGCTTTTCTTCTGCCGCTAACAGGGCTTTAAAATTTGAGTTTTCAACGCTGGCCTTATTCAACTGGGCCAGGTTCAGGCGTGCGGCCAGGGAGTCGCTGTCCAAAGACAGTGCTGTATTTAACAGCGACTGTGCCGCCTCCATTTCTCCCTGTTCGGTCAATAATTGGCTTTTACCGATATAGCAGCCGATATCATCAGGATCTAATTCCATGCCTTTATCAAAGGCTTGATGGGCACGATCGGGAAACCCCATGGTGTTATACAGCGACCCCTGTTGGGAATAGGCCGCAATCAGTGAGGCATTAATCGCCAGCGCCTGATCAATCAGTTGTTCGGCTGCGCTAAAGCGGTTACCTTCCTGCTCAATGCTGGCCAGCCCCAGCAGCGCCTCGGGAAAGTCAGGCTTTAATTGCAGTGCTTGCCTGAAGGCTTGCTGTGCCTGCGAGTATTGCTCCAGCATTAAATAGCAGCTGCCGGTATTGCGGTATGCTTCGGCGTAATTAGGCTGTAATTGCAGGGCTTTTTGCAATAATTCGAGGCCTTTTTCCGGCTGCTCATTTTCGGTCATTACCGCGCCGAGGTTATTGAGTGATTCAGCGTGGTTGGGGTTGCTCTTCAATGCTTTTTGATAAAACTCGATAGCTCTATCCGTCTCTTTCTGATCACGATAAATACTGCCCAAATTATTCAGCGCCTGGACAAGTCCTGGCTCCAGCGCCAGCGCCTGTTGTTGATAGTGCTCGGCATTTTGATAATCCTTTAAATCGTAGAAGGCGATACCCAGATTGCTGAAGCCTGGCGCATAGTTGGGGTCCAGCTCTGTGGCACGCTGTCCGGCCTTGATAGCCTTATCAGTTTGCCCGGCCTGACGGTACATCTCTGCCAAATTACTTTGGAAGAGGCCGATGGTCGGTTGCAGCTGTACCGCGCGCTCGATGAGCTGAATGGCAATATCCGGTTTCGTGGCCTGATGGGCAATACAGCCCAGCAGGTGAAGCGCAAAACTGTTTTCGGGCTGAACCTGCAGGATTTTTCGCAGCAGTGTCTCTGCCTCGGTCAGGCGTCCGTTAGTCTGGTGTTGATTGGCCAGCTCCAGTGCCTGGGGGATAGTGAGCTGCTGCTGATCCTGCATCGGCGAGTTATTCATTCTTATCCTTTTCATGCTTGTAATCGCGAGTTTGTGCTTGTTCTAGTGGGCTGGTTGAATCCCTGCCTGTATAGAGCGTTGCTCAGAAAGTGTAATGGAAAAAGCTGTGATCGATAAGTGTACTTATGGCGTTAAGTGATTTGCGTTCGCGGCGATTCAATCAGGCAGGTTTAAATATTGGCCCGGTTTATGCAAATTCCTCTGACAAAGTGGCCCTGAGCCATCGAACTGTCAATTACTCGTCAAGGCGATCAGCAAATTCCCCTGCTGACGAGCGGCCTTAGCAAGGGGTGTGTCAGTAGTTTGACTAGGGCTTGCTGTGATGACGGGTTCTCATGACAGAATTCACATTATTAGAAGGTTAAGGCTAAGCGGATACGAAGACTATGGTTACTAATCGAACTGATATCAACTCTCTGCTAATGCAAATGCGTGAAATGAAAGCAATGGCTACCGGCACTCCACAGGGTACCGACGCTATTAAACCGCGCTCAGATGTCGAAGCAGCGCTAAAAGTGGGGGGGGATTCCTCTGGCGTTGGCGGTGTCAATGCGCCTAACTTTTCCGAAATGTTCAGCAATGCAGTTAATTCAGTCAATGAAACCCAGAAGATGTCAGGCGCGTTGCAGACCGCCTATCAGCAGGGAGACCCCGGTGTATCCCTGACCCAGGTAATGGTGGCATCACAGAAAGCCAGTGTGTCTTTTCAGGCATTAACTCAGGTTCGCAATAAACTGGTTGAGGCATATAAAGATGTGATGAGTATGCCTATCTAAAAGAGGCTTCACCGGCATCAAGAATGAATTAAATACGCTTTGCAAAACATTGCTTATCGGGGCGGTATACAGAGGTTAAAACATGGCGCAAGCGGCAGATACGGGAGCTGATACTCCCTCACCACGACAAAACGATTTTCTGCAGGGCATTGGTGGCTTAGGTGTATTGCGCCAGCTGGGCCTCATGGTGGGGCTGGCGGCGAGTGTGGCCATTGGTTTTGCCGTAGTGCTTTGGTCACAGGGGGAGGATTACCAACCGCTTTATACCAACCTTGATAAGATGGATCCTTCAGATGTACTCAACATCCTGCAAACTAATCAGATTATTCATAAAGTTGACGAAAATACCGGTGCTTTACTGGTAGCTGCCGACCAAATCCACGATGCACGATTAAAACTGGCGGGTGCCGGTATTTCTCCCGATGGTAGTTTCGGCTTTGAAATGCTGGATAAAGAACAGCCATTGGGAACCAGCCAGTTCATGGAGAATGCCCGTTTTAAGCGGGGGCTTGAAGGAGAGCTTGCCAGAACTATTGCCAGTATTCGCACTGTTCGCGGTGCCAGAGTGCATCTGGCCATACCCAAAACCTCAGCCTTTATTCGCGATACCCGCAAGCCGACGGCGTCGGTGTTTCTGGATCTCTATTCCGGTAGCGGTATTACCAATGAGCAGGTGCGTGCTATTGCCAATATGGTGGCTTTCAGTATTCCCGAGTTGACGGTACAGAATGTCACGGTGGTGGATCAAAGAGGTAATCTGCTGTCTAATTTTGATGCCGATAAAGATATGGCGATGGCACACAAGCATTTGGAGTATGTCCATCAGTTAGAAACCCGGCTGGTCAAGCGTATTGGTTCAATTCTGGAACCGGTGCTGGGTGAAGATAATTTTCGGGCTGAAGTCAGTGCCGATGTGGATTTTACCCAGGTTGAGCAGACCGATGAGCTATTTAACCCTGACTTGCCCGCGATTCGCAGTGAGCAAACCGTCGAAGAAGCTCGTGGCGGTGCTGGTCTTGGCGGTGTGCCTGGGGCCTTAAGCAACCAGCCGCCTGCCGATGGCCAGGCGCCGGAACAGGCTGCAGCCGAGGGTGGCGGTGCAGCTGCGGCAGGTGCCGGTTCTAGCCGACGTCAGTCGGTGCGTAATTACGAATTGGACCGTACCATCAGTTATACGCGTCACCAGCTGGGCCGGCTTAAACGGTTGTCGGTGGCAGTATTGGTGGATAATCTCACTACCACCGACGCCGAAACTGGTGAAGTGAGTTCCACTCCTATCGATCAGGCGGAACTGGATCGCCTGTCGACATTGATTCGGGATGCCGTTGGCTATGACGCTACCCGGGGAGATAGTGTTAACATCATCAATTCGCCTTTTATGATTAAAGAGGTGGTTGAGGAGGCACCCTTTGAGGAACCGCCGATCTGGATGCAGCCGGAGGCGCTTAATTACGCCAAGCAGATATTGGGTGGCTTGTTTGTGCTGCTACTGGTATTCGGGGTGTTAAGGCCAGTCATGCGGGGCCTGACTGATACCGCCAGAGATATGCGTGAAATGGAAGCACAACGGGCATTGGGAGAACTCTCCGGAGACCTGGGCGCGGATCTGGTCGATGAGACGGTCACATTATCAGGGGGGGACAGTCTGCTATTGACCGGGCCAAATCAAAATTACGAGCAGCAGGTCAATGCTATCAAGGGGCTGGTGGCCGAAGATCCGGGCCGGGTGGCACAGGTGGTAAAAAAATGGGTGGTATCCAGTGAATAACAGAAGCAGCGAATAATGTTAAAGTAAGCTATTCAGGCAGCGGCAAAAAGAGATTGTGTAAAAAGATGCTAAGCAGTAACAAGAAGGTTGAATCCAAAGAGAGTTGTGCCCAGTGAGTGATGAAGCTGCCAAAAAAAACATCAACCTGTCGAAGTTGGAACAGGCGGCGATTTTGATGATGTCAATGGGCGAAAAAGAAGCGGCTGATGTGTTGCGGCATCTTGGTCCAAAGGATGTCCAGCGGATTGGTACCGCCATGACCACGCTCGAAAACGTACCGCAGGATCACGTCGAATTTGTGATGAGCAACTTTCTTGAGGAGGCGCGTACCTTAACCGGGTTGGGCATGGGTTCGGACGGTTATATCCGCAATATGCTGGTGGAAGCACTGGGTGAAGATAAGGCCGGTTCACTGGTTGATCGCATTTTACTGGGCGGTAATACCAGCGGTTTGGATACCCTGAAATGGATGGACCCTCGCTCCGTCGCCGATATTATTCGCAATGAACACCCACAGATTCAAGCTATCGTTATGGCGCATCTCGACGGTGATCAATCCGCCGAGGTATTAACTCATTTACCGGAAAAGGTCCGACTGGATATCGTTATGCGAGTCGCCTCGCTGGATGCTGTGCAGCCCTCCGCGCTGCAGGAATTAAACACTATTCTGGAGAAACAGTTTTCTGGTAGTGCAGGTTCACAGGCAAAGGCCATGGGTGGTACCAAGGTTGCTGCGGAAATTATGAACAACCTTGAAACCAGCATCGAAGCCGATTTGATGGAAGCGATAAAAGAGATTGATGAGGACCTCGGTACCACGATTCAGGACCTGATGTTTGTGTTTGATAATCTGAAAGCCGTGGATGACAGGGGTATTCAAGCGCTGCTGCGTGAAGTCTCCTCCGAAGTACTTATTCTGGCGCTTAAAGGTGCAGATGAAGAGCTCAAGGAAAAGATTTTTGGCAATATGTCCAAGCGGGCTGCCGAATTGCTGCGTGATGACCTCGAAGCCAAAGGCCCGGTCAAGCTCAGCGAAGTGGAATCCGCACAGAAAGAAATTCTTATTATTGCCCGTCGTATGGCCGATGCCGGGGAGATCGTACTGGGCGGCGGTGGCGAAGAAATGCTCTAGCGGGGTTATTAAGTAGCTTTGAGTATTATCGTTTTAATCATTGGCTTTATGTAAATAGGTTGTCGACAACGTGACCAGAATTCCCGCGGATAAATCGGCTTTATTTAATGCCTGGGCAGTGCCTGAGGTGAAAGAGGGACAAATTGTCCAGGCCGAGAAATTAAAAAAACGCGGGCCAAAGGGCGAGTTAATTGATGTTGATAAAAATGAGGTTATCTACAATAAACTGACCGCTGCCCAGCTTGAAGAAATTGCCAATCAGGCCTACGAGGATGTTCGCGAGCAGGCTCATAAAGAGGGTTTTAAACAGGGGCATGATGAGGGCTATCAGGCGGGTTTAAAAGCTGCCCAGCAAACTATCAAACAGCAAACCAACTCCCTGAATACGGCGGTTTCAGAGGTCTATAAATTCCTCGCCGGGCAGGACGATGAAGTCGAGCAGGCTCTGGTCAATGTCGCCATCTGCATTGCATCAGCCGTGCTAAGGCGAGAGTTGACGATCGACTCTTCGCATATGCAGCAGCTTATTAGCGAAGCGATTGATTTACTGCCCATGGCAGCTAGCAAAATTCAGATTCATCTAAGCGAAGCGGATTATGAATTATTGTCTGAGCATTCGGAAATCCCGGATGCCTGGCAATTACAGATTGACCGCAAACTGACCCCCGGTGGTTGTCGAGTGACAAGCCAGCACAGTATTGTCGATTACACCCTGGAAGAACAATTCCAGCAGACGGTGAATCAACTGGTCGAAAAACGCTTTGAAACGCTGTCGACTCAGGCCAGAGGACGATCACAGTCAAATCAAAAAACCTCACCACATGACAGCGACCGCTCCGGTAGCAGTTGATGACTATGCCGACTCCGCAACGCCAAACCTTTACTGAGCGACTGGCCCATTACCAGGCTAACACGCCGCTGTTAAGCAACCCCCATATTTCAGGCCAGTTGGTTCGGGTTGTTGGTATGACCCTGGAAGTGGTCGGGCTTGAGCTCTCCATCGGTTGCCGGTGTCTGGTGTTGCTGGATGATCGTCGCAGTATTGAGGCGGAAGTAGTGGGATTCAGTGAAAGCAAACTCTTCCTCATGCCTATTGAGCCGGTCTCCCAGTTAAAGCCTGGCTTAAGGGTTGTTCCTATTGCCTATAACGACAAGGTGCCCGTAGGGATGGAATTACTGGGGCGGGTGATTGATGGCGCGGGTAGGCCGTTGGATGGTAAGGGCGCACTGGGTCATAAACAGTCGGTGGATATGCAGGCCGCCTTGATTAATCCCTTGGAACGGCAGCCCATTTCAACTGTGCTGGATGTGGGAATTCGCGCCATCAATTCCGTAATGACCGTGGGTAGAGGACAGCGATTGGGCTTGTTTGCCGGTAGCGGCGTGGGAAAAAGTGTGCTGTTGGGAATGATGACCCGCTTTACCGAAGCCGATGTGGTGGTGGTGGGGCTGGTTGGTGAACGGGGCCGGGAGGTCAAGGAATTTATCGAGCAGGTGCTGGATCAGGAGGGGTTGGCGCGCTCTGTGGTGGTCGCTTCTCCTGCCGATGATGCGCCTCTGATGCGGATGCGGGCGGCCATGTTAGCCACGCGCATTGCCGAGAGCTTTCGCGATCAAGGCAAGCATGTGTTGCTGTTAATGGATTCACTGACCCGTTACGCCCAGGCTCAGCGGGAAATCGCCCTGTCTATTGGCGAACCGCCAGCCACCAAGGGTTATCCGCCCTCAGTGTTTGCGAAAATTCCTCAATTAGTGGAACGGGCCGGCAACGATGCCGATGGCTCCGGCTCCGTCACCGCGTTTTATACTGTGTTAACCGAGGGCGATGATTTACAGGATCCAGTGGCCGACTCGGCGCGGGCGATTCTGGATGGCCATGTGGTGCTGTCCAGAGCACTGGCGGATGAAGGTCATTATCCGGCGATTGATATTGAAGCGTCTATAAGCCGCGCGATGCCCAATATCGTCGACCCTGACCATTTAAAATCCGCCCAGCGCTTACGGCATCTGTACTCTCGTTATCAGCAGAGTCGGGATTTGATCAGTGTAGGTGCCTATGTGGCCGGTAGTGACCCTGAAACCGATGCTGCGATTGAACGTTTGCCGGCCATCAAAAACTTTTTACAACAGGGCTTGCGGGAATCGATGAAGCTTGCCCCCAGCGTGGCTGAGTTGAAGAGTGTGATCGCGCCGCCCAAAGCGGCCAATCAGCAGCCAGAAAGAGCGGACGTTCCCGCTGTTCGGCGCTAAGGTATCGCTAGCTATCAATGACCCAGAAACCTTCGAAACGACTGCAGACTGTGTTGAAACTCGCCCGGCTCAAGGAGCAACAGGCGGCGGAAAAACTCGCCAGTTGTATTCGCAATGCGGCTAATCATAATCAGCAACTGGACCAGCTTCAAAATTATAAAGGCGAGTACAACAACCAATTCAGGCGGTCAGTGGGGGAGGGTGTCAGCGCACTGCAACTGGCGAATTTTCAGCGGTTTTATGAAAATCTGGAATCCGTTGGCGAAACCCAGCGCGAGCGCAAGATATTGGCGGACAAACAGCGTGAACAGGCGCGTCTTCATTGGCAACAATTGTATGCCCGACAGCAAAATATGAACTCCCTGATCGAAAGCAAACAACAGCAGGAAGAACGGGAGCTGGAAAAAAAGCAGCAGCGCGAGCAGGACGACCGAAAACGCTTTAACCCCTTTGATTAATGTTCACCTCCTACTCTTTCACTTCCTCAGTGTTTAAGCGGATTTCTCGGTAAATATACTCGAAAGTCATCTGGATAAAATATTGCGTATTTATTTTGGATTGGTCTATGCTTGAGAAGGTGTGGTACACCTATACTGAGAAGCAATCGACTTGGTGCTATCAACGTCGTCTGCATGCTTTAAGCTCACAGTTATTTTAACGAGCGATAAATCTATTCTGGAGCCAGCTATGCCCATAACGTCCACTACCTCTGCCGATAATAGCGAACTGACCATTTCTGTAGAGGGGCGATTTGATTTTAGTTCTCATCAGGAGTTTCGCCGGGCCTATGAAACGCTATCGAGTAAACCCGCACGTTATGTCGTCGATATGGGCGGTACAACCTATCTGGATAGTTCGGCACTTGGAATGTTGTTATTACTGAGAGACTATGCTGGTGGTGACAACTCAAATATCAGCATTGTGAATTGTAATGATGATGTGAAAAAAATCCTCTCCATTTCAAATTTCGAACAGCTTTTTACCATTGCCTGATGCTTGATAAGGCATGGATTTTTATACCTGATATCAGCGCTTCAGTGCTGGGCGCAAGCTGAGAAAATGCAGAGCTGCGATGGCCCCCTCCAAGGATAAAACGCATCACTCTCCTGATCGTGCATTTGATAGTAGCCCTGCTGATTTATCGCAGCCTTCCTCACCGTTGACTGCGACCACGCCCATTAAGATTCTGATCGCTGACGATACCAATACTGATCGTCTTTTACTGCAAACCATTTTAAGCAAGCAGGGGCATCAAGTGCTCGCCGCCAGTGATGGCGAGCAGGCGGTTGAATTGTTCCGGCGAGAACGGCCTGCGATTGTGTTACTGGATGCGTTGATGCCTGAGATGGACGGATTTGAAGCGGCGCGGGCAATCAAGCAACTGGCCGGTGATGAGTTTGTGCCGGTAATCTTCTTAACCTCACTACAGGAAGCCGATTCGCTGGCGCGCTGTGTCGATGCCGGGGGTGACGACTTTCTTTCCAAACCCTATAACAGTGTCATTCTGCAGGCCAAGATAAACGCCTTTGCTCGCATGCGCGATATGCACAGAACGGTTCGGCTACAGCGCGATGAGATCTCGGCGCATAATGATCGGCTGCTGCGTGAGCAGGAAGTCGCCAAGCGAGTGTTTGATAAGGTCGCCCATGCCGGTTGTCTGGATGCTTCCAATATTAAGTACGCTTTGTCGCCCATCGCTGTTTTTAATGGCGATGTGGCGCTTGCCGGTGTAACCCCCGCTGGACATTTAGTGGTGTTGTTAGGTGATTTTACCGGCCATGGGCTAGACGCAGCGATTGGCGCCATGCCACTGGCACAGAGCTTTTACAGCATGTTGGAGAAGGGGTTTTCAGTACAGGACATTCTGGCTGAAATAAATATTAAGCTGCATGAGTTTTTACCGGTCGGCGTTTTTTGCTGTGGTGCGGTGGCAGAAATTGATTTTAAAGCCGGTACGCTAACTGCCTGGAATGGTGGCCTTCCCGATGGTTATATTTTTCGGCCGAGCACCGGGGCCATTACCAGAATTCGCTCCCGTCATATTCCCTTTGGTATTCGCGCTAATATGGATTTAATTCACAGCACAGAGACCTTTGAGGTGTTGCCTGGCGACCGACTTTATCTCTGGTCCGATGGTATTCATGAGGCGGAGGATGAACACCGTCAGATGTTTGGCGAAGATCGCCTGCTCGCTGTGTTTCAAAACAACACTAATCCCGAAAACCTGTTCACTGAAATCAATATCGCAGTCAATTCTTTTCTGGCAGAAAGTTCTGTTGGCGATGATATATCGCTGGTAGAAGTTGAAATTGTTGAACCCAGTCAGTTCAATGTGGAACTGCCACGCTTTGTACAAAGTCAACAAGCCGGGCCAAGGGATTGGAGTTTGAGCTATCAGTTGCGGCCAGAAACACTGAGGAGTTTTGACCCTCTGCCCATGCTGCTGCATGTATTAATGCATGTGCCCTATTTACGCAGTTCCGGTGGTCAGATCTATACCGTGATGGCCGAACTCTATGCCAATGCACTGGAGCATGGGGTATTGGATTTGAAGTCTGCCATGAAGGATTCCAGTGAAGGGTTCACGCACTATTATCAGCTGCGCAAGGAACGGCTGGAATCTCTCGCTGATGGATGTATCACCATTCATCTCGACTACAAAGGTTCGGTGACGCAGGGGCGCCTGGTGATGATGTTTGAAGATACGGGGGATGGTTTTGACCATCGGCAATTTTTGCAGCGTGCCAGCACCGACGAGCGATACTCCGGCCGAGGGATAAATCTATTAAAAAGTATCTGCCAATCCGTTGAGTTTTCCGACCCCGGTAATAAAGTCACGGCGACCTTTGTTTGGGGTGATGAATGAGCACCGAATTGCCAGCCTTCGACTATTGTATCAATTTCAGCTAAGCTGAATATTAGTTAAGCTTGGTTTTATAACTTGATAATAAGAAGAGCTAATTGTCCTTCGGTCTAACAACTTTTGACGTGATATAGAGGAATACCCAGGTGCCAGATCAACATTTGGATCTCGATTCATTGAACGAATTGAAAGGAATCATGGGAGATGAATTTTCTCTCCTGGTTGAAACCTTTACCAACGACAGTATCGTTAGAATTGAGGGCATTCAGGAAGCGGTCAAGGCCAATGATCCGGAAGCTATCAGGCGAGCTGCGCACAGTTTCAAGGGTAGTGCTGGCAATATGGCGGCTCCCCGTTTAACGGCACTGTGTCGAAGCCTGGAAGAAATGGGTTATAACGGAATTGTTGATGGTTGTCAGGAGATACTGGACGACATTAAAGACGAATATGCACAGGTTAAGGAAGCGCTGGAAGCGCTTTGAAAACACCTGTTTAGTGAGTTCTAACCCCTCCGTATAACTTGGCAACCTTATTGCATTTATCCATTTGACCGAGTGACAACAACTTAATCATCTGGATAAAACCATGACATCAACTGGGCAGGGCCTTGGCGCCAATCCTCTGTTAGGCAGTGCTGAATTACCCTCTGTTTCGAGTTCTAACGGGCTGACTAAAGCGACGCCAGGCAGCTTGTCTGAAAGCTCTAACGTACTGAAAAGTAATGATTTTTCCAATGTTTTGAAAAAACATTGGGCGGTCGGTGATGAGCGACAGGGAAGAGTTGTTAGCGCTCCCGGCGGATTGACTACTGCTGATAGTGCGGTGCTTGCGAGCGGCTCTTTCAGTTTTCGTGATATGGAGTTCAGCGGCAAATTCAGTACCGGCATTGCCGCTGAGGGCGGCAATGCATTGCCAGTCGGCTCAGACGCGGGATTAGCTACAGTCGATGGCAATACTCAGGCGGTAAGCGCTAACCCAAACGTAGGAAGCCAGCTCGTTACGGAGGATGCTACTAATAGTGGTCTGGTGACTGGACAGGGTGAAGGCGATTTTACCTCAAGCGATAGCGGGCTACAGCAAACTGCTTCAGGTCGTAAACAGGAACAGGATGGCCTGCTAGCGGAGAACGGTTTACCCACTGGTGATGAGGTACTGGTTTCGAGTGATTCAGTGGCCAACAAGAACTCCGTTTCTGGCCTTGGGGAGGCAGTATCCACTGCTGATATTTCTGGCGACAGTGCTACTGGAAACGGTTATTTTGCTAACGGGGTGGCCGGTAACCCTGGCAGCCGCACCGATGAGGTATTGAATGGCTCACAGCAGCCTGGCAATACACGTCAAAATACAGGCGAGCCTATGGGGCTGGCGGCGGGGCAGGCTGAGTCCGCCGCCACCTTCACCGCTGCCAGTAATCTGCAAACCGGGGGACGCGGTACTGCCGTTCCTAACGGCTTACCCGAATCTGCTTATATTCCCCAGGGGCAGACTGTATCAACTGCGGACAATGCGACACTGACGGTTAGTGCCGCACAAAATCCCAACGCTTTATTTGCCTCCCAGCTGCAGTCCCTGAATGGTAAACCACTGTTTCAGGGAGTTATTGAGGGTAAAGGACTGACCAAAGCCGCTAAGTTCGGTGCTGAGCAACTGGCAGCGCTATCGTCCCAAGCTCTACCATCCCAAAGTGGCGATAGCGCAGCAGTACCGGGTAGCGCGTCCACACTTTCCCACAGTTACACAACAACTGAAACACCGACGTTACATACTGCTATCCCGGTCCCCGTGGGCAAACCCGGTTGGAATGAGACTGTGATGCAGCGTGTGATGTGGATGAGTTCCCAGCAGATCAACAAGGCCGAGATCGCGCTGGATCCACCGGAGCTAGGGCCACTGAATGTTAAAATCAGTTCTCAGGGTGAGCACACTAGTGTCATGTTTACTTCTACCCATGGAGCGGTGCGGGATGCTCTGGATCAGGGGTTGCCGCGACTGCGGGAAATGCTGGAAAATCAGGGTCTGAACCTGGCCGATGTCGATGTGTCAGACCACAGTGCGTCGCAGCAACAGGCCCAGGACGAAGGCGACAGTTTTAATGGCGAAGCCGAAGGAAGGCGGGCTGGCGCTGTCGGGGCACCGGAGGAGGTTGAATCTGATTCGATCGGCAAGCAATCTGCAGTCGCCAGTACCCTGTCCCTGGTCGATCAATATGTTTAGTTGATTGCGGGCTAACCAAAACCTGCAACTTTTAAGCACAAGCTACCTGCCACACCCGCTCGCTTGGGTTACACTCTCCCCTGCGGGGTGACAAAACACTGTCGACCCCGCCAGTTCCAAAAAATCATTGTTTCTCATTTACTTAGCGTGCTTTACAACGGCTGGCACAGCTTTTGCTGTCTGTGTTTGAAGGCGGTTTAAGGCGCAAAAAAGCGACGGAAGTTTGGCATGGCAGACGATAACGACGATCAGGAAAACGAACAGGGCGAAGGGGAGAAGAAGGCACGAAAGCCCCTGAGCGCCAAGGCAAAACTCATTATCTGGATTGTAGCAGGGCTCATAGTCATTGGTGGTTCAGTGGTTGGAACGCTCTTTTTACTCGGTTTTTTTGATGGCGGTGACGAAGAAGTGACAGGGGAAGAGGAAGAGGTTGCCGAAGCGGTGGTTGATAACAAACCGGCTCCGGCGATGTACTTTCCAATCAAGCCCGCTTTTATTGTTAATTTCCCTTCGCGTGGGCGCCAGCGTTACTTACAGGTTGAAGTCACAGTACTAACTCGGGATATGGAAGTGTTTAACGCTATGCAGACTCATTCGCCACTGATTAAAAACCGCTTGGTGATGCTGTTTGGCGGAGAAGTGTACGAAGAATTGCAAACCGATGAAGGCAAGGAGTTACTTCGTCAAAAAGCGCGGGATGCCCTGCAGGAAATTATGCAGCAGGAAATCGGCAAGCCTGGCGTTGAAGAAGTACTGTTTACTAATTTTGTTATGCAATAGTGAATCCTGGCGGGCTATAACGACAGGTATAAAAACATTAAACCATTGATGATTGGCAACGGAAGATCTTAAGTGCAGGATTTATTATCACAAGACGAAATTGATGCGCTACTGCATGGCGTCGATGAAGGCGATGTCGATACCGAGTCGGATATCGAGGACGGCTCGGCGCAGTCCTACGACCTTACCAGTCAGGATCGCATTGTCCGCGGCCGCATGCCGACCCTGGAAATGGTTAATGAGCGCTTTGCGCGATATACCCGCATCAGCCTGTTTAATCTGTTGCGTAGAACCGCGGATGTGGCGGTTGGTGGTATTCAGATCCAGAAGTTCGGCGAGTATGTACACACGCTTTACGTACCAACCAGTCTAAATATGGTCAAACTACGCCCTCTCCGTGGTACCGGTTTAATCATTCTGGATGCCAAGCTGGTATTTAAACTGGTAGACAATTTTTTTGGCGGCGATGGTCGTCACGCCAAAATTGAAGGGCGGGAATTTACTCCTACCGAATTGCGCGTGGTGGAGATGGTACTTCGTGATGCCTTCGTCGATTTAAAAGAAGCCTGGAAGGCAATACTGCCCATTGACTTCGAATTTGTGAACGCGGAAGTCAACCCTTCAATGGCTAATATTGTCAGTCCCAGTGAAGTGGTGGTGGTCAGTACCTTTCATGTGGAACTGGATGGCGGTGGTGGTGATATGCATATCACCCTGCCGTACTCCATGATTGAACCCATTCGCGAAACGCTGGATGCCGGTCTGCAAACCGATGTGGATGATATCGATGAACGCTGGGTAAAATCGCTGCGCGAAGACATTATGAGTGCGTCGGTAGAACTCGACTGTACCGTCGCCGAAAAAGAAGTGACCCTGCGAGATATTCTGGATTTGCAAAAGGGCGATGTTATTCCCGTCGATATGCCGCAAAAGCTGGTGCTTACTGCTAACGGTGTGCCTGTGCTGCATGCCAAGCTGGGTCGGTCCAAGGGTAACCTTGCCTTGCAAATTTTGGAAAAGATTCCGCGCAATATGTAAGTGGATCAGAGCAAAGGTAGAGTGGGCCGGAACTAACTAATTGACAGCAAGCCAAGGCAATATAGGTCTGGTGGAGATGAATTATGAGTGATGATGATAAAGACGTAAATCAGGACGAAATGGCTGATGAGTGGGCGGCAGCCATGGCCGAACAGGGCGATGAAAACGATCAGGATGATATCGATGCGGTCCTGGCCGAGGCTAACGATAAGGTTAAACCTGCGCCAATGGATGAATTCAGTAACACTGGCGCTCGCGTGGAAGGTGCACCGGATCTTGATGTCATCATGGATATCCCGGTCAGAATTTCCATGGAAGTTGGCAATACTGAGATTAGTATTCGTAACCTGCTGCAGTTAAATCAAGGTTCGGTTATCGAGCTCGATCGTCTGGCAGGTGAGCCCTTGGATGTACTGGTAAACGGTACCCTGATTGCACACGGCGAAGTGGTGGTGGTTAACGAAAAATTTGGTATTCGCATGACCGATGTGATCAGCCCCTCTGAACGCATTAAAAAGCTGCGCTAACCACTCTGCGTTAACATAATTATGGTAACGAATATGAAATGCCGCCCGTTGTTAACGGCATGCTTGATGGTCATGACATTATGGCTATCACCGCTAAGCGCACAAGCATCTGATCAGGGTTCTGATCAGATGCCAGTCGCTGTACCGCAACAGGTTTCCCGTGAGACGACTGATACTGCTCAGTCAGATACGGAAAAGACTGCTGTATCCTCGGAGCCGAAAACTGAATCAGCCGAGCCAGCCGAATCTCCGGTGAAAACAGATAGCGGAAAAAAATATTCTTCCTTTGGTTCTTCCAGCAATAAAGCCCCTGCGCCGGGTTCTGGTTTGGTCTCTGCCGATCCGGTAACGGTGATCAGTGGTTTGATGCTGGTTGTGGCGCTAATTTTTGCAGTTGCCTGGTTGATGAAACGCATCGGTGCAGTGCCGGTGATGCCCGGTCAGGCAATGAAAATTTTGGCGGCTCTATCGGTTGGTACGAGAGAAAAAGTCATTTTAATTGAGGTGGGTGAAAAGCAGGTGTTGTTAGGTGTGGCCCCGGGGCGTGTCAGCCATTTGCAAACCTTTGATGAGGTAATTGTTGCTGCGCCAGTGCAGAGCAGTGATTTTGCCTCTACCATCAAAAAATTTCTACAGCCTCATGCGAGTACTGATAAAAAGGCTATGCGACAGGAGGACGAAAAATGATTCGTTCTTCAATAAAAATGTTAGTGATATTGTTATTGACGAGTCTGTGCCAGCTGTTTGCAACAACGGCTTGGGCGCAATCGGACAATTCAGCCACAGCCGCGAACAGCTCGCCAGGTTCTTTAGCTGATTCCATCACGCAAGTGACAAAAGCCGTTCCGGGCGTTCCGGCAATGACGGTAACAACTAACGCCGATGGTGATCAGGAATACACGGTAACGATTCAGATCCTTGCGATCATGACGGTACTGACATTGCTACCGTCCTTCCTGATGATGATGACGGCTTTTACTCGAGTCATTATTGTCTTTGCAATTTTACGCCAGGCACTGGGTTTGCAGAGTACGCCTTCTAATCAGATTATCCTGGGCCTGTCACTGTTTCTCACCATTTTTATAATGATGCCGGTCTTTGAGCAGGTGAATGAAGCGGCATTGCAACCTTATATGCAGGAGCAAATGACTTCCTTGCAGGCTGTTGAGGCTGCCTCAAAACCTTTTCACACCTTTATGCTATCGCAGACTCGGGAAACGGACCTGGACTTGTTTATGCGGATTTCCAACACTACCGGTGTGCAGACACCGCAGGACACGCCGTTCTTTGTATTAGCTCCGGCTTTTTTGACCAGTGAATTAAAAACTGCCTTTCAGATGGGCTTCGTTTTGTTTATTCCTTTTCTGGTAATTGATTTGGTGGTCGCCTCGGTGCTGATGGCTATGGGTATGATGATGCTGTCGCCCATTATTATTTCGCTACCCTTTAAGATTATGTTGTTTGTGCTGGTCGATGGCTGGGCAATGATCGTTGGTACGCTGGCTGCCAGTTATGGTTATTAATATGGTTGCTAATCTAGCTAGTAATATAGTTGCTTATATAGTGGCTAGGCTTGTTTGCTGCGAAGCTGCAGGTTGGCAACGGGAGGATAAAGCATGACACCTGAAATGGTTGTCGACTTATTTCGTGAAGCCCTGATGCTGGTTATTTTAATCGTTTGTATCATGGTTGTGCCCAGCCTGTTAGTTGGTCTGGTGATCAGTATTTTTCAAGCGGCGACGCAGATTAATGAGCAGACTCTGAGTTTTTTACCGCGCCTGTTAACGACCATCGGCATGTTGATTTTGGCTGGCTCCTGGATACTGACCGAGCTGATGGATTTCACCACTTCGCTGGTGACCAGTTTGCCTAACCTGATTGGTTAACGCGCCATGTTTGAAATGGATACGGCACTTATCGGTAGTTGGGTAGGCTCGTTTTTACTGCCATTTTTCCGTATCGGCGCATTCTTTCTGGCCGCTCCGGTGTTTGGTACTCAATTGGTGCCGGCAAGGGTACGTATTGTGATGGGGTTTTTGATTACCCTGGCACTAGTGCCTAATCTGCCTGAAATGCCTGCTATCGAAGCCTTATCCATCACCACTATGCTTCTGGTTGCCCAACAAATACTGATCGGTGTTGCGATGGGCTTTGTCATGCAACTGTTATTACAGTTGTTTGTTGTGGCCGGCCAGATTATCGCCATGCATATGGCGTTGGGTTTTGCCTCTATGGTTGACCCGACTAACGGCGTTACCGTGACTGTGCTCAGTCAATTTCATTTGATGCTAGTGACCTTGCTCTTTATTACGATGAATGGGCACCTCGCGATGCTTGAGGTGATGACGGAGAGTTTCTATGCCTTACCCGTTGGCGGGATTTTTCTGAGTAATAATATGTTATTCGAACTGGCGGGCAGGGCGAGTTGGATGTTTGGCAGTGCGCTCCTGCTTGCGCTGCCCGCTATTGCTTCCTTGATGATCATTAATTATTCCCTTGGCATTGTGACTCGAGCTGCGCCGCAGTTGAATATTTTTGCGATTGGTTTTCCCTTCATGCTGGTCATTGGTTTGTGCATTCTCTGGGCGACTATGGGCGGATATTTACCGCTATTTGATCGTTTCACCCGCGAGGCACTGGATATGATGGCATTTCTTATTACGCCTTAATTCCTGGTTTCCTTGTCTTGTTGACTCTTCAGGCATAACTCTTGCTCTAACTCTGATATTGCAGGTGAAATTGCAGCCTGGTGTCATCGCCTTGACGCTATAGCGTATAAATTTTTTGAGCGAGTAGACTGTGGCAGATAACGACAACGGTCAGGAAAAAACAGAAGAAGCAACCCCCCGAAGGCTGGAAAAGGCGCGTGAGGAGGGCCAGGTTCCCCGTTCCAAAGAGTTGACTACCACGTTGGTGTTGCTGGCGGGTGTCGGTGGCTTGATTTCGCTGGGTGGGGGGATCGGCGATGCTATTCTTGGTTTGATGCGGTTTAACTTTTCCATGTCCCGGGAGGTCGCTTTTGACTCCAATCTGATGTTGCTGCACTTTGGTGATACGGTCATGGCGGCACTGCAAGCATTACTGCCTTTGTTCGGGGTTATTGTTGTGGCCTGTCTGGTAGGACCGACGGCTTTAGGCGGTTTTCTTTTCAGCGGTAAGGCGATTGCACCCAAACTCAGCCGTATGGACCCTTTAAAAGGCCTTCAGCGTATGTTCTCGCTGAATTCTTTGATCGAGCTGGTGAAGTCCATCGCCAAGGTGGTGTTGGTTGCTTCGGTTGCGATCAGTATGTTGGTCATTTTTTTCTCCGATTTGAGTTCGTTGGCACAGTCGCGATTGGAACCAGCGCTGGCACATATGCTAACGATTATTGGTTGGTCAATTTTGGCGGTGAGTGCTTCGATGATTTTAATTGCACTGATCGATGTGCCTTATCAGATGTTTGATCACAGCAAAAAAATGAAGATGACTCGTCAGGAAGTGAAAGACGAGATGAAGGACACCGAGGGTAAACCAGAGGTTAAGGGTAAAATTCGCCAACTACAACGTGAGATGGCACAGCGCAGAATGATGGAGGCGGTGCCCGAGGCGGATGTGGTTATTACCAACCCGGATCATTTTTCTGTCGCTTTAAAATATGATGTCGATGGTGGTGGTGCGCCAATCGTTGTGGCCAAGGGCGTGGATTTTATGGCGATTAAAATCCGCGAGGTGGCTAAGTTTCACGATGTGATGATGTTGCCTGCGCCGCCACTGGCCCGGGCGATTTATTTCACCACGGAGATTGGTGAGGAAATTCCCGGTACGCTGTATCTGGCGGTGGCTCAAGTGCTGGCTTATGTTTTTCAGCTACGCTCCTACAAGGAAGGCAAGGGCAGAAAACCCAAACCGATTACGGAGCTGGAAGTACCGCGCGAGGCGCAGTATGACAGTGAGGGTAATCCGGTGCCTGAGGAATGATTTTATCGTCTCACAGTTTGAGCTTTGGTCTCGGCTTAAGGTCTGTTTACCCTCTTCGGCTGGTCGCAGGCAAGCCATCATTTTTGGCAGCTCCGCAACTCGTCCTTATTTCGCCTTGCGAAAGAAGGACTCAGACAGGACTCCGCTGAAAGCCCCAAAAATGATGGCTTACCAACACGCGCCCTGATTAGCCGCAGAGGGTAAACGGACCCTAAGCCTGACTCCGTGCAAGTCTGCAGCATAAAAAACATAAAACCCCTGCAGCCCACTCGGTGTTAAGGAGATAGCCAGCCTCCCCTGCGAATCAATCAGGGAATGCTTTTGTCAATGAATATAAGGCGGGGTAGTCGGCGAAGCCTGTTCGAGTCCCGTTTTTGCGCAGCAAAATAAGGTCGAGTTCTACAGCCGCCGCCTTATATTTATTGGCATTTCCCGATTCGCAGGGGAGGCTGGCTATCTCCTGAGTTGAGCATACAATCCCGCAGCTAAACCCAACTCAATGCGCAATAAAAAAGAGGAAAAATATTTTTAAAAAATCGTAAAAGCGGAAGGATTCTTGCACTAACCGTTTCAGCTAATCCAAAGCGACAATTTTTTGAATTAACCGGCGGGGAAGGTGGTTTAGCTTGAGACCCCGCTGGAGGTAAAGAATCATCTATGAGCGTCTCTGAAGGTCTCTCTCGGAATAACCAGCCCAACGGCTTGCGGGCATTAGCCAAAGGCAATCTGGGTGTCCCGGTTTTATTGTTGACTATCCTCGGCATGATGACCCTGCCGGTTCCGCCGTTTTTGCTGGATGTCCTGTTCTCTTTCAATATCGCCATGGCCATTGTCGTGCTGCTGGTAGCTGTTTATGCCCTTCGACCCCTGGACTTTGGTGTGTTTCCTACGGTACTGCTGGTAGCGACGCTATTGCGCTTGGCGTTGAACGTGGCATCAACCCGAGTTGTACTGTTGGAAGGGCATCAAGGGGGCGACGCTGCCGGTAAAGTCATACAGTCCTTTGGTGAAGTGGTGATCGGTGGTAACTATGCCGTGGGTCTGGTGGTGTTTTTAATTCTCGTCATCATCAACTTTGTGGTGGTGACCAAAGGTGCGGGACGGATTTCGGAGGTCAGTGCCCGGTTTACTCTGGACGCCATGCCTGGCAAGCAGATGGCCATTGATGCCGACCTGAATTCTGGCCTGATCAGTCAGGATGACGCTCGAGCCCGCCGTGAAGAGATCGCCAGTGAAGCCGACTTCTACGGCTCCATGGATGGTGCCAGTAAGTTCGTCCGGGGTGATGCGGTCGCGGGCATTCTGATTCTGTTTATTAATATTATCGGCGGGTTAGCAATCGGTATGGTTCAGCATGAGCTGGAGTTTGCCCGCGCCATGGAGGTTTATTCCCTGCTGACTATCGGTGACGGTTTGGTGGCGCAGATTCCTGGCCTGCTGCTTTCCACCTCGGCAGCGATCATGGTGACCCGGGTCAGTAGTTCCAAGGATATGGGTGAGCAGATCACTAGCCAGATGTTTGACTCGCCCAAGGCGCTGGCTGTGACCGCCGCTATTCTGGGATTGATGGGGGTCATTCCCGGTATGCCGCATGTGGCATTTCTTTCCCTGGCCGCGCTGGCCGGTGGTGGTGCCTACCTGATCAGCCAGCGTAAATCCATAGTAGAAGTTGAGCGTAAAGCTATTGAAACGGCGGAGAAAGTTCAGGAGCAGGAGCAGAAAGCCAAGGCACCGGCGATTCCCGAAATCGGCTGGGATGACGTCCAGCCAGTTGATGCCATTGGACTCGAAGTGGGCTATCGCCTGATTCCGATGGTGGATAAAAGTCAGGGCGGTGAGTTGCTTAGCCGTATTAAAGGCATTCGCAAAAAGCTCTCACAGGAAGTGGGCTTCCTGATCCCTTCGGTACATATTCGGGATAACCTCGATCTGATGCCAACAGCTTATCGTATTACGCTGACCGGCGTGACGGCGGGTGAGGCCGAGATTTACCCGGATCGCGATCTGGCTATTAATCCTGGCCAAGTGTTTGGCAAGCTGGATGGCATTCCCACGACTGATCCTGCCTTTGGGCTTGAGGCGCTGTGGATCGAGCCAGGTTTGAAGGATCAGGCCCAAACGCTGGGTTATACCGTGGTCGATGCCAGTACCGTGGTGGCAACCCATATAAATCAGCTGCTGTTGAAGCATACCCACGAATTGTTGGGGCATGACGAGTTACAGCAGATGTTGGATATGCTGGCCAAACACGCGCCCAAACTGGTGGAGCAACTGGTGCCGGAATCGGTCTCCATGAATGTTCTGCTGTCGGTGTTAAAAAATCTGCTGATGGAGCAGGTGCCGATTCGCGATATGCGAACCATCGCCGAGGCGATTTCCGCCAATTCCATGAAGAGTCAAGATCCCGTCGCTTTAACGGCGGCTGTCAGAGTCGCGCTGCGACGCACAATCATCCAGAACATCTATGGTGGCGACGCAGTACTACCTGCCATCGCGCTGGACCCTTCCATGGAACAGTTATTGCTTAAGTCAGTACAGCAGGCCCAACAAAACGGATTTACTGACGATATTGTGCTGGAACCGGGTTTGGCCGAACGTCTGCAGACCGCCTTGCAGGAGGCTGCGCAAAAACAGGAGATGTCAGGTAAGCCTGCTGTGTTACTAGTATCTGCTCCGCTGCGGCCAGTGATGGTGAAATTTATCCGCTACAGCGCGACGGATATGCAGGTGCTCTCCTATGGAGAAATTCCTGACGATAAGCAAATTACCATTGAAAGCACTGTCGGCTAAGACCCGGCTTATAGAAATAGAGTGAGTTAGAAATAGCTTGGGTTAGAAATAGAGTGAGCCGGTAAGCAATGCAAATCCAAACAGATGACATTAGATCAACACAGATCGATAATCAGGGGCTAAGCCATGAAAGTTAAACGTTTTGTCGCCGAAAACATGCGGCTTGCACTCAAGCAAGTCAGGGAAGAGATGGGGCCGGAAGCTGTCATTCTGTCGAATAAGCGAGTGCCTGAGGGCGTTGAACTATTAACGGCCATCGAGGAGCCGTCGGTAACAGGCCGAGAGGAAACTCCACGAACTGCTGCTATATCGAGTCGCTCCGGCAACCCCTTTGCTGACGCCCTTGAAGCCTCACAGACAGCGCCGCGCACTGAGAAAAAACCCAGCCTGTTGGAGCTGGAAGTAGAACGTATGCAGCGCGAGGCCAAGCAGCGTGCAGAGCAACTGGCGGCGGTGCTGGCGGAGAAAAACCGCCAGCAACTTGAGCAGGCTGTCAGTGCTGAGGCGATTGAGAGGCAGGCCTTTGAAGATGCTCAGCTGCACCCGGACCGGGTGGCGTTAAACAAAATGAGTGGGACGGAAGTCCCCACTTCAGCAGCGGGCGATGAACAGGGGGCTTTTGCCTCAGCTGATACTATGCCAGATACTACAGCTGAAACGGTTGCAGCAGCCGAAGCTGGTACGAAAGAGATGACAGCCAACGAAATATCGACCAACCACAGTGCTGTCGCAACGTCTAAGATAACAGCCGACGGGGATGCTCGTCCATCGGGAGTTGACCCCGATCAGGAGTTGTCGCAAATGCGCTTTGAGTTGCAGTCTATGCGGGACCTGTTGGAGCACCAACTCTCCAATCTGGCCTGGGGGCAATACAGCCAGCAAAACCCACAGCGAGCCAGTATCTGGAAGCGCTTCAAGCGGATGGGAATCGGTGCCGGCGTCGCCAATGAACTGCTGCAGGGGGTGAGTAATGAATCCGGGGACGAGTCCTCGGCACAGCTAACCGTCAATAGCTGGCAGGGCATGATGAAGGATTTATCGAACCGCCTACCGGTAGCCGAGGGTGATTTGGTAGAGGCCGGTGGTTGCTTCGCTTTTGTTGGTCCAACGGGTGCCGGTAAGACCACAACCATCGGCAAACTGGCGACACGTTATGTCTTAAAACATGGCGCCGAGGGCGTGGCGCTGGTCACCACCGATGTTATGCGCATTGCCGGTCATGAACAGCTTCGGACCTTTGGTAGAATCTTGAATGTTCCGGTCAAAGTTGTCGACAAACACAATAGTCTGGAGCGCGTGTTGCATTCGCTCCGGCATAAATCACTGGTGCTGATTGATACTGCAGGCCTTAATCGCCAGGATAACGCTTTAGTGAAACAGCTCAATAGCCTGAATGAACTGGGTAATCGGATCAGTACAGTACTGGTACTGCCGACTACCAGTCAGTTGCAAGTAATCAAGGCGGCCTATCACACCTATAAGACCGACAATCTGGCAGCCTGTGTACTCACTAAACTGGACGAGACGGCGAGCTTGGGCGAGGTGCTGACGCTGGCCATCGAAAAGTCACTCTCGATTGCCTACAGCACCCACGGTCAGGCGATACCCAATGATATTGCAGTGGCCGATGCCAGTCAGCTGTTGCGAGAGGCGATTGATCTGGCAAAACAAGTGACCACGGATGATGATGTGATGGCAGAGGAATATAGTTCTTTATCGCATCGGAAGTCCGGTACAGCATTGCGATCACCGTTGTCTGCGGCTTTGGGTTAACTGGAGTTTTTGCAGCTTAGGGACTATAACTAGGAGCTATAACTAGGAGCTATAACCAGGGGTTATTACATAGAGCTATAACAGCTAGGGTGGATTAAATTTTCAGCCTTGGTTGGTAAGGTGACTCACCCGGAGTCAGCGGGCCATTAGATAGTTGAAAAAGACGTGAAGCGGTTGCCGATTAGTTGTTAGAATGCGGGCTGCATGAATTTGAGATAATGTGTTTTGGATAGTGGGTTTGAGACGAGTCTGGAACGTGCAGGCAAATCCTCAAAAAATCAGATGTTTAAATAATTGTGGTGCATAGGAGCGTAATTAGCTGATGAGTCGTGCTCACCCCGTACAAGTAGTAGCGGTTACTGGTGGCAAGGGAGGTGTTGGGAAAACTAATGTCTCTATTAATCTCAGTGTCTGTCTGGCAGGAATGGGTCGTAGGGTTGCTCTCCTTGATGCAGATTTAGGGCTGGCAAACATAGACGTGCTGTTAGGCCTGCGGCCAAAACAAAATCTGGAAGACGTACTGGCTGGTGAGTGCAGCCTTATCGATATCATGTTGACTGGCCCCGGTGGGATTCGAATTATTCCGGCGTCATCCGGCACCCAGCGTATGACTATGTTGGGGGCAATGGAACATGCCGGGCTGATCCATGCATTCAGTAGTATCAGCGATCAGATTGATGTGCTGGTGATTGATACCGCGGCGGGTATTTCTGATTCAGTGATCAGTTTTGTGCGAGCATCACAGGAGATTCTGGTTGTAGTTTGCGATGAGCCTTCTTCCATCACTGATGCCTACGCATTAATCAAATTACTTAACAAGGATTACGGCGTTGACCGTTTTCGGGTGGTGGCCAATATGACCCGCACTACTCAGGAGGGCCGTAATTTATTTAACAAACTCACGCAGGTTACCGACCGCTTTTTGGATGTGACACTTCAATATGTGGGGAGCATCCCCTTTGATGAAGCGGTGCGCAAGGCGGTTCAGCGTCAGCGACCTGTGGTAGAACTTTCACCCCGTAGCAAGGCTGCTTTGGCTTTTAAACAATTGGCAGAGAAAGTGGATCTCTGGCCATTGCCTTCTACACCGCGAGGCCATTTAGAGTTTTTCGTCGAGCGGTTAGTAGAGGGTGTCGCAGGACAGCAGTAATGTCGTTGTCTGAAGGATTGGCAATGTACAGCAAAGTTGATACCCCTTCGATGGATGAGATGGTTGCGCGCTATGCGCCCCTGGTGAAGCGTATTGCTCATCATATGTTGGCGCGCATGCCTTCCAGCGTCTTAGTGGAGGACTTGGTTCAGGCTGGCTTGATTGGTTTGTTAGAGGCTGCGCGTAATTACGATGCCAGCAAAGGCGCCAGTTTTGAAACCTATGCCGGTATCAGAATACGCGGTGCCATGATCGATGATGTGCGTCGTGGCGACTGGGCTCCGCGCTCGGTGCATCGTAATTCCCGCCGTATTTCTGAAGCTATCCATGCTGTTGAGGCGCGTCTGGGGCGAGATGCCACTGATCAGGAAGTTGCCGCTGAGCTGGAGGTATCTCTCGATGAGTACTACTCCATGCTTAAGGATTCCTCCTCCAGCCGCCTGTTTAGCTATGATGAGTTGGTCAGTGGTGATGACCGACCGGAAGAGCAGGTGGCCAGTACTGCTGCTGATCCACTCGAGGGTATCCAGACGGATGCGCTACGCCAGGGGTTAGCGGTTGCGATTTCCACGCTGCCGGAAAGAGAGCGACTGGTACTGGCGCTGTATTATGATGAAGAATTAAACTTAAAAGAAATCGGGCTGGTACTGGGGGTGAGTGAGTCCCGAGTGAGTCAGATACACAGCCAGGCGGCACTGCGTTTGCGCAGCCGGCTGGTGGATTGGGCTGCATCGCCAGATAGCTAGCTCTGGCCAGGTCATAGTAATATAGCTCAGTGCCGTGGCCGGGCCTTTCGCATGCAATTTATACAGTTTTATGGCCGCTGGCCGATAAGCTTTAAGTTGATGTGTTAAATCCATAATTTTTCTATGAAATCCTGAATAAAAATTGCTATAAAGGCCGCTTTTAAACTGGATACCCACACAACTGGGACTAGACTGATTAAGGACTAGTGTATTGGCATGTCTAAGCAGAAAATTCTCTGGAGGTAGCTTTGGACAAAGATATGAAAATTCTCATTGTTGATGACTTTTCAACAATGAGGCGCATCATCAAAAATCTGTTGCGGGACTTGGGCTTTACCAACACCGCAGAGGCTGATGATGGTGTAACGGCGCTTCCCATGCTGCAGAATGGGAATTTTGACTTTTTGGTCACCGATTGGAATATGCCAGGTATGACAGGGATCGATCTGTTAAAAGCTGTTCGTGCGGATGATCGACTGAAAGATATGCCGATTTTAATGGTGACTGCCGAGGCCAAGCGCGACCAGATTGTCGAAGCCGCACAGGCTGGGGTGAATGGCTATGTAGTGAAGCCTTTCACGGCGGCAGTGCTGAAAGAAAAAATCGAAAAAATCTTTGAGCGAGTGGGTTGATGGTTCAGTGCTTACTGGCTGTTTTTCACTCCCCCAAGTCTCTGACTCAGGTATAACAAATTCATGTTGGGAAAAGACCAAAGCAATCCTTCCGATCAAGTGTGGGACGACCTCAAAGACCGTGCCCGCAGCTTGGTAGACCGCCTGGAAGCTGGTGACTTCCCCGGAGCCTCAACTGCTATTGAAGACTTAAACGAGGCCCGAGACCGCAATATTTACCACGAAGTAGGTAAGCTCACCCGAGGTCTCCACGAGGCCATTGTCAATTTCGATATTGATACTTCCGCTGCCACTATGGGTACTGACCCGGGCGATGATAACTCAAGAATGGCCAATGCTCAGGATCGTCTCGATTATGTCATTAATCTTACGCAGAGTTCTGCCGATAAGACTATGGACATGGTGGAAGAGGGGATTCCACTCGCTGCCGGGATTGGCGAACAGGCCTCAGCCCTGAAAGAGGATTGGGGGCGCCTGATCCGCAGGGAGATGGACCCCGAAGAGTTTCGCGAGCTGTATCGTCGCATTGATGAATACCTGACCTATTCCTGCGACAGCTCAGGCCAGCTCAGCGACAAACTCAATACCATTTTGTTGGCCCAGGATTTTCAGGACCTGACCGGGCAAGTGATTAAAAAGGTGATCACGCTGGTACAGGAGGTTGAAGAAAGGCTGGTAGAACTGATGCGAGTAGCCGGACAGGTGGAAGAGCTCACCGGAATTGTTCGCAAGGCTGAGCGCAAACCTTCGCCAGAAAAAAACGGTTTGGACTCGTCTGCTGAAGGGCCACAAATCAATGCTGAAGAGCGTAACGACGTCGTATCCGGACAGGATGACGTTGATGACTTGCTGTCAAGTCTCGGTTTCTAAACCGGGGAGTTATTGAATTTCAAGTCCTGCCTTTCGTCATTTTGACGATAGTCAATGCAACTGATCGACAGGGTGGGCTTCGCAAGCTGGCTTGGTCATTTGGTTTGGTCATCTGGTTTGGTAGTGAAGGCTTGGTAAACAACAGCCTGGTTGCAACAAGCTTAACCATAAAAAATCGCCCGGCGGTAGCAGTGCGTTTAGAGTTTATTTAGCTTTTCTGGGAGTAGTGAATGTTCGGTGAAGACGAAGAAATACTTCAGGATTTCCTGGTTGAGGCCGGGGAGATCCTGGAGCAGCTGTCCGAGCAGCTCGTCGATCTTGAGCAGCGTCCTGATGATGTTGATCTTCTCAATGCCATATTTCGAGGCTTCCATACCGTCAAAGGGGGGGCTGGGTTTCTGCAGCTCAATGCACTGGTGGAATGCTGCCATATCACGGAAAACCTGTTCGATATATTACGCACCGGCAAGCGCAGTGTTACCTCGGAATTAATGGATGTTGTGCTGCAGGCACTGGATGCCGTTAACGCTATGTTTGAGCAGGTTCAAGGTGGTGAAGAGCCTGCGGCTGCGGATCCGGCGCTATTGAGTCGTTTGGAAGCTTTGGTCAATGGCGAGGACCTGAGTTCAGCATCCCCGGCTGAAGTGCCAGCACTGGACTCAGCCCCAGAAAATGCTGCACCAACTGATGCGGCCACTGGTGATATTACCGATGCCGAGTTTGAACAGTTTCTCAACGCCATTGCTGACCCTGAAGAAGAGGAAATTTCTACTGCTAACGAAGCCCCTGCCAAAGCAACGACTTCAGACAGTGATGAAATCACCGACGATGAGTTTGAGGCGCTGCTTGATGAAATCCACGGTAAGGGTAAGCACGGTGGTGCCACCTCGACAGCAGTACCGGAAACGGCTGCGCGAGCTACTGATAACAACAATGAAGAAATTACAGAAGATGAATTTGAAGCACTATTAAATGAACTCCATGGTGGCGCTGCCCCCGGTAGTGCACAGGCGCAGGAATTCGCTGCAACCAAAACGACGGAACCCGCTGTAAGTAACAAAGCTGTCAGTTCCCCAGCCGCTGCCAGTGGTGATGACCTGATCAATGATGATGAATTCGAAGCTCTGCTCGACCAGTTACACGGCAAGGGGCAGGGACCTACCGGCGCAGAAAATGTGCCAGCTGCAGCTCCGGCAGTAAAAGAACCAGCCCAGAGTAAGCCCGCTGCCAAGCCAGCCCCTGCTGCGGCCGCTAAACCAGAATCCAAGCCTTCAGCGCAGCCTGCAGAAAAAGCCCCTGCGTCTGCCGCCAAAAAGGCAGTAGCCACTAAGGAAAACCCAACAGCGGAAGCAACGGTTCGGGTCGATACGCAGCGTCTTGACGACATTATGAATATGGTCGGCGAGCTGGTATTGGTGCGTAACCGACTGGTACGACTCGGTGCTAACAGCGGCGACGAGGTGATGAACAAAGCCGTTTCAAACCTCGATGTGGTGACGGCTGACCTGCAAACAGCGGTAATGAAAACCCGCATGCAGCCCATCAAAAAAGTTTTCGGCCGCTTTCCTCGCGTAGTGCGCGACCTTGCTCGCAATCTGAAAAAAGAAATCACCTTGGAATTACTGGGTGAAGAAACCGACCTGGATAAAAATCTGGTCGAAGCACTGGCCGATCCCCTGGTGCACTTGGTGCGTAACTCCGTCGACCATGGGATAGAAATGCCCGATGTACGTGAGGGCAAGGGCAAGCCTCGAGTAGGTAAAATTATTCTCGCTGCAGAGCAGGAAGGCGATCATATCCTGTTGTCTATTACCGACGATGGCGGTGGTATGGATCCTGAAATGCTGCGGCAAAAGGCCATTGAAAAAGGGCTGTTTGACGAGGATGCAGCAGCCCGTCTCAGCGACACCGAATGTTTCAATATTATTTTTATGCCGGGTTTTTCCACCAAGACCGAGATTTCCGATGTGTCGGGTCGCGGTGTTGGTATGGATGTCGTGAAAACCAAAATCACCCAGCTTAATGGCTCAGTTGAAATACAGTCCAAAGTGGGTGAAGGCACTCGCTTGGAAATTAAAGTACCACTTACTTTGGCGATTATGCCGACACTGATGGTGATGCTGGGTGAACAAACCTTTGCCTTTCCGTTAGTGAGCGTGAACGAAATATTTCATCTCGACCTGACTCGAACCAATGTGGTGGATGGTCAGGAGGTGATAACGGTTCGCCAAAAGGCCTTGCCACTGTTTTATTTAAAAAACTGGCTAGTAAAAAATGGTACAGCCGAAGCCACTGACAGTGCACATGTTGTGGTAGTAACGGTTGGAACCCAGAAAATCGGTTTTGTTGTTGATCAGCTAATTGGCCAGGAAGAAGTTGTTATTAAACCCCTGGGGAAAATGTTGCAGGGCACACCGGGTATGGCCGGGGCCACCATTACTGGCGATGGGCGCATTGCGCTGATTCTGGATGTACCCAGCATGCTTAAACGCTACGCAGGGTAATACGTGCCCGGGTTTTATTCCAAATATCGCGTGCACAAATAGAATTTTATGAGGTAATGGATGACGGTCAGCGTCCTGGTAGTTGATGACTCAGGTTTTTTTCGCCGTCGCTTAGGTGAAATGATCAATGGTTTCGACGGCTTGAAAGTTGTCGGAACGGCCAGCAATGGCCGCGAGGCTATCGAACAGGCCCTTAAACTGAAACCTGATGTCATCACCATGGATTACGAAATGCCAGTGATGGATGGCATTACCGCAATCCGGCATATCATGGATCAATGTCCCACACCGATCCTGATGTTCTCCTCGCTAACCTACGAAGGCGCCCGCGTTACACTGGACTCGTTAGAGGCCGGAGCCGTTGACTACCTACCGAAAAATTTTGAGGAAATTTCAAAAAATTCCGAGGTGCTCAAGCGTAAATTGGCTGAACGTATCCTAACGGTTGCCAAGGCCAGACGTGGCAGTATTATTCAGTCTTCAATACCTGCGAGCTCCGAGCCTGAAAAATATACGCCCTCAGCTGTAGTAGCACCAACACCTTCTGCCAGGGCCCCTGCGCCTACTGCCCCCCCTCGCGAAGAAACTGTGGCTCCAGCCCGGGAGCGCCCTCGAAGAAGTAACAAACACTATAGCTTAGTGGCGATTGGAACATCAACCGGTGGTCCGGTGGCCTTGCAAAATGTATTGTCACGCCTGCCTGCCAATTTTCCGCTGCCACTGGTTTTAATTCAGCATATGCCGGCGACTTTTACCTCGGCCTTTGCCGAGCGATTAAATTCACTATGTAAAATCACCGTTAAGGAGGCTAAAGATGGCGACACTTTGGCACCCGGTGTGGCGCTGCTTGCCCCCGGGGGGAAGCAACTGATGGTGGGCCGTGGCGGTAAAATCAAAGTGCTGCCCGGTGATGAAAGGCTCAACTATAAACCCTGTGTGGATATCACTTTTGGTTCAGCGGCCAATGCCTTTGGTGGCGAAGTGCTGGCTATTGTGCTGACTGGTATGGGGTCGGATGGTTGCGAAGGTGCCAAGTTGCTGAAACAAAAAGGGGCAACGATTTGGGCGCAGGATGAGCAAAGCTCAGTGATTTACGGTATGCCAATGGCTGTCGCTAAAGCGAATTTGACCGATGAGGTCTTATCGTTACACCAGCTTGGGCAGCGCCTGAGCGAGGTGGGTTAGGCGCATGGACATTCTTAGCATCCTGGGCGTCATTCTCGGCTTTGCCGCTATTTTGGGCGGTAATTTTCTGGAAGGTGGCACGCTGGCGGCACTGGTGAATGTGCCGGCAGCGCTGATCGTCATTGGTGGTACCACGGGTGCGGCCATGCTGCAAACCTCCTGGTCAGGTATGAAACTCGCCACCAGCCGTTTGCGTTGGGTTTTTTCACCGCCCAATATTGCCTTCAATCGCGGCGTAGACAAAGTAGTACGCTGGGCGGTTTCGGCACGTAAAGAGGGCTTGTTGGGGTTGGAAACCATCGCCGAAACGGAGGATGATTTTTTTGCCCGCAAGGGGCTCCAGTTACTGGTAGACGGTAGCGAACCAGAAAATATTCGCAGCATTATGGAAGTGGAGTCACTCTTACTGGAGCAGCGTGATGTCGATGCGGCGCGCTTTTACGAAAGTATGGGCGGCTATGCTCCCACTATCGGTATTATTGGCGCTGTTATGGGATTGATTCAGGTAATGAGTAATTTGTCAGATCCCTCCAAGCTGGGCTCTGGTATTGCTATTGCCTTTGTCGCGACGATTTACGGTGTGGGTTTTGCCAACCTGTTATTACTGCCCATTGCCAATAAGTTACGCGCCATTGCCCGCCGGGAGGCTGATTTTAGAGATCTGATTATCGAGGGCATTATCTCCATTGCAGAAGGCGAGAATCCTCGCGCGATCGAGTTGAAACTTAACGGGTTTCTGCACCGCTAGGGGTTTATCATGCAGCGTCGCCGCGTCCTTGAAGAACCTACCGTCAATCATGAACGCTGGCTGGTTTCCTACGCCGATTTTATTACTCTATTATTCGCCTTCTTCGTGGTGATGTATTCCATCTCCCAAGTTAATGAGGGCAAATACAAAGTTTTGTCTAACACCCTGACCGAGGCTTTCAGCACTAACCCCTTTAAAAACACGCCGCGCACGCTCGACCCTTTTCAGGTTGGTGATATCGTAAAGTCTAACCCGAAAAATTATGTTGAACTGGAGCCTACAGCAATCGTTGAAAACGAGACGGGTGATAAGGAGCAGCCGACCGAAGCGCTGGAAGGCAATGGCCCGGATAGTCAAAACGGCGGTATCCCGACCGAGTTGCAGCAGATCAATAACCGTCTGGGAGAAAATTTTTCTGAACTGATTGATGAGGAATTGATTAGCCTCAGGGGTAATGAGGAATGGTTGGAGGTTGAACTGAAGTCGTCGTTGCTCTTTTCCAGTGGCGATGCGCGCTTAAGCAATTCTGCATTGGAGTTATTGGGTGGCATCGCCGAGGTTCTGAAAGGCGCAGCTAGCCCTGTTCGGGTTGAAGGTTTTACCGATGATATTCCGATTAACACCGCACAGTTTCCCTCCAATTGGGAGCTTTCAACCGCAAGGGCCTCCGCAGTAGTCCAACTTTTTATTGAAGAAGGTGTTGAGCCCGAACGATTGGCAGCAATTGGCTATGGAGAATTTCAGCCCGTGGCCGATAACGATACGGAAGAGGGGCGCTCTGCAAACCGGCGAGTGGTGTTGATGATCTCCAAAACCGGTGAGTTGAGACCCGATCTGAGGGTGGCAACTTCCCCTGATGAGTTGCGTCAGCAGGCGCAGGAGAGGCAGCGGGGTATTGAAATTACTATCCCCGGAGTTAACGAGGTGGATAACGATGCGCCGGAAGAAGGTCAGCCAGCCAGCGAGGAGCTGCAGTCAGAAGTTCCAAAGGATCCGATGCAGGGCATACGGACCATAGAGCTGGAAGACGGAGGCTTGTTATTTACCAACGAGTCTCCGGCAGAGGATGATCGTTAACTAGAGCGTGCTATCCCTGCTGGCAGGAACTTGTTCTGGCAAGATAGTTGCTTAATTGCCTTTCCAGACAGTAAATGAACGATAAATTGACGTTAAGGCGGAAGATAAATGCGCGTGTGGGCAGTCGCAAATCAAAAGGGTGGCGTCGGTAAAACTACGACTGCCGTTACTCTTGGCGGCCTGTTGGCAGAGAGGGGCGAGCGGGTATTACTGCTTGATCTTGATCCGCACGGCTCCATGACCAGCTATTTTGGCCATGACCCCGATGCTTTGAAAAAAAGCAGTTTCAATCTGTTTGTCGATGAGGGTCTGAATGCCAGTCTGGTCAGATCCCTGTTGGTGACGACACCCTGTGAAAATATGGCCTTATTGCCATCCAGCATGGCGCTGGCTACCGTGGAACGCCGCGCCGCTGCTGAAGGAATGGGGTTGAAGGTCACGCGGGCGCTGGCCCTGATCTGGGATGATTTTGATTATGTGCTAATCGATAGCCCGCCAGTATTGGGGGCATTGATGATCAATGCTCTGGCCGCCAGCGAACGGCTGATAGTACCGGTGCAGACAGAGTTTCTGGCATTGAAGGGGCTGGAAAGAATGCTGCGAACCATCACCATGGTCACCAAGTCCCTGAAAAAAGAACTCAACTACCTGATTGTCCCTACGATGTTTGATCGGCGTACGCAGGCCTCGGTCAAAGCTCTGCGGTCAATGAGAAACTCCTACGATGAAACAATCTGGGCTTCAATGATTCCGGTGGATACCCGGTTTCGCGATGCCAGCAGGGAAGGTCAGACCCCCTCGCAATACGATCCAGACTCACGGGGTGTCAGTGCCTACACTGCGCTGTTAAAATACCTTCTCTCACAGCAGGATCAGCGCTTGCGCGCTTAACACTCGAGGCGTTATACAGAGAGCGTGGTACATAATCGTTGTACAGAAACGTAGTACGAGGCTTAGTAGATTAGGTTAGGGTATGGCTGGGCATTATTCAGATAATGATGATTCGCACAACGAGCCGGTCCAGGACTATCTGGATCTGCTGCTCGCACATGCCACTGAGAAACCTGAAGCTCAAATGGATGCTGCTCCCGATGAACAAGACCAGCACACTTCTGAGCTGGTCAAATCCCAAGAGCTGTCGAGTGTTAATAATATTGCCCTTTTTTCGGCGCGCGCGGGCACCCGGGTTGCGGCCCGGAGCGTGGCACCCAGTATTTCTCCGGTAGCACCACCGCAGGACCCTCCACATTCTGCCTCCCCATCCGCTCCACAGGCAACGCGTCAGTCTAAGCCGCTCAGGCCGACCCTGAAACCTTTTGCTGAACCTGTGAGGCCCATGCCCTTAAAGGCTCCGGTCATGCCTTCGCTGAAGAAAGCGGAGCCGCAGACGAAAACCGAGACACCGGTTCCGACCCGGACACAGGTGCAAACCTCGCCTAAATTAGAGGCAGCCGTTAAAACCCGGCCGGACCCAGTCGCGCTGGAACCTACTCCAACACAACCGTCTCCGGTAACGCCTGCTCCCGTAACACCGGAGCCAATTACCAAGCCAATACCACCGACAGAAAAACGGGATGAAGTCGTACAGGCGGAATTACCGCCTGAAGCGATTGAGGTAAGCCAGGAAAAACCCTTTACGACTACGGAGTGGTTAAACGGGAGGCCCAGTTGGGCTCAGGGGAGGTTTGAGTGCTTATTGTTCTCGGTGGGTGGTTTGACTCTGGCCGTGCCGCTGGTAGAACTGGGAACGATTTATCCGATGAACGAGGAGCTAACACCTATTTTTGGTCAGGCGGACTGGTTTATGGGTTTGCTCACTGTTAAGGACAGTAACCTAAAGACTATCGATACCGCGAAAGTGGTGATGCCTGAACGATACCAGTCAACTATGGCTGAGAAATATGGCTTTGTAATTTCCATCAATGGCATGAGTTGGGGGTTGGCGGTAGATTCCGTGGCCAATGCGATCCTGCTGGAGCCCTCTGATGTAAAATGGCGAAGTGAGCGCAGCAAGAGGCCCTGGCTGGCCGGAACCGTAGTGGAACATATGTGCGCCTTGGTGGATGTCAGTCAACTGGCGGCCATGTTTGAAGCTGCGGGCAAACGCAAGCAGAGACAGGAAAGTCAAAAATAGATGGCACTTGAGGCTGGCACAGATACTGCTATGTTCTATAGTATTGAGATAGTAGCGATTAATTTTTGACGCTAGCCCCGTGAATACCGGGATCTGGCACTGTAAAGGGTAATTATATGGCCAATAATACAGCGAAAAATGCTGATGACCCTATGTTGCAATGGGTAACTTTTCGTTTAGGCGGGGAAACCTATGGCATTAACGTAATGCAGGTGCAGGAGGTTTTACGTTATACGGAGATTGCCCCTGTACCGGGTGCGCCTGCCTATGTGCTGGGGATTATCAATCTCAGGGGTAATGTCGTCACGGTTATCGATACGCGCCACCGCTTCGGTCTGTCCAGCGCTGAAGTGACGGACCAGACCCGTATTGTCATCATTGAGGCCGATAACCACGTCGTGGGCATATTGGTTGATGCGGTTGCCGAGGTGGTATATTTGCGCCAGTCTGAAATTGAGACGGCCCCCAATGTCGGTAACGAAGAGAGTGCTCGATTTATTCAAGGTGTTTGTAACAAGAATAATGAGCTGCTTATTCTGGTGGAGCTGGACAAGTTAATGACCAATCAGGAATGGTCAGAGCTGGAAGAGTTCTAAGTACTGATGACTATTAAGCCCTAATGACTACTAAACCCTGATGACTATATTGTGGCTCGCATTCTCTGGCACGGCCGTTGTGGCAATCTTTGCCTGTGTTGAAGTGTATAAACTGCGAAAGCAATATCGTCAACTTGAGCAATCGACCGCAGACAAAGTCCAAAAGTTGCAAAAGGAACTGGATATGGTCAACAGTGCCGCAGTCGGTGTTGGTCAGCGATTGATTCAATTGGAAAAAAAATTAAAACTATCTATCGACCGACAACAGCAAATGGAACTGCTGAACCCCGACCATACCACATATACCGAAGCAGCTTCTCTCGCCGAACAGGGTGCTGAGGTAGAGCAGTTAATTGATCGCTATGGTTTACCTGAGGCTGAGGCAAGTCTGCTGACGCTTTTGAAAAATGCGGGTGGTAAGAGCGGTTAAACTCGCCCAAAAAGACACTCAGTTTTTTGCCTCAGACAGTCCTCATTCTTAACCCCATTATTTTTGGCCCAAGTTCAGGCGACTGCGTAAGGGATATACAATCAAAATTATAAAAAAGTGGCGGGTATTGTTAAGGGTTGTCGGACACCAGCCACACGCACTGACCTGCCAGTCTGGCACTGAACTTATCGGGCAGGTGTCGGACTGGCCCCAAAGGAGGAAACCGCGGGGGTAGGAAGTCAGTGTTGGTAGTCGAGTTGAACTATGGGGTTTTGATCGGGCGATGGTCTTGTCGGTGTTTGCACAGTACTTGTTTCAGGAATAATCCTCGCACATGTTAATAACATAACTCTTGATACTCTACCGCTTTTCATGGCTGACTACATCGATGATGGCTTTTTTATTACGCCTCAGTAAGTCAAGATATAGCGATGCCGTTATCCGCTCACGTTGATAAAAAAAGAGGTCACAATTGTTCATGCCGCTGCACGCTTCATCGGTGGTGCTCGAGGTTGTTGGCCTCGCTCAAATGTTTCAACAATCATCATCGGTGCCGAACATAGTGGGCAGATAAACGGACTGTCCGATTGGCCTTCGCCGGATGTGATATTTTCCTTTTCATCGTCAGTAGTTTGCGGTTCAGATTTTAACAGCGACTGCGCTTTGATTAAGTGATCGGCGCGTAATAGTAAAGCGTTTAATTACGGTGGCCATGCACTGGCAATGAGTAATGTCGCCGACAATCTGCTTTGGCGAGATTTCAATGCAGAGCAGCCTAATCAGAAATGGGTAACGGATATAACGTATATCTGGGTAGAGCAACGCTGGTGGTATCTGGCCACTGTCATGGATCTTTATTCGCGTCGTATCGTGGGCTGACATTTAGGTGATGACATGACCGTTGATCTGATCACTAAAGCGATGCAAATGGCTCTGGACAACCGTAAAGTCAGCCCTGGTTTAATTGTGCATTCAGATCGAGGCACTCAATACCGATCGAACGAGTACGTAGGCTTTCTGGAATCCAACGACATAACACTCAGCATGAGTCGGAAAGGTAATTGTTGGGATAATGCGGCGATGGAGTCCTTTTACAGTCGCCTAAAGGTTGAGTTGATCTACGCCAAGAACTATCAATCGATTGACGCTGCGCGTTCAGGTATATTTGCTTACATTGAAATATTTTATAATCGCAAGAGAAGACATTCAGCTAATGATGGGGTTTGCCCCGTCGAGTTTGAAGAAACTGCAGCTTTGGCTGCTTAAGTAGTGTGTCTACTTTTTGTGGGGAACACCAGTGTAAGGAATAGATATGGATTTCACCAAGTCAGATAGGTATGAATCTGCAGCCGATAAAATTAAAGATTCAATGGCGGCTTACTACGATGAGCTCGATATCGTATGGGATGATGAGAAAAAGCTTCAAGGATATAGGGAATGTGATTTATGGGATATTCACGTTGAAGGTAAGCTTATCGGGTTCTTTATGTTCCTTGAAAAAGATTCTGGTTTGTATTTGGGCGAACTTCACATAGACCAGGTATATCGGAATCTCGGGTATGGAAGTCAGGCCTTGTATAAAATAAAAAAAATGGCATCCGAAATGGGTTATTCAACTATCCGTGTAGGCGCATTCAAAACAAGCCCTGCTTACAGACTTTATCTTAGTGTGGGCTTCACATTAGAGCGAGAGGCACAATATACATATGAGTTGGTCGCAAACACATAACAATCGCAACCATATTCGCGGCACTTCGTGCCGCTGGACCTCCTTACGCGTTGCTTCAGTCGGCCCATGTTGCGGGCGTTAAATGCCAGTAACCAGAAAGTCTATTGCCCCAATGATTTCATCTCTACTGGAGATCAGTGAACCTTCATTCTTTTTTAGAAAGTTTGTGGAAACGCTCGTAAGCTGATGGGTCAGTAACGCATAATATTTAGTCTTTATTTTTATAATTGGGCATAGATTATTTGGATAACTCTTATCTGTTTTACTCGCAGGTGTTAACGGAATTACGACTCTACTATTCAATGTATCAAGGAGGCCACTTTGAACATCAACAAAAAAAGGATAGGTTTTATTGGTGTCCTTATCTGTGTTCGTATAAACATCAAATTGCTTCATCAAAATATCCTGTGCTTGTCAGCAAAGAGTCCATTTTGCTCTGCAAGCTTATTGCAAGAATCAATGGCCTGCTGGTTGTCCTCTAGCCACTGCTTGCGTCGTTCCTTACGTACTTTCTCGGTAAGTGCCTGCTCAAGTGTTGCTGAAAGATTTATCTTTAAAGCACGGGCTTCGGCCAGTAAGTCTTTGTTTATACTAAGGTTTGTGGCCTTTTTGGGGGCGCTGCTATCAATTAAAGGTTGCATAAGTCCAGCTCGCAATATAGGTTATACGCATTGATGGTGCGCACTATCGTAGTTGTGTGCATTTAACAAGTCAAGCAACCTGACGGTTTCACCACCGGTTCTTTCAGCGTTAAATACCCTCGGAGATCGAAACAATGATCAACTATGACGATCTTGAAATGGCAATGGAGTTCGTATCTTCAGGTGAAGAATTTGGAAGTTTCGCATATATCGATGAAGACTCAGGCCAAATATATTATGTTTCCGATATGGTCGATGAAGAGTATCCCGAAGACGTCGAGGAGAACGATAAATACAAACTTGTACCACATAAGCGAGAACTAGGTTTAGGCAAGTCTCTCGCCATAGCATTCTCTGAGGAATACCTACCAAGTATGGTTGGTGCAATCCAAAGAGTATTTAGCTCAAAGGGGGCATACTCAACCTTCAAGGAAATCCTAGAAGATAATAGCCTCTTAGAAAAGTGGTATGAGTATGAAAAGGAAGCAACTCAAAGGGCTTTGGTTCAATGGTGCAATGAGAGAGGTCTTGAAATCAGCATTTAAAAACCAATATGCGGACCACCGGGGGAAGTTGACCCGATAAAAGTACCGCGCTATTGAATGTCTGTTTTTATTCAAATATCTTGGCACCTTAGGTCCGTTATGTGGCACAAACCTGACGTTGAAAGAGAGAAATAGTGGTGCTGCGTGGTTGAAGTAGTAAGGCTGTTCGGAAACAGGTTTACTCTGGGATCCAACCCTCCGGATATTTTCCTTGAATTTTGTAAGCAAAGGCGATGACCTGCGCGATGCACAGATACAGGGTTTCGGGAATTTCTTCACCCACACCGATATCGACCAGTAACTTGAGTAGGGTTTCATTTTCAAATAAGGGGATGCCGTGCTGGCGCGCCAGTTCGATGATTTGCTCGGCGAGTTCACCGCTGCCAGCTGCTGACACCAATGGGGCATTGCTGCCATCATACTGAAGGCTTACCGCCTGTTTGAGTTTGTCGCGTTGCTCTTTGTTATTTGAGTCTGGGTCGCTCATGTTCTGATATCCACCAACTGTTTATAGATGGGTGAGGTGGGTGGGGGAGGTAGGCCTAACTGACAGTCGACCTGTTTCACCGTGACGCCCACTTTTTCGAGGCTTTGTCGGAAATCGCGAACCTCCCGCTTCACCGCTAAGTGCGTGTGTTCGAGTTGAGACCACACCGTTGCCGAAACGGTTTTATCGACAATTTTTAATTGAACATTCATTTTTCCCAGGCTGTGCAGGTCGAAGGCCAGCATAACCGTCCACTGTTGTTGATTACTTTTTTTGCGTTCCTGCTGCTCCTGATCTAATAACTCCTGTTCAATTCGCAGTTCCAGATTATCGATATTTCTGCCATGCATAATGGGAATTTCCAGCGTCCAGCTGTTCAGAGGCCCCTGTCCGTCGGGATGATTTGCCTGTCGACCGGCAAGACTTTCGAGCTGATTCATCTGCGTTCTAGCCAAGCTGGCCAGTAACTGTTGGCCTAATTGTCTCAGCACAATATCGACGTTCTGGTCTTTACCTGTGGTCTGAGTCGCCATGGCCAGCGGTGCTTTATGAGTCAATAATTCTGGTAGGGCCTGAGCTAAAGCTGTGGCAGGTTTTTGATGGTCTACATCGCCATCAGCACTGGTAATAAATCTGGCCAGTGCCGCTGGATTTGGATTACTCAAGGCTGTCTGTGGTTGTGGGCTTGTGGGTTGGGCTTTAGGATCAGCGAGGCCTTTCTCGATAACAGGTAGCAGGCGCTGGAGCAGAGCTTTAATATCCAGATTTAATGGAGAAGTGGTTGTCGCAGTACCAGGTAAGGTCTGTCCTGCAGGTCCGGAGGCAGCTTGTGTATTTGCTGTAGTCTTATTTGGATGGGGAGGTTGAGTATTGCCCTGAGCCCGAGTGTTAGCCAGTTCTCTGGCCAGTTTTGCCTCCAGAAAAACCCCGTTGTTTTGCAATACCTGTTTTAATTGTGCCGGTTGTTGCAGGGCCTGCGAACTAGGGAATTGTTGCAGTAATACATGCAGCTGCTGTAAGAGCTCCCTGGGAATCTGTTGCGGGGGTTGCTGCAGGATGGTTCGTAGCAAGGGTAATAGATCCCTTAGCGGCTGCTGCTGTGGCATGGCTTCGCGTAAACCCTGATCAATGGTTGCCCGGTTAAACAATGCCGTTTGCTGCGTAGTGCTTTGTCCCCGAATCGCAGGCTTTTCCAGTGCAGTTTGAGTGGTGGTTGATCTGCCAGTGGCACCAGAGGGGGACAATGTCCCAGTGGTTGGTTGTGAGGGTTTTACCCCGGCTGCTAATTCGCTCGACGCAGAAGGGTTGCTCACTTGTACCACCGTAGCCAGATTATTCTGCCCGATATTCAAAAGTAATTTGGTGCCGGCTGGCAATGGCACCTTGGTGGTTAGTTCAAAGTTCTGTCTATCCGTGGCGACAGTGACTTTGAATTGCTGCTCGCCGCCGGTTTGCAGTCCGACGTTTTGGTTTGTAGCGCCAGCTTTAGGTTGCAATAATGCGGTGCTTTTCAGTACCACCGCTTCAATGGCTGCGCCGGATAAAGCGGTATTGGGTGACGTAGCTGTATTAGCCGCTGAATAGCTACCCGTCGGTTTAAGCGGTACTAATTGGTTGATCAGTGAGTCCAGCGCCGGAGTCATAGAATTTGCCAGATAACGGAGTATATCTTCCACGGATGGTTTGGCGTCAGCCAGCATGGAGGACAGCATCTGTTGAGTTAGTGGCGCCGACGACACGGTGGTCATAGGGCTATCCACTTATTTGTGGTTATAATAGCGCCCTTAAACCCAGATAGCAGCCTGCCAGCGGTTTTGCCCTGTAAATAGACTTGGCGATGATCGTTTTGCAGTGATGTTTTGCGTGCCATTAAATGTATATCGGCAGCGGGTTGGATAACTTGCACCGAATAGGGCGGTTTTTACACTGTCGGTAGAATCTGCCTGTGGAAAGCTTGCTTGGCAGGCAGCAAAAACAAAATATAACACTAGACGCGAATGGCACTTACTTAAGAGGCAGTGGCCTCACAGCTGATTAGGTCTTAAGTAAGTGCCATTCAAACAAGACGCTAAAAATAAGGCCAGTAACCCGTTGTGACCCCTCTTTTAAAGACCATTGACCTGAGTTGCGAACGCGATGGTCGTCTTCTCGTTGACCGGCTTAATCTCTCGATAGAAGCGGGCTGTATCTATCAGGTCGAAGGCCCCAATGGCAGTGGCAAGACCAGCCTGTTGCGGGTGCTGTGTGGTCTGTCTTCCCGCTATAGCGGGGAGTTACTGTGGTGTGAGAAGCCGATCCGTTTTCAGCGCAGCGACTTTCATTCGCAGCTGTTGTATCTGGGCCATAGTACAGGCGTGAAGGCAGCCCTGACACCGCGGGAGAACCTGCAATGGCAATCGAGTCTGATGGGTATTTCACGGCAGCAATTGGACCCATTGATAGAGCGGGCACTCGCTAAGGTAGGCCTCTACGGTTATGAAGATGCGGCGTGTTTTACCTTATCTGCCGGACAGCAGCGAAGGGTGGGACTGGCCCGGTTATTTGTCAGTCAGGCGAGCTTGTGGATTCTGGATGAACCCTTTACCGCCATTGATAAGCATGGCGTTGCGGAACTGGAGGGTTGGATTCAGGAGTTTGTTAGTGGCGGCGGCAGTGTATTGCTGACCACTCATCATGAACTCAATATGGACTGCCCCGTCCATCATATTCGGCTGGGGGCTTAAAGATGCCTGATAACATGAATACTCAGCCTGTCCCGGTCTTTGCCGCCTTTTCCGCCACGCTCAGGCGTGACCTGCTGCTGGCTTTTCGCCGGCGCAGTGATTTTTTAAACCCGCTGGCTTTCTTTCTGATTGTCTGCACGTTGTTTCCGCTGGGTATTGGCCCTGAGCCGGAACAGCTGGCGGTATTAGCGCCCGGGATTTTATGGGTGGTGGCGCTGTTAGCCTGTTTGTTGGCCAGCGATACCATGTTTCGCGGGGATTACGATGACGGCAGTCTGGAACAGATGTTATTGAGTCCGGTCTCGCTCTATTTACAAGTATTGGCTAAGACGCTGGCGCACTGGCTATTGACGGGGTTTCCACTCACTTTATTGTCGCCGCTATTGGCCCTGTTACTGCAAATGCCGATTCAGGGCATGCCTGCGCTGGTGTTCAGTCTGGCTATTGGCACGGCCGTGTTAAGTTTTATTGGCGCAATTGGGGCGGGTCTTACGGTGGGATTGCGAAAAGGGGGGCTGTTGCTCTCGCTGATTATTCTACCCTTGTATATCCCAGTATTGATCTTTGGTGTGGCTACCGTGCGTGCGGCGCTGGATGGGTCGCCTTATTTAGGGCAGCTTGCCGTGCTAGGTGCTTTTCTGGCACTGGCGGTGACATTGGCACCGCTGGCGATTGCTGCCAGCGTTCGCATCAGTGTGGATAATTGAACCGCGGGTTTCACGGGTAGACAGCGAAGTCCTTAAGCAATCAGGCTAACTGCCACCAGAAGGCCCACGGTTATACCGACCATAATACTGACAACAAGGGCCAGGTGTTTCATGGCCTGTTTATCTTCGTAAGCTTGATCAATCATCATCTGCTCCATCGGGCTGGGTTAGTGTAATTTCTATACTAACTTTTGTTCTTTTGGGCGCATTGATTTAGGTCAACAAACATTCTCCTGATACGGTATGGCTGATGCAGTAAAAGAGGACTGGCCTTACCAATGAGGATCAATATTGGACCAAATGTCGATGAAGTCCCGTAAGTCCATCAAGCAACTACCGGTCGAGGCACTTTCTTGTATAATGCCCAACTGCTTTTATCGCGATCTGTTTCAGAACTTGTGTCTCAAGTCTTTCATGTCACGGCACGCAATAAAGAATACTGATTCAAATACCGGGAATTGAATAACGACGATGTGGACGTTTTTCCATAAGATGGGTTCGCCGCGCTGGTTTTACCAGATAAGCGGCCAGTGGTTACCCTGGATTGCCATAGTGGCGGTTAGCCTCTTGGTGGTCGGTAGTGTGTGGGGGCTGGGTTTTGCGCCCACGGATTTCAAGCAGGGTAATAGCTATCGCATTATTTATGTCCATGTGCCGGCCTCTGCTATTGCCATGGCGGGCTATGTGCTGATGGCTATTGCGGCGGCTATCAGTCTGGTCTGGAAAATGAAACTGGCTGAAGTGGTGATGAAATGCTGTGCGCCAATTGGTGCTGGTATGACACTGATTTCCTTGTTCAGCGGATCGCTGTGGGGGAAGCCGACCTGGGGTACTTACTGGGTGTGGGATGCACGCCTTACCTCCATGTTGATCCTGTTTTTTTTGTATCTCGGTGTTATTGCTTTATACGAGGCCTTTGAGGATAACATCTCGGCCAGTAAGGCCTGTGCGGTATTGAGTCTTGTGGGTAGTGTGAATGTTCCTATCATCTACTGGTCCGTAGAATGGTGGAATAGTCTGCATCAACCGGCCACGATCAAATTTACTGAAGAATCGACGATGCATCCGGATATGTTACAGCCCTTATTGGTTATGATTGCCGGGTTTTATTGTTTTTATGCCCTGCTTTTATTGTTGCACACCCGTAGTGAAATTCTCTATCGTGAACGGAATACAAAATGGGTGAAAGAATTGGTATTGCGAAAGGGCTGATAGCTGGAGTTTATCGTAGTGGAATTCAAATTCGATAGTTTTGCGGCGTTTATGGCTATGGGCGGTCACGGTGTGTTTGTCTGGTCAGTCTATGCCTTAACACTTATTGTGCTGCTCTGTTTGTTACTGGCACCCTTAAGAAGAAAGCGCCGGTTTATAGTCGAGCAGGCCATGATGTTGAGACGAGCGGAATCGGCCCTGGCAAAAACGGTTCAGGATTAGGGGTTGAAACCTTAGGGTTTTAAACGTGTCCAGAGTATTCTGGACATTTTCAGCCAGTAATTAATCAGATGGCAGGTAATCAGGTGACAGTTAAGGTGGTGGTTCAATAGTGGCAATGCATCCCGTCAGAAAACAGCGTCTTATCATCGTTCTATTTATTGTCTTCGGTACGGCCGTGGCTGTTTCGTTGGCCAGTTTCGCGCTGCGTGAAAATATTAATCTATTTTACCCGCCCGCCGAGATTATTGCCGGTAAGGCGCCGGTGGGTCAAAAGATTCGTGCCGGTGGCATGGTACGTGAGGGGAGTATACTACGCGACACGAACAGTCTTCGCGTTGATTTTGTGGTAACCGATTACGAAGCTGACGTACCCGTCGTGTATACCGGGATTCTGCCGGATCTTTTTGCCGAGGGACAGGGCGTGGTGGCCACCGGTATGCTGGATCAAAATGGGGTTTTTCAAGCCAGTGAAGTACTGGCCAAACACGATGAAAACTATATGCCGCCGGAGGTGCAGTCTGCGCTTGATGCGGCTGCAGCCAAAGAGGGCAAAGCAGGCAGCCCTTCATACTGAGTTTAAACCGACTATTCAATTTACAATCAGCGCCTTGATAGAAGAGGCTTTCTAAGCAGACATTACGGGATTGGCCGATGATTCCAGAGTACGGACATTTTGCACTTATTTTGGCGCTCTGCCTGGCATTGCTACAGGCAGGGGTACCGCTCTGGGGAGCAATAAAAGGGAATGCCTATTATATGGCGCTGAGTCGGTCGCTGGCGATTGGTCAATTTGTGTTTATCGCCATTGCCTTTGTGGTGTTGAGTTACCTGTTTTTACAGGATGATTTCTCTGTGGTGGTTGTGGCCAGCCACTCCAACAGTCAGCTGCCCTGGGTCTATAAGCTCAGTGCAGTGTGGGGAAACCATGAGGGGTCTTTGTTGTTATGGGTATTTATCCTGTCGATTTGGAGCCTGGCGGTAGCGGTTTTCAGTAAGCAGTTGCCACTGGATATGCTGGCCCGCGTCCTGTCGGTGATGGGGATGATCTCGGTAGGGTTTCTGTTATTTTCCCTGTTAACCTCTAATCCCTTTGCACGACACCTACCCAACTTTCCCGCCGATGGTAGTGATCTTAATCCGCTGTTGCAGGATCCGGGGCTGATCATTCACCCACCGATGTTGTACTTCGGCTATGTGGGCTTTTCCGTCGCCTTTGCCTTTGCCATTGCAGCACTGAGTAGTGGCAGGCTGGATGCGGCCTGGGCCAAATGGTCGCGCCCCTGGACCAATATTGCCTGGGCGTTTCTGACACTTGGTATCGCGCTTGGCAGTTGGTGGGCCTATTACGAACTGGGCTGGGGCGGCTGGTGGTTCTGGGACCCGGTGGAGAACGCCTCCTTTATGCCCTGGCTGGTGGGTACCGCCTTGGTGCATTCCTTAGCGGTGACAGAAAAGCGCGGGGTGTTTAAAAGCTGGACCGTGTTGCTGGCGATATTTGCCTTTTCCCTGAGCTTGCTCGGTACTTTCCTGGTGCGCTCCGGTGTGCTTACCTCGGTGCATTCCTTTGCCGCCGATCCCGAGCGTGGTCTGTTTATTCTCGCCTTTTTAATTATGGTAATTGGTGGCTCCCTAACCCTGTATGCGCTGAGAGCACCCACCGTTTCCAGTAAAAGCCATTACGAGTGGCTGTCGCGGGAGATGTTGCTGTTGATTAATAATGTGATTTTTCTGGCGGCCTGTTTAACGGTGCTGTTTGGTACCCTGTTCCCTCTGATTATGGATGGTCTCAATCTGGGTAAATACTCTGTTGGGCCACCGTATTTCAATGCGGTGTTTGTACCCTTGATGGCCCTGCTGGCAGTTTTTCTGGGGATTGGCCCTCATGCCAATTGGAAAAATACTCGCGCTGAACAGTTAAAAATGCAGCTTCTTGCAGCTGCTGCTGTCAGCGTTCTGGTGGGTCTGGCCTTCCCGCTATTTTACGGTGAGGAGTACAATATTTTTGCTGCGCTGGCCGTGTTATTTGCGGTCTGGTTGGTCGCCAGTTCACTACTGAATATAAAAGACAAACTGCGCAATGCGCCCAGTGTGTCAGCGGGTTTAAAGCGCCTGAGCAGAGCCTACTACGGCATGATTATTGCCCATATCGGGTTTGCCTTTTGCATTCTCGGTGTATGTCTAACCAGTCAGTACAGTCTTGAGCGCGACCTGCGTATGGCGCCGGGTGATGAGTTAACGGTCGCCGGCTATCGCTTTCAGTTTCAGGGCACGCGCGCTATCGAAGGGCCTAACTTTCGCGGTGATGAAGGTGTGGTTACTGTCAGTAAGGGTGGTAGCGCAATCGCCACCTTGCATCCTCAGAAGCGAAGTTATAACGCGCAGCAAGGCCAGGTGATGACCGAGGCGGCGATTGATGCCGGGCTGTTTCGCGACCTGTATGTCGCGCTGGGCGAGCACCTCGGTGGCGGTGCCTGGGCCGTTCGGGTGCATTACAAACCCTTTGTTCGCTGGATGTGGTTAGGTGCAATACTGATGACCGTCGGCGGTGTGCTGGGGGCGGCGGATAAGCGATACGCCATGGCCAAGCAACGGACGCCGGCAAAAGTGCCTGATGGTAAACCGGCTTGAGAGGTGAGAAAGATCTTTTGTTCGGCCTCCAGGTGTGATCATGTCGATATTAACCCTGTTATTGCAACACCAACAGTAAACGGAAATAGCTAATACCATCATGCAGCGTTTTAAATTATTTCTTCCCTTAATCGGCTTTGTCGTTGTGGCTGGCTTTTTTTATCTGATGGTCAATCGCATTGACGAGGGTGAATACAATCCACAGGCTTTGCCTTCGGCGCTGGTCAACAAACCCTTTCCCAGTTTCCAGCTGGCTCAGTTGGAGCAACCTGCTGTCAGACTTGAGCAGGCAGACTTAGTCGGAGAGATTGCGCTGGTCAATGTCTGGGCGACCTGGTGCCCCTCCTGTCATATCGAGCATGGTTACTTGAACTACCTCACCACCGAGAAGAACGTCACTATTTACGGGGTTAATTACAAGGACGATGCCGGAGCCGCCCGGCAGTGGTTGCAGCAAAAGGGTAACCCCTATCGCTTTAATATTTTTGATCCCGATGGGCGTTTGGGGCTGGATATGGGCGTGACCGGTGCACCGGAAACCTATGTGATTGATCATCGCGGCTTTGTGCGTATGCGCTATCAGGGGCCGCTCAGCGAGTCAGTATGGCAGGAGAAATTTCTGCCCTTAATTCAGCAGCTGCGACAAGAGCAGCAGGCACAGGAGGGCGTGACAGGGTGATACGCTTATCGCAATTATTGTTCACGCTGGGGATACTGGCCCTGTCAGTGCCACAAGCTTACGCTGTTATAGAAACCTATGAGTTTGACAGTGAACTGGAGGCGGAGCGCTATCACCAGTTTATTGAAGAATTGCGTTGTCCCAAATGCCAGAACCAGAACCTGTCGGGTTCCAATTCACCGATTGCCGAAGACCTTCGTCGCGAGTTGTATCGCATGTTGCAAGATGGCAAAAGTGATCAGCAGATTGTGGATTTTATGGTGGAGCGTTATGGCGATTTTATTCTCTACCGGCCCCGTTTTAACCCGGAAACCGCGCTGCTGTGGTTGTCCCCGATTATTTTTTTGCTGCTGGGTCTTTTTGTGATGTTCAGTGTGTATCGGAGGCAGAGGAGCACTGCTGCGGTAGATCAGGAGACATCACTGGAAGTCGCTGAGCAGGAAAAATTAGAACAGATACTGTCTGCAGCGCATGCCGAAACGGCGAGTCATGACTCGGGAGCTGATGACGATAGCAAAGACAGCTCCGGAAACAGCCCTGGTAAAAAAAGCGCCAAATCTATTAACACTAAGAAAAAGGTAAAACCTAATGCCTGAGTTTTTGTTGGTGGCGGTCGTATTGGTATTGCTGGCCAGTTTTTTTGTGTTCTCGCCAGTGATGCTGAACCGCAGCTCCCCCAAGGCAGATCGGCAGGCGGCCAATGTGGCCATGTTTGAGCAGCGGCTTAATGAACTTTCACAGGAGCTGGCAGATGGCAAACTGACTCAGGAGGCCTATGGACAACTTAAAACCGAGCTGGAACGGCGTTTATTGGAAGAGGTGCCGGAGCAGGCTGCTGCTGTAGATACGAGTTTGTTGAAGCGACCGGCCAGTAAGTTTATTGTGGGTCTGGTGTTGTTTATTCCTGTCATTGCCTGGCTGGTATACCGGCAAACCGGCGCCCAGGCCGATTGGGAAATCGCCCAGACCTTAAAGCAGGCTCGCCATCAGTCGGCGGCCGGCGAAGATGCCGCAGCCACCGTCGATAAACTGGTCGAACAGTTGAGCGCTCGCCTGTCGCAGAAGCCTCAGGACCCACATTATTTGATGCTGCTGGGGAGTACCTATCTGGAAATGGGCAATTATCCGGCGGCTACCGATGCCTTTCAGCGGCTTGCTGATGTACATCCCGAAGACCCTTCCGTGCTGGCGCAGTATGCGCAGTCGCTGTACCTGTCCTCTAATCGCAGCTTGACCGATAAAGTGCAGGAGATCGCCAGCAAAGCACTGTCGATCAATCCACAGCAATCGACGGTGTTGGGTCTGTTGGGGATCGCCAATTTTGAGCTGGGTAAATACCAGCAGGCTATCGATTACTGGCAGCGCCTTTTGCCGATGCTGGGTCCAGTGTCGCCTAATCGGCAAATGATAGAGGCCGGTATCAGAGAGGCTCGAAATCAATTGGCGGCAAATGGTGAAGCCGTGATTGAGGAGTCACCGACAGAATCAGCTGCTGATGCTGCCAGCCTGCGGGTTCAGGTAAGCCTGGCCGAGCATATCAAGGCAGACCCTGATGCCTCGGTATTCGTTTATGCCCGCGCTGTAGGGGGGCCAAGAATGCCTCTGGCCGTAGCGCGTATTCGAGTGGGGGATTTGCCCACCCAGATCACCCTCGATGATTCCATGGCGATGGCGCCGGGAATGAATCTTTCCAAGTTTGAGCAGGTTGAGGTAATAGCCAGAATCTCGAAAAACGGTATTGCTAATCGAGGTCCGGGGGATATTGAGGGGCTGTTCAGTCCAGTGGCTGTTGCAGGCGTGCAGTCAGTTTCTGTGGTCATCGATCAGGTTGTTAATTAGTCGCGGTGATTGCGGTGTTCATTGCCCCGCAAACCCGGCATATATTGGGCCTTCAGGGGCTGTCACAGCCCTGTAAAAAAAACGTCAAAAGCCTCAAATCAGCGTAGTGCTGTGGCGGCAAAACCTATACACTAAGCCGATATTTTTGGGGCTCCCCCGTTCTTTTTAACCGACTGTGTTTTTAAAGTTTTTTATATAAAATCTATAATAAATACAGATATTTATTTCGTAAAGTTGAAGTTAAATCTAAAGTATAATGCGACTAAAAAGTATTAAGTTGGCGGGGTTCAAATCCTTCGTCGATCCAACCACTGTTTCCTTTCCTTCCAATCTGGGCTGTGTTGTCGGTCCCAACGGCTGTGGTAAATCCAATATCATCGATGCCGTGCGTTGGGTTATGGGAGAAAGTTCAGCCAAGAACCTCCGTGGCGAAAACATGACCGACGTTATTTTTAACGGCTCGGTAAACCGCCAGCCAGTGGGGCAGGCTTCCATTGAATTGGTGTTTGACAATAGCGATGGCTCCGTGGGTGGTGAGTATGCCCGTTTTGCTGAAATCTCCATTCGTCGTAAGGTGACCCGGGAAGCCATATCGGAGTACTACCTCAATGGCACCAAGTGCCGGCGTCGTGATATCACCGATATTTTCCTCGGTACCGGTCTTGGGCCGCGCAGTTATGCCATCATCGAACAGGGCATGATTTCCCGTTTGATTGAAGCCAAGCCTGAAGAACTGCGGGTCTTTATCGAGGAAGCGGCGGGCATTTCCAAGTACAAGGAGCGCCGCCGTGAAACCGAAAGCCGAATGCGACGCACGCTGGAAAACCTGGAGCGTTTGACTGACCTGCGCGAAGAGTTGGAACGTCAGTTACAGCATTTGCAGCGCCAGGCCCAGGCCGCCGAGCGCTACACTGAACTGAAAAAAGAAGAGCGCCTGTTGAAGGCCCAGTTACAGGCCCTGCAATGGAAAACACTGGATACCCAGGTCAAGGGCTATGAGCAGTCGATTCGTGATCTTGAGGTTAAGCTTGAGTCGGTGATTGCTGAGCAGCGTGCCATCGATGCCGATATTGAGAAGTACCGTGATGTGCACACGGATACGATGGACAAGTTCAACGAGGTGCAGGGTCGCTTCTACAGCGTGGGTGCTGAAATTGCCCGCGCAGAACAGTCTATCCAGCATCAACAGGAACGCAGCCGTCAGTTAAAGGATGATCTGCAACAGACCGAGCGCAACTATCAGGCTTCCAGGGAGCACCTGGTTTCCGATACCGACAAGCAGCAGCGTTGGACCGCCGAAGTTGAAGAGATTCAACCCGAGCTGGAATTGGCGCAAAGCTCCGAGGAAGAGACAGCCACTGCCTTGCAGGCCGCTGAAGAGGCCATGCAGGAATGGCAGCACCAGTGGGATGATTTCAACCAGCAGGCATTGGAGCCAAGACAAAAAGCTGAGGTGCAACAGTCCCGTATTCAGCATCTGGAGCAGGCACTACAACGCATCCAGCAGCGCATCGAAAAACTGGAGGAAGAAAAGTCCGGTTTAAGTGCGGGTCCGGTTGAAGATGAGATTGAACTGCTGAATGAACAGCTGGCTGAAGCCGATTTACAGCTTGAAGAACGCCAGCAAAAACTGGAGCAACAGGGTGAAGCCATTCAGACTCATCGAGATGACAGTGTCGCGATCAGCTCCAAACTTGATGAGTCCCGTAATCGCCTGCAAAGTATGCGTGGTCGCCATGCTTCATTGGAAGCTTTGCAGCAGGCCGCACTGGGTCAGCAGCAGGGTGCCATCAGCGACTGGTTGAAATCCAGTGGGCTGGAGAATAAATCCCGACTGGCGGAAAGCCTGAAGGTTGCTACCGGCTGGGAAACCGCCGTTGAAACCGTACTGGGTGAGCATCTGCAGGCGGTCTGTGTTGAGGGTATTGATGCCGTTGCCGAGCTGGTGGCCAATCTGGAAAAGGGCAGTATTACACTGGTTGATAGTAGTCCCTCAATGGATTCAACCGGTAGTCTTACTGAAACTCTGGTCAGTAAAATAGAAAGTGGCGATGAGGCGAAGGCGCTGTTAGCTGGTATCTACACCGCCGCTGATCTTCCCGCGGCGTTGGCCCTGCGCTCACAATTGGCCGCGCATGAATCTGTAGTCACGCCCGAAGGTTTGTGGCTGGGTCGCAACTGGCTGCGCGTGGCCAAGGACTCGGACGAGCAAGCCGGAGTGATTCAGCGTCAGCAGGAGCTGGAAACACTGACGGCAGAAATTGCAGTTACCGCAGAAGCCGTTGAGAGACTGGAAGCAGAATTAGCATCAGGGCGCGAGAGCTTGCGCGAATTGGAAGCGGCGCGCGAACAGTTGCAACGTGAAGTACAGTCCCACAACAGTAAATATAGCGAGTTGCGTTCGGAACTTAGTGCCAAACAGGTACAGGTCGAGCAAATCAGCGTGCGCCGTGATCGCATTAATGGCGAAATCTCCGAAAGCAGAGAACAGTTCAAGCTGGAGCAGGAAAGTCTCGGCGAGGCGCGGATGATCCTGTCGGAGGCGATCGAAACCATCGAGCGAGATTCCGGCCAGCGCGAAGCATTACTGGCACGCCGCGATGAAGCTCGCCGGGTGCTGGATCAGGCGCGTCAGCGTGCCCGTCACGATAAAGACTCAGCCCATCAGTTAGCCATGCGCTATCAATCGCTGCGGGCGCAGTTGGATTCGATGGCGGAAAATATTGAGCGTACCCGCACTCAGGTTGAGCAATTAGAAGAACGCCGCTCAAGTCTGCTGGAAAACATTGAGGGCGTGGATGAACCGGTTGCTGAAATGAAGCTGGCGCTGGAACAGCATCTCGAACAGCGTCTGCTGGTGGAAGAGGAAATGGCCGAGGCCCGGCGAAAGGTCGATGAGGTTGAGCATGCCCTGCGTGAGTCCGAGGGTAAACGTAGCGGTGTTGAAGCCCGGACCCAAAGTGTTCGCAGCGAGTTGGAGCGCAGCCGGGTCGAGGTGCAGGGTATACAGGTTCGCCGTCGTACCCTCGAAGAACAGCTTATCGAAACTCAGTTTGATCTGGAGACGGTACTCGCTAATCTGCCAGAGACTGCTGAAGAAAAAGCCTGGCACGAGAATCTGGAAAGCGTGGGGCGTCGTATTGCCCGTCTGGGACCGATCAACCTGGCCGCGATTGATGAGTACAAATCGCAGTCTGAGCGCAAAACCTATCTGGATGCCCAGAACGATGATCTGGAAGAGGCGCTGCGCACGCTTGAAAATGCGATTCACAAAATCGATAAAGAAACTCGTCAACGCTTTAAAGACACCTTCGATCAGGTCAACAGCAGCTTGCAGGAGCTGTTCCCCAAAGTTTTTGGTGGCGGTACCGCCTATCTGGAGATGACCGGGGACGATCTGCTGGACACCGGTATCGCGATCATGGCGCGCCCACCGGGCAAGCGCAACAGCACTATCCACCTGTTGTCGGGTGGTGAAAAAGCGCTGACCGCCATCGCACTGGTCTTTTCAATCTTCCGCTTGAATCCAGCACCATTTTGTATGCTGGACGAGGTGGATGCGCCACTGGACGATGCCAACGTTGGGCGCTATGCGCGACTGGTTAAGGAAATGTCGCAGTCAGTACAGTTTATCTATATTACCCACAACAAGATTGCGATGGAGATGGCGGAACAGCTTCTGGGTGTCACCATGCATGAACCCGGCGTATCCCGTCTGGTAACGGTTGATGTCGATGAGGCGGCGGAACTGGCAGCGGTGTAGCGTTGTCCGTTAAGCAAGGTCTGTAATCGCAGGTGCGAAGGACTTGAGAGCTTCGCGCAATAGGATAAACTATAAGCACATAACTGAATGGCTCTTGCTTAAACCCGTCATCCCCGTGAAGGCGGGGATCCAGTAAGATAACACACCGAACAACCTGGATTCCCGCCTTCGCTGGAATGACAATTCAGGGGATGTTTGCCTTAAAGTAGGTGCCATTCAGTACACAACGGGTCTTTTATAACTGATCGATAGGGTAGTTGGCTTGGAATTCGGTGTTCGTGATTGGATGATTATTGTCGGTGTGCTGCTGATTTTGGCAGTGCTGCTTGATGGTTTTCGGCGTATGCGCCAGGAGCGTCGCGGCAAGATTCGAATGTCTCTCAACAAACAATTTATTAATGCCGGTGACCCCGAGGAAGACCTGCCGCTGTCCAGCGAGCTACCTAATGGCGGTGCCCGGGTGGTTGGTCGTAATGCTCGGGATGATGATGGTAGGCTCGACCTCGAACAGTCCGTACCGATGTTGATGGATGTGGATGACCAGCAACTGTCAGCAGATTTGTTTGATTATGAGGTAGAAAGCTTTTCGGCCCTGGATGATGGTGACAATAGCGACGCTGGCGATGACGAGCAGGAGTCGCTGAGTCCAAAGTCCGAGCCTGAACTCTCCTCGGAAGATGCCAAAGAGGAGCAATCCTATGTTCTGTCCAATGCGGGCGCCTATACTGATCAGAAGAAAAGCAAGCGCGCCGCCCCACAGTCTCATGCCACTCAAGATAAAGCTGCCTCGAAGCCGGCGGTTGAGCCTGAAGAAGTTTTAATTATTAATGTTGCTGCCAAAGGTGCGCCATTCAAGGGCCCTGATTTGCTGCATATTCTGCTGGCCTGTGATCTGCGATTTGGCGATATGAATATTTTTCATCGCTATGAAAAATCCGGCGGCAAGGGCGCGGTACAATTCAGCATGGCTAACAGTGTGGAACCGGGCACCTTTGATCTGGAAAAAATTGACGACTTCACCACGCCGGGTGTTTGCTTTTTTATGAGTGTGCCGGGCCCCGAGCAGCCCATCAAGGCCTTTGAATGTATGGTTGAGACGGCACAATGCCTGGTGACGAATTTAAATGGGGAATTGCTGGATGATTCGCGTAGCGCCATGACCAATCAGACCTTGGAGCATTGCCGTCAAAGGCTACAGGAATTTGAACGACGTCAGCTAACCCATGTTTGATGAAAATGTCCCGTATTAAAAATTTCAGTGATTCCGTTTTCTGTCATAAACCTTTTTATATTCACGTCTTTCTGTAACAGTCCATTCTTTAACCACCACCATTTCAGGGGACCTACCCGCATACATGGCCAAGCCCTCCGATATTGAGCAGCAGTTACAACAGCTGCGCGACAGTATTAATCAGCATAATTACCGCTACTACGCTCTTGATGACCCCTCGGTGCCCGACGCTGAGTACGATCGCTTGATGCGGGAGTTACAGCAGTTGGAGTCTGACTATCCCGACCTGGTTACAGAGGACTCTCCCACCCAGCGAGTGGGGGCCGAGCCACTGGAGGGATTTTCTCAGGTCATTCACGAGATGCCCATGTTGTCGCTGGACAATGTATTCAACCCTGAGGAGCTGCAGGACTTTGGCCGTCGCATTCAGGATCGGCTGGACCAGGAGGCGCCTGTCACTTTTTCCTGTGAGCCCAAGCTGGATGGCGCTGCGGTTAGTCTGCTGTATCGCAATGGCAGGCTGGTTCGAGGTGCTACCCGTGGTGATGGCACGGTGGGTGAGGATATTACGCATAACGTTAAAACCATTCGCTCCATCCCGACGGTGTTAATGGGCGAGGGTTTTCCCGAGTTGCTGGAGGTGCGCGGTGAGATCTATATGCCTAAAAAGGGCTTCGAAGCACTGAATAAAAAAGCGCTGGAAAAGGGTGACAAGCTGTTTGTGAATCCACGCAATGCCGCCGCTGGCAGTTTGCGACAACTGGATGCCAAACTGACCGCGCAGCGCCCGTTGGAAATGTGTTGTTATAGCATTGGCGTGGTCGAGGGTGGCAGCCTGCCATCGCAGCATAGCGAGATTTTAAAACAGCTGCGGCAATGGGGCTTTCGCATTAACTCCGAAATGCGGGTTGTGCAGGGTGTTGATGAATGCCTGGCCTACCACGATTATCTATTGGCCAAGCGCGATGAACTGCCCTATGACATCGATGGCATAGTTTACAAGGTCGATGACCTGCGCTTGCAGCGAGAGTTGGGTTTTACTGCGCGAGGTCCGCGCTGGGCCATTGCGCATAAATTCCCTGCGCAGGAAGAGATCACCCAATTACTTGGTGTTGATTTTCAGGTAGGTCGCACCGGGGCGATTACGCCGGTTGCGCGACTGGCGCCGGTTTTTGTCGGGGGCGTCACCGTAAGCAATGCCACGCTGCATAATCGTGATGAAATTGATCGGCTCGGGGTAAAAATTAACGATACGGTCGTGGTTCGTCGGGCGGGTGATGTGATTCCGCAAGTGGTTAAAGTGGTGTTGGAGCAACGCCCGGACAATGTTATTGATATTCAGTTTCCCGAAACTTGTCCGGTGTGTGAGTCGCCCGTAGAACGCGCTGAGGGAGAGGCGGTAACGCGCTGTATGGGGGCACTGGTTTGCGGTGCCCAGCAAAAAGAAGCGATTAAACATTTTGCCTCACGCAAGGCAATGGATATTGACGGCCTGGGTGACAAGTTAGTTGAGCAACTGGTGGATGAACAGTTGATTCAAACCGTGTCGGATTTGTATCACCTGACTGTGCCGCAATTGGCTGCGCTGGAAAGAATGGGGCAGAAATCTGCAGAAAATCTGGTTGCAGCTCTGGATGCAAGTAAAGCGACGACTTTACCCAAGTTTCTTTTTTCTCTGGGGATTCGTGAGGTGGGCGAAGCGACAGCGGTGAATCTGGCCAAGCATTTTGGATCCTTGGAAGCGATTCAAAAAGCCGATGAAGAAGCTTTGCTGGCCGTGGCCGATGTGGGCCCCATTGTTGCCCGGCATGTGCATGATTTTTTTGCTGGCGAACACAGTCAGGAGTTAATTACCGCGTTGCAGGAGGTCGGTATTCACTGGGAGGACTTTGAAGTTAAGAGTCCCGATGAGTTGCCGCTGCTGGGTTTGACCTATGTGGTGACCGGCACACTGGAAGAGATGACTCGCGATGAAGCCAAGGAAAAGCTGGTGGCGCTCGGGGCGAAAGTTGCCGGCAGTGTCTCTAAAAAAACCCACTGTGTGATTGCCGGGCCAGGAGCGGGTTCTAAACTCACAAAGGCAGAGGAGTTAGGGGTTGAGGTGATCGATGAGGCCGCTTTTCTGGCGCTGCTTAACGGGTACAGCTAGCGCTGTAGCATTTAATCTATGCTGGACAAATAAGAGGAATCGACTAGATAAATAGTATGAAAAATAATGATATTCCTCCTCAGCAGTACCAGCGCAATTTTTCGTGCAATGTTCCGCGTAGAGTTTCGCTGATTGTTGTTATCGCCAGTTTGCTGTTATCAGCCTGTACCGTAAGCCCACCCAGAAACCAGGACGATCTCTGTGAAATCTTCCGGGAGAAGGATGGCTGGTATGATGCCGCCGAGGATGCTCGTAGCAACTGGTATTCGCCCATTCCAGTGATGATGGCGATTATGCATCAGGAGTCCCGCTTTGCGCAGAAGGCCAAGCCCCCGCGCAGTAAAATTTTGTGGATTTTCCCGGGGCCTCGACCTTCGGATGCCTACGGTTATTCTCAAGCCAAAGATGCAACCTGGGAATGGTATATTCGCAGTAGCGGTAATTATGGGGCGGATCGTGATGACTTTGATGATGCGATCGACTTTATTGGCTGGTACAACAGCGTCAGCCGCAGGAAAAGTAAGATCGACCCCAATGATGCTTATCATCTTTACCTGGCCTATCATGAAGGGCATGGCGGCTTTAATCGACGAACCTTTAAAAATAAGCCCTGGTTACAAACCGTAGCCAAAAAAGTCTCCGCCAGAGCGCGTCGATATACCTCACAGCTGAATGGCTGTGAAAAAGATTTACAGAGTCCCTGGTGGCAGTTCTGGTAAGCGAGTGACTACCGGCCGAGCTGCAGGAAGCTCGAGAACTTTATCTACTAATGAGAGTATGTAATCAGGCGCTGCTCGGTTTGTCCGTAGCCAGGCTTTCCTGTTACTTCCTGGTACGCATTCTTACTATTTTATAATCTAAATCTCAGTTTTTCGGCTGAATTTTTCTGCCTGTTATGTTTTAATTCCCCGGTTTGTCTGTATTGAATTGGATGCGGGCAACTTTTCCCAAAAGAGGGTGGTCAACGCCCCTGTGGAAGCCAATTGAATTACCATTTATCGGGAAGGCAGTTTTGAAACCAACAGATATCAATGATCCGGAATATTTTCATAAGGTGGTGGATTGCCAGTATGCCTGTCCAGCGCATACACCAGTACCTGAATACATTCGTCTAATTGCTGCAGGCCGTTACACCGAAGCCTATATGATCAACTGGGAATCCAATGTGTTCCCCGGTGTGCTGGGTCGTACCTGCGATCGCCCCTGTGAACCTGCCTGCCGCCGTGGCCGGATAGAAGAAGAGCCGGTAGCGATTTGTCGCTTAAAACGGGTCGCTGCTGATAACAAAGTTGATGCTGATTTCAGCGCCATGATGCCGGCGATTCCAAAACAGAAAAATGGCAAACGGGTCGCTGTGATTGGTGCTGGTCCTGCTTCTTTGACAGTCGCCCGCGACCTGATGCCGCTAGGCTATTCCATTGATCTCTACGACGACCAGCCTGCGGGTGGCGGTTTTATGCGTAGCCAGATTCCGTCTTTCCGTCTGCCGGTACAGGTGCTGGATCAGGAAGTGAATTACATTACCGACATGGGAGTGGTGACACACTACAACCACTATGTCGATAGCCTGAAAGCCATTCTTGATAAAAACTACGACGCGGTGTTTGTCGGCACCGGTGCCCCACGTGGGCGCGACCTGAATATCCCCGGTCGTGAGGAAGCAGCAGACAATATTCATATCGGTATTGACTGGCTCTCCAGTGTGGCCTTTGAGCACATCGATAAAATTGGCAAGAAAGTGATTGTGTTAGGTGGTGGTAATACCGCGATGGACTGCTGCCGTACCTCATTGCGCCTGGGTGCTGATGAAGTCAAAGTCATTGTCCGCAGCCCGCGTACCGAAATGAAAGCGTCCCCCTGGGAAATTGAAGACGCGGAGCGTGAAGGCGTTCCCATGTTGGAAAACCACGTGCCGTTGGAATTTGTTCACGAGGATGGCAAATTAGTGGCGATGAAGTTTGACCGGGTGCGTGCCGAATACGACGACAACGGTAAACGTTCGCTGGTTTCTCTGGGTGAGGAGCCTGTCGTGGTTGAGTGTGACGATGTCTGTATCGCCATAGGTCAGGATAATGCCTTTCCCTGGATTGAAAGAGATATCGGCCTTGAGTTTGGTAAATGGGATATGCCTGTCGTTGATCGTGAGTCTTTCCAGTCAACCAATCCTAAGGTTTTCTTTGGCGGTGATGCGGCCTTTGGTCCGGAAAATGTGATTACCGCCGTGGCCCATGGTCATCAGGCGGCCGTGTCTATCGATCTGTTTTTAAATGGCAAGAGTGTTCTCGATCGTCCGGCACCCTACACAAATCTTGTTAGCCAGAAAATGGGTATTCACGAGTGGAGTTATGACAGCAATGTGGTTGACGACGTTCGCTATGCCGTGCCCCATGCCGAAGTTCAGTTAAGCCTCAGCGACCGGAAAATGGAAGTTGAACTGGGTTTCGATACCAATACCGGTTTTGCTGAAGCCCAGCGCTGTTTGAACTGTGATGCGCAAACAGTATTCATCGAATCGAAGTGTATCGAGTGCGATGCCTGTGTGGATATTTGCCCGACGGATTGCATCACCTTTACCCCGCCGGCAGAAGAGGAGGCGGAACTGCGCTCCCGTTTAAGCGCACCAGCTAATAACCTGGCGCAGGACCTTTATGTGTCTGAAGGTAATCTGCCGACCAAACGGATTATGGTGAAAGACGAAAATGTGTGCCTGCACTGTGGCCTTTGTGCGGAGCGATGCCCGACAGCAGCCTGGGACATGCAAAAATTCCTGTATGAAGTCACCAAGGCTGGAAGCAGCACTGGCGTTGTTGGTTAAAGGGCGGAATTAAATTATGACTACAGTTAACAATATTACATCTGTTAATGATTTGGTGATTCGTTTTGCCAACGTTAATGGAACCGGTTCTGCCAGCGCTAACAATATGTTTGCCAAGGCAGTTTTTCGCATGGGTTTATCGGTAAGCCCTAAAAATATTTTCCCTTCGAATATTCAGGGTCTTCCTACCTGGTATGAAGTGCGCGTCAGCGACAAGGGGTATATCGGCCGTCGCGGTGGAGTCGATATGCTGGTGTGTGTCAATCCACAGAGCATGGCCAGGGATATACAGGAAGTGTCGCCCGGCGGTTATTTTGTCTATGACAATACCAAGGCACTGGATCTTCGTTTGTTGCGTAACGATATTAACTTTATCGGTTTACCGCTGACCCGAATCTGCCTGGAAGAATATCAGGATGCACGCCAGCGTCAGCTGTTTAAAAATGTGATTTATGTGGGCGCCTTAGCGGCCCTGTTAAATATTGAATTTGATGTGCTGACGGGTTTAATTGCCGACCAGTTTAAAGGCAAGGAAAAACTAATCGCGCCGAATATTCACGCGATGGAATTGGGCTTTCAATATGCGAAAAAACATTTTGATTGTCCCTTAGGTGTCACGCTTGAGCGCCGCGATAATTTGGGCGACAAAATTCTGATCGATGGCAATACCGCCTGCGGCCTGGGTGCTGTTTACGGAGGCGCCACCATGGCGGGTTGGTATCCGATTACGCCCTCCACATCCGTCGTTGAAGGTTTTGAAAAATACTGTAAACGCCTGCGGATCGATCCGGGCACCGGCAATAAAAATTATGCCATCATTCAAGCTGAGGATGAGCTGGCCGCGATTGGTATGGTGATTGGCGCCAGTTGGAATGGGGCGCGTGCGTTTACCGCCACCAGCGGTCCCGGTATCTCTTTGATGAGTGAGTTTTTGGGCCTGGCTTATTTTGCTGAAATTCCTGCAGTGCTGATTGATGTGCAGCGCACCGGTCCTTCCACGGGCATGCCAACGCGTACTCAGCAGTCCGATGTCATGGCCTGTGCCTATGCTTCGCACGGTGATACCAAGCATGTGTTGGTAATACCCTCGACGCCGAAGGAGTGTTTTGAAATGACTGCTGAGGCTTTTGATTTGGCCGAGCAGTTACAAACGCCGATCATTATGCTGACGGACCTCGACCTCGGTATGAATGACAATATGTCTGACCCGTTGGAATGGGATGACAACCGCACCTATAAGCGCGGTAAAGTGTTTTCTGCCGAAGACCTGGAAAATATGACTGAGCGATTTGGTCGTTATCTGGACGTTGATGGCGATGGTATTCCCTATCGTACTTATCCCGGTACGCACCCGACCAAGGGTTCCTTCTTCACTCGTGGTACGTCTCGTGATGAATACGCGGTGTATACCGAAGACGGTGACGAATATGTGAAAAATATGGAGCGCCTGTTACACAAGTGGGAAACCGCTAAGCAATATGTGCCTGCGCCGGTTATTACCAAGGCCAAAAGTAAAACCAGCGTAGGCGTTTTGCATTATGGCACCAGCATGGATTCCACCATGGAGGCGCTGGATTACCTGGCAGATGAGGGCCTATTCATTGACAGCTGTCGTATAAGAGCCTTTCCTTTTGCTAAGGAAATTGAAGATTTTGTTGAGCAACACGATACGGTTTTTTTGGTCGAACAAAACCGTGATGCGCAGATGCGCTCGCTGCTGGTGAATGACTGCGATATTGATCCCAAGCATCTTATCCCGATTTTGAACTACGATGGCATGCCGATTACCGCTCAATTTATTCAGGATAAAATTAACGATTATATGAGCGGCGCGAAGGTGACACCGATTCGCAGCAAAGCCAAAAAAGAATCCAAGTAAGGGGTGAGATAACGTGAGCTATTTAAGACCAAATTTTCGACACCCCGAGTTACCGGTTAACGACCTGGGGTTTACCAAGAAAAATTACGAAGGGGCTATTTCCACGCTCTGCGCGGGTTGCGGTCACGATTCGATTAGTGGTGCGATAGTACAGGCGATTTTTGAATTATCGATTGCTCCGCACAATGTGGCCAAGCTATCAGGTATTGGTTGTTCTTCAAAAACGCCGACCTATTTTCTCGGCAGCTCCCACGGCTTTAACTCGGTGCATGGTCGTATGCCTTCGGTTGCCACCGGTGCCAATATGGCCAATCGCGATATGATTTATATCGGCGTGTCCGGCGATGGCGATACCGCCTCGATTGGGATGGGGCAGTTTGCTCATGCTGTACGCCGTAATTTGAATATGATGTATATCGTGGAAAATAACGGCTGCTATGGACTGACGAAAGGACAGGATTCGGCAACGGCCGATGTCGGTTCAATGAGCAAGAAGGGTGAACCTAATCCCTTTGAACCGATTGATCTTGCCAGTGTGGCCTTGCAGTTAGGTGCTACCTTTGTGGCCAGAAGCTTCTCCGGAGATAAACAGCAGTTAATTCCACTGATTAAAGCGGCCATTGCCCATCAGGGTTTTGCGTTCATCGATGTCATTTCGCCCTGTGTGACCTTCAATAATAATCCAGGCTCTACTAAGGGTTATGAACATGTACGTGATCATCTTGCGGCTACAGGTACAGTGGATTATGTGCCGATGAAAGATGAAATCAAGACCAGCTATGAGGCCGGAACCTCGCAGGAAGTGACGCTGCATGATGGCTCGGTGGTGCACCTGCATAAAGCTGATGAAAAGCTGGATATCCACAGCCGCCGATCTGCATTGGCGTTGATCAAAGATTACAAGGCTAAGGATCAGATTCTTACCGGCCTGCTGTATATGGACCCGGACTCTCAGGATTTACATGAGACCATCGGGTCATCGCATAAACCCTTACGAGCATTAAATGAAGGGGATTTATGTCCGGGTGAGAAAGTGTTGAGAAATATCAACGAGAGCCTGCGTTAAATTCTATTAGAATTTTCAGCAGGGCTTAAATGAAAAAACCGCAGTAAAAACTGCGGTTTTTTGTTGAGGTCTAATCAATAATCACCGACTACCACTCACCGGTATTTTCCATAGAGACCCAGGGCTCGGCCGGTTCCAATGCATCGCCTTTTTGTAACAGTTCGATGGAGATATTGTCCGGCGAACGAATAAAGGCCATATGGCCGCAGCGGGGAGGGCGGTTAATGGTGATGCCTGCATCCATTATTCTCTGGCAGGTGTCATAGATATTGTCTACCGCAAAAGCCAGATGGCCAAAGTTGCGGCCACCGGCATAACCGGATTCATCCCAGTTGTAGGTTAGCTCAATCGCCGGTGATTTATGTTGCTGGAAGTTGGCGGCGTCTTCAGGCGCAACCAGAAACACCAGTGTAAACTGACCTTTCTCATTATCCACCCGGGAGGCTTCGACTAATCCCAGTTTGTCGCAATAAAAATCAAGAGACGCGTCTAGGTCGCTAACGCGAACCATGGTGTGTAGATACCGCATTGCCCGGCTCCTTGTGTATTTGGTGGTTGATTGTTGGTGTTTGATTGAGAAATAGGCTATTTACCTTTGAAGTTAGGCGCACGCTTTTCAGCAAAGGCTTTGATGCCTTCCTGTCCGTCTTCAAATTTACTCATGGCCGCTATAAAGTGGGTTTCGCGCTCAAGCTGTGTTTCAAGCCCGTTATCAAAGGTTTCCAGTAATAACTTTTTAACGGCCCCATAGGAGTTAGTCGGCCCTTGGGCTAATTGTCTGGCCAATGCTTCTGCTTCGGTTACCACATCGTCATTGGCGACGACTTTATTTACCAGGCCCCACTCGAAAGCCTCCTGTGCGGTGAGGGTACGATTGGTCAGCATCAGTTCCTGCGTCTTGCGCAAGCCTATCAATCGCGGCAGAAAATAGCTGGAGCTGCCATCGGGCGACATACCCACCCCGGTGTAGGCCATGGTGAATTTGGCAGCCTCAGCGGCAATGACCAGGTCACCCGCTACCGCCAGGCTGAAACCCGCACCGGCTGCAGCACCGTTAACGGCAATGATAAGGGGGGCATTCATGCGCGCGAATCGACTGATCGCACCGTGAAAATTAAAGGTCACTTCTCTCAGCTGAGCACTGACGGTTTCGTCGCTTTCCAGAAAACTTTTAAGATCGCCACCGGCGCAGAAACGCTTGCCCATACCAGTTAATAATACAGCTCGAACCGATTCATCATCGTGACAGTCACTGGCCACAGCCATCAGCTCTTTGGCCAGTGGAATATTGATGCCATTGGCCGTTTCAGGTCGGTTCAGGGTGATCTTGGCAAGACCGTCCTGTTTTTCGAAGATCAGGGTTTCAAAGTCGCTCATGGGTTATTCCTATACACAGGCTTGTCATTAATCAAAGGGGTATTTTATCAGCGGGCTGCTGAGCTTATTAGAGTCGTAAATGGTCGTCAACCAAGCGCTGCTGAATATCGAGTAATGAAGATAGTCCAGTGAGGAAAGGAGATGCTAACGACAGAAGGCTTTGAGTTACAGGCCTAAAGAACACAAATCTAAAAAAAGATAAACCGTTTACGCTCCTCCGGCGGTACGGCTTCTGCTTTGGCTTTAATCTGTTTGAGTGCGACATGATCAGGTGCGGCCTCTAAACCGCGTTCGGCCCAGGTGATAACATCGTCCCAATCTTTAGCGGCTTCTTCTTTTTTGGCCAGATCAAGATAGCCGTCGCCAAGTTGTTGCCGGAGGTCTGGCAGCCTTGGGTCAATGTTGGTTATGGCAATAATACGCCGATAAATTTTATGTGCGCTGGTGACTTTGGGGGCTGCCATATAGCGGCGGAAGCGATCAAATAAAATGTCGAGCTCTTTCTGTTCGGTGCTTGAGAGCGTCAGTCCGCGTTGCAGTTGTCCGAGTTCGGCGAGTTGATCATTGCTGAGAACACCTTCCTGACGAAGGACCTCGGCCGCTTTCACCTGCTCCCGTGCCTGGTCAAGCTGTCCGTTATTTATAGCACTTTTGATATTGCTCAATAGCGCAGAGCTATTGCTGCGAAGCCCGGCTTTGGCCTGCTGGTTGTTCGGTGAAATTTGCAGGGCTTGCTGATAGTACTGCGCCGCCTGTCTGGCGGTTTTCGCATTTTTGGCATTGTTTAATGCCCGGGCGAGTTGTTGATCGCGATAGTAGCGATTTTTCTGGTTGCGGTTATCACTGGAAGCCTGCTTGAATTGGGCTGCTAGAGTTTTGTCACTGAGTAAGTCAGTCAGAGGCGATGTATCCGTCAGTAGTTGTTCAGCCTTATCGTATTCTCTGTCGCTTGTTTGTTGCTGTGCAGTTTTAAGTGC